>NZ_JBIWMA010000009.1:0-71978 GCF_044766465.1 Streptomyces sp. NPDC102259 | reverse complement strand
GGGGCGGCAGCCCCCAACGGCGGGGGCCCGGGGGGCGACAGCCCCCAACGGCGGGGGCCCGGGGGGCGACAGCCCCCAACGGCGGGGGCCCGGGGGGCGACAGCCCCCAACGGCGGGGGCCCGGGGGGCGACAGCCCCCAACGGCGGGGGCCCGGGGGGGCGACAGCCCCCAAGGGCGGGAATGGGGAGGGGCGGCGGGGGCGAGGAACCGCGCACCGCGGCCCCGGAGGAAAGCTCAGCCCAGCGGGTCCGGCGCCGCCGTGACACCGTGCTCCGCCAGCTTCGCCCTGCCCCCGTCGGGAGCGGTCAGCACCAGCGGACCCTCCTCGGTCAGCGCGACCGAGTGCTCCCAGTGCGAGGACCAGGTGCCGTCGGTGGTGATGACGGTCCAGTCGTCCTCGAGGACCTCCGTGCGCGGGGTCCCCAGGGACACCATCGGCTCGATGGCCAGGCAGAACCCGGGAACCAGCTTCGCCCCCTTGCCCCGCCTGCGGTCGACGTAGTTCAGCAGATGGGGGTCCATGTGCATCTCGGTGCCGATGCCATGGCCGCCGTAGTCCTCGATGATGCCGTAGCGCCCGCCGCCCGGCTTGGGCTGACGGCGGATGTACGTCTCGATCGCGCGGGAGACGTCGACCAGCCTGTTGCCCGCCTTCATGGCGGCGATGCCGGCCCACATCGACTCCTCGGTGACCCGGGACAGCTCGATCAGCTCCGGAGCGTGCCCCGAGCCGACGAACGCCGTGTACGCCGCGTCGCCGTGCCAGCCGTCGACGATCGCGCCGCAGTCGATGGAGATGATGTCGCCGTCCTTGAGGACGACCTCGTCGGAGGGGATGCCGTGCACCACCACGTCGTTCACCGAGGTGCAGATCGTCGCGGGGAAGCCGCCGTAGCCGAGGAAGTTCGACTTCGCACCGTTCTCCGCGAGGACCTTGCGGGCGACGTCGTCCAGATCCTTCGTCGTCGCCCCCGGCACCGCGGCTTCGCGCGTGGCCGCGTGGATGGCGGCGACGACCAGCCCCGCCGCACGCATCTTGGCGATCTGCTCGGGGCTCTTGATCTGCACCATGGGGGGCCTGCGCTCTCCGTCACTCAGGTCGGTCGGGTTACGTATGCACACAACAGTACGGCCGTGGTGTCCGGAGGGACTCCACGGCCGTACGGGGAGCGACGACTACTGGTCGTCGCCCTCACGCTTCAGTGCGGCCAGCGCACGGGCGGTGACCTCTTCCACCGGGCCCATGGCCTCGATGGTCACGACCAGGCCCTGCGCCTTGTAGTAGTCGATGATCGGCTCGGTCTGCGTGTGGTAGACCTCGAGCCGGGTGCGGACCGTCTCCTCGGAGTCGTCGTCCCGCTGGTACAGCTCGCCGCCGCAGACGTCGCAGACGCCTTCCTTGGCGGGCTTCTTGTACGTCACGTGGAAGACGTGCGAGGAGTCGTTGCGGCAGATGCGCCGGCCGGCGATCCGCTTGACGACCTCCTCCTCCGGGGCCTCCAGGTCCAGTACCGCGTCCAGCTTGATGCCCTCGATGGTGAGGAGCTCGTCCAGCGCCTCGGCCTGCGAGACGTTGCGCGGGAAACCGTCCAGCAGGAAGCCGCGCTCGGCGTCCGGCTGCTCCATGCGGTCCTTGGCCATGGCGATGGTGACCTCGTCGGGGACGAGGTTGCCGGCGTCCATGTAGGACTTCGCGAGTTTCCCGAGCTCCGTCTGCTGGCTGATGTTGGCGCGGAACAGGTCGCCCGTGGAGATGTGCGGAACGCGGAGCTTCTCGGCCAGACGTGTGGCCTGCGTTCCCTTTCCGGCGCCCGGCGGCCCGACGAGGACGATACGCATCAGCGGAGGAACCCTTCGTAATTGCGCTGCTGGAGCTGGCTCTCAATTTGCTTCACCGTCTCGAGACCGACACCCACGATGATCAGGATGCTGGTACCACCGAACGGGAAGTTCTGGCTTGCCCCGAAGCCAACCAACGCCATCGTCGGTACAAGAGCGATCAGACCCAGATACAGCGAACCCGGCCAGGTGATCCGGTTGAGTACGTAGGAGAGGTACTCAGCGGTCGGTCGGCCAGCCCGGATGCCCGGGATGAAGCCACCATACTTCTTCATGTTGTCGGCTACTTCCTCGGGGTTGAAGGAGATAGCCACGTAGAAGAACGCGAAGAAAACGATCAGCAGGAAGTACATGCTGATGTAGATCGGGTGGTCACCCTTGGTCAGGTTGGTCTCGATCCAGGTCTTCCAGGTGGAGGTTCCGCTGGAGAACTGGGCGACGAGAGCCGGGATGTAGAGCAGCGACGAGGCGAAGATGACCGGGATCACACCGGCCTGGTTCACCTTCAGCGGGATGTACGTCGAGGTACCGCCGTAGGACCGGCGGCCGATCATGCGCTTCGCGTACTGCACGGGGATACGGCGCTGGGCCTGCTCGACGAAGACCACCAGACCGACCATGACCAGGCCGACCAGGATGACGGTGCCGAACTCGATCCAGCCGCCCGCGAGCGTGCCCTGCTTCTTGATGGCCCACAGGGCCGAGGGGAAGGTCGCGGCGATCGAGATGAACATCAGGATCGACATGCCGTTGCCGATACCGCGGTCGGTGATGAGCTCACCGAGCCACATGACCATGGCCGTACCGGCGGTCATGCAGATGACCATGACGATGGTGGTGAAGATCGCGCGGTCCGGGACGATGCTCGAGGCGACCGTGCAACCGGAGAACAGGGCGCCGCTGCGGGCGGTGGCCACCAGGCCGGTGCCCTGAAGGATGGCGAGCGCCACCGTGAGGTAGCGGGTGTACTGCGTGATTTTCGCGGTGCCGGCCTGGCCCTCCTTCTTGAGGGCTTCCAGACGCGGGATGACCACGGTCAGCAGCTGAAGAATGATGCTCGCGGTGATGTACGGCATGATGCCCAGCGCGAAGATGGTGATCTGGAGCAGCGCGCCGCCGCTGAACATGTTCACCAGACCGAAGAGGCCCTGGTTGCCGGACGCCTCGTCCACGCACCGCTGAACGGACGTGTAGTCGACACCGGGAATCGGAATATGCGTTCCGAGCCGGTAGATCACGATGATGGCGAGCGTGAAGAGCAGCTTCTTGCGCAGGTCGGGCGTCCTGAACGCCCGGGCGAACGCGGTGAGCACGGTGCCTCCTGCGACCCCCGCGCATCTGCGTCAAGGGTGACGGTCTTGAGGGTCCAATAAGAACAACGACAACGACAACGACTTGTGTAACGGTCGACTGCCTCTCAAGGTGCCCCATGGGAAGCATCTTGTGAAAGTGGGCAGTGCAGGTCACCTTACCGGCGAGAGTACCGCCGTAGGAACGACCAACCGGGGATACCCCATATGTGGGGTATCCCCGGTCGGGATCGCTCAGGTCATCGAGACGCCTGTGGTGTTCAGACGAGCTCGGTGACGGTACCGCCGGCGGCGGTGATCTTCTCCTTGGCGGAGCCGGAGACGGCGTCGACCGTCACCTGCAGCGCCACGGAGATCTCGCCCTGGCCGAGGACCTTGACGAGGCTGTTCTTGCGAACGGCACCCTTGGCGACGAGACCCTCGACGGTGACCTCGCCACCCTCCGGGTACAGCGCGCCCAGCTTGTCGAGGTTCACGACCTGGAACTCGGTCTTGAACGGGTTCCGGAAGCCCTTGAGCTTCGGAAGACGCATGTGGAGGGGCATCTGGCCACCCTCGAAGCGCTCCGGAACCTGGTAACGGGCCTTCGTGCCCTTGGTACCACGACCGGCCGTCTTACCCTTCGACGCCTCACCACGACCAACACGGGTCTTGGCGGTCTTGGCGCCCGGGGCGGGACGGAGGTTGTGGATCTTGAGCGGGCTGTTCTCCGCCATGATCAGTCGACCTCCTCAACCGTCACGAGGTGGCGGACGGTGTGCACCATTCCGCGGAACTCGGGGCGGTCCTCCTTGACGACCACGTCGTTCAGGCGCTTGAGCCCGAGCGAACGCAGCGTGTCGCGGTGGTTCTGCTTGCTACCGATGTACGACTTCGTCTGTGTGATCTTGAGGCGAGCCATTACGCACCAGCCCCGGCACGCGCACGAAGCAGAGCCGCGGGAGCGACGTCCTCGAGGGGCAGACCACGGCGAGCCGCGATCTCCTCGGGACGCTGCAGGCCCTTGAGGGCCTCCACGGTCGCGTGCACGATGTTGATCGCGTTCGACGAGCCGAGCGACTTCGACAGGATGTCGTGAACGCCGGCGCACTCGAGCACTGCACGCACCGGGCCACCGGCGATGACGCCGGTACCGGGGGAAGCAGGCTTGAGCAGGACGACGCCCGCGGCCTTCTCGCCCGTGATCGGGTGCGGGATGGTGCCCTGGATACGGGGGACCTTGAAGAAGTGCTTCTTGGCCTCTTCAACACCCTTGGCGATCGCGGCCGGCACCTCCTTGGCCTTGCCGTAACCGACACCGACGGTGCCATCGCCATCGCCCACTACGACGAGCGCAGTGAAGCTGAAGCGACGACCACCCTTCACAACCTTGGCGACACGGTTGATCGCGACGACGCGCTCAACGTACGCGGTCTTCTCGGCGGCAGCAGCGCCGCCGTCACGGCCCTTCCGGTCCCGCCGCTCGCCGCCACCGGCACCGCTTCCGCGGCGCTGGGGTCCAGCCATTGGATTACCTCTCTCTTTTTCCGCTAGCTACGCAGCGACCTAGGTCGCTAGCGCGACGGGCGACTCAGAACTTGAGTCCGGCTTCGCGGGCGGCGTCCGCCAGGGCGGCGATGCGCCCGGCGTACTGATTGCCACCACGGTCGAACACGACAGCCTCGACACCGGCGGCCTTGGCGCGCTCGGCGACCAGGGCGCCGACCGACTTGGCCTGCGCGGACTTGTCGCCCTCGCCGCCGCGGATCGTCGTGTCCAGGGTCGACGCCGACGCCAGGGTGTGACCCTTGATGTCGTCGATGACCTGGGCCACGATGTGGCGGTTGGAGCGCGTCACGACGAGACGCGGACGCTCAGCCGTACCCGAGATGTGCTTACGGATCCGGATGTGGCGACGCTTGATCGCGGCACGCTTGTAAGCGTCGCCCTTGAGGATCTTCTGTCCGTATGCCATGGCTTACTTACCCGCCTTTCCGACCTTGCGGCGGATGACTTCGCCCTCGTACTTGACGCCCTTGGCCTTGTACGGGTCGGGCTTGCGCAGCTTGCGGATGTTGGCCGCAACCTCGCCGACCTTCTGCTTGTCGATGCCCTCGACCGAGAACCGGGTGGGGTTCTCGACCTTGAAGGAGATTCCCTCGGGGGCCTCGACGGTGATCGGGTGGCTGTAACCGAGCGCGAACTCGAGGTTCGAGCCCTTCGCGGTCACGCGGTAACCGACACCACTGATCTCGAGCTTCTTCACGTAACCCTGGGTCACGCCGGTGATCATGTTCGCCACCAGCGTGCGGGACAGGCCGTGCAGGGCCTTGCTCTGACGCTCGTCGTTGGGGCGGGTGACGTTCAGAACGCCGTCCTCACCCTTGGCGATCTCGATCGGCGCAACGACGGTGTGGGTCAGCGTGCCCTTGGGGCCCTTGACCGCAACCGTCTGGCCGTCGATGGTGACGTCCACGCCGGCGGGAACCGTGATGGGGAGCTTGCCAATGCGCGACATAGCTGTTTCCTCCGTTCCCTTCCGCTACCAGACGTAGGCGAGAACTTCTCCGCCTACGCCCTTCTTGCCGGCCTGCTTGTCGGTGAGGAGACCGTGCGACGTGGAGATGATCGCCACGCCGAGGCCGCCCAGCACCTTGGGCAGGGAGGTGGACTTCGCGTAAACCCGGAGACCGGGCTTGGAGATCCGCTTGATGCCCGCAATGGAGCGCTCGCGGTTCGGGCCGAACTTGAGCTCGAGGGTGAGGTCCTTGCCGACCTCGGCGTCCTCGACCTTCCAGCCCGTGATGAAGCCCTCCTGCTGGAGGATCTCCGCGATGTGAGACTTGATCTTGGACGCCGGCATCGTCACGGAATCGTGGTACGCCGAGTTCGCGTTCCGCAGACGCGTCAGCATGTCTGCGATCGGATCAGTCATGGTCATGAATTGGCCTGTGGCCTCTCTCGCCGGGGTTTCCTGTTGCGCCATCCCTCTCCCCGATCCGAGACGGGGCGGGTGCGGCGCGGTGGACCTACGGCGTAGTAAGTCGTACGGGCGACCATCAGGTGCCCAACCCTCCAAGCCTAAGCCATGAAGAGGTGGGCACCTGACACGCCCATTGCTTACCGAGAGCCTCTGGAACCCCTAAAAGGGGGTTTACCAGGAGCTCTTGGTCACGCCCGGCAGCTCGCCGCGGTGAGCCATCTCACGAAGGCACACACGGCAGAGGCCGAACTTGCGGTACACGGAGTGGGGACGGCCGCAACGCTGGCAGCGGTTGTACGCACGCACAGCGAACTTAGGCTTACGAGCAGCCTTCGCGATCAGAGCCTTCTTCGCCATCTCGCTCACGCCTCCTTGAAGGGGAAGCCGAGGTGACGAAGGAGCGCACGGCCCTCAGCGTCGTTGGTCGCCGTGGTGACCACGGTGATGTCCATACCCCGGACACGGTCGATCTTGTCCTGGTCGATCTCGTGGAACATGACCTGCTCCGTGAGACCGAAGGTGTAGTTGCCACGGCCGTCGAACTGCTTGGGGGACAGACCACGGAAGTCGCGGATGCGCGGAAGCGCGAGCGACAGGGTGCGGTCCAGGAACTCCCACATGCGGTCGCCACGAAGCGTGACGTGGGCACCGATCGGCTGACCCTCGCGCAGCTTGAACTGCGCGATGGACTTGCGGGCCTTGGTGACGGCCGGCTTCTGACCGGTGATCGTGGTGAGGTCGCGGATGGCGCCCTCGATCAGCTTGGAGTCGCGGGCGGCGTCGCCCACACCCATGTTGACCACGATCTTGACGAGGCCGGGGATCTGCATGACGTTCTCGTAGGAGAACTCCTCACGCAGCTTGCCCGCGATCTCCTCGCGGTACTTCGTCTTGAGACGCGGAGTCGTGGTGGTAGCCATCAGATGTCCTCACCCGTCCGCTTGGCAACGCGAACCTTGTTGCCCTCGTCGTCGAAGCGGTAACCGACGCGCGTGACGACCTTGTTGCCGTCCTTCTCCACGACCAGCTGAACGTTGGACACGTGGATCGGGGCCTCGGTGGTCACGATGCCGCCGGCCTGGGAGCCCTTGGCCGTCGGACCGGCCTTCGTGTGCTTCTTGACCCGGTTGACACCCTCGACCAGGACACGGTCCTCGCGGGGGAAGGCCGCGATGACCTTGCCCTGCTTGCCCTTGTCCTTACCCGTGATGACCTGGACCAGGTCGCCCTTCTTGATCTTCATGCTTACAGCACCTCCGGAGCCAGCGAGATGATCTTCATGAACTTCTTCTCGCGCAGCTCCCGGCCGACCGGGCCGAAGATGCGGGTGCCACGAGGGTCACCGTCGTTCTTCAGAATGACAGCGGCGTTCTCGTCGAAGCGGATGTACGAGCCGTCGGGACGGCGACGCTCCTTGACGGTGCGAACGATGACCGCCTTGATGACGTCACCCTTCTTCACGTTACCGCCGGGGATCGCGTCCTTGACG
This sequence comes from Streptomyces sp. NPDC102259, assembly GCF_044766465.1. Taxonomy (NCBI): domain Bacteria; kingdom Bacillati; phylum Actinomycetota; class Actinomycetes; order Kitasatosporales; family Streptomycetaceae; genus Streptomyces; species Streptomyces sp. NPDC102259. Next base: position 64,377 of record NZ_JBIWMA010000009.1, on the reverse strand, counting down.
GTGGCGACGATGACGTCACCGATGCCCGCGTAGCGGCGACCGGAGCCACCGAGCACACGGATGCAAAGGATTTCCTTCGCACCTGTGTTGTCGGCGACGCGCAGTCGCGACTCCTGCTGGATCACGTCTATCTCCTGTGTGTCTGCCGGTTCCCCGCAGGGGCCTCGAACGAGGACCCCTGCGGAGCCTGGCGGAACTGTCCTGCGAGGGATGCCCCGCAGGCCGACTTACTGGAATTCCCTTGCGGGAATTACCTACTTGGCCTTCTCGAGGATCTCGACGATGCGCCAGCGCTTCGTCGAGGACAGCGGCCGGGTCTCCGCGAGGAGGACACGGTCGCCGACGCCGGCGGCGTTCTGCTCGTCGTGAGCCTTGAGCTTGTTCGTACGGCGGATGACCTTGCCGTACAGCGCGTGCTTCACACGGTCCTCGACGGCGACGACGACAGTCTTGTCCATCTTGTCGCTGACGACGAGACCCTCACGGGTCTTGCGGAATCCGCGCGCCTCAGTGCCCGCGGCAGCGCCGCCGGTGTTCTCAGTCTCGGTCACGTTGTTCTCGCTCATCAGGCGCTCTCCACCGTCTCGATGCCCAGCTCGCGCTCACGCATCAGGGTGTAGATCCGCGCGATGTCCTTACGGACGGCCTTCAGCCGACCGTGGTTCTCGAGCTGACCCGTCGCCGCCTGGAAGCGGAGGTTGAACAGCTCTTCCTTGGCTTCGCGGAGCTTGTTGAGAAGCTCCTCGTCACCCAGTTCGCGCAGCTCGGACGCCTTGGTACCGGCCGACATCACGCTTCACCTGCCTCGCGCTTGACGATCCGGCACTTCATCGGCAGCTTGTGGGCTGCGCGAGTGAGGGCCTCACGGGCGATCTTCTCGTTGGGGTAGGACAGTTCGAACATGACCCGACCCGGGTGCACGTTCGCGATCCACCACTCGGGAGAACCCTTACCGGAACCCATGCGGGTCTCGGCAGGCTTCTTCGTGAGCGGGCGGTCCGGGTAGATGTTGATCCAGACCTTGCCACCACGCTTGATGTGGCGGGTCATCGCGATACGGGCCGCCTCGATCTGGCGGTTGGTCACGTACGCCGGCGTGAGGGCCTGAATGCCGTACTCGCCGAACGAGACCGTCGTACCGCCCTTGGCCTGACCACGGCGCTTCGGGTGGTGCTGCTTGCGGTGCTTGACCCTACGGGGGATCAGCATTTCGGTCAGGCCTCCGTTCCGGTGCTCTCAGCCGGAGCGGCCGCCGGAGCCTCGGCCTTGGGGGCCTCGGCAGCGGGAGCCTGCTGCGGCTTGCGACCGCGACCGCCACGCTCGCCACCACGGCCACCACGGGCCGGGCGGTCGGCGCCGCCGCCACCACGGGCCGGGCGGTTGCCGGCGCGGGCAGCAGCGTTCTCGGCGCGGACCTCGGCGATGTTCTTGACATCGCCCTTGTAGATCCAGACCTTCACACCGATGCGGCCGAAGGTCGTCTTGGCCTCGAAGAAGCCGTAGTCCACGTTCGCGCGGAGCGTGTGCAGGGGCACACGGCCCTCGCGGTAGAACTCCGAGCGGGACATCTCGGCGCCACCGAGGCGGCCACCGCACTGGATCTTGATGCCCTTGGCGCCGGCCTTCATCGCCGACTGCATGCTCTTACGCATGGCGCGACGGAAGGAGACGCGGGAGGAGAGCTGCTCGGCGACGGCCTGAGCCACCAGCTGAGCGTCGACCTCGGGGTTCTTGACCTCGAGGATGTTCAGCTGGACCTGCTTCTTGGTCAGCTTCTCCAGGTCGCCGCGGATACGGTCGGCCTCGGCGCCGCGGCGGCCGATGACGATGCCCGGGCGAGCGGTGTGGATGTCCACACGCACGCGGTCACGGGTGCGCTCGATCTCCACCTTCGAGATGCCGGCGCGCTCCATGCCGGACGTCATCATCCGACGGATGGCGACGTCTTCTCCGACGTATTCCTTGTACGACTTGTCGGCGTACCAACGGGACTTGAAGTCCGTGGTGATGCCGAGCCGGAACCCATGCGGGTTAACCTTCTGGCCCATTACCGGGATCCTTCCTTGCTGCTGAGGACCACGGTGATGTGGCTGGTCCGCTTGCGGATCCGGTATGCGCGGCCCTGGGCACGCGGACGGAACCGCTTCAGGGTCGGACCCTCGTCGACGTACGCCTCGGAGATGAAGAGGCTGTCGGCGTCAGTGTGGTCGTAGTTGTGCGCGGCGTTGGCAATGGCGCTGTCAAGCACCTTGCCGACCGGCACGCTCGCGGCCTGCGGGGCGAAACGCAGGACCGCCTGAGCCTCCGTGGCGTCCATGCCACGGATAAGGTCCACCACCCGGCGGGCCTTCATGGGCGTGACGCGGATGTACCGCGCCTGGGCCCTGGCTTCCATGGTTGTCCTTCCAGTGTCTGTCATGGTCATTCCACCCCGCGTTAGCGGCGCTTCGACTTCCGGTCGTCCTTGACGTGACCCCGGAAGGTGCGCGTCGGCGAGAACTCGCCGAGCTTGTGGCCGACCATCGACTCGGTGACAAACACCGGAATGTGGGTCTTGCCGTTGTGCACCGCGATCGTGTGACCCAGCATGGCCGGGATGATCATCGAGCGACGGGACCAGGTCTTGATGACGTTCTTGGAACCGGCTTCGTTCTGGGCGTCCACCTTCTTTACGAGGTGGTCGTCGACGAAGGGCCCCTTCTTGAGACTGCGCGGCATCTAAACCCGCTCCTAGCGCTTCTTGTTCGTCTTGCGGCGGCGGACGATGTACTTGTTCGAAGCCTTCTTCGGCGAACGAGTACGACCCTCCTTCTGACCCCAGGGGCTGACCGGGTGGCGACCACCGGAGGTCTTGCCCTCACCACCACCGTGGGGGTGGTCAACCGGGTTCATCGCCACACCGCGAACGGTCGGGCGGACGCCCAGCCAGCGCTTACGGCCGGCCTTGCCCCAGTTGATGTTGCTCTGCTCGGCGTTGCCGACCTCGCCGACCGTGGCGCGGCAGCGCTGGTCGACCAGACGGATCTCACCGGACGGCATACGAAGGTGGGCCATCGTGCCCTCCTTCGCGAGCAGCTGCACCGAGGCGCCGGCGGAGCGGGCGAACTTGGCGCCGCCACCGGGACGGATCTCGATCGCGTGGATCGTGGTACCGACCGGGATGTTGCGGAGCGCCAGGTTGTTGCCCGGCTTGATGTCGGCCCCGGGACCGTTCTCGACGCGGTCGCCCTGCGACAGGTTGCGCGGGGCGAGGATGTAGCGCTTCTCGCCGTCGGCATAGTGCAGCAGCGCGATGCGCGCGGTGCGGTTGGGGTCGTACTCGATGTGCGCGACCTTCGCCGGCACGCCGTCCTTGTCGTGACGACGGAAGTCGATCACTCGGTAGGCGCGCTTGTGTCCGCCACCCTGGTGGCGAACGGTCACACGACCGGCGTTGTTACGGCCGCCCTTGCTGTGCAGCGGGCGGACCAGCGACTTCTCCGGCGTGGACCGCGTGACCTCGACGAAGTCGGCGACGCTGGAGCCACGACGGCCCGGCGTAGTCGGCTTGTACTTGCGGATTCCCATTATTCAGTCCTCGTCCGATATCGGACGATCCGGACCGCCCTTAGGCGGTCGGACCGCCGAAGATGTCGATACGGTCGCCCTCGGCAAGGGTCACGATCGCGCGCTTCGTGCCGGCACGCTGACCGAAACCGGTCTTCGTGCGCTTGCGCTTGCCGATGCGGTTGATCGTGTTGACCCCGGTGACCTTGACCGAGAAGACCGCCTGGACGGCCTGCTTGATCTGGGTCTTGTTGGCGTTCGGGGCGACGATGAACGTGTACTTGTTCTCGTCGAGGAGCGCGTAGCTCTTCTCCGACACGACCGGCTTCAGCAGTACGTCACGGAGGTCCGTGAACGCCTTGCTGGGCGCGGTGACGACGGTGTTCTTGCCTTCGGTGGCGTGGCGCTTCGCCTTGGCGACGCGCGCGGCCTTGGCGACCTTGGCCGCCTTGGAGGCGATGCTCGGGTGACGCGTAGCCATCAGGCGTCACTCCCTTCGGTGTCGTTGGCCTGCGGGCCGGCGACGAAGGACTCGAGAGCGGCCTGGGTGAAGACCACGTCGTCCGAGACGATCACGTCGTACGTGTTCAGCTGGCCCGGCTCCAGGATGTGCACCTGGGGCAGGTTGCGGGCGGACAGCCACGCGGCCTCGTCGGCGCGGTCGACGACCAGGAGCAGGTTCTTGCGCTCCGAGATCTTGCCGAACAGCGTGCGAGCGGCCTTCGTGGAGGGAGCCTCGCCCTCGATCACGCCGGTGACGACGTGAATGCGGTTGTGGCGGGCCCGGTCGGTGAGGGCGTGACGCAGAGCGGCAGCCTTCATCTTCTTCGGGGTCCGCTGCGAGTAGTCACGCGGCTGCGGGCCGTGGACGACGCCACCGCCGGCGAACTGCGGCGCGCGGGTCGAGCCCTGGCGCGCGCGGCCGGTGCCCTTCTGACGGTAAGGCTTCTTACCGCCACCGCGGACTTCACCGCGGCGCTTGGTCTTGTGCGTGCCCTGACGGGCAGCCGCGTTCTGCGCGACGACGACCTGGTGGATCAGCGGGATGCTGATCTTCTCCACGCCGAAGATCTCCGCGGGGAGCTCGACGCTTCCGGTCTTCTCGCCTGCAGGCGAAAGGATGTCAACAGTGCTCATCGGTACCTCAGGCCCCCTTGGCCGCAGTGCGGACCAGGACGAGGCCGCCGTTCGGACCGGGGACAGCGCCCTTGATGAGCAGCAGACCCTTCTCCGCGTCAACGGCGTGGACGGTCAGGTTCTGGGTGGTGACACGCTCGTTGCCCATGCGACCCGCCATGCGGAGGCCCTTGAACACGCGGCCCGGGGTGGCGCAGCCACCGATGGAACCGGGCGAGCGGTGCTTGCGCTGGGTGCCGTGTCCGGCGCCGAGGCCCTTGAAGTTGTGACGCTTCATGACACCGGCGAAGCCCTTGCCCTTGCTCTTGCCGGTCACGTCGACCTTCACGCCGGCCTCGAACACCTCAGCGGTGATCTCCTGGCCCAGCGTGTACTCGGAGGCGTCCGCGGTGCGGATCTCGACGAGGTGGCGACGGGGGGTGACGTCGGCCTTGGCGAAGTGACCCTTGAGGGGCTTATTCACCTTGCGCGGGTCGATCTCGCCGAAGGCGATCTGGACGGACTCGTAGCCGTCACTGTCGTTCGTACGGACCTGGGTCACGACGTTGGGGCTGGCCTTGACGACGGTGACGGGAACAACGCGGTTGTTCTCGTCCCATACCTGCGTCATGCCGAGCTTCTCGCCCAGGATGCCCTTGATCTGCTTAGCCATTCTTCAGATCACCGGCCCCTAAAGCTTGATCTCGATGTCGACACCGGCCGGGAGGTCGAGTCGCATCAGAGAGTCAACGGTCTTGGGAGTCGGGTCGAGAATGTCGATCAGGCGCTTGTGCGTGCGCATCTCGAAGTGCTCGCGCGAGTCCTTGTACTTGTGCGGCGACTTGATGACGCAGTACACGTTCTTCTCAGTGGGCAGCGGCACCGGGCCCGCGACCGACGCACCAGTGCGGGTCACCGTCTCGACGATCTTCTTCGCCGAGGAGTCGATGACCTCGTGGTCGTAGGCCTTGAGCCGGATGCGGATCTTCTGTCCCGCCATGGCTACTCAGTAGTCCTGTCTCTTCTAACGCTCTGGAACCAGATGGTCCGTTTACTTCGTTTCTCCGACCCACGCGGTCGGGTGTGTCGCGCTCTCGCCGACACAGATGCCCCTTGTTCGAACATCCCTGCCGGGAAAACACGGCCCTTCCGGAACCGCAAGCCGGGGACGAAAGGCCCACCGGGTGCCTGGTCGGCGCTCTATTGACACTTCCCGAAAGATTCCCGTACGTCCGCCCCAGCGCTGCCAACAGGCAGTTAGGGCGACGAGTACTGTGGGACTCGCTTTCGGTCCTCCCGGCGGGAGGCGCGCAACATCAACACTCGACCGAGCAACTCCGACAGTCTGCCATATGGGGCACCGCCTCCGCCAATCGAGCCGGAGACAATACCCCGGACGTGACGTAGGTCAAACGCCGAGCCCGTCCAGCACAGGCCTTTCGGGGCCCGGATGTGAGTCCGGTCACCGTGAACCCGTTCGAGGACTACGGGTAACAACGGGTGTATCCGACCGACGGCAGACACAGAGCCCGCGTGAACAGCCCCCTGGCAGACATGACGAGGACGCCTCCGTCATCGCCGACTCCCTGACCCGGCCCGAGTCGTTCGGGGAGCTCCACCACCGGCACGTGGCCCTGGCTGTACGGAATCGCCGCCAATCTCATCGGCAAGCAGCGTCCGTACCGAGGTGCGGGCGCTCAGAGCCCTGGCCCGCACGGGACACTGCCCCATGGCCGACTCCTGGACCGACCGCAGCGACAGCCGGGTCACCGCGCAGGCCGCACAGGGCCGCCTGGCCGGCGCGCCGGCCGGTCTCTCGCGCGGCGACCGGGACGTCCCGCTGCTGGCCGCCTGGGCGGACCTCGGCCACCATGAGGTCGCCGAGGAGCCGTCCATCCCGGTGGGCACGGTGCGCTCCCGCCGCCGGCGCATGCGAAAGGGCCCGTACGACCGAAGTCGTACGGGCCCTCTCAGGTGCTCAGCTCAGGCTGGAGCTACCAGGTCGATCAGCAAGAACTACTTGGTGATCTTGGTGACCTGGCCGGCGCCCACCGTACGACCACCCTCACGGATGGCGAACTTCAGGCCCTCTTCCATGGCGATGGGCTGGATGAGCTCCACCTTCATCTCGGTGTTGTCACCCGGCATCACCATTTCGGTGCCCTCGGGGAGGGTCACAACGCCCGTCACGTCCGTCGTACGGAAGTAGAACTGCGGACGGTAGTTGTTGAAGAACGGCGTGTGGCGGCCACCCTCGTCCTTGGACAGGATGTAGGCCTGGGCCTCGAAGTCGGTGTGCGGCGTGACCGAACCCGGCTTGATGATGACCTGGCCGCGCTCGACGTCCTCGCGCTTGATGCCGCGGAGCAGCAGACCGACGTTCTCACCGGCCTGGCCCTCGTCGAGCAGCTTGCGGAACATCTCGATGCCGGTGACCGTGGTCGTGGTCTTCTCGGGCTTGATGCCGATGATGTCAACGGTCTCGTTGACCTTCAGGACACCACGCTCGATACGGCCGGTGACGACCGTACCGCGACCGGTGATCGTGAAGACGTCCTCGACGGGCATGAGGAACGGCTTGTCGACGTCACGCTCGGGGGTCGGGATCGCCTCGTCGACGGCGGCCATGAGGTCGAGAACCGACTGACCCCACTCGGCGTCGCCCTCGAGCGCCTTGAGCGCCGAGACCTTGACGACCGGCAGGTCGTCGCCCGGGAACTCGTACTCGGAGAGGAGCTCACGAACCTCGAGCTCGACGAGCTCCAGGATCTCCTCGTCGTCCACCATGTCGGCCTTGTTCAGGGCGACGACGATGTACGGAACGCCGACCTGGCGGGCCAGGAGCACGTGCTCCTTGGTCTGCGGCATCGGGCCGTCGGTGGCGGCGACCACGAGGATGGCGCCGTCCATCTGCGCGGCACCGGTGATCATGTTCTTGATGTAGTCCGCGTGACCCGGGCAGTCGACGTGGGCGTAGTGGCGGCCCTCCGTCTGGTACTCGACGTGCGCGATGGAGATGGTGATACCGCGCTGACGCTCTTCGGGAGCCTTGTCGATCTGGTCGAAGGCCGAGGCCTCGTTCAGGTCCGGGTACTTGTCGTGCAGCACCTTGGTAATGGCGGCCGTGAGGGTCGTCTTACCGTGGTCGATGTGACCGATGGTGCCGATGTTGACGTGCGGCTTAGTCCGCTCGAACTTCGCCTTCGCCACGGGGGTCCTCCTGGGAGTGGTTCTGGAACGCCTTGCTTCATCGGCGCCAGGTGATCTTTGCTGGAAAGCCCGGGTCCAGGGGGCAAACATCCGGGGATGCGGCTGTTTGCCCCTTGAGGCTCCGGAGTCAAGCCTACGGCGTGTAAACCGAGTGTGTTACTCGCCCTTGGCCTTCGCGATGATCTCCTCGGCGACGTTCCGGGGAACCTCGGCGTAGGAGTCGAACTGCATCGAGTAGCTTGCGCGACCCGACGTCTTGCTGCGGAGGTCGCCGACGTAGCCGAACATCTCCGAGAGGGGCACGAGGCCCTTCACGACACGAGCACCGGCACGCTCCTCCATGGCCTGGATCTGACCACGGCGGGAGTTGATGTCGCCGATGACCTCGCCCATGTAGTCCTCGGGCGTGGTGACCTCGACGGCCATCATCGGCTCGAGCAGCACGGGGCTGGCCTTGCGCGCGGCCTCCTTGAAGGCCTGCGAACCGGCGATCTTGAACGCGAGCTCGGAGGAGTCCACCTCGTGGTAGCCACCGTCGAGCAGGGTGACGCGCACGCCGGTCATCTCGTAACCGGCGAGGATGCCGAACTGCATGGCCTCCTGCGCACCGGCGTCGACCGAAGGGATGTACTCCTTCGGGATACGACCACCGGTCACCTTGTTCACGAACTCGTACGAGGCGTCGCCGCCCTCGATCGGCTCGATCGCGATCTGCACCTTCGCGAACTGGCCGGTACCACCAGTCTGCTTCTTGTGCGTGTAGTCGACCCGGTCGACCGCCTTGCGGATGGTCTCGCGGTAGGCGACCTGCGGCTTGCCGACGTTGGCCTCGACCTTGAACTCACGGCGCATACGGTCGACCAGCACCTCGAGGTGCAGCTCGCCCATGCCACCGATGATGGTCTGGCCGGTCTCCTCGTCCGAGTGGACCTGGAACGACGGGTCCTCCTCGGCCAGGCGCTGGATCGCGATGCCCAGCTTCTCCTGGTCGCCCTTCGACTTGGGCTCGATGGCGACCTGGATGACCGGAGCCGGGAAGTCCATGGACTCCAGGATCACCGGCTGCTTGTCGTCGCACAGCGTCTCGCCGGTCGTGGTCTGCTTCAGACCCATGACGGCGACGATGTCGCCGGCGCCGACCGCCTCGATCTCCTCACGCTTGTTCGCGTGCATGCGGTAGATCTTGCCGATGCGCTCCTTCTTGCCCTTGACGGAGTTCAGCACGGCAGTGCCGGACACCAGGCGGCCCGAGTAGACCCGGACGAAGGTGAGCTTGCCCAGGTGCGGGTCGCTCATGATCTTGAACGCGAGGGCGGACAGCGGCTCGTCCTCGGACGGCTTGCGCTTGACGACCAGCTCCGGGTCCTTCACGTCGTGGCCTTCGATGGCCTCGACGTCCAGGGGGGAGGGAAGGTAGCGCACGACCGCGTCGAGCAGGGGCTGAACGCCCTTGTTCTTGAACGCGGTACCGCAGAACACGGGGGTGACCGTGACGTCGCTGGACTTGCCGGACGCGATGGTGATCCGACGGATCGCGGCGTACAGCTGCTCCACGGAAGGCTCCTGGCCCTCCAGGTACAGCTCCATGATCTCGTCGTCGTTCTCGGCGACGGTCTCGACGAGCTTGCCGCGGTACTCCTCGGCAGCCTCGGTGTGGGTGGACGGGATGTCGACGACGTCGTACATCTCGCCCTTCTCCGCCTCGGCGGACCACACGAAGGCCTTCATCGTGACCAGGTCGACGACGCCCTTGAAGTCGGCCTCGGCACCGATCGGGAGCTGCATGACGATCGGCGTCGCACCGAGGCGGCTGCTGATCATGTCGACGCAGCGGTGGAACTCCGCACCGGTCCGGTCGAGCTTGTTGACGAAGCAGATACGCGGGACGCCGTAGCGGTCCGCCTGACGCCACACGGTCTCGGACTGGGGCTCGACACCCGCGACGCCGTCGAACACCGTCACGGCACCGTCGAGCACGCGAAGCGAACGCTCCACCTCGACGGTGAAGTCGACGTGGCCCGGGGTGTCGATGATGTTGATGGTGTGGTCGACGTCGGCCAGCGGCCAGTGACAGGTGGTGGCAGCAGAGGTGATCGTGATGCCACGCTCCTGCTCCTGCTCCATCCAGTCCATGGTCGCGGCGCCGTCGTGGACCTCACCGATCTTGTAGGAGACGCCGGTGTAGAACAGGATCCGCTCGGTGGTGGTCGTCTTGCCCGCGTCGATGTGGGCCATGATCCCAATGTTGCGGACCTTGGCCAGGTCAAGTGAAGTGGTAGCCATAAGGCTTTCGTCTTCTCTCGGTCTCGATGTGGGTAGCGACTACCAGCGGTAGTGCGCGAAGGCCTTGTTCGACTCGGCCATCTTGTGGGTGTCCTCGCGCTTCTTCACAGCGGCGCCGAGGCCGTTGGACGCGTCGAGAAGCTCGTTGAGGAGGCGCTCGGTCATGGTCTTCTCGCGACGGGCGCGGGAGTAACCGACGAGCCAGCGCAGCGCCAGGGTGCTCGCGCGACCCGGCTTGACCTCGATCGGGACCTGGTAGGTCGCGCCACCGACACGGCGGGACTTGACCTCGATGGTCGGCTTGATGTTCTCGAGAGCGCGCTTCAGCGTGATGACCGGGTCGTTGCCGGTCTTCTCGCGCAGGCCCTCCATGGCGCCGTAGACGATGCGCTCGGCGGTGGAGCGCTTGCCGTTCAGCAGCACCTTGTTGATGAGCGACGTGACAAGAGGAGAACCGTAGACCGGGTCGATGATGACCGGGCGCTTCGGGGCAGGGCCCTTACGAGGCATTGTTTACTTCTCCTTCTTGGCGCCGTAGCGGCTGCGGGCCTGCTTGCGGTTCTTGACACCCTGGGTGTCGAGCGAACCGCGGATGATCTTGTAGCGAACACCGGGCAGGTCCTTCACACGGCCACCACGCACGAGCACGATGGAGTGCTCCTGCAGGTTGTGTCCCTCACCCGGAATGTAAGCAGTGACCTCGATACCGCTGGTCAGACGCACACGCGCGACCTTACGCAGGGCCGAGTTCGGCTTCTTCGGGGTGGTCGTGAACACACGCGTGCAGACGCCGCGACGCTGGGGCGAACCCTCGAGTGCGGGCGTCTTGTTCTTCTCGACCTTGTCCTGCCGGCCCTTCCGGACCAGCTGCTGGATCGTAGGCACTACTTCTCCGGTTTCTGTGTGCCGAATGGTGAAGCTAACCTGGAACTCGCCGACCCACGCGGTCGGGTGTGTCGAATCCAGCGAACTTCCGCCGTAAGGCAGGAAGAGGCGCAGATCACGGTGGCCGCTAGCTAGGCCCCGTGTGCGGTTGAAGACACGCACGAGGGCCAGGGCACACCCCAGGCACAAGGTCTGAGCGTACCTAGCGCAATCACTCCGGTCAAAACAGAACCCCCGCTCCCGACACGCCGGAGGTTTACGAGCGCCGCCCCAGCCCCTGTGATACCGGGGTCGCCGGGTCCGCGGAGCCCTCCGGGGGCGACGCCGGGGAGGGCACGGCCGGGTCGCCGGCCCGCGACGTCCGCTTCGCGGCGCCCGCCGCCGGATCACCCGCCGCGTCCGCCGCCGTGTCCGCCGCGTCCGCCGCCGTGTCGTGACCGATGAAGTAGGTCGGACGGTTCTGGACGGCCGTGTAGATGCGGCCGACGTACTCGCCGAGCAGGCCGACGCAGATCAGCTGGACCGCGCCGATGAACAGCACGCCGATGAAGAGGGACGTCCAGCCGGGGACGGTGTGCTGGAAGGCGTGAGCGCTCAGGGTGTAGACCATCAGGCCCAGGCAGACCAGGAACGCGAAGCCGCCCAGCCAGGTGGCGATGCGCAGGGGCGCCGCGGAGAAGCCCGTGACGCTGTCGACGGCCAGCCGGATCATCCGGCCGAGGGGGTACTTGCTCTGGCCCGCCGGCCGCGGAGCGCGCTCGTAGCGGACCTCTCCGCTGGGGAAGCCCAGCCAGGGCACGAGGAGGCGGTAGACCCGCTGCTGGTCCGGCAGGGCCTTCAGGGCGTCCACGGCGGCCCGGCTCAACAGCCGGAAGTCACCGGCCTGGGCCGGCACCGACGGTCCGGCGAGTCGGCGGACGAGCCGGTAGTACAGGCCCGCCGTCCACCGCTTGAAGCCGGTGTCGCTGGCCCGGTCGGCACGGATGCCGTAGACGATGTCCAGGCCCTCGGCGCGGGCCAGCACGAGCATCTCGGGGATCTTCTCGGGCGGGTCCTGGAGGTCGGCGTCGATGCTGACGACGTACGCGCCGTGCGCGCGGTCCAGGCCCGCGGTGAGGGCGGCCTGGTGGCCGGAGTTGCGGCGCAGGCCGATGACCCGCAGTTCCGGCCAGCCGAGCCGGAAGGCGGCCAGCAGCTCGGCCGTGCGATCGGTGCTGCCGTCGTCGACCGCGATCACCTCGTAGCCGACGCCGAGGTCCGCGAGGACCGGTCGCAACCGGCTGACCAGCGCGGGAAGAACCTCTTCCTCGTTGTACATGGGTATGACGACCGACAAGACGGTCGCCGCGGCCGTGGCGTTCGGCGCTTCGGTCACCCGTCCTCCCCCAACCTGTGGCGCACATGTGCGACTCTGTTGCGATCTTATGACCGCACTCTTATGACCACACTTCACGATCATCCGGACAGCACTGCCGCCCCTGGGCGTCCGGCGATCGGCCGAGGGGGGACCCCAGCCATGAGCACGGCTTCCAGCGACACGGCGACGGACTCCGCCGTGCCCGACGGGCCACAAAAGCGCTCGCGGAGACTGCGCCGCCTCAGCCTGCCGGACGGTGTACGACCGTACCTCGCTCCGCTGCTCCTCTACGGCGTGACGAAGCTCGTGGGCCTGACCGTCTTCGCCTGGCTCCTGGAGTCGGCCGACGAATACCAGAAGAAGAACCCGCGCTTCGGCGGCGGCGCCCACTGGTGGGACGTCCTGGCCACCTGGGACGGCTGGTGGTACCTCCAGGTCGCCGAGAAGGGGTACGACCCCCGCCCGCTGGAACAGCTCGCCCCGGGCGGGCTGTTCACCGTCAAGCAGAACTCGGTCGCCTTCTTCCCGCTCTACCCGGGCCTGATCCGGGGCGTCTCCGAGATCACCGGGCTGGGACTGTTCGGCTCCGGGATCCTGGTCTCGGTGCTCGCCTCCTTCGTCGCGGCCGCCGGCATCTACGCCGTGGTCTCGACGCTCGCCGGGGTGCGGGCGGGCACGATCGCGGCCGGGCTGTGGGCGGTGGCCCCCGGGGCGGGCGTGGAGTGGGCGCTCTACTCGGAGTCGGTCTTCGTCGCCATCGCCTCCTGGTGCTGCTACTGCGTGATGAAGCGACGGTGGGTCGCGGCCGGGCTCCTCGCCTTCGTGGCCGGGCTCAACCGGCCGACCTCCGCCGCGCTCATCGGCGCGGTCGGGCTGGCCGCGATCGTCGCCCTGGCCCGGCGGGAGAGCAGGCGCGAGCACGGGGTGTCGGGGCCTCTGTACGCCATGTTCGCCGCGCCGCTCGGCCTGCTCACCTACGTCACCTGGGTCGGCCTCAGCATGGGCGACCTCACCGCGTACTTCACGCTCCAGCGCGAGGGGTGGGCGCACTACTTCGACTTCGGCTCCTACACGCTCGACGTGCTGGGCAACACGGCACTCGGTCGCCACAACTATCTGTTCGCGTTCTCGGTCCCCGATCTCCTCGGCGTACAGCTGGTGCTGGCACTGCCCTTCCTGATCGCGCTGATGCTCCGCAAGAAACCGCCGCTGGTGCTGGTGGCGTACACGCTGGCGAGCGTGATCACCGTGCTGGGCACCCAGCAGATGTTCGGCAACACGGGGCGATACCTGCTGCCGGTCTTCCCGCTGCTGCTGGCCCCGGCGGCGGCGCTGAGCCGGCTGAAGTGGCCGAGCCTGGCGGTGTTCTTCGGGACGGCGGCCCTCGCGTCGGGGTGGTACGCGCACTACGTGATCTTCGAATTGGGCATTCCGTAGACCCGGTTCGGTGACCCGTTCGGTGATCCGGTGCGGTGATCCGGTGCGGTGATCCGGTTCGGGGAAAGGGCCGGAGGTCACCGGGCCCGGCGGGTGGCTCGTTCGGCGGCGAACACGTCCTCCAGGCGGAAGAGCTGAGCCCGTCCCGCCTTGCCGGCCGGCTCGAGGTGGCCCAGCTGGACCCATTTGCGGATGGTGGCGGGGGCCACACCGACCTCCTGGGCCGCGAGGGGGCCCGGGATCAGGGTCGGCCGCCCGGAGGCGCTTCGGTCGGAGGCGCTTCGGTCGGGGGCGCCACGATCGGCAGCGCGTCGGTCCGGAGTGCGTCGGTCCGGGGTGCTCATGCGCGCGCCCACTCCCCTTCGTCCCAGGTGTGCCGGTAGGCAGGGTCGTCGTGGCAGCCGCAGTCCGGTTCCGGGCAGCGGCAGGCCGGATTGACGCAGAGGACGGCCGCGCGGTCGGGGAAGGCCCGCAGGGAGACGGATTCGCACCAGGGGCAGCGGCCGGCGACCCGTACGACGGTCTCGGTGTCGCCCAGCGCGCGGGCGCAACGGCGGGCCATGCGGCGGGTCTCGTCGCGTACGTGCGCGGCCAGAACGGCGTCGGCGGCCACCCGGTCGAGAAGGGACGCGATCCTGCGCAGCCGCTCGGGCACGGGTGCGCGGCGCGGACGCGGCAGGCCGAGCCGGTCGCGTACCGCCTCCTCCAGTTCGAGCACGCCGTCGGTGATGTCGCGGATGGCGTCGGAGACATGCAGGCGGAGCGGGGCCGCGCCATGGCCGGGAGCCACGAGGCCGTGCCGCTGCTGGAGGAGCAGCTGCTCCTCGCGCTCCTCGCGCAGGCGGGCGCCGAGATCGGCGGGGGGCCGCGGCGCGGCGGGGCGGTGGGCGGGGGCGGTGCGGCCGGGGACCAGTTCCGTGGACAGCTCGGGGAACTGCTGGAGAAGGGTGCCGATCCAGAGGGCGGCCTGGGCGGTGGGGCGGTTCTCGCAGGCTTCAGCCACGGCTGCCTCCCTGGGCCGGGAGTTGGGCGGGGCGGGCGGCCAGGGCCGCCGGGAGGAGGTGCGCGGGTACGGGGACCGGGCGGCCGGAGCGCCAGAGACGGCCGCCGCAGACGCCGTCGAACCAGTTGTCGGCCGGTGCCACCGCCTCCTCGCAGGCCCGCCGCACGCGGCAGCCGGCGCAGGCCCGGAGCGCCGGGGCGGCGACCTTGGCCTTCTTGGAGAAGACGACCCGCGGGGAGAGCCCGCCGCAGGCCGCCGCGGACTGCCAACCGGGGGCTGACGGGCAGGAGTTCGTTTCGGGCATGGGCATGGGACCCCCCTGGGTTCGTGATCGAGCCGTACTGGGTGAACGCGCCCCAGACTACAGATTGCGTGCGCGCCCGCAACGAAATTCGGACGAGCCAGGGCTGCAACGTCCCCCGAATCTCTACGAACGGCACAAAGTTTCCTCAGTGCTTGCTCGAGAGCACGTAATTCCGCGCGCGCAAGCAAGCTAAACTCTTGCCCACCCCCGAAGGAAGAGAGAAAGACATGACCAACCAGGGCTTGGACGCATTCGCCGCGTGGGTCGAAGACCTCATGCGCGAACGCGGCTACGACATCGACAGTCCACGCGGCGGCGGCAAGTCGAGAATCGCGGACGAGGCCGGCGTGCACCGCGCCGCGGTCACCCGCCTGCTCCAGCGGCAGAGCATGCCGGACCTCGAGACCACCCGCAGGCTCGCCCGCGTGCTCGGCGTGCCGGTGCGCGACATGCTCATCCGCTCCGGCCGGCTGACCGCGGAGGAACTGGCCGACCCCCACGACTACCTGGCCTCGCCCGCGCCCAGCGCCGAGTTCGGCCGCCGCCCCACGCTGGAGGAGGTCGCCGACCTGCTGGGCGTGCCCGTCGACCGGCGGGAGATGTTCGTCAGGGTGGTGGAGCAGTTCCTGCCGAGCGAGGCCGAGGCCGAGGTGACGCAGATGCGTGAGGACCGGCGGGTCCTGGTGGAGACGGCCGCGCCCACCGCCGACTGACCGAGCCGGAACCACCGGTCACGCATGCCGTACCGGTTCCGATCGAAGGGCGCCCGTGGGCCGACGGGAGCTCCGGTCGAGGGCACTACGACTCACACCCGCCCGCGCGACGACTGCCGCCGACACCACCCACGCACGACGGCTTGGCCTGCACCGCGCCTGCGCGACGACTCAAGCCCGCACCCCAGCTCGCGCCCGCACCCGCGCCCGCACCCGCGCCTGCGCCTGCGCCTGCGCCCGCGCGACGGCTGACGCCCGCAGCCGCGCCCGCGCCACAGCTCGCGCCCGCAGTGGGGCTGGGGCCCGCACTCCCGCTCGTGCCCGCCCCTCGGCTGCACCACGAGTGCACTCCGCTCCCTCTCCCCTCTCCCCCCTCCTGACCTGCGCTCGCCCCTGCACCCCCCGCCCCTCCCGCACCTCGTCTCACATCTCCCTCGCCGATTTAGTTGCGTGCGCGCACGCTCGTCTGTCACAGTTGGTGCAGCGGCGGAGCTGTGACCGCGAGCCCCGAGCGGGCCGCACCCGCCGCCGTACGCCGGGCCGAGGCGCCGCGCGCCTCCCCTTCCCCGCCCCCGCGCGGCGCCCGCCCGGCGACTTCCCCTTCTTCCGGCGAGGTGACCCGGCATGACCACACCCACCCCACCGAGCGCCTTCCCCGACGTCGAGGCCCTGGTCGTCGACATCCTGGAGGCCGACTCGGCGCTCTCCACGGCGCTCGTCGCCGTCGAACCGCCCGCGAACTTCGACGGCACGACCGCCGCCGTCCTCGTCAACCGGCGCGGCGGCGCGTGGATCGGCGAACTGCACGTCGACCAGCCGCTGATCGAGCTGGAGGTGTACGGCCCGACCAAGCAGGCCGCGCACGTCCTGGCCAACTCGGCCCGCCGCGCGCTGCTGGCCGCGGCCGGCAACCGGTACGGCACCAACCTCATCACCGAGGCGGAGGAGCAGGACGGGCCGCGCTGGCTGCCCGACTACCTCTACCGCGCGGCCAACCGCTACGTGACCGTGATCAAGGTGTATCTGGACGTCTACTGACAGGTCCGCGCGGGCAGCCCGCCCGCCACCGCACCCCCACAGACCGAAGGCCCCGCCCTCGCATCCGCGAGACGGCGGGGCCTTCGCCGTACCCGGAACGGCCGGGAACGGCCCCCGCATCACCCCCTATATAAGGAGATCCACCCATGGCAGGCACCAATTCCTCCGAGATCCGCATCGCCGGCGTCGGCCGCCTCTACGTCGGCGCCGCCGACACCAAGGTTCCGACGACCTTCTCCACCGACCCGTCCACCGACTGGGCCACCGGCTGGAAGAACCTCGGCTTCACCACCGGCGACGGCGTCACCTTCAGCAAGAAGGACAAGCTGGAGCCGGTCGACGTGTGGCAGGCCGTCAGCCCGGTGCACTTCGTGTACTCGGACCGCGACCTGACCCTGAAGTTCTCGCTGATGCAGTTCAACGAGGACACGCTGCCGCTCTTCATGGGCGGCGGCGCGGTCGAGGCCGTCACCGGCTCCACGGGCGTCTACAAGTACGAGATCGCCGACCGTCCGTACGCCGACGTGCGTGCCCTCGGCCTGGAGTTCACCGACGTCCGCGCGAGCGACGGGACCGCCGTGACCTACCGCTTCGGCATCCCGCGCGGCCAGGTCACGGCGGCGGACGACATCAAGCTGGCCCGCAAGTCGCCGGCCCAGCTCGGCATCACCTACACGGCGATGGCCGCCGCCGACGGTTCGGCGCTGGCCAGCTTCGTGATGAAGGACGCCGCGTACGCCGCGTCCTGACGCACCGGGGTGGGGCGGGCTCCCCGCCTGCCCCACCTCGGAGCCCCGTTCCCCTTCTCATCACGCTGCACGGACCCAAGGAGCACCCATCACCATGGCCCGTTTCGACGTCAACGCCGCCCGCGCCCAGCGCCTCGAAGCCCTCGGACGCACCTGGTCGTTCGAGCTCGACGGCGAGAGCTTCACCCTGCCCACGGAGCTGACCCGCGCCACCGCGAAGGCGCTGCGCAAGCTCGACGACAACGACGTGGACGGGCTGCTCGGCCTGCTCATGGGCGAGCAGCAGTTCGCCCGCTTCGAGCGGTACGAGGTGACCATGCAGGACATCGCCGCCATCCTGGAGGCCTACGGCTCGGAGACCGGGCTCGGCCTGGGGGAAGGCTGAGCCTCGTCGGGTTCGTCGACGAACACGCCGAGGCCCTCGAGGCGGACCTGCTCCGCTACTACAGCGTCGACCTGCTCGACTGGCACCGCGACCACCTCTCGGCGCGGCGGCTCGCGGTGCTCATCAAGCATCTGCCGCGCGACAGCGCGCTCAACCGGGAGCTGCACGGCGAGGCCGCCGACTGGTCCGTGACCGACCATCTGCTGGCCGCCACCGTGGACCACCTGGCGGCCGCCAACTGGATGTTCCTGTGCGTCAACTCCGAGGAGGGGGACCAGCCGGAACCTCCGGCGCCGGTCCCGCGGCCGAGCTACACGGCGGAGGAGTCGGAGGGGGACGAGGTCTCTCCCGGAGGGTTCGGGGCGCAGGCCCCACCAGGCGTCCAGCCGGGCGACCGGGCGGAAGACCAAGCCGGCGACCGTGGCGACGCGTCACCGTCCGCCGTCCAACTGGCACGGTTCTTCGCCTGACCGGCACGGTTCTCGCCCGACCGGCACGGTTCTTCGCCCGACCGGCACGGTTCTTCGCCTGCCCCGCACCCTTCTTCGCCCGACCGGCACCGTTCTCGCCCGACCGGCACGGTTCTCGCCCGACCGGCACCGTTCTCGCCTGACCGGCACCGTTCTCGCCCGACCGGCACGGCGACCCGTCGCTGCCGGACGCTGTGGCGGGCGCCCGGTTCAGCCGGCTCCCGGTGCCCCGGGCTGTTCGCCCCGGCGCCGTCCGGCCCGGCCCTCCAGATCCTCGGCGAGGGCGCGGGCCTTGTCGGAGAGGCGGCGGCGCTTCTCCGCTCGGGCGGCGGCCCGTTCCGGCGCCTCCTGCCCGGTCCGCTCCACCGGCTCCGGCCGCCGTCCCTTGTCCCGGCCCGCCCCCGCCTCGCCCGACCGGGCCAGCGGAGGCACGCTGGGCCGCCCGTTGCGCCGGACGACGGGCCGCCGCTTCGACGACGTGGACGGCTCCGACACCGACCGCTTCTCGCGCCCCTCACGCACCTCTCGCGCGGAGAGCAGGATCTCGCCCGAGGAACCTGCCGAGGCGCCCCGGTCGTCCTGCTCCCGGTCGGGTGCCTCCTGGACAACGTTGGCGTCGGACACCGGTACCGAGGTGGGCGCCGGTACCGGCGTCCCGTCCGCCACGGACCGTTCCCGTTCGCCGCGCTCCTCCACTCTCGTCACCTCCGAGGGGGGCCGCAGAAGTTGGAGGTAGGGCAGCTGGATGACCTCGCCGCGCTCGCCCTCGGTCCTGCGGGCCCGGCGCGGGCGGCGGCCGGTGCGGGCGTCCTCCTGGCCATGGAGGTAGGCGGCGGTGATCCGTTCCTCGTAGGCGTGCCGGACGGCGGGCAGTTGCTCGGCGACCACGTCGGCCCAGCCCGCGCTGTAGGCGGCGAGTTCCCGTCGGTCGAGTTCGGCGCGGGGAAGGACGACGAGCTCGTCCGGGTCGTAGCCCAGGCGCAGGACGAGCTCGGACACGCGGGCGATGAGATGTGGCAGATCGGAGGCCTGTTCCAGCCAGTCGATCACATGATCATTCCGCGCGTCGCTCGCGTCACCGTCCACCCCGCTGGCCCTGCCCTCATCCCCTGCCCCATCGCGCCCCCCGCGTGAGGACGGCCGCCCGTCACCGTTCCTCCGTCGCCTGGCGGACCCTCAGTTCGCTTACGGAGCCCCGCCGTTCACCGCTTTCCCGCCGACGTGAGAACGGCCGGATCCTACTCCACGAACCTGGCACGACTTTCGGCGCACCCCGCATCACCGCAGGTCCGGACCGCGGACCGCGGAGGGTTCTCGGCAAACACGGAACGACACCAGGGCACTACTCGTACACTAGTTCGAACAGGCGCTTCGAACACCCCAGGAGCGTCATCTGCACCACAGCCCAGCGGACAGACCGGAAAGCAGGCCGACATGGTGACTGGCACGAGCAACTCCCCGAAGCAGCCGATCGACACCTACACCCGCCTCTCCCACCTCCTGCGCACCACGGCCCCCGACCGCGAGGCCGTGCTCGACCGGGTGTACGAAGAACTGCTCGCCCGGGAGTCGCGTGCCTACGCGGCGGGGTGGTCGGACGCCCTGACCGAGGCGCGGCGGGGACGCGCGGGGCGCCGTCCGTAGGCGCCGGGACATGCTTCGGCCTGCGCCGGCAACCCCGCCCTCCAGGAGCGAGGCAGAGATCGAGGCGAAACCCGCGGCGAAAGCTCAGAGCATCACAGCGAAAGCAGGTAGATGCCGAACGCCACGCACGCCGCACCGACCCCCGCCCACAGCGCGGCGAGCTTGGGCTTCCGCCGGTAGCTCGGGTCGGACCGCGACCCCTCCAAGAGCGCGAAACAAGCGAAGAAACAAAGCAGCGCAATGAGCCAAAGACCCACCGAAAAGAAGAAGTACCAGACCCGCATATACCCCCCGTTCAACCGAAAGACCCCGGTGAAGGCTACCGGAGGCAGGTAACCCGAACAAGAACGGAATCACCCCATAACACCGCCAACTCCGGCCTGTTTTGGGGTCATTAGGCGTACTCCGGAAGTGCTCGACCCCCGAGAAGGAGTCAACCCATGGGACAGCACACCACGGATGAGGTGTACGACAAGGTCACGGACGTCGAGTCGACACTCGACGGTCATTCCAAGTCCACCGTGACGATCACGCATTTCGACAAGACGATCCAAGACCTCAAGACGGCGATCGAAAAGGGGGGTAAAGGAGAGGAAGAGGAACCACAGTCATGGCGGGATATGGTCAAAGAAATTTCCCCCGTCAAGGAGTTCCTCGCCATCTTGAAGGGCCAGGACCTCATTACCAAGATCGTCCTGACCGGCGCCGCCGTTGCCGCCGCCGTCGGCCTCGTCGCCGGCCTCCTGGCGAAGGTCAAGGAGATATCCCTCGCCGTCACGGGCCGGCAGCGGATGTTCGGCTCCTTCGGCCCGCTGAGGCCGGAGGCCGATCGCGAGCCGAGGTCCTTCGGCCGGGGCGAGGACGGGCGTTGGGGGCTCCAAGCGGAGCAGCAGCCGGACGCCCGGCAGCCGAACCTTCCCTCGGTCGAGCAGATCAACGAGGTCAAGGAGGCGATGAGCCACCTCAACTCGCAGGTCGGCACCTACCGGGACAAGGTCCGCGGCCTCGCCACCCCCCGCGCCATGAAGCAGATGGCCTCCGCGGCCAAGAAGCTGGAGAGCGCGGCGAAGAACCACCAGGCCATCGACACACTCGCCAGCTCGATCAATGGCCTCAACAGGGAAATGCGCGAACTGGCCGGGACCGCGAGCTGACCGACACCGAGGAGACAACGCATGAGCCTCGTCAGTTCACTGAAGAAGGCGTCCGGTTCCCTCCAGGACTTCAAGGCAAAGGCCTCGGTGGCGTCCACCGCCGCCAAGGAGATCGGAAGCGCGGGACAGAAGGGCGCCACGCAGCTCAAGGCACTCAAGTCTGCCGCCCAGGACTCCGAGAAAGAGCTGAAGGACCTCAAGACGGCCTCCGACCAGGCCGAGAAGTCGCTCGGCAAGGCCGGCAAGACCGGCTCCAGCGCCGGGAAGAACCTCGGCAAGTACGAGTCGGGGGCGAGCAAGGCGGCCAAGGGCCAGGACAAGATGAACAAGTCGATGAAGGGCAACTTCTTCGGCATGCTCATGAGCCTGCTCCAGCCGCTGATCGAGAAGGTCGTCGACATGGCGGCCAACTCCAAGACCATGCAGAAGGTCCTGAAGACGGCCTTCGAGGTCATCAAGTCCGTGATCGGCAACGTCATGAAGGCCATCGGGCCGATCATGAAGAACGCGGCCAAGCTCATCAAGTCGGTCTGGGACGGCATCAAGAAGGCGATCTCGGCCGTCGTCAAGGCCGTCGCCACGGTGATCAAGACCTACGTCGCCATCTGGAAGAAGGTCATCACCACCGCGCTGAACGCGATCAAGACGGTCGTCTCCAGCGTGTGGAAGGGCATCAAGGCCGTCATCTCGCCGGTCGTGAACTGGGTCAAGTCCGCGATCCCGAACGCCTTCAAGGCCGTCAAGGACAAGCTGTCCAGCATCTGGGGCGGCCTCAAGGGCATCGCCGGCCGTGCCTTCGACGGCATCACGAGCGCGGTGAAGGGCCCGATCAACGCGGTCATCGGCATCATCAACCGCGCGATCGGCGCCCTCAACGGCATCAAGGTGTCGATCCCGGGCTGGGTCCCGGGCGTCGGCGGCAAGACCTTCGGCGTCAGCCTGCCCAGGATCCCGATGCTGGCCACCGGCGGTGTCGTCATGCCTCGCTCCGGCGGTGTCCCGGCGATCCTCGCCGAGGCCGGTGAGGCGGAGGCCGTGCTGCCGCTGAGCAAGCTGGACCGGCTGCTGCGGCGGGCCGCCGCCCAGGGCTCGGCGTACGCCGGGGCGGCCGGGGCGGGCGGCGCGCTGCACATCGAGCACTACTACGCGGCCGAGGGCAACAGCCCGCAGCGGACCGCCGACGCGCTGATGTTCCTGGCGAAGGCCCGCGGATGAGTGCCGCGAGCGTGCCGGCCGATCCGCTCGCCGGGTTCGCGTCGGCGGTCAACGCCTTCCGGTCCCGGGTGGTGGAGAGCGGCACGGCACTGCGTACCCTCACCGGCCGGATCAAGAGCGCCGCCACCGGGGTCGACCGGCTCCACACCGCGGTGTCCGAGGCCGCCGGCACCGTACGCGGGATCAAGGCCAACGCCGACACAGCCGCCCGCTCGGTCACCAGGACCGGCCGGACCGCCACCACCGCCGCCTCCGGCATCAAGTCGGCCGGCGCGAGGGGCAGAAGCGCCGGTAAGCCCCTCGGCGCCCTCAAGTCCGCCCTCGGCGGTGTCTTCGCCATCGTCGGCGCGCTCATCGAGGCCTCCGGTGTGCTCGGCGACCTCATGGGCGCCTTCGGCACCGCCATGACCATCGGCTCCGGCGTGATGCTGATCGTCAACGCCCTCACCCGCGCCAACCCCATCGGGTTCGTCACCGGCCTCCTCCTCCCGGTCGCCGGCTGGCTGCTGGACCTGGCGATGAACTCCGAGAAGGGGCAACGGCTGATGGAGCAGCTCGCCACCCTCGTCCTGAAGTACGTCGAGGGATACCTGACCGTCATGACCCCGCTGCTCAAGGCCATCGCGAGCGCGGTGAACACGTACGTCACCGGATACCTGGCCGTCATCACGACCGCGCTCACCGTCATCGGCGCGCTCCTCGGTGCCGGCTTCGCCGTGCTGAAGGCGCTCACCACCGGCGACACCCGCGCGCTCAGCGGCAGGGTGTCGTCGATCTGGCGGGGGTTCAAGGACGCGGTGAAGCCGGCGCTGGACTGGATCACCAAGGACGTCCCCCGGATGTTCACCCGGATCAAGGAGGCCGCCTCCAGCACCCTGGGCGCGATGGGGAAGTTCGTGACGACCGGCGCGCAGACCGTCGCCGGCGTGGTCAAGGGGCCGATCACCGGGCTCATCGCCTTCGCCAACTGGGTCATCGACGGGCTCAACTCCCTGAGCTTCTCGATCCTCGGCAAGAAGTTCGGCATCCACCTGGACAAGGTCCCGATGCTCGCCGAGGGCGGCATCGCCGTCCCGGGCGCCTCCCGCCAGGCGGGCCGGGTGCTGCCGCTGGCCGCCCTGGACCGGCAGCGCGCGCTCGCTCGACGCCACCGGACGACCCCCCGACCGCCCCACCAAGTGAAGGAGTTCCACGAGAGCGCGGGCACGGGCGCCCGCGGCACCGCGGAAGACCTGCTCTTCCTCGCCTCCGCCCACGCCCGCACATGAGAGTGAGGTGACGGCCCCCATGGCCGAGATCACGACAACCGCATACACCGACGACGTAGCCCCCGGCTCACTCATCGCCCGCGACGGGCAGATGCAGTGGGCCGGACTGCTGATGGGCCCCGGCACCCCCTACGAGATCGACCGCGGCGGCCTCAGCGGCTGGGAGGACCTGCCGGAGTACGACTCCTCCGACGCCGATCACCCCACCGCGCACGGCGCCTGGCCGGGTGCCCGCTACGCCAAGCCGCGCAAGGTCGGCGGCACGGTGTGGACCGTCCCGGCACAGGACGACACCGCCTCCTCGCTCGCCGCCACCCGCGTCCTGCGCCAGGCCCTGCTGCTCGGCGACCAGGAGCGCTGGCTGGCGGTGCGGCTGCACGGCGAGACGCTGGCCGTAAGGGCCCGGGTCAGCCAGCGGGTGCTGGCCGCCGACCGGACGTACACGACACAGGGCGTCTCCCGGGCGTCCGTGCAGTGGTACGCCACCGACCCGCGGCGCTACTCGGTCACCGAGCAGACCGCCGTCACCGGCGCCCCGCAGCCGGAGAGCGGTCTGACCTGGCCGCTGACCTGGCCGCTGTACTGGGGGCAGGCGGCCTCCACCGGCGACGTCAACGCCGACAACGGCGGTTCCGCGCCCACCCACCCGGTGATCACCTTCACCGGCCCGTGCGCCAACCCGACGGTGACCGACCGCACGTCGGCGCAGCGGCTGCGCTACGAGATCGCGCTGGCCTCGGGCGACGAGCTCGTCGTCGACACCGCCGCCGGCACGGTCACCCTCAACGGCACCGCCTCCCGCCGGCACACCGCGGCCGCGGACAGCAGCCCCGAGGAGCTCTTCGCCTTCGCCCCGGGCCGCGCCCAGCTGGCCTTCCGACCCGACACCTACAGCACCGGCGCCCAGATGACGGTGCGCTGGCGAGAAGCGGAGTGGTGATCCCATGACCGTGCGAGCCGCCTGGCTCACGGAGACCGGCCAGACCCGGGAGGACACCCGGGTCACCCTGTCCGGACTCCTCACCCCGAACGCCCTGGTCGCGGAGAACATCCCGCTCAAGGCCCGCGGCGGCATCGTCCCCGGCGGCCTCGCGCTCACCGGCGCCGCCGGGGGCATGACGTTCACGATCGGCACCGGCCGCGCCTTCGTGCAGGGCGGCCGGACCGGCCAGGGCGCCTACCCCGTGGCGGTGACCGAACCCGAGAGCCTCACGATCGACGACGGCGACCCCACGCACCGGCGGATCGACCTGGTCGAACTCGTCGTCCAGGACAGCGCCTACGACGGCACCGCGGACACCGTGGCACGCGTGCGCCTGGTCAAGGGCACCCCCGCGGCCACGCCCCAGCAGCCGGTCGGCCCCGACGGCAGCACCCTGCCGCTCTACCGGGTCCTGGTGCCCGCCGGCGCGTCGGCCGGCTCCGGCGGACTGGCCTGGGACTCCGCCGTCACCGACCTGCGCTATCCCACGGTGGCCCTGGGCGGCATCGTCCCCGCCGCCGGCTTCGGCGGCGCCTACGCCGGCCAGTACCGGGACAACGCCGGCGTCCTGGAGCGCTGGGACGGCGCCGCCTGGGTCGCGTACCCCAAGGGCGTCGGCGGGATCCCGCCGGCCGGCACCCTGACCGCGGGCAGCTACGCCGGCCAGTACCAGGAGGATCCCACCGGTCCGCTCCAGCGGTGGAACGGCAGCGCCTGGGTCGCGTACCCGAAGTCCGTCGGCGGCATCGCCCCCTCCGGCACCGTCGCCACCGGCGGCTACCCCGGCCAGTACCGCGAGGACTCCGCCGGTCTGCTCCAGCGCTGGAACGGCTCGGCCTGGACCTACGCGGAGGGCCGCACGACCGTGCTGCTCAGCGTCTCGCAGTCCGCCGCGCAGTCCGTGGCCCACAACACGTGGACGCAGATGAGCCTGCAGAGCACCGACGTGGACGACGCGGCCGGCTGGTCGGGGTCCAACACCTACACGGTGCCGAGGGCCGGCTGGTGGCGGGTGTCGGCCAACGTCACCTGGTACACGGAGTCCACCTCGGGCTCGCGCGGCGCCCGCGTCTACCTCAACGGCGGCGGCGTCGCGCGCGCCACCTGGCTGATCGGCGCCGGCCCCGGCGCGACCTCGGTCGGCGGCACCGCCCTGATCAGGGGCGCCGCCGGCGACAAGCTCGCGCTCTACGGACTCCAGAACTCCGGCTCGACCATCACCACCCTCGGCGGCTCCGGCTACTACACCAACTTCGCCGCCGAATGGCTCAGGTCCTGACGCGTCCTGACGGATCCTCACCTCACCCATTTCCTCCCGGAGTTCGCCTCCGAAGACCACAGGAGACCAGCAGATGAACCTGCGCAGCTCATGGGTGGCCGAGACCGGCCAGACCCGCGAGGACACCCGTCTCACCCAGCTCGGCGCGACCACCCCGGCCAACCCGCTGGACGTCCGCTCCGGCATCCTGCCAGGCTCCTACGACGGCCAGTACCGCCTCTCGGGCTTCTGGCTGGAGGGCGGCGCGGGCACCATGACCGCCACCGTCCACGAGGGCCGGGCCGTCGTCCAGGCCGACAGCAACCAGGGCGCCTACCCGGTCACGCTGGCCGAGCCGATCACCCTCACCTTCGCCGACGGCGACGCCTCCTACGGCCGGATCGACGTCGTCGTCCTGCGCGTCTACGACGACCTGTACGACGACTCCGGCTTCACCAAGGCCGCCGTGGAGATCGTCCGGGGGACCCCGGCGGCCACCCCCGTCGTGCCCGCGCTCCCGGAGATCGCGCTGCCGGTCTACCAGGTCGCCGTCCGGGCCGGCATCAGCGCCGGCAAGGGCGGGGTCAACTGGAGCACCGACGTGACCGACCTGCGCACGCCCACCGTCGCGGTCGGCGGCATCCTGCCCGTCTACGGCGACACCGGCAACGGCGCCTACCCGGGCCAGTACCGCGACTCCGGCGGCGCCCTCCAGCGCTGGGACGGCTCGGCCTGGGTGTCCTACCCCAGCGCCCTGGGCGGCATCGCCCCCTCCGGCGCGGTCGCCACGGCCAGCTACACCGGCCAGTACCGCGACAGCCCGGCCGGGCTCCAGCGCTGGAACGGCACCGCCTGGGTGACGTACCAGCCGGTCCCGACCTGGACGAACTACACGCCGGTCTGGCGCTGCGAGACCGGCGTGGCGCCCGTCCTCGGCAACGGCACGCTGGCCGGGGCGTATGTGAAGACGGGCACCGTCGTCACCTTCCGGATCTATCTCAAGATCGGTTCGACGACCAACCTGTCCGCCCAGGACGCCAACGGCGACTGGACCTTCTCGCTGCCGGCCGCACCGGTCTCCACCGCCTGGAAGCTGGACGGACGCGTGCTGAACGCGGAGGCCTTCGACGAGACCACCGGCCTCACGTACCAGGGCAGCGGACTCCTCGCGGTGGCCAACGGCGGAGTGGTCCGCTCGCTGCGCGACACCCTCAAGACCAGCGGCAGTTCGTGGGACAAGTCGCTCCCGTTCGCCTGGGCCGTCAACGACATCCTCTCCGTCCACGGCACCTACGAGTCGGCCTCCTGACCGGCCTCCTGACGAAGGGAACCACCATGGCCGTACGTTCCGCCTGGCTGTCGCCCGACGGCCAGACCCGGGAGGACACCCGGGTCACCCAGATCGGGGCGGTCACCCCGGTCACCGACATCAAGGGACGCTCCGGTGTCCTGCCCGGCTCCGAGAACGGCCTGTACCGGGTCACCGGACTCTGGCTGAACGGCACCACCGGCGGCATGACCGCCACCGTCGGGGTGGGCCGGGCCGTCGTCCAGACGTCCGTCGCCCGCGGCGCCTACCCGGTCGCCGTCACCGAGCCGGTCCCGCTGACCTTCGAGGCCGGCGACCCCCTGTTCGGCCGCGTCGACCTCGTCGTCCTGCGGATCTACGACAACGAATACGACGGCTCCGGCCGCACCGAGGCCGCCGTCGAGATCGTCAAGGGCGTCGCGGCCGCCACCCCGGTGGCCCCCGCCACCCCGGACGCCTCCCTCGTCCTGTTCACCGTCGCCGTGGCCAAGAACGCCGGCGCCGGCAGCGGCGGCATCGACTGGGACAGCGCCCGCGTCGATCTGCGCCCCACCACCGTCCCGCTCGGCGGCATCCTGCCGACCCGCTCCGACGACACCGCGCCCGGCGGCTACCCCGGCCACTACCGGGACGTCAACGACACGCTCCAGCGCTGGAGTTCCACCGCCTGGGTGCCCTACCCCAAGGGCGTCGGCGGACTCGTCCCGGCCGGGGTGCTGACCACCGGCGGCTACGTCGGCCAGTACCGCGACTCCTCGCTCGGCCAGCTCCAGCGCTGGAACGGCAGCGCCTGGCAGCCGGCCGTTCCGGGGCCCGCCTTCGTGCAGTCGCTGGACGCCGGGACCACCGCCTCGACGACGTACACGGCCGCCCTGGCCTCCACCGCCGTCACGGCGCTCACGCTGAACTTCACCGCTCCGCCGTCCGGCTCCGTGATCATCGGCCTGGGCGCCCGGATGTCCTCGGGCGGCGAGACCGCGCAGGCGCACATGTCCCCGCAGGTCACGCTGGGCTCCACGGTGGTCTGGGCGGCGGACGACGAGCGAGCCGCTTCCGGTTCGGGCGCCGTGGCCAAGTCGACGTCGACGCAGCTGCGACTGAACTCCCTCACCGCCGGCTCGACCTACACCGTCACCGCGATGCACCGGTCGAGCAGCGCGAGCTTCACCTGCGCGTTCGACACCCTCTTCCTGCGCGTCGACCCGATCGCCTGAACCACCGTCCCGCTCCCGCCCGTTCTCCCGAAAGGAGTCGACCATGCCCCTGCGCTCCGGCTGGCTCTCCCCCGACGGCCAGTCCCGTGAGGACACCCGCCACGTCTCGCTCGGCGCCCTGACCCCCACCTCGCCCGTCGCGACCCGCTCCGGTGTCCTGCCGGGCTCCTCCGACGGCGCCTCCCGCATCTCCGGCTTCACGCTCACCGGCACGGCGAACAGCATGAGCGCCACGGTCGCCCCCGGCCGTGCCGTGCTCCAGAGCACCGACGCCAGGGGCGCCTACCCGGTCGCCCTCACCGAGTACCTGCCCGTGACGTTCGCGGACGGCGACGCGCTGTACAACCGCGTCGACCTGCTCGTCCTGCGGATCTACGACGACGCCTACGACGGCCTCGGCCGCACCGAGGCCGTCGTCGAGATCGTCCCGGGCACCGCCGCCGCCACCCCGACGGTACCGGCGGCGCCCGGCCTGTCGCTCCCGCTGTACGAGGTCACCGTGCCGGCCAGGGCGAGCGCGGGCACCGGCGGCATCGCCTGGGGCTCGGCACTGGTCGGCCGCCGCACCACCACGGTCGGCGTCGGCGGCATCCTCCCGGTGACCACGGACACCTCCAACGGCGCCTACCCCGGCCAGTACCGGGACCTCGGCGGTCAGCTCCAGCGCTGGAGCGGCACCGCCTGGGCGGACTACCCGGCACTGCCGACCTGGCAGAGCTGGACGCCGGCCTGGACGACCGGCTCCGGCCTCGCCACCCCGTCGTACGGCAACGCCGTCCTCAACTGCCGGTACGTGAAGTTCGGCACCACCGTGCACCTCAACTTCTCGATCCAGTTCGGCACCACGACCAACTTCGGCACCAGCCCCACCACCGCGGACAACTGGCGGTTCGCGCTGCCGACGCCCGCGTCCACCGTCCAACAGATTCTCGGCTGGGCCGAAGTGGGCGCCTCCAACGCCGCGCGCGCCGTCTGCCGGATCTACCTCGGCACGACCGACACCTTCGAGCTGGGCATCGCCTCGGGCCGGCCCGACGCCACCCCGATCGTCACCCCCACCTGGGGCACCGTGGACTCCCTGACGCCATGGACCTGGACCAGCGGTCTGGCCGTCCGCGGCACCGCCACCTACGAGGCCGCGTCATGACGGGCACGAACACGCCGTACCGGGCGATCTTCTGCGATCTGCGCACCGACGACACCATCGACATCCTGCCGCTGCGGGACGTCACCGTCGACGACTACATCGGCAAGGCCGGATCCCTCTCCGGCACCATCCCCGTCCCCAACGCGGAGATGGCCGCCCGCGTCCGCCGCATCGAGGAGGGCCGCACCTCGGTCTACCTCCAGCGCGGCAACGACCTGTGGTGGGGAGGCATCATCTGGACGTCCACCCTGCAGAGCGACGACCGGGGCGTGCTCACCCTCGGCATCCAGGCGGCCACCTTCGAGTCGTACGCGGGCCGCCGCCGCATTCGGGCCGACCTCACCTTCTCAGGCCTCGACGACCAGCTGACGGTGGCGCGGAAGCTGTGGCGGCACCTCCAGACCGGCGAGCTCGTCGAGGTGGTCGACGACGACAACGGCGACGGCAAGACGGAAGGCAGGGGCGAAGAGGGCGATGTCACCACCGTCGTCGGCGGCGACATCGGCGTCACCTTCGGGGACGAGCTCTCCGGGGTGAAGCGCTCGGGGTCGTACCGCGACGGCGACGAAACCGTCTACCTGGAGGCGATCGACGCCCTGGCCGCCCTGGAGAACGGTTTCGAGCACTACATCGCCGTCTACCGCGACCCGGTCACCGGCACCCGGGTCCGCCGGCTCCGGCTGGGCAGCCCGAAGATCATCACCGGCAGCACCGACCTGGTGATGGACCGGCCCGGCACGATCCTGTCGTACACCTTCCCGCGCGACGCCACCCGCGGCGGGACCACCGCCCGGGCCCGCGGCGCCACGGACAACACCAACCAGGCCGTCGAGTCCCGCCCGCTCTTCGCCGACGCCGACATCCCCGACGGCGAGAACCTGATCAAGGTCGGCTATCCGCGTATCGACCTCGCCTCGGACCACAACGACATCGCGAGCACGACGATCCTGCGGTCCCTGGCCAACGCCGAACTCGCCGAGGGCACCGGCGCCGTCGTCATCCCCGAGATCAGCGTCCGCCTCGACGACCTGGTGCCGTCCGCGCTGCTGGGCCGCACCGTCCGCCTCCGGATCACCGACGAGTGGTGGACCGAGGGCCTGGACGCCCGCTACCGGATCATCGGCGTCAAGGTCAGCCCCGCCCAGCGCGGCCGCCCCGACACCGCCGAGCTCTACCTGGAGGACGCCTGATGCCCCAGCTCCCCGAAGACATCATCGACCGGCTCACCCAGATGGAACGCCGCATCCAGCAGTTGTCCACCGCCGTCAACACCCGCCCCGCCCTCAACACGATCACCGGCGGCGAGGTGGAGATCAAGGACGGCACCCTGAAGGTCACCGACGGCGGCACCCTCCTGGTCCAGCGGCCCGGCAGCACCGACACGATGTTCCGGGTCGGCTCGTGGAAGGACGCCGAGTACGGCCTGGAGATCCACCGCCAGACCGGCAGCCTCGCCATGACCCTGTTCAACGGGGACGGCAGCGCCAACTCGCTTCAGCCACTGCGGATCTACGACAGCGGCAACCGGGAGATCTTCTCCGACGACGTCAACAGCGGCGGCCTGGCCCGGCCCTGGCTGGCCATGCTGCCCCCGCAGGACTCGGCGCAGACGCGCTGGCCGCAGACCGCCTCGACGTCCTGGGTGACGATCGCGATGTCGTACAACCCGGTCTGGCAGCCGAAGATGCGGCTGCGGCTGAGCACCGCGGCCGGTTCCGGCGCGGCCGGCCAGGTCCGGGTGCTGGTGAACAGCGCCCAGTGGGGCCCCACGGTCGCCGCGGGCACCGAGTTCGACTACACGGACCTGATCAGCACCACTTTCTCGTCCGTGTACACGACCACGCTCAAGGTGGAGATCCAGGCCATCGTCACCAGCGCCTCCGGCACCGTCTACGCCACCCCGGTCCTCATGCACGGCCGCCAGAGCTGACCCGGACACCACAGGAAGGCAGCACGTCCATGGACATCGACCCCACCCAGCCCTGGGGCCTCGCGATCGACTACGCGGGCCGGGCCACCCTCACCGAGAGCGGCCACACGATCCACGTCAACGTCTCCGACACCAGCCTCAGCTCGGTCATCGGCCCCGACTCGATCAGCGGCGCCTACTCGCCGGTCAACGTCACCGCCCAGTTCACCGAGACCGGTGAGTACGGCGCGGTCCTGCGCGGCACCGGCCGCATCACGATCATGCCCGTCGGCGCCGACCCGGTCGCCCCCGACCCGACGGCCGTCCAGCGAGCGGTCGCCGCGGCCCTGACCGACTTCGAGACCAACTCGGCGGCCTACGTCGCCCTGTGCGCCCGCTGGCAGCCGGACGACGGCGCCGGGGACGGCGACGGCACCACCCCGGACCCCGGGACCGAACCGGCCCCGGACACGGAGTCCGATCCCGAGACCACGGCCGGGACCACCGCCGAGACCTCCACCAAAGCCTCCGCCGAAACAGACACCGCCACCAGCACCAGCACCAGCACCAGCACCGACGGTGACCCCGCCATGGTCTGAGGCCACCGCACCGACAGCAGAACCACCCCCGCCGCCCCGAGCCGCTCCCCCGCCGGCCGGGGTTTTCTCATGCCCGCACACTCCCCAGGGAGGCACCACCATGGCCAATCCCCTCTCCGCCGACGCCCTCGTGTCCGCACTGCGGGCCGAGGGCGTCACCGTCGTCGAGCACTCCGGCTGGCGCACCAACAACCGCAACCAGAAGGGAAGTTGGGGTCCGGTCAATGGCGTGATCGTCCACCACACCGTCACCTCCGGCACCAGCGACAGCGTGAGCCTCTGCTTCAACGGCCACTCGGCCCTGCCCGGCCCCCTCTGCCACGGAGTGATCGCCAAGGACGGCACGGTCCACCTGGTCGGCAACGGCCGCGCCAATCACGCGGGGAGCGGCGACGGCGACGTCCTGAAGGCCGTCATCGCCGAGAAGGCGCTGCCCGCGCCGAACGAGAACGACACGGACGGCAACGTCCACTTCTACGGCTTCGAGTGCGTCAACCTCGGCGACGGCAAGGACCCCTGGCCGGCGGTCCAGCTGGACGCCATGGTCCGCGCCTCCGCCGCGCTGTGCCGGGCCCACGGCTGGTCCGCCGCCTCCGTGATCGGCCACAAGGAGTGGACCAGCACGAAGATCGACCCGCGTGGCTTCACCATGGCCGACTTCCGCGCCAGGGTCGCGACCCGGCTGGGCAAGCAGACCACCCCGAGCCCCGGCACCGGCACCGGCACCGGCACCGGCACGCCGCAGTACCAGCCCTTCCCGGGCGCCGCCTGGTTCCGGAAGAACCCGAAGTCGGCGATCGTCACCGCGCTGGGCAAGCGCCTGGTCGCCGTCGGCTGCTCCGCCTACACCTCCGGCCCCGGCCCGCAGTGGACCGAGGCCGACCGTCTCTCCTACGCCAAGTGGCAGCGCAAGCTCGGCTACACCGGCTCCTCCGCCGACGGCTGGCCGGGCGCCAAGTCCTGGGCGGCCCTGAAGGTCCCGTACAGCTCCTGAGAATCGAGGATCCCGATGTCAGAGGCCGCCAAGCGCACCCTCCGTACCGTTCTCCAGACCGCTGTCGGCCTGTGCGTCCTGCTGCCCACGGCCGTCGACACCGCCGGCCTCCCGGGCACCCTGCCCTGGGTCGCCGCAGCTCTCACCGCCGCCGCCGGTGTGACCAGGGCCATGGCCCTGCCCGCCGTGCAGGCCCTGCTGCCCACATGGCTGCGCACGGACACCCCGGCCGGCGGAAAGCCCAGCGAATCGAGCGACGCGTGAACGAACCCTTCTCCGACCCGGCCGCCGTGGCCCTGGAACTGGAGCGGCTGCGCGGCACCGTCGAGGCCGGCTTCGCCCGTGTCGACGGCTCGCTCGCCCTGCTGGTCCAGCGCAGCGACCAGACCGACAAACAGATCGCCGACCACGAACAGCGCCTCGACGCCCTGGAACGCTCCCGCTGGCCGCTCGCCAGCATCGGCGCCCTGGCCGCCCTGGCGACGGTCGCCGTCACCGCCTGGGAGACGACCGGCCGCTAGACCGGATCCCCGCACATGCCGAAGGGCGGCCACCCCGTGCGCAACGGGGTGACCGCCCTTCAGTACTTCAGACGTACGCCTTACTGGTTGTACGGACCGTAGTCGTAGTCCTCCAGCGGAACGGCCTGGCCGGAGCCCGTGCCGAACGGCGAGTAGTCGATGTCGTCGTAGCCGACGGCCGAGTACATCGCGGCCTTGGCCTCCTCGGTCGGCTCGACCCGGATGTTGCGGTAGCGGGACAGACCCGTACCGGCCGGGATGAGCTTACCGATGATGACGTTCTCCTTGAGGCCGATCAGGGAGTCGGACTTGGCGTTGATCGCCGCGTCCGTCAGCACCCTGGTCGTCTCCTGGAAGGACGCCGCCGACAGCCAGGACTCCGTGGCCAGCGAGGCCTTGGTGATACCCATGAGCTGCGGACGACCGGAGGCCGGGTGACCGCCCTCCTGCACCACACGACGGTTCTCGACCTCGAACTTCGAGCGCTCGACGAGCTCGCCGGGCAGCAGCTCGGCGTCGCCGGACTCGATGATCGTCACCCGGCGCAGCATCTGCCGGATGATGATCTCGATGTGCTTGTCGTGGATCGACACACCCTGCGAGTTGTAGACCTTCTGGACCTCGCCGACCAGGTGGACCTGGACGGCACGCTGACCCAGGATGCGCAGCACGTCGTGCGGGTTGGTGGCACCCACGGTGAGCTTCTGGCCCACCTCGACGTGCTCGCCCTCGCTGACCAGAAGACGGGCACGCTTCGAGATCGGGAACGCCGTCTCGTCGCTGCCGTCGTCCGGCGTGATGACGATCTTCTTGGTCTTCTCGGTCTCCTCGATCCGCACGCGGCCCTGGGCCTCGGAGATCGGGGCGACACCCTTCGGGGTACGGGCCTCGAAGAGCTCGACGACACGCGGCAGACCCTGGGTGATGTCGTCACCGGCCACACCACCGGTGTGGAAGGTACGCATCGTCAGCTGGGTACCGGGCTCACCGATGGACTGGGCGGCGATGATGCCGACCGCTTCACCGATGTCGACCAGCTTGCCGGTGGCCAGCGAGCGGCCGTAGCACATGGCGCAGGTGCCGACCTGGGACTCACAGGTCAGGATCGAACGGGTCTTGACCTCCTCGACACCGTGACGCACGAGCTGGTCGATGAGCACGTCGCCCAGGTCCACGTTGGCCGGCGCGATCACCTTGCCGTCGATGACGACGTCCTCGGCGAGCATGCGGGCGTAGACGCTGGTCTCGACGTCCTCGGCCTTGCGCAGCACGCCGGCCTCGTCGTGCGAGGCGATCCGCAGCTTCAGACCGCGCTCGGTGCCGCAGTCCTCCTCGCGGATGATGACGTCCTGCGAGACGTCCACCAGACGACGGGTCAGGTAACCCGAGTCGGCGGTACGCAGGGCGGTGTCGGCCAGACCCTTACGGGCACCGTGCGTCGAGATGAAGTACTCGAGGACGGACAGGCCCTCACGGAACGAGGCCTTGATCGGACGCGGGATGGTCTCGTTCTTCGCGTTCGACACCAGACCACGCATACCGGCGATCTGCCGCATCTGCATCATGTTTCCTCGGGCACCCGAGTCAACCATCATGAAGATGGGGTTCGTCTTGGGGAAGTTCGCGTTCATCGCCTCGGCGACCTCGTTGGTCGCCTTGGTCCAGATCGCGATGAGCTCCTGCGTGCGCTCTTCCTTGGTGATCAGACCGCGCTCGTACTGCTTCTGGACCTTCTCGTCCAGCTCCTCGTAGCCCTTGACGATGGCCTTCTTGGCCTCGGGCACGACGACGTCGGAGATGGCCACGGTGACACCGGAGCGGGTGCCCCAGTAGAAGCCGGCCGCCTTCAGGTTGTCGAGCGTCGCCGCCACGATGACCTTGGGGTAGCGCTCAGCGAGGTCGTTGACGATCTCGCCGAGCTGCTTCTTGCCCACCGAGTAGTCGACGAACGGGTAGTCCTCGGGCAGCAGCTCGTTGAAGAGCGCGCGGCCCAGGGTGGTGCGCAGGCGGAAGGTGTCCCCCTGCTGCCACTCCGGCTCGCCCTCTTCGCGGGCCGGCGGGGTCCAGCCGCGCGGCGGGATGGTGCCCACCGGGAAGCGGATGTCGATCGCCGACTGCAGCGCGAGCTCGCCGTTGTCGAACGCCATGGTCGCCTCGGCCGTGGAGCCGAACGCGCGGCCCTCGCCCTTGACGTCACGCAGTTCACCGTCGGTGGTGAGGAAGAACAGACCGAGGACCATGTCCTGGGTCGGCATCGTCACCGGACGGCCGTCGGCGGGCTTCAGGATGTTGTTCGAGGACAGCATCAGGATGCGGGCCTCGGCCTGCGCCTCCGCGGAGAGCGGCAGGTGGACGGCCATCTGGTCACCGTCGAAGTCCGCGTTGAACGCGGTGCAGACGAGCGGGTGGATCTGGATGGCCTTGCCCTCGACCAGCTGCGGCTCGAAGGCCTGGATGCCGAGGCGGTGCAGGGTGGGCGCACGGTTCAGCAGAACCGGGTGCTCGGCGATGACCTCTTCGAGGACGTCGTACACGACCGTGCGGCCGCGCTCCACCATGCGCTTGGCGCTCTTGATGTTCTGCGCGTGGTTCAGGTCGACCAGGCGCTTCATCACGAACGGCTTGAAGAGCTCCAGCGCCATCGCCTTCGGCAGGCCGCACTGGTGCAGCTTCAGCTGCGGACCGACGACGATCACGGAACGCGCGGAGTAGTCCACGCGCTTGCCGAGGAGGTTCTGACGGAATCGACCCTGCTTGCCCTTCAGCATGTCGCTGAGGGACTTCAGCGGGCGGTTACCGGGACCGGTGACCGGACGACCACGACGGCCGTTGTCGAACAGCGCGTCGACGGCCTCCTGGAGCATGCGCTTCTCGTTGTTCACGATGATCTCGGGCGCACCGAGGTCGAGAAGGCGCTTCAGGCGGTTGTTCCGGTTGATCACACGGCGGTACAGGTCGTTCAGGTCGGAGGTCGCGAAGCGGCCACCGTCCAGCTGCACCATCGGGCGAAGGTCCGGCGGGATGACCGGCACGCAGTCCAGCACCATGCCCTTGGGGCTGTTGCTGGTCTGCAGGAACGCGGAGACGACCTTGAGGCGCTTGAGCGCACGGGTCTTCTTCTGGCCCTTGCCGGTACGGATGATCTCGCGGAGACGCTCGGCCTCCTCGTCGAGGTCGAAGGACTCCAGGCGCTTCTGCAGCGCCGCGGCACCCATCGAACCGTCGAAGTACGTGCCGAAGCGGTCACGCAGCTCGCGGTAGAGCAGCTCGTCGCCCTCGAGGTCCTGGACCTTGAGGTTCTTGAAGCGGGCCCACACCTCGTCGAGGCGGTCGATCTCGCGCTGGGCGCGGTCACGGAGCTGCTTCATCTCGCGCTCGGCGCCTTCGCGCACCTTGCGGCGCACGTCGGCCTTGGCGCCCTCGGCCTCGAGCTCGGCCAGGTCGGTCTCGAGCTTCTTGGCGCGGGCCTCGAGGTCGGAGTCGCGACGGTTCTCGATCTGCTGACGCTCGACGGAGACGTGCGCCTCCAGCGAGGGCAGGTCACGGGTACGGCGCTCGTCGTCGACGTACGTGATCATGTACGCCGCGAAGTAGATGACCTTCTCGAGGTCCTTGGGAGCCAGGTCGAGCAGGTAGCCCAGACGGCTCGGGACACCCTTGAAGTACCAGATGTGCGTGACGGGCGCGGCCAGTTCGATGTGGCCCATCCGCTCACGACGCACCTTGGCGCGGGTCACCTCGACGCCGCAGCGCTCACAGATGATGCCCTTGAAGCGGACACGCTTGTACTTGCCGCAGTAGCACTCCCAGTCCCGGGTCGGACCGAAGATCTTCTCGCAGAAGAGTCCGTCCTTTTCGGGCTTGAGCGTGCGGTAGTTGATCGTCTCGGGCTTCTTGACCTCGCCGTGGCTCCACTGACGGATGTCGTCAGCGGTAGCCAGACCGATCCGGAGCTCGTCGAAGAAGTTGACGTCGAGCACTATGCGTCAATCCCTCTCAGGGTTGTAAGTCTTGGGGTCTGATACGGGGGTCCTGGGGCCGGCAGGGCTCAACGTCGTGAGCCCTGCCGAACTCCCGTCAGACCTCTTCGACGCTGCTCGGCTCACGCCGGGACAGGTCGATGCCGAGCTCCTCCGCTGCGCGGAAGACATCCTCGTCGGTGTCACGCATCTCGATGGACATACCGTCACTGGACAGCACCTCCACGTTCAGGCAGAGAGACTGCATCTCCTTGATGAGCACCTTGAAGGACTCGGGGATGCCGGGCTCGGGGATGTTCTCGCCCTTGACGATGGCCTCGTAGACCTTCACGCGGCCGGTGACGTCGTCGGACTTGATCGTCAGCAGCTCCTGGAGGGCGTACGCGGCGCCATAAGCCTCCAGCGCCCACACCTCCATCTCACCGAAGCGCTGACCGCCGAACTGCGCCTTACCACCCAGCGGCTGCTGGGTGATCATCGAGTACGGACCGGTCGAGCGGGCGTGCAGCTTGTCGTCGACCAGGTGGTGCAGCTTCAGGATGTACATGTAGCCGACCGAGATCGGCTCCGGGAACGGCTCGCCGGAGCGGCCGTCGAACATCCTGGCCTTACCGGTCGGGAGCACCATGCGCTCGCCGTCACGGTTCGGGATGGTGTGGTTCAGCAGACCCGCGAGCTCGTCCTCACGCGCACCGTCGAAGACGGGGGTGGCGACGTTGGTACCCGGGGAGACCTGGTCGGCACCGATGGCCTGCAGGCGCTTGGCCCAGTCCTCGCCGAGACCGGAGACGTCCCAGCCGCGGCTGGCGAGCCAGCCGAGGTGGATCTCCAGCACCTGTCCCGGGTTCATTCGGGACGGCACACCCAGCGGGTTGAGGATGATGTCGACCGGGGTCCCGTCCTCGAGGAACGGCATGTCCTCGATGGGCAGGATCTTGGAGATGACACCCTTGTTGCCGTGCCGGCCGGCGAGCTTGTCACCGTCCGTGATCTTGCGCTTCTGCGCCACGTAGACCCGAACCAGCTGGTTCACGCCCGGCGGCAGCTCGTCGCCTTCCTCACGGTCGAAGACGCGGACGCCGATGACCTTGCCGATCTCGCCGTGCGGCACCTTCAGCGAGGTGTCACGGACCTCACGGGCCTTCTCACCGAAGATCGCGCGCAGCAGGCGCTCCTCCGGGGTCAGCTCGGTCTCACCCTTGGGCGTGACCTTGCCGACGAGGATGTCACCGGCGACGACCTCGGCACCGATACGGATGATGCCGCGCTCGTCGAGGTCGGCGAGGACCTCCTCGGAGACGTTCGGGATGTCCCGGGTGATCTCCTCGGGGCCGAGCTTGGTGTCACGGGCGTCGACCTCGTGCTCCTCGATGTGGATCGAGGAGAGGACGTCGTCCTGCACGAGGCGCTGCGACAGGATGATCGCGTCCTCGTAGTTGTGACCCTCCCACGGCATGAACGCCACGAGCAGGTTCTTGCCCAGGGCCATCTCGCCGTTCTCGGTGGCCGGGCCGTCGGCGAGGACCTGACCGGTGATGATCCGGTCGCCCTCGTTGACGATGACCTTCTGGTTGACCGAGGTGCCCTGGTTGGAGCGGGAGAACTTGGCCAGGCGGTACGTGATGTACGTGCCGTCGTCGTTGGTCGTGGTGATGTAGTCCGCGGAGACCTCCTGGACCACACCGTCCTTCTCGGCCCTGACCACGTCGCCGGCGTCGACGGCGGAGCGGTACTCCATGCCGGTGCCGACGAGCGGGGCCTCGCTCTTGATGAGCGGCACGGCCTGACGCATCATGTTCGCGCCCATGAGGGCACGGTTGGCGTCGTCGTGCTCGAGGAACGGGATCATGGCGGTCGCGACCGACACCATCTGGCGCGGCGAGACGTCCATGTAGTCCACGTCGTCACCGGGGACGTAGTCGACCTCTCCGCCACGGCGGCGGACCAGGACGCGGTTCTCGGTGAAACGCAGGTCGTCGTCGAGCGTGGCGTTGGCCTGCGCGATGACGAACCGGTCCTCTTCGTCGGCCGTGAGGTAGTCGACCTCGTCGGTGACGACACCCTCGGTGACCCGGCGGTACGGCGTCTCCACGAAACCGAACGCGTTGACGCGGCCGTAGGAGGCGAGCGAACCGATCAGACCGATGTTCGGGCCTTCGGGAGTCTCGATCGGGCACATGCGTCCGTAGTGGGACGGGTGCACGTCACGGACCTCGAAGCCGGCCCGCTCACGGGAGAGACCACCCGGGCCGAGGGCGTTGAGACGACGCTTGTGCGTCAGACCCGACAGCGGGTTGTTCTGGTCCATGAACTGGGACAGCTGGCTGGTGCCGAAGAACTCCTTGATGGAGGCGACGACCGGCCGGATGTTGATCAGGGTCTGCGGCGTGATCGCCTCGACGTCCTGAGTCGTCATGCGCTCACGCACGACGCGCTCCATACGAGCCAGACCCGTACGGACCTGGTTCTGGATGAGCTCGCCGACGCTGCGGATACGACGGTTGCCGAAGTGGTCGATGTCGTCGGTCTCGACCATGATCGAGCGACCGGACTCGCCGACCGTCTCGGTCTCCCCGGCGTGCAGCTTGACCAGGTACTTGATGGTCGCGATGACATCCTCGACGGTCAGGACACCCGCGTTGAGCGGGGCCTCGCCGCCGAGCTTCTTGTTGACCTTGTAGCGGCCGACCTTGGCCAGGTCGTAGCGCTTGGGGTTGAAGTAGAGGTTCTCGAGCAGCGTCTGCGCGGCCTCACGCGTGGGCGGCTCGCCCGGACGCAGCTTGCGGTAGATGTCCAGCAGCGCGTCGTCCTGGCCCTGGGTGTGGTCCTTCTCCAGGGTGGCGCGCATGGACTCGTACTCGCCGAACTCCTCGAGGATCTGCTCGGTGGTCCAGCCGAGAGCCTTCAGAAGGACGGTGACGGACTGCTTGCGCTTGCGGTCGATGCGCACACCGACCATGTCGCGCTTGTCGATCTCGAGCTCCAGCCAGGCGCCCCGGGAGGGGATGACCTTGGCGGAGAAGATGTCCTTGTCGGACGTCTTGTCGATCGAGGAGTCGAAGTAGACGCCCGGCGAACGGACCAGCTGCGACACCACGACACGCTCGGTGCCGTTGATGACGAAGGTGCCCTTGTTGGTCATGAGCGGGAAGTCGCCCATGAAGACCGTCTGGGACTTGATCTCGCCGGTCTCATTGTTGGTGAACTCGGCCGTCACGAAGAGCGGGGCCGCGTACGTGAAGTCGCGGTCCTTGCACTCGTCGATGCTGTTCTTCGGAGGCTCGAAACGGTGGTCGCGGAAGGTCAGCGACATCGACCCGGAGAAGTCCTCGATCGGGGAGATCTCCTCGAAGATCTCTTCCAGACCGGACTTGGTGGGGACGTCCTGACCGGACTCCAGAGCGGCCTCGACGCGACCCTTCCATGCGTCGTTGCCGAGCAGCCAGTCAAAGCTCTCGGTCTGCAGCGCGAGAAGGTTCGGAACCTCGAGGGGCTCCCTGATCTTTGCAAAGGAGATGCGCAGCGGGGCGGTGCTGGCGGCGTTGTTCGTATTCGCGATCGAGGCGTTGCGCGAGGCGGCCAAGAGGGGGTCCTTCCGAGGGCTCGGACTCACTACGCGCGTACCGGCTCCCCTCCTGGGCACAGAGACAGAAATCCCAGGTGAGGGATTGTCTGGTCGTCCGGGCTCAAGTGAGGGCATGCCCCTGGTGACGGGCAGGGAACAGCTAACAGGCAGCGCAAAGGGTCAGTGTAGCCACTTGGCACACTGATGTCCAGTGCGGGTTTTTCGAGACCCTCGTAGTTCTCAACGCCCTCGGTCTGCTAGTCCTCAACGCACGGTGATACTGCCCTCTCCGCCGTCGATCCATGCCTCGGATTCGGATCCTTGTGACGACGCGTCCTGAGAATTGCGCGCTGCGTGCGGTTCGTCAAGGCCCCCCTGCGCGAACTCGGGCGCCGGAGACACAATGAAGATCACCATACCCCCCGGTCAAGCGGGTGTGAGGCAACCGTGGCCGCGCTCCCAGGAACGCCGAAGAGCGACCACCCAGATGGATGATCGCTCTTCGGTGCGTGAGCGTTACAGCCCCGGAGGGACTGATTCAGCCTTCGCGTCCGGTCGTCGCCGACCGGGAGGTGTTACTTGACCTCGACGGAGGCGCCGGCAGCCTTGAGGGACTCGGCAGCCTTCTCGGCGGCCTCCTTGGCGACCTTCTCGAGGACGGGCTTCGGAGCGCCGTCGACGAGGTCCTTGGCCTCCTTCAGACCCAGGGAGGTCAGCTCGCGCACGACCTTGATGACCTGGATCTTCTTCTCGCCGGCGCCGGTGAGGACGACGTCGAACTCGTCCTGCTCCTCGACAGCCTCGGCGGCGGCGGCCGGACCGGCCGGACCGGCAACGGCGACGGCCGCGGCGGCGGTGACGTCGAACTTCTCCTCGAACGCCTTCACGAACTCGGAGAGCTCGATGAGGGTGAGGGACTCGAACTGCTCGAGCAGCTCTTCCTGGGACAGCTTCGTCGCCATGGTGGGCGATCCTTCCATTCAATTCGGCAGGTGCCGGATGTACATGTCGGCGGGCGTACGTTCGGCCCGCGTCGACCGCTGCGTCAGGCAGCGGTCAAAGTGCGAGCCGAGTTACTCGGCACCGCCCTGCTCGTCCTGCTTGGCGCGAAGGGCGTCCACGGTGCGGACGAACTTCGAGGGAAGCGCCTGGAAGAGCTGCGCAGCCTGAGTCTGCTTGCCCTTGAAGGCACCCGCCAGCTTGGAGAGCAGAACCTCGCGGGACTCGAGGTCCGCAAGCTTCTTGATCTCGTCGGCGGACAGCGCCTTGCCGTCAAGGACACCGCCCTTGATGACGAGGTTCGGGTTGTCCTTGGCGAAGTCACGAAGACCCTTCGCCGACTCCACCGGGTCACCGGTGATGAAGGCGACTGCCGTCGGACCATTGAACAGGTCGTCGAGCGTCGTGATCCCGGCCTCGTTGGCCGCAATCTTGGTCAGCGTGTTCTTCACCACGGCGTACTGGGCGTTCTCACCGAGCGAACGACGCAGCGTCTTGAGCTGCGCCACGGTGAGACCCCGGTACTCGGTCAGCACGGCGGCGTTCGAGCTGCGGAACGCGTCCGTCAGCTCGGCTACCGCGGCAGCCTTGTCGGGCCTTGCCATAGAGCGTCGGCCTCCTTCCGGGTGATGAGGACCGCTCAGAAGGGGCTGGGACAAACGAAACGCCCCGGCGCAGGCGCACGGGGCGTAACTCGACCGAATGAATTCCGTGGGAGGATTTCCGTCCGGGAGCGTATCCACTGACACCTGCGCGGGTCGTCCGCATTGCAGCGGATCCTTCGGCCACCGCCCCCTCTTGCGAGAGCACGGCAACGACCAGCGGTCTTTGGCTTCTCGAGGAGAGTACGTGAACGGGGCGCCGTCAAGCAAATCCGCCCGTACGGGGCCGGTGCGGACCTCAGTCCCGGGCCTTCTTCAGCTCCTCGGCCATGTCCAGGGTGTCCGAGGCGGGCGGCGCCTTCACCGTCACGGGCTTGCCGAAGTCGAGGAACGTGATGGTCAGGTCGAGCTCGCCGTGCCGCCCGAAGCCCTGC
Organism: Streptomyces sp. NPDC102259; assembly: GCF_044766465.1. Lineage (NCBI taxonomy): Bacteria > Bacillati > Actinomycetota > Actinomycetes > Kitasatosporales > Streptomycetaceae > Streptomyces > Streptomyces sp. NPDC102259. Next base: position 21,087 of record NZ_JBIWMA010000009.1, on the reverse strand, counting down.
ACCCGCAGCTGCCGCGTGCGGTCCTCGGCGTCCACCCACAGGTCCATGGTGAGTTCGTCGACACCCTGCTTCTCGTACTGGGCGAGGCTCCTCTCGGTCCGCTGCCGGACGCTCTTGTCCTCGTCCTCGTAGGAGGCGCGGATGTCGTCGACGGTGGCCGTGCCCGTGTAGTGGGTGGTGCCGACGCCGTCGACGGTCTCGGAGCCGACCTTCTTCAGGTCGTCGGCCGCGGCGAGGAAGCCGCCCTCGTGGGAGGGGTTGTCCCGGACCCGGTCGACCATCGTGCCGGTGTCGACCTTGATCCCGCTGGGGGTGTCGGAGCTGCCCGGCGCCCCGAACTTGATCCAGTGCTTGCCGTCCTCGCCGGCTTCGTCGGAGCCCACGTACAGCACCCCGCCGACCAGCCGGAACTCACCCGTGCCCTGCTCGGGCCCGGTGAGCACGGTGGACTTCAGGCTCATGACCGGCGGCGCGGTGCCGATCGCGGCCTCGGCCTTGATACGGCCCTCCTCCGGCGTCCGGCCGGTCATGCGGTAGCGCAGGGACACGGCCTGCTCCGCCTTCTCCGCGGCCCGGGTGACGGCGGCCTCGGCGGCGGAGCCGCCCCCGCCCTCCGTGCCGCCCGCCGCCGCACACCCGGCGACGAGCAGCGCGGACAGCCCGAGGACACCCACGGAAAACCTCATCCAACTTCCCCCAGAACCCGATACAGCGAACACACGGTCGATTCACAGCAAGACCGCGAAGGTATCCCAGGGGCTCGGCGGAGGTCCCGTGAATTACGAGCCGGTACCCGCCCCCTGCTGCTTCACCAGCTCGGAGAAGTCCGCGGTGTCGCTCGCCGGAGGCACCTCGGCGGAGACCTCGGTGCCGTAGTCGGTGTAGTACGCGGTCTGGTTGTAGGCGCCTGCCGTGGTCTCGCCCTTCTCGACCTTCTTGACCAGCAGATCCCGGTCGTCGACCCAGATGTCGACCGTCTCGGTGGTGACGCCGGCCTGCTCCAGCGTCTTCCTCAGGTCGTCGAGCTGGCTCTGGCTGAGGTTGGAGTTCTTCTCGGCGAGGTCCGCCACCTCGACCGTCCCCGAGTAGTGCCTGGTTCGCTGTCCCCGCACCTTCTCCTCGCCGACCTCCCGCACGTCCCCGGAGGCCAGCAGCAGCTTCACCGACTGGTTCGGGGTGGTGTTCTGCATCTGGTCCTTCAGATACGCGCCGGAGCTGCCGCCGAGGCTCTCCAGGTCGTCGTACGCGTATCTGATCCAGTGCTTGCCGCCGGCCTGCTCGGCGAAGGTGTCGCCCATCCTGGCGTAGTAGGCGTCGGGCAGGTAGCGGGCCTCCATCGACGTGGTGCCCATCTGGCGCATGGTGTCGGCCATGGTCCCGCCGGTGTACGTGATGGTGAGGGTGCCGGTGAGCCCGTCCCCCCAGCCGAGGGCGCCGTCGGCGGTCATCGACATCACCGAGCCCATGGTCGTGGTCGACTCGACCTTCGCGGAGTCGGCGCCGTCGGTCGACTTCTCGGCGGTGCGCAGGGCCGCGACGGGGCTGAGCCGGGGACTGCTGTCCCCGCTCTTCTCGGAGCCGCCGAAACCGTCGGAACCGCTGGAACCGTTGGAGCCACCGCTACAGGCCGTCACGCCCGTCAGCAGGGCCGCCGCGGCGACCGAGAGGCCCGCACGGCGCAGGGTCGTGCACTTCATTCGTCCCACCCCCATGGATTCCTGTCACTGAACGCTAACGCACAGCACTGACAGTCGTACGAAAAAGAGACGTACGGCAAAAGGGACGAGCCCCGCACCTCGAAAGGTTGCGGGGCTCGTCACCGACTGAGGGTGAGCTGTGGGGCTCAGACCGCGGCCGGGTCCTCCTCGACGAGAAGGTTGCGGGTGCGGTTCGGGTCCACCAGGATGCCGGGGCCGATCGTGGAGCTGATCGCGGCCTTCTTGATGTAACGACCCTTGGCGGCGGACGGCTTCAGACGGAGGATCTCCTCCAGGGCCGCGCCGTAGTTCTCCACCAGCTTCGTGTCGTCGAAGGACACCTTGCCGATGATGAAGTGCAGGTTCGAGTGCTTGTCGACGCGGAACTCGATCTTGCCGCCCTTGATCTCCGTGACGGCCTTGGCCACGTCGGGGGTGACCGTGCCGGTCTTCGGGTTCGGCATCAGACCACGCGGACCGAGCACACGGCCGAGGCGGCCGACCTTGCCCATGAGGTCCGGGGTGGCGACGACGGCGTCGAAGTCCAGACGGCCCTTCGCGACCTCGTCGATCAGTTCGTCGGAGCCGACGATGTCGGCGCCCGCGGCCTCCGCGGCCGCAGCACGGTCACCGGTCGCGAAGACCAGGACCCGGGCGGTCTTGCCGGTGCCGTGCGGCAGGTTCACGGTGCCACGGACCATCTGGTCGGCCTTGCGCGGGTCGACACCCAGGCGGAAGGCGACCTCGACGGTGCCGTCGTACTTGCTGGTGGAGGTCTCCTTGGCGAGACGGACGGCCTCGAGCGGGGCGTAGAGCTTCTCCCGGTCGACCTTGGCGTCCGCAGCGCGGAGGGACTTGCTGCGCTTGCTCACTACTGCTCCTGATGTGTTCTGAGGAGTCGTGGTACGGGCCGAGCAGGCCCTCCCACGGTGCTACGAAGGTGCTACGGGGCTGGGGATCAGCCCTCGACCGTGATGCCCATGGAACGGGCGGTGCCGGCGATGATCTTCGACGCGGCGTCCAGGTCGTTGGCGTTCAGGTCGGGAAGCTTGGTCGTGGCGATCTCACGGACCTGCGCCTCGGTGATCTTGGCGACCTTGGTCTTGTGCGGCTCGCCCGAGCCCTTCTCGACACCAGCGGCCTTGAGGATCATCTTCGCGGCCGGCGGCGTCTTGGTGATGAAGGTGAAGGAGCGGTCCTCGTAGACCGTGATCTCCACCGGGATCACCCAGCCACGCTGCGACTCGGTCGCGGCGTTGTAGGCCTTGCAGAACTCCATGATGTTGACGCCGTGCTGGCCGAGCGCGGGGCCGACCGGCGGGGCGGGGTTAGCCGCACCAGCGTTGATCTGGAGCTTGATGAGCCCCGTGACCTTCTTCTTCTTGGGAGGCATTCCGGGTCCTCTTTCGTTTTCGCCTTCCTACGTCCGAGTCTCCCCGGACGGCTGCCCCATCCGTGATGAAGATGCGAATGGAGGCATACCGCACAACGATAACGGGTATCTGTGCGCGGCCAAAAACCGAGCAGGTCAGACCGTCCCCCGCGAGCGGGAGGTGCCCTCAGTGAGAGCGTGGTCTGACCTGATCGGAGGCTTGTGCTCCAGAGAAGGCTAGTTCTTCTGGATCTGGTCGAAGCTCAGCTCGACCGGGGTCTCGCGACCGAAGATCTCGACAAGGCCCTTGACCTTCTTCGAGTCGGCGTTGATCTCGTTGATCGTGGCCTGGAGCGTGGCGAACGGACCGTCGGTGACGGTGACCGAGTCGCCCACCTCGAAGTCGAGCACCTGGACCTCGACCTTGCGGGCCGGAGCCGGCTTGCCCTCGGCCTCGGCGGCCTCACGCGCGGCCTTCTCCTCGGCCTCCGGAGCGAGCATCTTGACGATCTCGTCCAGGGTCAGCGGGTACGGGTCGTACGCGTTGCCCACGAAGCCGGTGACGCCGGGAGTGTTGCGGACGACGCCCCAGGACTCGTTCGTCAGGTCCATGCGCACCAGCACGTAGCCGGGGAGCTTGTTCTGACGGATGGTCTTGCGGTCGCCGTTCTTGATCTGGACGACCTCTTCCTGCGGCACCTCGGCCGCGAAGATGTAGTCCTCGACGTTCAGCGAGACGGCGCGCTGCTCCAGGTTGGTCTTCACGCGGTTCTCGTAGCCGGCGTACGTGTGGATGACGTACCACTCGCCGGGGAGGGTGCGCAGCTCCTCGCGCAGGGCGACAACGGGGTCGACGGGCTCGGCCGGCGCTTCTTCCTCGGCGTCGGCCTCAACCTCAGCCTCGGCGTCGTCGACGACGTCCTCATCCTCGACGGCCTCGTCGGCTTCCTCGTCCTCGACGTGGAGTGCGGCTTCCTCCGCGGGTTCGCCCGCTTCGGCCTCGGCAGCCTCGAACTCGTCCACCTCGTCCGCGCCCTCGACGATGTCGAGCTCGTCGTCCACGGACTCGTCCGGCTCGATGGCGTCGTTCAGGTTCTGGTCAGACACGGTGGCTGCTTCTTCCTGGATACATAGGGGTGGAACATGCGAAAGGGGCGCCGGATACCTCGGCGCCCTTCGCACTAGGCTCAGCCAAAAACGTACTTGGCGGCGTGGCTGAGTCCATAGTCAATCACGGTCACCAGGCCGATCATGATGACGACGAAGACGATCACCACGGTCGTGTACGTCGTCAGCTGACTCCGCGTGGGCCATACGACCTTGCGGAGCTCGGCGACGATCTGGCGATAGAAGAGCGCGAGACGCTTCAGCGGGCCCTTCTTGGCGCGCTTGCCGCCCTTGCGGGACTTCTTCTGCGCCTCAGGCAACTCGTCCTGGGCATCAGGCGTGTCGATGGAGCCCACGGCATCCGCCATTCGTCCTCACCTGTTCCCGGGTCGTGGCCGTGCCGCGCCCGGTCTGAGCCGCACGGCGGTGCATTGCTGTACGTACATGCGCTGCGCACACGTCCTGATGAAGGAGTGTGTAGCAGGGCCGGAGGGACTTGAACCCCCAACCGCTGGTTTTGGAGACCAGTGCTCTACCAATTGAGCTACGACCCTTTGTGTGTTCCCCAACGTACCGCATCCGGCCGGGTGCTCGGTGTGCACCTGTTGGGGCGCGGCTGTCGAAGGCCAACGACGTGTGAGTGTACGTGGTCTTGAGCGCCTCGTCGAACGGAAAGCGGCCTTGATCGGAATCACTCTGATGTTCAGTCGGCTGACCAGTCCGTGAAACCCATGTGCCGGGCCGGTTTCCGGTCTGAAACCATAGGTGCCATGAGCGCTGCAATCCCTCCCACCGAGCGCCGGGTCTCCGCCCGCGTCGGCGCGATCTCCGAGTCCGCCACCCTTGCCGTGGACGCCAAGGCCAAGGCCCTGAAGGCCGCCGGGCGTCCGGTGATCGGCTTCGGCGCGGGTGAACCCGACTTCCCGACCCCGGACTATGTCGTCGAGGCGGCCGTCGAGGCCTGCAAGAACCCGAAGTACCACCGCTATACGCCGGCCGGTGGTCTCCCTGAGCTGAAGGCCGCGATCGCCGCGAAGACGCTGCGTGACTCGGGCTACGAGGTGGACGCCTCGCAGATCCTGATCACCAACGGCGGCAAGCAGGCGATCTACAACGCCTTCGCCGCGATCCTCGACCCGGGCGACGAGGTCATCGTGCCGGCGCCGTACTGGACGACGTACCCGGAGTCCATCCGGCTGGCCGGCGGCGTCCCGGTGGAGGTCGTGGCCGACGAGACGACCGGTTACCGGGTCTCGGTCGAGCAGCTGGAGGCGGCCCGCACGGAGAACACGAAGGTCGTGCTCTTCGTCTCCCCGTCCAACCCGACCGGCGCGGTCTACAACGCCGAGGACGCCGAGGCGATCGGCCGCTGGGCCGTCGAGCACGGCCTGTGGGTGATGACGGACGAGATCTACGAACACCTCGTCTACGGCGACGCGAAGTTCACCTCGCTGCCGGGGATCCTCCCCGAGCTGCGCGACAAGTGCATCGTGGTCAACGGCGTCGCGAAGACGTACGCGATGACCGGCTGGCGGGTGGGATGGATCATCGGCCCGAAGGATGTCGTCAAGGCCGCCACGAACCTCCAGTCGCACGCCACCTCGAACGTCTCCAACGTGGCGCAGATCGCCGCGCTGGCCGCCGTCTCCGGTGATCTGTCGGCCGTCGAGACGATGCGCGAGGCCTTCGACCGCCGCCGCAAGACCATCGTGCGGATGCTGAACGAGATCGACGGCGTCCTCTGCCCGGAGCCCGAGGGCGCGTTCTACGCGTACCCGTCCGTGAAGGCGCTGCTCGGCAAGGAGATCCGCGGCAGGCGTCCGCAGGACTCGGTCGAGCTGGCCGCGCTCATCCTGGAGGAGGCGGAGGTCGCGGTGGTCCCGGGTGAGGCCTTCGGCACCCCGGGCTATCTGCGGCTGTCGTACGCGCTGGGCGACGAGGACCTCGTCGAGGGCGTGAGCCGCATCCAGAAGCTGCTGGCGGAGGCCAGGGACTGACGTCCTCGTCCTCACGCGCGCGGGCCGTCTCCCCCAGGGGAGGCGGCCCGCTTCCTCATGTCCGCCTCTTCGCGTCCCCCATGCCCGCCTCTTCGCGTCCCCCTTTTCGTGCCCGCACTTTCTTCGAGTCTGAGTGCGAGCAAGACCACGATCGGGGAAAGCGCTACCGGGACGACCGGAAGGTACGGCAGGATCCTGGAATGGAGCGTGTACGTGATGTCTCTGAGCTGCCGAAAGCCCATCTGCACCTGCACTTCACCGGGTCGATGCGGGCCACCACCGTGCTGGAACTGGCCGACAAGTACGGCGTGCACCTGCCGGAGGCGCTGACCGAGGCGCTGACCAGCGGGGAGCCGCCGAAGCTGCGGGCCACGGACGAACGGGGCTGGTTCCGCTTCCAGCGCCTGTACGACGCGGCGCGGTCGTGCCTACGGGAGCCGGAGGACATCCAGCGGCTGGTGCGGGAGGCCGCCGAGGAGGACCTGAAGGACGGCTCGGGCTGGCTGGAGATCCAGGTGGACCCGACGTCGTACGCGCCCCGGCTGGGCGGGCTGATCCCGGCGCTGGAGGTCATCCTGGACGCGGTGGAGACGGCCTCGCGCGACACCGGGCTCGGCATGCGGGTACTGGTCGCGGCGAACCGGATGAAGCACCCGCTGGACGCCCGCACACTGGCCCGGCTGGCCGTGCGGTACGCCGACCGGGGAGTGGTCGGTTTCGGGCTGTCGAACGACGAACGCCGGGGCATGGCGAGGGACTTCGACCGGGCCTTCGCGATCGCGCGGGAGGGCGGGCTGCTGTCCGCCCCGCACGGCGGCGAGTTGACCGGCCCCTCGTCCGTCCGTGACTGCCTGGACGACCTGGACGCGAACCGGCTGGGGCACGGGGTGCGCGCGGCCGAGGACCCGCGGCTGATGAAGAGGCTCGCCGACCGGGGCGTGACCTGCGAGGTGTGCCCGGCGTCGAACGTGGCGCTGGGGGTGTACGAGAAGCCGGAGGACGTGCCGCTGCGGACGCTCTTCGAGGCCGGGGTGCCGATGGCCCTGGGCGCCGACGACCCGCTGCTGTTCGGCTCCCGTCTGGCGGCCCAGTACGACATCGCCCGCCGCCACCACGCCTTCACGGACGAGGAGTTGGCGGAACTGGCCCGGCAGTCGGTACGGGGATCCGCGGCACCGGAGGACGTCAGGGCGAAGCTACTGGCGGGCATCGACGACTGGCTGGCGTACGAGCCCTGGGCCGGCTAGAGCCCGGCGCCCACCATCACGGGCTCGTTGACCAGCGTGACCCCGAAGGCCTCGCGTACCCCGGCCACGACCTCGCGGGCCAGCGCCAGCAGGTCCTCCGTGGTGGCCGCGCCGCGGTTGGTGAGGGCGAGGGTGTGCTTGGTGGAGATACGGGCGGGCCCACTGCCGTACCCCTTGGTGAAGCCCGCCTTGTCGATCAGCCAGGCCGCGGAGGTCTTGATGTGCCCCTCCCCCGCCGGGTAGGCGGGCGGCTCCGCGCCGTCGCCCAGCCGCTCCTTCACGCGCGCGTGGAACACGGCGTAGTCGGCGTCGGTGAGGATCGGGTTGGTGAAGAAGGAGCCGGCCGACCAGGTGTCGTGGTCCTCGGGGTCGAGGACCATGCCCTTCCCGGCGCGCAGCTTCAGCACGGTCTCGCGGGCCTCGGCGAGCGGCACCCGGTCCCCGGGCCCGACGCCCAGCGCGCGTGCCGTCTCGGCGTACTTCAGGGGCGCCGACAGTCCGCCCGCGTCCTCGAGTTCGAAGCGGACGCGCAGGACGACATAGCGCTCGGGGTCGGCCTTGAAGCGGCTGTGCCGGTAGGAGAAGGCGCACTCCTCGTTGGTGAGCGCGACCGTCTCGCCCGCCCGGCGGTCGTAGGCGATCACCTCGGTGATCGTCGTGGAGACCTCCTGGCCGTACGCCCCGACGTTCTGGATCGGCGTCGCGCCGGCCGAGCCGGGGATGCCGGCCAGGCACTCGACGCCGGCCAGCCCGGCCTCCACCGTGCGGGCGACGGCGTCGGTCCAGATCTCGCCCGCGGCCAGCTCCAGGCGTGTCCCGACGAGTTCGCAGCCGCGCGTGGCGATCCGCAGGGCGGTGCCCTCGAAGCCCTTGTCGCCGATGACGAGGTTCGAGCCACCGCCGACGATCAGCAGCGGCGTACCGTCGGCGTCGGCCTGGCGCACGGCGGCGACCACCTCGGCGTCGGTCGTCGCGGTCACCAGCCTGGTGGCGGGACCGCCCAGCCGGAAGGTGGTCAGCGGGGCGAGCGGGGCATCGTGGAGTTCCTGCACGCGCCCAAGCCTACGAGACACCACCGACAGCCCCGCCCTCCCCCGGCTCCGACCGCCCGATCCCCCGCCCACCCGACCCGGCACGCGCGCGTACGGCCCCACCGAGGTGGACGGGACCGTACGCGCGCGTGCCGGACGAATCCGGGCACCTCATGTGCCGTGTGCCTCAGCGGGCGGCGGGCTCCAGCACGGGCGCCGCCTCGGAGTCCGCCTTGGAGGCCGTCTCAGGCTCCGCCTCGGAGTCCGACGTCGCGAGGTCCGCTCCCCGCCGGGCCGGTATCAGCAGGGCGGCGATCCCGGCGAGGGCCACCACGGCCGAGCCCGTGACCAGCGCGGGTCGCAGTCCGTCGACGAAGGCCGGGCCGGACTCGTAGCCGCCCTGCGCCGAGAAGATCGACGCCATGATCGCGATACCGAGGGCCCCGCCGACCTCCCGCAGCGCGTTGTTGGCGCCGGAGGCGATCCCCTGTTCCTGCGGTCGGACGCTGGACATCACCAGGTTGGAGGCCGGGGCGAAGAACAGCGCCATGCCGATGCCGCTGACGATCAGGCCGGGCAGCTGGACGGCGTAGGAGGCGTCGACGGTCGCCACGGCGGCCATCCAGCCGAGTCCGGCGGCCTGGAGGAAGAGCCCGGTGGCGACGACCGGCCGGCCTCCGACACGGTCGGAGAGGATGCCGGCGATCGGCGCGACGAGCATCGGCATACCGGTCCAGGGCAGCATCCGCAGGCCCGCCTCGGTGGGCGAGTAGCCGAGGACGCCCTGCATGTACTGGCTGAGCAGGAAGATCGAGCCGAACATCCCGAGGAACATCAGCAGGCTCGCCGCGTTGATCCCCGCGAAGGCGCGGGACCGGAAGAGGCGCATCGGCAGCATGGGGTTCTTGGCCCGCAGCCCGTGCAGGACGAACCCGACGAGCAGGACGGCGCCCGCGAACAGACCGGTCAGCACGAGCGGGCTGGTCCAGCCGTCGGCCGGCCCGCGCACCAGGCCGTAGACGACCCCGAAGAGGCCACCGCTGGCGAGCAGGGTGCCGGGGAAGTCGAGCGGGGCACCGGTGCCGTGGGACTCGGCGAGACGCAGCCGGGCGAGCGGCAGCAGGGCGAGACCCAGCGGAACGTTCAGCCAGAAGATCCAGTGCCAGGACACGTGTTCGGTGAGGCTGCCTCCGATGAGCGGCCCGGAGGCGACCGCGAGCCCGTTGACGGCTCCCCAGATGCCGTAGGCCATCCCGCGCTTCGCGGCGGGCACGGCGGCTGTGAGCAGGGTGAGCGTCAGCGGCATCATGACGGCGGCGCCGACGCCCTGGACCGCGCGGGCGGCGATGAGGGAGCCGATGCCGGGCGCCATGGCCGCGGCGGCGGAGGCGGCGGTGAAGACGGTGAGCCCGGCGATGAACATCCGCCGACGGCCGAACCGGTCGCCGAGCGCCGCGCCGAACATGAGCAGCACGGCGAAGGTGAGCGTGTAGGCGCTCACGGTCCATTCGAGGTCGCCCAGCCCGCCGCCGAGATCCTTGCGGATGGACGGCAGGGCGGTGGTGACGACGAGGTTGTCGAGGGCCGCCATGAATCCGGCGACGCTGGTGATGACGAGGGCCCAGACGGCTCCCCCGCGACGTGCTGTCTGCTGTGACATCGCTCCCCCAGCGGGTGATCTGACTTCAATTAGTAATTGATGACTAACTTTTGCGCACATAAAAATGGCGTCCACCGAAAGCACACCAGAAGCATCTGCCGGAGGCGACGGTGCGCCGAACCGCCTCGCCCGCGCTACTTCTCCAGTCGGCCCTTGAAGCGAGCCGACGGATACAGCCCCTCCCAGACCCGGTGCTCGGGCGGGAACCCCATGGCCACCAGGCAGTTGATGAGCATGCCGTACGCCATGAAGGTCGTCGTCTCGTTCACGTCGGCACCGAGCGGCAGATGGACGGTGTCCCAGAGCCGCATCCACCCGGCCCGCACGGCCTCGCCGAACGCCCGGTCTCCCTCCGCCTCCGCGGCGGCCACCGCGACGTACATCTGCATCTGCATCATCAGCCGTTCGGGCTGCTCCGCGATGACCTTGACGTACGCGTTCGCCATGGCGTGCAGGGCCTCTTCGCCCTCCAGCCCCTCGGCGGCCTCCTCGAACATACGGATGGTGTCGTCCATGCAGCGCTCGGCCGCCGCGAGGAAGATCGCTTTCTTGCCCGGGAAGAGTCGGAAGAGATACGGCTGCGAGACACCCACCCGCTTGGCGATCACCTCGGTGGAGGTGCCGTGATAGCCGCCACGGGCGAACTCGCTCTCCGCCGCGCGGATGACGCTCTCGCGCCTCTCGTCTGCGCTCATCCTGACCATGCGACCAAGTTAGTACTTAATCACTAACTACGTCAAGGTGCGGCAACGCGTAAGGGACGCCTCCCCATGGAGAGCGCCCCTTACTTCGTCTGCCGCTTCGCGATCAGGCCAGCCGTACGACCGCCCGGGACATCCCGAGGACCTTCAGCCCACCACTCGTCACGGTCAGGTCGACCCGCACAGTGTTGTCGCCGAGCTTGGCAGCCACCTTGCCGGTGACCTCGATCACGGCGCCCCGGTCGTCGTTCGGGACGACGACCGGCTTGGTGAAGCGGACGCCGTAGTCGACGACCGCGCCCGGGTCGCCGGTCCAGTCGGTGACGACGCGGATCGCCTCGGCCATGGTGAACATGCCGTGCGCGATGACGTCCGGCAGACCCACCTCCTGGGCGAACTTCTCGTTCCAGTGGATGGGGTTGAAGTCCCCGGAGGCGCCCGCGTACTGCACCAGCGTGGCGCGGTTCACAGGGAAGGACTGGGCCGGCAGTTCGGTGCCGACCTCCACGTCGTCGTAAGCGATCTTCGCCGTCATCGGTTCCTCACGCCTTCCCGTCCGTGGCGTCCACGGATTCCGCCGGCTCCGCCGCGCGGGCGACGAGCTTGGTCCAGGCGGTCACGACGTGCTCGCCGCTCTCGTCGTGGACCTCGCCACGGATGTCCAGGATGTCGTTGCCCGCCATGGACTTGACCGCCTCGATGGTCGAGGTGACCGTGAGCCGGTCGCCGGCCCGCACCGGGCGCCGGTAGGCGAACTTCTGGTCGCCGTGCACCACTCGGCTGTAGTCGAGGCCCAGCTGAGGGTCCTGGACGACCTGTCCCGCCGCCTTGAAGGTGATCGAGAACACGAAGGTCGGCGGCGCGATCACATCGGCGTACCCGAGCGCCTTGGCGGCGTCCGGGTCGGTGTACGCCGGGTTGGCGTCGCCCACGGCCTCGGCGAACTCGCGGATCTTCTCCCGACCGACCTCATAGGGATCGGTGGGCGGGTAGACCCGCCCGACGAAGGACTGGTCGAGCGCCATGGCCTCGGCACCTCCTGGTTGCTCTGCTGCTTGTCACTGTGCCGCTCAGCGTTGCTCTACTGACCGGTACAGGTCGTTCAACGACACGAGGCCGCCCCCGATCACTCGGGGACGGCCTCGCATACGAGCCTGATTTATCGCGTTTCGCGGTGCGCGGTGTGCGCGTTGCAACGCGGGCAGTGCTTCTTCATCTCCATTCGATCCGGGTTGTTACGCCGGTTCTTCTTGGTGATGTAGTTCCGCTCCTTGCACTCCACGCAGGCCAGCGTGATCTTCGGGCGGACGTCGGTGGCAGCCACAGGAGTGCTCCTTGACGAACGGATGGGACGTATTACGCATGAAAGAGTAGCCGATCGAAGGACCGACCCCGCAATCGGCTACTGTCAGTAGCGGTGACCGGACTTGAACCGGTGACACAGCGATTATGAGCCGCTTGCTCTACCGACTGAGCTACACCGCTTTGATGGGATCAGGTCCCGCCTTGCGACGGGAACCTCACCCACCAGAGCCCCAATACGGAATCGAACCGTAGACCTTCTCCTTACCATGGAGACGCTCTACCGACTGAGCTATTGGGGCGAGCGATGAAGACATTACACGGTCCGCAGCCCTTCACCCAAATCCGTTTCGCGAGGCCTCCCGGGACCGCCCGAGGGCCCATTTCCCAAGGTCCCAGCAGCCTCCCGAGCCCCTCGCGCACACCGGACCACACCGGTACGACTATTGCGCTCCTCCCCGCTCGCGCCGAAACGCCGTCCTAGGCTCGACGCACTCTGCGTGATCTTGCGTCCCGCGACCGCGTGTCCCCCGCGTCACCCGCGTCATCCGCGTCCCCGCGCAGTCCCGAGCCGAGCCCCTGGAGCGCGATGCCCGACAGCCAGCCGCAGCCGCCCCCTTGGCCGTCGTCCTCGTCCGGCGCCTCGGGAGGTTCGCCGGACCCGGCCGCCCTCCTGCTCTGCGGGGCGCGCCTGACGGACGGCCGGACCGTGGACGTACGGCTGGGCCGCGGGCGCATCGAGGCGGTCGGCACGGCGGGCAGCCTGACGACCGGCCCCGCCCGCGGCGGCACGCGCGTGGACCTCTGCGGCTACCTCCTGCTCCCCGCCCCCGCCGAGCCGCACGCGCACGCCGACACCGCGCTCACGGCCGACGCCGACGGCCCGGTCTCGTACGCCCCCGAGGACGTCCAGCGCCGTGCCACGGAAGCCGCGCTGCTGCAACTGGGCCACGGCGCGACGGCGCTGCGCGCCCACGTGCACGTGGGCGACGTCCAGGGCCTCGGCGCGCTGGCCGCCGTCCTGCAGGCCCGGCGTTCGCTGCGCGGGCTGGCCGAACTGACGGCGGTGGCGATGCCCCGGGTACTGACCGGGGCGGCCGGGGCGGACGGGCTCGCGATGCTGCGGGACGCCGTGAAGATGGGCGCCTCGGCGGTGGGCGGCTGCCCGGACCTGGACCCCGACCCGACGGGCTACGTGGAGACCGTCCTGGAGGTCGCCTCCGAACACGGCTGCCCCGTCGACCTGCACACCGACGCCGCCGACCCGGCCCGCCTCGCCCGCCTCGCCGCGATGGCCGGCGGCCTGCGCCCCGGCGTCACCCTGAGCCCCTGCGGCGGCCTCGACGATCTCCCCGCCGAAGCGGCCACCCGCACCGCCGACCAACTCGCCGCCTCCGGCGTGACGGTGATCTGCCTCCCCCAGGGCGGCTGCGGCACCGTCGACCACCGGGACGCGGCGCCCGTACGGCTGTTGCGCGCGGCGGGCGTACGGGTCGCGGCGGGCAGCGGGGCGTTGCGGGACGTCTCCAACCCGGTCGGCCGCGGCGACCCCCTGGAGGCGGCCTACCTGCTCGCCTCCCGCCACGGTCTGCGTGCCGAGGACGCCTACGACGCCGTGAGCACGTCCGCGCGGGCCGCGCTGGGCCTCCCCGAGGTCCGGGTGGAGGCGGGCTTCCCGGCCGACCTCCTGGCCGTCCGCGGGGACCGACTGGCGGGCGCCCTGTCCCTGGCGTACAGCAGGATCGTGATCCACCAGGGCCGCGTGGTGGCCCGCACGAGCGCGGTCCGCGAATACCGCGGCTCGACGGCCGCCCCGGAGTGGGGCCTGCCGAGGCAGGGACGAGGCGGACTGTCGTAGGACATCGGGGACGGTACGGGGAGTTGGGTGGAGCCGGGCCGGGTCCCGGGTGAAGTCATGCGGCGGATGCGGTTGTCCGGGCGTACGGTCGGAAGCATGCGCATTGTCATCGCTGGTGGTCATGGTCAGATCGCGCTGCGGCTGGAGCGCCTGCTCGCCGCGCGCGGGAACGAGGTCGCGGGGATCATCCGCAAGCCCGAACAGGGCGACGACCTGCGGGCGGCCGGCGCCGAACCGGTCGTCCTGGACCTCGAGTCGGCGTCCGTCGAGGCGGTCGCGGAGCGGCTGCGCGGCGCGGACGCGGCGGTGTTCGCGGCGGGTGCCGGCCCGGGCAGCGGGGTGGGCCGCAAGAACACCGTGGACAAGGGAGCGGCGGTCCTGTTCGCGGACGCGGCGGTCCGGGCGGGCGTACGGCGCTTCGTGGTCGTGTCGTCCATGGGCGCGGACCCCGGACATCAGGGCGACGAGATCTTCGACGTCTATCTGCGCGCCAAGGGCGAGGCGGACGCGTACGTGCAGAGCCTGGACTCCCTCGACTGGACGATCCTGCGCCCCGGCGCGCTGACGGACGACCCCGGCACCGGTCTGGTCCGTCTGGAGGCCCGTACGGGCCGCGGCTCCGTCCCGCGCGACGACGTGGCCGCCGTGCTGGCCGAGCTGGTGGACACCCCGGCGACGTCAGGTCTCACCCTGGAGCTCATCAGCGGGTCGGCGCCGGTAGCGGTGGCGGTCAAGGCGGTGGCGGGGAACTGAGGAACCCCACCCGCTAGAAGAGGGGCAGCTGCCCCGGAAACTCCGGAACCACATACCCGTCCAACGACGGCTGGGCCGCGCCCAGTTGTGCCGCACTGCGCGAGCCGGGGCAGGAGACGAGATCCCCGGTTCCGCGCGCACCCGGCGGGTCGTGCCGGGCGAACCGTCCGGCGACGACGGCGATCTCGCGACGGCATACGGGGCAGGTTCTACGACGGCTGGACGCGCTGGACATGTGGTCAGTCTGCCCCAGTGGGCCACGCGGGTATCCCACGGCGGGACGCGCCCCGCTCGCCGCGCGGAAGTGCGATCACCTTCGTAGCATCCGTACACGTGGCACATACCTTCGAGGAACTCGTGGAGAAGCAACGCGCGGCCGACGAGGCACACGCGAGGGTCGAAGCGCTGCGGGACACGTACGGCGCACCCACGGCCACCCCCTGGCCGGAGATCCAGACCGACACCTACGAAACCGCCTGGCGCGCCTGGCGCGACCTCGCCCGCGACGTACAGGCCGCGGTGACCGAACACGCCAAGGACGAGAACAGGCCACGCAACGACATCGAGGCAGAGGTGAAAAGAGCGGCGAAGACCCCCTCGCCGGAAACCTCCGAACCCCCGGAAGACTCCGCCGAAGGAAGGTGAGGCACGCCGCGGTCCAAGGTTCTCCCCGCACACGAAAAAACCCCTCCGCCCTGCGTTTCCGCAGTTCGGAGGGGTTCCTTCTCTCAGCGTGGCGGCGCCAGGGTTCGAACCTGGGTAGGCTGAGCCGGCAGATTTACAGTCTGCTCCCTTTGGCCGCTCGGGCACACCGCCGGGCTTGCTGCCTGTTCGAACCGCTTTTCGGCGGCGCTCCCTGGCAACGACGTAAACGATACCCGATGCCCAGGGGTGCTTCGCCACCTGATTCCTCGCCTACCGGAGGGAGCGGGGTGACTAGGCTTGTGCGGATGCGGCCCGGGATCACGCCGGGCTCGGCGGTCGCCCCCACGCACGCCGATACGCACTTGCCACGCACCCCGATACAAGGAGCCACAGGACATGGCCGACTCCAGTTTCGACATCGTCTCGAAGGTCGAGCGGCAGGAGGTCGACAACGCCCTCAACCAGGCCGCCAAGGAGATCTCGCAGCGCTACGACTTCAAGGGCGTCGGCGCCTCGATCTCGTGGTCCGGTGACAAGATCCTGATGGAGGCGAACTCCGAGGACCGTGTGAACGCCGTCCTCGACGTCTTCCAGTCCAAGCTGATCAAGCGCGGGATCTCCCTCAAGGCGCTGGAGGCGGGCGAGCCCCAGCTCTCCGGCAAGGAGTACAAGCTCTTCGCGGAGATCAAGGAGGGCATCTCCCAGGACAACGCGAAGAAGGTCGCGAAGCTCATCCGCGACGAGGGCCCCAAGGGCGTGAAGGCCCAGGTGCAGGGCGAGGAACTGCGTGTCAGCTCCAAGAGCCGTGACGACCTCCAGACCGTCATCACGCTGCTCAAGGGCCAGGACTTCGACTTCGCTCTTCAGTTCGTGAACTACCGGTAGTCGACCGAAGGACCGGGCGGACGACCGGGCGGACGCGGACGACCGACCGGACGGCCGGCGGACGGACTCGAGCCGGACGGCCACGAGCAAGGGTGGGCCCCTGTCGGGTGCCCACCCCTTCTCGTCTGGCCCGCCGCAGGGGCGCTCAGTCGCGCGAGTTGCCGAACAGCAGGCGATAGACGATCAGCAGCACCAGCGAACCGCCGATCGCCGCGGCCCAGGTCGCGCCGTCGTAGAAGTCCTTGGTGATGGGGTGGTCCAGCCAGCGGGCCGATATCCAGCCGCCGATGAACGCGCCCGCGACGCCGATGAGGGTCGTGCCGATGAAGCCGCCCGGGTCGCGACCCGGCAGCAGGACCTTGGCAATGACTCCGGCCAACAACCCCAGGATGATCCAGCTGATGATGCTCATGCCCTGAACCTGCCCTTCCGTGCTGTGCCCGCGCTGTCCGGGCACTGTGATGTCGCTCGCTCCGGACGGGCTGTGCTCGTTTCCGTCGCGCCCCGCGTCCTACGTCGCACGCGGTTCGGGTCGTGTTGATGAGAACGACGTCCCGACGGCACCCGGTGGTTCCGTCGCTCAGTAGGCTGCGGCCCATGACACAGTCCGGACCACGCGCCGAGCTGCGGCGAACGCTGGGCGTCGGCGACGCCGTGGTCATCGGGCTCGGCTCGATGATCGGTGCCGGCGTCTTCGCCGCGCTCGCTCCCGCCGCGCAGGCCGCGGGCTCCGGGCTGCTGCTCGGACTCGCGCTCGCCGCACTGGTCGCCTACTGCAACGCCATGGCGTCGGCGCGACTCGCCGCCCTGTATCCGGCCTCGGGCGGCACGTACGTGTACGGGCGCGAGCGGCTCGGCGCGTTCTGGGGGTATCTGGCGGGCTGGTCGTTCGTGGTCGGGAAGACGGCCTCCTGTGCGGCGATGGCTCTGACGGTCGGGGCGTACGTCTGGCCGGAGCAGGCGCACGCGATGGCGGTCGCGGCCGTGGTGGCCCTGACCGCGGTGAACTACGGCGGCGTCCAGAAGTCGGCCCTGCTGACGCGGGCGATCGTGGCGGTGGTCCTGGCGGTCCTCGCTTCCGTGGTGGTCGTGTGCCTGGGGTCCGGCGCGTCCGACGACGGGCGGCTGGACGTCGGGGTCTCCGGGGGCGTCGGCGGAGTGCTGACGGCCGCCGGTCTGCTGTTCTTCGCCTTCGCCGGGTACGCGCGCATCGCGACCCTGGGCGAGGAGGTGCGTGACCCGGCGCGCACCATCCCCCGCGCGATCCCCCTGGCCCTGGGGATCGCTCTGGTCGTGTACGCGTGTGTGGCGGTCGCCGTCCTTTCCGTGCTGGGGTCGGGCGATCTCGGACGGGCGGCGGCTCCGTTGGCCGACGCGGTGCGGGCGGCGGGGGTGCCCGGGCTGGTGCCGGTGGTACGGATCGGGGCCGCCGTGGCGGCGCTGGGCTCGCTCCTCGCCCTCGTCCTGGGCGTCTCACGTACGACCTTGGCCATGGCCCGGGACCGGCATCTGCCGGGCGCCCTGGCCGCCGTACATCCACGCTTCCAGGTACCGCACCGGGCCGAGCTCACCGTGGGCGCGGTGGTCGCGGTCCTGGCCGCCACGGTGGACGTCCGCGGCGCGATCGGGTTCTCCTCCTTCGGTGTGTTGACGTACTACGCGGTGGCCAACGCGTCGGCCTGGACGCTCGATCCGGCCTCGGCGAAGCGGGTGCTGCCCGCGGTGGGGCTCCTGGGCTGCGTGGTCCTCGCGTTCGCACTGCCGAGGACCTCGGTGGTCGTGGGGGCGGGGGTGCTGGCGGTGGGCGTGCTCGCTTACGGGGTACGGCGGCGCCGGGCGGGCGCGCGCTAGCCGTACCGGGGCCGCTACGGAGCCGGCGCGGCGGCGCCCCGGGCGACGGGTGCGTGTCAGCAGGCCGCTACGACCTCGTCGCCCCGGACGCCGCCGTGCGTATGCGGAACTCGGTCCAGGGGGTCGGTTCCAGGGCGTCGTCCAGGGTGTCGTACCAGCCCGTGCCGTCGACCCAGGCGTGCAGCCAGGCGGTGAGGCTGGGGGCGTCGACGAACCAGGCGTGGTCGGGGTCGCCGGGGTTCGGTTCGAAGAGCAGGACCGTCGCCTGCGGGGAACGACAGTCCACGCATGCGTACATCGCGCAGCCCCAGTGGGATATCGGCAGGACGCCCTCGGGCCAGGGCCAGTCGGGGTCTTCGCGACCGCTTTCGCGATAGGCGAGGTACTGGGTGACGGCGGCGGGTTCACCGGCCGGAGAGCTGTCGAGCAGGGGCAGCAGGCCGTACTCCGGGCCGAATCCGCCGTCCCCTATACGCAGGTAGAGGTCGGCGAGCAGTGGTGGCAGGCGGAAGCCGAGGGCGGCCTCGGCGCGGGCCACGATGGCCGCGTCCACGGGGTCGGGGAGCGAAGGCCAACCCCAGGGGCGGGTGGTGGCCGCCTTGGCCGCCACCCCTGCCCACAACTGCTCGTTCTCGGTCATGCGTTCATGATGCGCGCCGCCACTGACAACCGGGCCGGCCTGTGGACAACCCCCCGCCTGTGGACAACCGAGGGGCGGCGGTCTGCCGTCCGGCGGCGGTCTGCTGGGTCACTGACGGGTTGTGGGCGACGGGCGGATCGGGCCCGGCCCGTCAGCGCGCCGCGAAGGGCTGGTCCGTGGGCACGATTTCGCGGCCCAGCGGGAACAGCGAGACCGGAATCAGTTTGAAGTTCGCGATGCCGAACGGGATGCCGATGATGGTCAGGCAGAGAAGGAGGCCGGTGACGATGTGCCCGATGGCCAGCCACCAACCGGCGAGGACCAGCCAGAGCACGTTGCCGAGGCAGGAGGGCGCGCCCGCGTCACGACGCTCGATCGTCGTGTAGCCGAAGGGCCAGAGGGCGTAGACGCCGATGCGGAAGGCAGCGATGCCGAACGGGATCGTCCCCAAGGGTTCTCGATCACGCTACAAGGGCGCTGCGGTTCCGCCTGAACGCCTGACCGGCTGATACTGGTGAGAGCAGGCATGCCAATGGACCGACCTGGAGAGGTACCGACCATGAAGCTCTTCAACCTGCTGTTGAACATCATCTGGCTCGTGTTCTGTGGAATCTGGATGGCGATCGGCTACCTGATCGCGGCGCTGATCTGCTTCGTCTTGATCATCACCATCCCCTTTGGCATCGCGTCCCTACGCATCGCCGGCTTCGTCATCTGGCCGTTCGGCCGCACCACTGTGGATCGGCGGGACGCTGGAGCGGGATCGTTCATCGGGAACGTGATCTGGGTGATCTTCGCGGGGTGGTGGCTGGCCTTGGCTCACCTGGTCACGAGCATTCCGCTGTTCCTGTCGATCATCGGGATCCCGTTCGGTTGGGCCAACCTGAAGCTGATCCCGATCTCGCTCATGCCGCTGGGGCGTGAGGTCGTATCGACAGACCGTGGATTTGGCGAACGCTGAGGATCACTACATTACCCGCGTCACGCCAACTTCATCCTCATACAGATCAGGCGCGAATTGATTATATACATCACGGCTTCGCCTTCTCCTTACCAGGACGAACCCTTCCCAGGCTTCCGAGAATCCACCGATCCGAGACTCGAAGATTGCCAGAGAGCAGTAGGCGGCCTCGAAGGCTGACGCAAGAGATTCGAAACTTTGCGCGTTGCGTGTCGACTCTTCTGGAAAATCTTGCCCCTCAGAGCGCCTGCCCCAGTCAGCAGAACCAAATCGGGAGAAGAAAGATCGCCGACCTGCTGCTTCGGGCGTCGGCAAAGGAAAGGACGACTCCGCAAGCTCGCGGCAAATTTTCGCGGCGGCCAGGGCCATCAATCGGCAACATAGCCGTTCATTTCGATGCGGAGCTTCCTTGACGGGGGCTACTGCGGCCCTCGAATAGCTGATTGCCACAGCCTGCCCAATTGCTTGAACCACGGCGCCCAAGTCGGAACGCAACTCCCTGGTCAACGCAGGCTCTGGGCCGAACGCGAAGGTTAGAACCTCCTGCCACGCAGATTCTACGTGCCTCCGAAGCGCCCCAAGATCTAGAACGCGGACGAATTGCCAAGCTTCCAGAAGATTGTGATTTTCTCTGGAACTACGATCCCATACAGCCGACAATCGCTCCTTAGTCAACTGATGTGCTATATCAAGACCTGCATCATCAGCAATGCATTCCCTCTGCTCATCGTTCGCCACAAACTCTACAGCCTGACAATCGCGCAAGATTTGATCCACCAGGATCTGTAGATTCGGCTCAAAGCCATCAATCTCCAAGAACTTGACGCTTATCGTCTCGCGATCCAGCACTGCCAGAGCCCCCAAGCCATCCAATTTCAGTCGACTCAGTACCTCAGGGTCCTTGGCTTGCTCACTTTCAAGCAAATCGTAGCTCCATTGATCGTCATAGAGTCTCTCAACCCAACGACAGAATCCCCGCGCCACCTCTGGCCGTATTCCAGCTACCGGGCGACTCTCACACCCTTGAGGATAGACTCCCTCGACCCAATGGTCCGGAATAACGGACTCCGCAACTTCTCCTTCGTCAATGTAAAGCTGATACTCCAGACACGTGATCGGCGTTACGCAGACATACTCGTCCTCGCCGAATCGCAGAAATCCCCTTCCTCGCTGGAATATCCTGATCCCTCCGGCCGCTCTCCTCGTGTTTACCCGCTCACGCAGAGACCCACTAAGGAATTCGTCCAGCGCGTGACGGGCCCTAAGGCTGACTTCCTTACTATGCGGGAGTGTAAATCTAACGGCGGATCCGACGATCATGGGAGAGACGTCAAGTGACTGACACCGCCGTGGAGTTGGAGACCGTGGAACCTGTCGAGA
>NZ_JBIWMA010000008.1:299960-343445 GCF_044766465.1 Streptomyces sp. NPDC102259 | reverse complement strand
ACGCCCGGTTACATTCCGAACCCGGAAGCTAAGCCTTACAGCGCCGATGGTACTGCAGGGGGGACCCTGTGGGAGAGTAGGACACCGCCGAACAAATATTACGGGAAACCCCCGCACCTTATGGTGCGGGGGTTTTCTGCGTTACGGTGCTTTATATGTACACGTATATGGTCCGGACCGTAAGGGCTGATGAATGGGCCTCGGTCAAGGCTCTGCGGTTGCTCGCGCTCAGGGATCCGGCGGCGCCGATCGCCTTTCTGGAGACGTATGAGGTGGCTGCGGAGCGGCCCGACGCTTTCTGGCAGGAGCGGGCGGCCGGGGCCGCCGAGGGTGCTTCCGGGGTCCGGCAGTTCATCGCCGAGGCGGAGGAGGGGCAGTGGGCGGGGACGGCCACCATGCTCGTCGAGGAGGCCGGGACCGTCGACTGGGCCGGCTTCCCCGTGGAGCTGCGGCAGGGGCACGTCGTCGGGGTCTATGTGCGAGACGAATGGCGGGGCCGCGGGGTGATACGCGCGCTTCTCGACGCCGCCGTGGACTGGGCCCGGGAGCTGGGGCTCGAACGGGTGCGGCTCATCGTCCACGAGGAGAACCTGCGGGCGCAGGGCGCGTACCGCAAGGCCGGGTTCATACCGAGCGGGCGGACCGTGCCGCTGGGGCCGGGGGTCGAGGAGGCCGAGTACGAGTTCGTCCTCGACAGTGCCGGGGCGTCAGACCGGTAGGTCCTGGTGCGGCCAGCGGGCCTTGGCCTGCTCGCGGGAGCGGAGCAGGGCCAGGGTGGGCATACCGCGGTCGGTACCGGTGGCCAGGAGATCCGGGAGCTGGGGGATCGGAGCCACGGCCGCCACATCGTCGAGGACCAGGGACATTGGTGGGTCGAGGCGACCGGAGGATGACCGTTCGGCCATGCGCCGGCCGCGCTCGACCACGCTGGAGACGAGGGCCGTCAGGAGCGGCATCGCGCCGGGACTGGTCCTGGGGTCCTCGATTGATTCACCGAGCACATAGAGAGTTCCCCCTTCGTCCACGAAGGAATCCAAGGCGAGGGCGTCAGTTCGGTTGGGAGTGCACGCCTCGCGGATGTTGACCGTGGAGAGGGCGGAGAGGGCACGGGACGTCAGTTCCTGAGCGATGTCCCGGCGTTCGGGGTGGGCGGTGAGGGCGGCTTCGAGCTCGCCTGCCGCGCCCGGGGCGGCCTTGGGGTTGGTCCGGAGGGTGCGGACGGCTTCCTGGATTCCGGTGCCCTGGGACCAGCGGTGGACGTGGCGGATGGTGCGGCCGTCGATGGCCGCGGCGTGCAGGTAGCTGCGCAGGAGGGTTTCGGCGGTGTCGCTGACCGCCTGGTCGAGCCGCGAGGCGGGCCGGACGGGCGCGAGGAGCGCGACGGCGCGTGAGATCGCGGTCGGTTTTTCCTCGCAGCCCGTGATGGGGGACCAGTGGAGGCGGGCCGGGGTGTCGCAGAGGTGGCCGGGGTCGTAGAGGTGGACCGGGCCCAGTTTGGCTCTGGCGTCCTTGGTCTCCTGCCAGAGGGCGGGGCTGGAGGTCAGGATGAGGGCGGGGCCCTCGGCGTCGCGGATGGCCTGGGTCGCGGTCGCGTGGCGGGTTTCCGGCGGGACGTAGTGCGCCGCACCCTCGAATCGGTTGGCTTCCCACCCGACGGCCCGTTCACCTGTCGCGGCCGGGAACAGGGCTGCGGCTGCCGAGGGCTGCTGCGACTGGGGAGATTGGGGGGGCGGCGTGAGCGAGGCGTGGTGCGCGGCCGGGGTCGGCTGGAGGGTCTGCGTCGGCGTTGGAGCCGGCGGCTCGACCTCCGTCCTGGGTCCGGTCTCGACCCGCTGGGTCGGCACCTCGTGGTGCGTCGGTGGTGTCACGGTCTCCTGAGCGGGCGTCGGCGACAGGCCCGCGCGCTTTCTCGCTCGTACCGCCCTCCACCGGGCGAGTGTCCCCATCACGAACACCGTGAGGACGAGCAGGATCATCACCTGGCCGATGAACAGGCCCCAGAACAGCCCGTAGCCCGAGAAGTCCGCGGCCTCCGCTTCCGGCCAGGCGCCGGGGATGTCGTGCGGCTTGGCGATCAGGTGGCGCATGGCCAGCGGGGTGCGGGTGAAGGTGACGCCCGAGGGCCAGGAGCCGTGGTGGAAGAGGGCCGCCAGACCGGTCGCCGTCCAGACCAGCAGGGTCATGCCGAGCAGGAACGCGAGTATGCCGACCAGCAGCCCGTCGGGGACGCCTCCCTGACCGTGGCCGGGGCTGCCGTGGCGCTGCTCGTCTCCCGGTCTCATGACGACCCCCCTCTCCCGCGCTACGCCACCGTCGACTCGGACGAGCCGTCCAGGTCGGCCAGGTGCTGTTCCATGAAGGCCGCCGCTCGTCGTTCCTGCTCCAGCTCGGCGGCGAGCAGTGCGTCGTCGTCGGACATGGTGCGGTCGGTGGAGGACTCCGTCATCGCCCGGTCGGTGAAGACCAGGGGCCGTTCCGTCTCGGTGATCAGGTGTTTGACCACCTGCACATTGCCGTTGACGTCCCAGACCGCGATGCCCGGGGTGAGGGTGGGGATGATTTCCACCGCCCACCGCGGCAGGCCGATGACCCGGCCCGTCGCTCTCGCCTCGTCCGCCTTCTGGGCGTAGATCGTCCGGGTCGACGCCATCTTCAGGATGGCCGCCGCCTCCTTCGCCGCCGCTCCGTCCACGACGTCGGACAGGTGGTGGACGACCGCCACGAACGACAGGCCGAGACGCCGGCCGAACTTCAGCAGTCGCTGGAACAGCTGGGCCACGAAGGGGCTGTTGATGATGTGCCAGGCCTCCTCGACCAGGAAGATGCGCTTCTTCCGGTCGGGGCGGATCCAGGTGTGCTCCAGCCAGACCCCGACGATCGCCATCAGGATCGGCATGGCGATCGAGTTGCGGTCGATGTGGGACAAATCGAACACGATCAGCGGAGCGTCCAGGTCGATGCCGACCGTCGTGGGGCCGTCGAACATGCCCCTGAGGTCACCGTCGACCAGGCGGTCCAGGACCAGTGCCACGTCCAGGCCCCAGGCCCGTACGTCGTCTATGGCGACGTTCATCGCCTCCGCCGACTCCGGTTCGGGGTGGCGCAGCTGCTCGACGATGTCGGTCAGGACCGGCTGGCGTTCCACGATCGTCTCGTTGACGTAGGCGTGGGCGACCTTCAGCGCGAAGCCGGAGCGCTCGTCCAGGCCGTGGCCCATCGCCACCTCGATGATGGTGCGCAGCAGCGCGAGCTGGCCGGTCGTGGTGATCGACGGGTCCAGTGGGTTGAGGCGGATGCCGTGGTCCAGGGCGGCCGTCGGGTCCAGGCGGATAGGAGTTATTCCCAGCGCCTGCGCGATGAGGTTCCATTCGCCGACGCCGTCCTCGCCCTGTGCGTCCAGGACGACGACCTGGCGGTCGCGGAAGCGCAGCTGGCGCAGGACGTAGGTCTTCTCCAGCGCCGACTTGCCGTTTCCGGACTCGCCGAGGACCAGCCAGTGCGGGGCCGGGAGTTGCTGGCCGTACAGCTGGAAGGGGTCGTAGATGTAGCCCTTTCCGGAGTAGACCTCGCGGCCGATGATGACGCCGGAGTCGCCGAGGCCGGGGGCGGCCGTGGGCAGGTACACCGCCTGGGCCTGGCCCGTGGAGGTGCGTACCGGCAGTCGGGTCGTCTCGACCTTGCCGAAGAGGAAGGAGGTGAAGGCGTCCGTGAGGATGGACAGCGGATCCCGCATCAGCTCATCAGCCCCTACCTTCGGATTCCGGTGGCGAACGGGAGGGTGTTCACGAACGCCCGGTGGTGCTCTCGGTCGCACCATTCGAGTTTGAGGTACGACTTGCCGGCCGACGCCCTTATCGTGCGTTTGTCGCGGGCGAGGGCCTCGGGATTGCGGGAGGAGACGGTGATGTAGCCGACCAGGTTCACGCCGGCCGCGCCGGACGCCAGGTCCTCGCCGCGCTGGTCGAGTCGGGAGTGGGCCGCCACGTCACGTGGGTCGACGGTGCGGTTCATCTTGGCGGCCCGGCTCGCCTCGGCGTCGTCGTTCGTCTTCTCCGTCAGCATGCGTTCGATGGCTACCTCGGTGGGTTCGAGGTCCATGGTCACGGCGACGGTGCGGATGACGTCCGGGGTGTGGACGAGGAGCGGTGCCAGGAAGTTGACGCCCACCGGGGTCATCGGCCACTCCTTCACCCAGGCCGTGGCATGGCACCAGGGGGCCCGGGTGGACGACTCGCGGGTCTTGGCCTGGAGGTACGTGGGCTCCATGGCGTCCAGTTCGGCCGGCCAGGCGTTGCGCTTCGTCATCGCCTGGATGTGGTCGATGGGGTGGTCCGGGTCGTACATGGAGTGGACGAGGGAGGACAGGCGGCCCTGGCCCAGGGGCTGGCGGACGCGGATGTCCGCCTCCTGGAGGCGGGAGCAGATGTCCGTCAGCTCGCGGGCCATGACCACGGCCAGGCCCGCGTCGCGGTCCAGTTTGCGGCCCGACTGGGGGCGGGCGGCGCGGGCCATGGCGTGGGCCTCGGCGGACAGTTCGCGGGTGAAGTGCATACAGGCGACGAGGTAGGCGCGGTGCTGCTCGCTGCTCGTGGACACCATGGACTGGAGCTGGTCGTAGGAGCGGGCCAGCCAGTCGGGGGACCGCTCGTCCCCGCGGACGGCGACGTCCTTGGCGTGGGCGTCGGGGTCGGCGGGGAGCGTGCGGGCGAGCATCTGGAGCCGGGTGACGAAGCCGTCGCCGTTCGCCACGTGCTTGAGGAGGGTGCCGAAGCGGTCGACCAGGGCCTCCTGGTCCTCGCTGTCGCGCAGGCCGACGCCGGGGCCCTCGATCTCGATGGCGGCCGTCACGGTACGGCGGTCGGCGTGCAGGAGTACGGCGATCTCGTCGGGGCCGAAGGGGGCGGCCAGCCAGTTGATGCGGCCGATGCCCGGGGGCGGGCCGATCTCGATCTCCTGGCCGTCGATCCTGGTGCCCGCCTCCATGACCGTCGAGCGGTAGGTCGTGCCCTGGCGCAGGGTGCGCTTGTAGCTGCGGTTGATCTCGAACCACTTGTAGAACGTGCGGTGTTTGTACGGCACGTAGACGGCGGCCAGCGCGATCATCGGGAAGCCGCTCAGCAGCACGATCCGCAGGGCGAGGACGGGGACGAGGAGGCCGGACATCATGCCGAGGAACGCGCCGACGACGATGAGCGCGATCTCGCCGGACTCGCGGTTGCGGCCGACGATCGCGTTCGGCCGGGCGCGGCCGATCAGATATGTCCGGCGGGGCGTGATCGCGTGGGACACGTGGGAATCAGCCGTCAACGCCCTTCACCTCCCGTGCGGTTGTTGCTGCTGTTGCGGGTGTTGCTCGCGTGCGGGGTGTTGACCGGGCTGCTCGCGCGAGGGGCGGGTGCGGCGGAGGGGACAGATCCGCCGCCCCCGTTCGAGGTGCGCGAGCTGTGCGCGGCGACTCCGCCTGAGGCGGGGTTGGAGGGGCGGGCGCCGGAGGACCCGGACTGACCGCCGCCGTTGTTGTCCGCACGGGTGCTGTGCGTCTTGATGCCCTGGGCGACGAGGGTCGCCGGGGAGCTGATGACGGCCGCCGCCTTGCCCTCGGCGCCCTGCATGATGCGGTTGTTGCGGGAGCCCGCGATCTCGTCGCCGAAGCCGGGGACGAAGCGGTAGATCATCGCGCTGGCGAAGATGGCGAGCAGGATGATGGACAGGCCGGAGACTACGGCGGAGAAGGCGTTCGGGCCGTCGGCGGAGGACAGCGCGCCGGCCAGGCCGAGCACTATCACGATGACCGGTTTGACCAGGATGACGGCGATCATGATGCCGGCCCAGCGGCGGACGTGGCTCCACAGGTTCTTGTCGACCAGGCCCGCGTAGACGACCGTGCCGAGCAGGGCGCCCACGTAGAGGAGGGCGGCCCGGATGACGAGCTCCAGCCACAGCACTCCGGCCGCGAGGATCGACACCAGGGACACCACGATCAGCATGATCGGGCCGCCGCCGATGTCCTCTCCCTTGGAGAGGGCCGCGGAGAAGGTGCCGAAGAACGTGTCGGTCTGGTTGCCGGTGGTCTTCGCGAGGACGTCGGTGATGCCGTCCGTGGCGGAGACGACCGTGTAGAGGATGAGAGGGGTGAAGGCGGAGGCCAGGACGGTCAGCCAGAGGAAGCCGACGGCTTCGCCGATGGCGGTGGTGAGGGGGACTCCGCGCACCGCCCTCTTGGCGACGGCCAGCAGCCACAGCAGGAGGGTCAGGACGGTCGAGGCGGCGAAGACGACGGCGTACTGCTGGAGGAACCGCTCGTTGGTGAAGTCGACGGTCGCCGTCTCCTTCACCGCCTCGCTGAGCTTGTCCACGGTCCAGGACGCGGCGTCGGCACAGCCCTTGGCGAGGGAGGAGAGGGGGTCGAGGGTGTCGGAGACGCCGGGGTTGGTGGTGGCGCCCGAGCCCGCGTTGCCCTTCTCGCAGTACTTCTTGGCCTCGCCGGAGATGAGGCTGCAGTCCAGGCTGTCGGACGGAGAGGGCGACGACGAGGGCGACGGGTCGGGTGTCGGGGCCGCGAAGGCACGGGTGGCCAGCAGGACGGCCGAGGTCTGGACGGCCGTCACGGCTCCGGCGAGCGTGAGCAGGCGGCGCGGGTTAGCGGGCATACGTGAACCCTCCGTACTCCTCGATGGCCTTGCTGATCTCGTCGGAGGTGGCGGCCTGGTCGTCGCCGGGGACCGGGGCGGGGCCGTCCTTCTGCTCGTCGCTGACGATCTTCCAGTCACCGTCGGTCCACTGGAGGTCGAAGGTCCAGGTCTTCCAGGACGAGGTGACGGGGTCGGTCGAGCTCGTCCCGGACATGCCGATGAGGCCCAGGTACCAGACGGCGACCTTGGCGGTAGCGGTGGAGTAGGCCTGGGGCGTGGTTCCCACCGGCACCACTCGCGAGACGAAGGTGTCGCCCTGCGGGGCGTTGCCGTCGGCGTCCAGGCCCATCTTCGCGAGGAAGTCGGTCGTGTACGCCTGGTCCATGGCGCCTTGCAGCTTCGCCGCCGCGGCGGTGGTGTAGATGGTGTCGACGAGGGTGTGCCGGTTGTCCGTGCGGAACATCGCGGTTGAGCCGAGCGCCACCGCGTAGTTGGCGGCGGCCGACTGGGCACCCTGTTGGGTGTGTGCGAACCCGGAGGGAATGCCGCCCGTCTTCGTGTCCACCGGCTTGGTTCCGGTCGCGGCTGTGCTCGTGGCGTTCGGCTTGTCGCCGGTCGGGCTGTTGGCCGAGGTCGACGAGGGGTCGTCTCCTCCGCGGTTCGCGAAGGCGATCGCCGCGATGAGGAGGACGACGACGCCGACCACCGTGACCAGGCTCCGGGAGGACGAGCGGCCGCCGCCTCTGCGGGCGCCGCCGTAGGGGTCGTTCTCGGGCAGCCGCAGGCGGGTCCGGCCGTACCCCTGACCCTCGTCGGAGCGCGCGGATTCGCCGTAGTCGTGTTCGTCGCCGGGAGTCATGCCGCGTGGGCCCCCTCGCTGCCGTACCGGGACGCGTACAAGTACGACGGTAGCCGTGCTGGTTCCCGCGCGGGCGCGGTGTGGTGACTCGACATCAGGGACATCAGGGAAACGCAACCTCAGCCGGTGGGCACGACAGGTGGGTGGGGGTTGTGGGCCGGGCGTGCCCGGACGGGACTGGGGGTGGTGCGGAGGCCGCGGCTACACGGCCATGCCGTACACGATGGTGAACAGCGTCCCGAGGGAGCCGATGATGAAGACCCCCGTCAGCCCGGCGATGATGAGGCCCTTGCCCTGTTCCGCACTGAAGGTGTCCCGCAGGGCGGTCGCGCCGATGCGCTGCTTGGCCGCGCCCCAGATGGCGATGCCGAGGCAGAGGAGGATGGCGACCGCCATCACGACCTCGATCATCACCTTGGCCTCGTTGCCCAGGCTGCCGAAGGGCCCCCAGTCCGGAGCGATCCCGCCGATGATGGTGTTGATGTCGCCCTTGTCGGCCGCAAACAGCATGTAAGTCACCGCCCCTGGTGGGTAGTTCCGCGGATCCTCCGCGGGTGTGCAGAGGTCACGCCTCATTCTCGCCGACAAAGTCGCCGTCGTATGTCGACTTGACGCCATTGACGGACCGGATTCGTACGAATAGCTCGTATGGTCACTCTGTGTATCACGGCAGGTCACGCCGGGCAATGAGGCCGGAGCGGAACCTGTGGTGTGGTTCCGTCGTTAGCCCACTTCACGGCCCTGTGCCGTTTCTGACGGCTGGTCGGGTGAGCGTACGTTTCGATGTTCTCATGACGTGGCGCACACCGGGCATGGCGAACGGGCCGCGGCTGGATGCCGAGGCCCGTTCGTCCTTTCACCACGTGTGGCCCCCACGGCCCACGGTGGCTGTTCTGTTGTGGCGGAGGGGTGACGCCAGGTCAGCCGGTGAAGGCGTCCGTGCCCTGCGGGGTGCCGAGGCCGGTCGGGCCGTCGTAGCCCGACTTGGCGGTGCAGAGGTAGGCGGCGCTGGAGGAGCAGGTGCCGTTGCTGCCGCTGGTGACGTCGTTCAGGGCGGAGGTGCCGACGGCCGCGTAGGGGTACGAGGCCGGGTAGTCGCTGCTGCCGGGGGTGCCGGCGAGGGCGTAGACCGCGGCGATGATGGGCGCGGAGGCGCTGGTGCCGCCGAAGGTGTACCAGCCGGCGGTGACGCCGTAGGAGTCGTAGACCGAGACGCCGGTCGCGGGGTCGGCCACGGCCGAGACGTCGGAGATGGTGCGCTTCGCGCAGCCGGTGTCGGTCTGCCAGGTCGGCTTGGTGTCGTAGGCGGAGCAGCCGGAGCCGGTGCCCTCGGTGGAACTGGTGTTCCAGACCTTCTCGGTCCAGCCACGGGTCGTGGAGGACGTGGACAGGGCGGTGCCGCCGACGGAGGTCACGTACTTGGAGGCGGCCGGGTACTCGGCGCCGTAGCCCTCGTCGCCCGCGCTGACGGTGATGGCGACGCCCGCGTGCTTGAAGTACGAGGTGTCGTACGACGTGTCGGAGGACGACTCGGAGCCGCCGTAGCTGTTGGAGACGAACTTCGCGCCCAGCGTCACGGCCTCGTTCACGGCCTTGCCGAGGTTGGCCATGGACGAGGAGGTGGCCTCGACGAGCAGGATGTTGCAGTTCGGGCAGACGGCGCTGGCCATGTCGAGGTCGAGGGACTCCTCCTCGGCCCAGCCGCTGTCGGCGGTGGGCAGGGAGGTCGTGGAGCCGGTCTGGCCGACCTTCTTGAAGCAGCCGTTGGCGACCGTGCAGGCGGGCAGGCCGTAGTACGTGCGGTACTTGGCGAGGTCGGCGGCGGCGTTCGGGTCGTCGTAGGCGTCGACGATGGCGATGGTCTCGCCGGAGCCGTTGTCCGAGGCGGCGTCGGTCAGGCCGTAGGCGTCCTGGAGGTCGGACGGGCCGTAGCCGGTGGGGCTCGCGGCGGCGGCCTTCGGGGTGACCTTGGCGGTCTTGCCGGTCGCGGCGGCGCGTTCCTTCTGGAAGGCCGTGGTGCCGCCGGTCACGCGGAAGGAGTTGCAGGCCAGGTCACCCTTGTGCTTGGGGGTGGCACAGGGGGTGGCCGCCCAAGTGACCGTGGAGGGCGTGGTCTTGGCGGTGGCCGTGGGTGCCGCGCTCGCGTGGGCCGCGGTGCCGAATCCGGCGAGCACGAGGGCGGCGGCGCCGAGGGCCGAGGCGCCGATGCGGCGCCATCTGCCCGATATGGGGGAGGAGTTGGGGGAAGTCGTCGTACGCAACGGACAGCTCCTGAAGATGGGGTGACAGGGGCGGTGCGGGTGGGGGGTGGTGCGTGCCACCGGTACGTGGTCCCCGGTGGCGGGCGGCGGCCCGCCGACGACTGTTCTCTTGTTGAGTACGCGACAACAAGACAGGTGGCGGAATCCTGACTTCCGCCTTACTGAAGGGGGTTCGGGGATTGCTGATCAATGGCGGGCGGATGGTGCGGCGATGGCCGACGCTTGACCTCGGGCCCGCCGGGGTCGCCCTCTTCCGCGCGGACGCCCCCGGAGCCGGGGCACGGCACGGGCGGGACTGACGCTGCCGCGGCCGGGACGCGGGGGGAGTGGGGGACGGGTGCGGACTTCGGCGTGGTCGCCTCAGGGACGTGGCACGGGGCGCGGTGCGGGCGGCTTCGGCTGCTTGCGGGGTGGCTCGGGTGTGGGCGGTGAGCCGACTTACCGCTGCGCTTCGCCGGCAGGCGGGGGCACAGGCACGCTGATGGCGAGGACGGCGGTGTCGTCCTCGACGCCGGCGCCGAAGGTGTCGAGCAGGTCGCGGATCGCGGCGACGGCGCCGGACGCGGTGGTGGGCGCGAGAGCCTGGGCGAAGTCGAGGAGCGCTTCGTCCCCGTAGCGGTCGTCGTCGCTGTTCGCTGCCGTGTGGGCTTCGGTGAGGCCGTCGGTGTGGAGCAGCAGGGTGTCGCCCGCCTCCAGGTGGACGGTGGTGGTGGCGATGTGGGCGTCGGGCAGGACCCCGATGAGCTGTCCGCCGGGGGTGTCCAGGTGGCCGACGCTTCCGTCCGCCCGCAGGAGCAGAGCCGGGGGGTGGCCGCCGCCGGCCAGGGTGACGCGGAAGCCGCCATGCTCGGTGTCGGGGGTGAGCAGTCCGAAGACGACGGTGCAGAACCGGGGGTCGTCGCCGTTGTACTCGTGGTTGAGGACGGTGTTGAGGTTGGTCAGGACGGCGACCGGGTCAGGGTCGTAGACGGCGGCGGCACGAAGGGTGTAGCGGGCCAGGGAGGTGACGGCCGCCGCCGCGGCGCCCTTGCCGCACACATCGCCCAGGAACAGTCCCCACGTCCCCGCGGCGAGCGGGAAGAGGTCGTAGAAGTCGCCGCCGACCTTGTCGGGGGAGGCGATGTGGTAGTGCGCGTCCACGTCCAGGCCGGGCACGTTCACCAGCGCCGGAGGCAGCAGGGTCTGTTGCAGGGTGGCGTTGAGACGCTTGAGCTCTTCGCGCTCGTGCTCTGCCTGCTGCCGGGCGCGCAGCAGTTCGGTCTCATAGGCGCGCCGGTCGCGGGCGTCGAAGACGGTGGTGCGGATCAGTATCGGCCGCCCGTCGCTGCCGGACTTGACCGTGGAGGTGACCAGCACGGGCAGCCGTCCGCCGTCCGCCGCCTTGAGCTCCAGGGCGATCCCGCTGATCTCGCCCTGCATGCGCAGCAGCGGGCCGAAGTGGGTCTCGTGGTAGAGACGGCCCCCCACGGTGAGCAGGTCGGAGAACGTCCTGCGGCCCACCAGATCGTCGCGGGCGTAGCCGAGCCAGTTCAGCAGGGTCGTGTTGACCTTTGCGATCGTGCCGTCCAGGAGGGTGGACAGGAAGCCGCACGGCGCGTGCTCGTACAGGTCCTCGGCATTGTCCTCGATCAGCGGGGAGAACGTCGCCCTGGCGTCGTCCGGCCGCTCCTCGGGACGCGGGCGCCCGCCGCTCCCGCCGTGCCCGTCGCCGGTCCCGCACGTCATCGCAGAGCTCTGACGAAGTCGATGATCGCGGCAGCCGTTTCCTCCGGTGCGGCGAGCTGGGGGCAGTGGCCGGTCGCGTTCAGGGTGACCAGCCGGCTTCCGGGAATCCGCGACCGCACGAACGCTCCCACTTCCGGGGGCGCTATCGCATCGCTGGAGCACTGCGCGACCAGGGTGGGGACGGTGACCCCGGCGAGGTCGTCGCGGTTGTCGGACAGGAACGTCACCCGGGCGAAGACGCGGGCGATCTCCGGGTCGGTGCGGCAGAAGCTGTTGGTCAGTTCCGCACCCAGTTCGGGACGCTCGGGGTTACCCATGATGACCGGGGCCATGGTGCCTGACCAGCCAAGATAGTTCGCATCCAGTGATCCCAGGAGTTCGTCGATGTCCTCGGCGCTGAACCCGCCGCGGTAGCCGGTGGCCGGATCGTCGATGAAACACGGGGACGGGGCGAGCAGCACCAGACCGGCGAACGCCTCCGGCTCCCGCGCGGCGGCCAGTACGCCCATCATCGCGCTCACCGAGTGCCCCACGAACGTCACCGGGCCGAGCGCCAGCTCATGGCAGATCTCCAGCACGTCGTCGGCGTAGCCCTCCACCGTGGCGTAGCGCTCCTTGTTCCACGCCGACAGATCGGAGCGCCCGGCTCCCACATGGTCGAAGGCGACCACGGTGAAGTCGCGTTCCAGGAGGGGCACCACCAGACGCCACATGTTCTGGTCGCACCCGAATCCGTGCGCCAGCATCACGACCGGGCCCCCGGCGTGGCCGGACACCGTCACGTGGTTCCTGCTCCGCACGGTCGTACGACGCACAGTCATACGTCACATTCTCGCAGAGCGCTCTCTTCGCGGTCGGTAACGGCAAACGCCCCCTGCCTCACGCCGGGCGTGCGGATCGTCACCGAGGGTGAGGGGGTCGACGGGCGGGTGGCACCCGCGCCGGGCGGGCCGGGGTGCGGGAGTAAAGTCTGCTCGCCGCGTCCCGTGCCGGACCGGGCAGCGCGGCTCCCTTGTCGTCTGTGGGCGCCGGCCAGGTGACGTCATGACCAGTACGCAGGACCGGCCCGAGCTGACCGAATCCGCCGCCGACGCGTCGGCACCGGAGCGGGTCCAGGAGCGCGCAGCGCGGATACGGCGTCGTCTGGAGCGGCTGATCGGCATCGCGGCGACCGAGGGCAACGCGCTCACCGCCCTGCGCAACGGGGACGAGATCTTTCCGGCGATGCTGGCGGCCATCCGGTCCGCCGAGCACACCGTGGACATGATGACGTTCGTGTACTGGAGGGGGGACATCGCCCGCGAGTTCGCGCGGGCGCTGGCCGACCGGGCCCGGGCGGGCGTGCGGGTGCGGCTGCTGCTGGACGGGTTCGGCAGCCGGCTGATCGAGAAGGAACTGCTGGCGGAGATGGAGCAGGCCGGGGTGCAGGTGGCCTGGTTCCGCAGACCCCTGACCCTTTCGCCCTTCAAGCAGAACCACCGCTGCCACCGCAAGGTCCTCGTCGTGGACGAGCAGACGGCCTTCACCGGCGGGGTCGGCATCGCCGAGGAGTGGTGCGGCAACGCCCGCAACGAGCGGGAGTGGCGCGACACCCATGTGGAGGTCCGTGGGCCGGCCGTGGACGGCGTCGCCGCCGCCTTCGCGCAGAACTGGGCCGAATGCCACGACGAGCTCTTCGACGACAGCGACCGGTTCGTCCCGCACCGCCCGCAGGGCGACGCGGTGGTGCAGGTGGTGCGCGGATCGGCCAGCTTCGGCTGGCAGGACATGCAGACCCTGATCCGGGTGATGCTGGAGTCGGCCGAGGACCGCTTCCGGCTGGCCACCGCCTACTTCTCACCGGACGTCTTCTTCATCGAACTGTTGTGCGCCACCGCCCGGCGGGGTGTGGAGGTGGAGATCCTGCTGCCCGGCCCGCACACCGACAAGCGGGTCTGCCAGCTGGCCGGCCAGCACTACTACGAGGAGCTCACGGCCTGTGGCGTGAAGATCTACCAGTACCAGCCGACGATGATGCACGCGAAGGTCATCACCGTCGACGGCGTCGCCGCACTGGTGGGTTCGACCAACTTCAACCGCAGGTCCCTCGACCACGACGAGGAGATCATGCTCGCCGTGCTGGACCAGGAGTTCACGGCCACGCTCGACGGCCACTTCGACGAGGACCTGAAGGCCGCGGCGCTGATCCGCGAGGGGCGCTGGAAGCGGCGTTCCGCGCTGCAGCGGGCGCGCGAGGTCGCCGTCCTGCCCATCCGCCGCTTTCTGTGAATCCCGCGAAGCCCATGTAGGGGCGAAGCGCATGTGTGGGCGAACCGTATTCCCGGGAATCTCGCGCATATGCATTCAGGATTTGAGGGCGTGAAGGGGATTTCGTGGGGCACATGATTGATCGGAGGTTGATAATCATGGTTCCCCTGCTTGTTGTTCTGCTTCTCGCCCTGATCCTTTTCGGTGCCGGTTTCGCCCTCAAGGCACTCTGGTGGATAGCCGTCATCGTTCTGGCGGTCTGGCTGGTGGGCTTCGTGGTCCGCCCCGCCGGACACGGTGGCCGCAAGGGCCGCTGGTACCGCTGGTAGTCAAGACACCGGTACGAAGGGCCCCGTCGGCCATTGCCCACGGGGCCCTTCGGTATGCCGTCGTTCTATTCGTTCCTGTCGTTTTCCCATACGCCCTCGACGAAGTGATCGAATTCGCCTGCCTGAACGCCCAGTACGAACGCGTCCCACTTTCTTCGGTTCGTCGTGACGACGTTCCCCGGGTCGTTGGTCACGCGGAGGTGGACGGGAGCCTCGCCGTCGTCTCCCTCGCCGAAGGCGATCTCGATCCAGGGGCCGGGTCCGGTCGCGTCCGGCGGGGCGGCGCGGGTCCAGATGAGGTCGGAAGGGATGTCAGCCACCCGCCCACGGTAGACCCCGCCCCGCAGGAAAGGTGCTGGGGGCGGAGTGCGGGTAGCGTCGTGGGGGAAGCATGCGTCTGACGTTTCTCTCACCTTCGTGGGACACAGTGAACCCGATGAAGCGAAACGCCCTGCTCGGCGCGGTCGTTCTGCTGGCCGTCACCTCCGCCTCCGAGGCGGCCGCCGACGGTGGGCCCGGCCCCCTGGGGGTGACGGCCGTAGCGGCGGCCACGGCGCAGTCCGCGCGGGTCGGCGCGCTGTTCACCGCCGCCGACGCCGACGCCGGGAAACTCGCCGGTGAGCACTTCTGCACCGCCTCCGTCGTGCACAGCCCGCACCACGACCTCGTCGTCACCGCGGCGCACTGCCTCAGCGGGGCGGGCGAGCTGGTCTTCGCCCCCGGCTACCGGGACGGCAAGGCCCCCTACGGGATCTGGCGGGTCGAGCGGGTCTTCCTGCCCGACGGGTGGGCGCGGGGACAGGACGAGGACAGCGATGTGGCGTTCGCCGTCCTCGACGGGCGGGGCGGTGCGGGCGTCGAGGACGTGGTCGGCGGCAACCGGTTCGCGACGCGTACGGCCACCGGGGCGACCGCCGTGACCGTCACCGGCTACCCCGACTCCCTCGAGGTGCCGGTCCGCTGCACGAACCGGCCCACCGCCCACAACCCCACCCAGCAGCGCATCGACTGCCCCGACCTCACCGGCGGGACCAGCGGCAGCCCCTGGGTGAACGGCGACGGGGAGGTGGTCGGCGTCCTCGGCGGGCACGAACAGGGCGGGGCGACGGCCGACATCTCGTACAGCGTGGTCCTGGGGTCGGAGGCCGCGGAGCTCTACCGGGACGCGGCCTCCGACCCCTGAGGCGGCACGTGACGCTGTGGACGAGCTGGGTGGTCAGCGCGTAGCGCGCGCCGCCGACCGCCGGCGAGCCGGCCGTCGTCGGCGGAGGACGAGGGAGAAGGGCTGCTGACCGGTCGTCAGGGCCGCCCGGACGGACGGTGTCTCGTCCGGGTGCCGCTCGCGGAGCGTGCGCCAACGGCGGTTGCCGGTTGTCCGAGCCCGAACTCCGGTGCCCGCGTTGCCCGATCATGGTGACGGACGGGGAATCCCGGACCGACCGCTGGTGGGTGCTTGAACCGACCCGGGGCCGCCCTTTGCGTGACGCGTTCCCTCCGCCCCGACGGTGACGCGCGGAGAAGTCCGGCCCGACGCTGTTCGTGATCACCCCGCGGCACGGGAGCCGCCTCTACACTGTCGGGGGCGGACTCCTGGGCGGCGAGGGGCGGTTGACGGTGCGTAAGGCGTGGATCGTGGCGACCGCTGCCGTCAGTGCCGGCGCCGCCTTCATGATGGCGCTCGTCATCGGGGTGTACCTCGTCGGCGGGAGCGCCACGAGCGGGGTGGGCGGTGCGGGCAGGGCACTGGCCAAGGGCGCGGTGCCCGCCGCCTACCAGGCACTCGTGGAGAAGTGGGGCAACCGGTGCTCCGCCATCAACCCCGCGCTGCTCGCCGCCCAGCTCTACCAGGAGAGCGGGTTCAACCCGAGGGCGCAGAGCGCCGCCGCCGCGCAGGGGATAGCGCAGTTCATCCCGGGCACCTGGGCCACGCACGGCATCGACGGCGACGGCGACGGCGACCGCGACGTCTGGGACCCGAATGACGCGATTCCGTCGGCCGCGTCGTACGACTGCCAGCTCGCCTCGTACGTGAAGGACGTCCCCGGCGACATCACGCACAACATGCTCGCCGCCTACAACGCGGGGGCCTACGCGGTCATCAGGTACGGGGGCGTGCCGCCGTACAGCGAGACCCGGAACTACGTGAAGACGATCACGACGCTTGCGGAGTCCTTCGCCGCGCCCGTCAGCCGGGTGGATCCGTCCGAGCAGGCCGCCGGGGCCATCTACTACGCCCAGAAGAAGCTCGGCACGCCCTATCTCTGGGGCGGCAACGGCACCGCTGACCAGGGAGGACGGTTCGACTGCTCCGGGCTGTCCAAGGCCGCCTACGAGAGCGTCGGGATCACGCTGCCGCGGGTCGCCAACGACCAGTACAACGCGGGGCCGCATCCGCGGCGCAGCGAGCTGCTGCCGGGTGACCTGGTGTTCTTCTCCACCGATCCGAACAACTCGCGGGCCATCCACCACGTGGGGATCTACGTGGGGGGCGGGTACATGATCAACGCGCCCTACACGGGGGCCGTCATCCGCTTCGACCCCATCGACACGGCCGAGTACTTCGGGGCCACGCGGGTCACCGAAGATGGCGCGAAAGCGCTCCCCACGACCGTCTGAGGGATCTCCGCACCGGGCCCCTGAGCTGCGGGGATCTATCTCTCTTCGATAACGTCTGAGTGATCATTCAGTGGAGAGTGGAACGTATCAACCGGGGCCGTGCGTTCCTGTTGGTGCGGGCGCATGTGAGGTGTGCCGAGCAGAACACGACGAAGGGGCCGCAGCACCATGGCTGGACTCGCCGAATCCGGGTCGAACCCCGACGTCGACCTGCTCTATGACATCAACGGGCTGGCCAAGGACGCTCCCCACTGGCTCGACCGCACCGTCGAGTTCGTGGGCGAGTACGGGCTGCTGCTCGCCATGCTGCTGCTGATCGTGTGGTGCTGGTGGGGGGTCAGACGGCGGCCCGGCGGGGCCGAGGAGGCCGCGTCCTCCGTCGCCGCCCTGATCTGGGCGCCGCTCGCCGCCGGCGTCGCCGTGCTGGTGAACGTGCCGATACGGGGATTCGTCGAGCGGCCCCGGCCCTTTCTCGACCATCAGGGGCTGGAGGTGCTCGTCTCCGGCAAGACCGACTACTCCTTCGTGAGCGACCACGCCACCCTCACGATGGCCATGGCCGTCGGGCTGTTCGTCGCCCACCGCAGGTTCGGGCTCGTCGGGATAGGGATCGCCCTGCTCGAGGGGTTCTGCCGGATCTACATGGGCGTGCACTATCCGACGGACGTCGTGGGCGGGTTCGCGCTCGGGACCGCGGTGGCCCTGCTGCTGTCGCCCGTCGCCTCCATGCTGCTCACCCCCGTGCTGAAGGCCGTCGACCGGTCGCCCCGGGTCGGCTGGGTCGTGCGCAGCCGGGCCGCCCGGGCCGGGCAGCGGGACGGGTTCATCCCCGGGGCGCGGACCGACGTCGCCGCCGAGGAGCGGGACCTCGCGGCCTAGAGCAGTACGTCAGAGGGCCTGGGGGTAGCTGAAGAAGCCCTTCGGGTCGTACTGCTTCTTCAGCTGGGTCAGGCGCGGAAGCGCGTCGCCGTAGTACGCCTTGCGCCAGTTCGTGAGGGTCGGGTCCGCGTAGTTCTGGTAGGCCGCGCCCGAGGCGTACGGGGCCATCGTCTTGTGGGCCGTGGTCAGCCAGGACTGGGCCGCCGTGCCCGCCGTGCCGGCCCGCCAGGCCCCGATGTACTGCGCGAGCATGCGCGAGCGGCGGTGGACGAACGCCGTGGCCGTGGGCGAGACCCGGTTCACCGCGCCGCCCAGCGCGGTGAGGGCGATGCTGCCCGAGCCGCCCTGGACCGACTTCATCTGGGTGAGGAGGGTCTGGATGCCCGCCGCCGAGAGCGAGACGTCGAAGAAGTCCGAGCGGGCCGCGTACGTCTCCCGGCCCAGCGCGCCCTGCGGGGAGCGGCCCGGCGTCGAGCCCGGCAGATGGCACTGGGCGTCGGAGGAGAACGACGAGCAGCCGGCGTAGATCTCCATCGCCGCCTCGTACGTACGGCGACGGAGGGAGACGTTCGTCGCGGGGGCGCCCACCCGGTCCGCGAGGCGGTCGACCGCGTTCTGGAGCTGGCCGTACGTGCCGATGCAGAACGCGGCGACGGAGATGGTGGGGGTGCCGCCGGTGGCGTTCGCCAGATGGAGGGAGGACCAGATCTCGTCGGGCTGCGACGGGCCCCACTCCTGCCAGGCCTTCACCACCGCGGCCGCCTTCGACCAGGGCCAGGTGAGATAGCCGGTGACCGCCTGGGGCGCGGGGTGGGTCCTGAACTCCAGCTCCGTGACGATGCCGAAGTTGCCGTTGCCGGCTCCGCGCAGGGCCCAGAAGAGGTCCTTGTTCGTCGTCGCGTCGGCGGTGAGCTGCTTGCCGTCCGCGGTGATGATCGTGGCCCGGGTGAGGCTGTCGCAGGTCAGGCCGTAGGCGCGGGAGACGACGCCGTGGCCGCCGCCCAGCACCAGGCCGGAGACGCCGACCGTCGGGCAGGAGCCAGCCGGGATCGTCACGCCCTTCGCGGCGAGCGCCCGGTAGACGTCGATCAGTTTCGAACCCGCGCCGACCACGGCCGAAGTGCCGCTCGCCCGGACCCGGTTCAGCTTGGAGACGTCGACGATCAGCCGGCCGTCGCCCGAGGACCAGCCGCCGTAGGAGTGGCCGCCGTTGCGGATCGAGGCCTTGATCTTGTGGGCGCGCGCGTACGCCAGAACCGTGCGGATGTCGTCGGCGTGGGCGACGTACGCCACCGCCGCCGGCTTGAGGCTGTCGAAGCGGGTGTTGTAGAGCTGGCGGGCCGCGGCCCAGGAGGCCTCGCCGGGGCGGACCAGGGTGCCGTCCAGGTCGCGGGCGAGCGCGGCCCAGTTGGCGGGGGCGGCCACGCTGGTCGTGGTCAGCGGGGCCGTGGTGCCGTCCCCGGTGGCCGACGCGGAGGCGCCCGCACTGCCGCCGTTCGCCTTGCACGCGGTCGCTGCCGCCGCGACCGCGACCGTGCCGCCCGCGATGAACGTACGCCGTTCCATGTTCTTGCGCCTTCCCTCGGCCGCCCGTCGGCTTCATGCCGCCTCATGGAGCGAGACGGGGTCATGGGATCACAGGTTCCAGCGGGGTCCGGCGGTGACGGAACGGTGACGTCAGCCGGTCGGACGGTCGGTGCCGGTCGTTCGGTGTCGTTCGGTGTCGGTCGGTCGGTGTCGGACGGTCGGTCAGCCGCCCGTGTGCAGTTCCCCGTCCGCTCTCGCCATGCTTCTCGCCCTGCGGGCCGGTCCGCGCCAGCCGCAGGTGCAGCGGGCCAGGCAGAACCTGCCCTGTTCGACGGTCGTGGTGCTGTGTTCCCCGTCGGTACGGGGGCGGGTCGAGCCGTCCTGCTGAGTCACAAGGACAACGCTACCCAGGATCGGTGGTCAACCCGCATGGCGGTCGCAAGCCTTCGGACCGGCGTGACGGGGGCACCTACCCGTCGTTAACCGGAACGACAGCAAGCCTGTGACGGACGTACCGGTTGGGGGTGCACAGGCCATGGCGGAGCGGCGGCGCGGGCGGATGGGTGCGATGGTCCTTTCGGGGCTCATGGCTGGGGTCTGTGCGGGCGCCGCCGGGTGTTCCGTCGGCGGGGCCGCCGCCGAGGACGGCCGGGCGGCCGATCCCGTCGAGACGTTGCACCGGGCCGCCGACACCCTCGTCCGGGCGGGCACGTCGAAGGCCCGTACGTCGATGGAGATGGCCACCGGCGGGACCCGGGTGACCATCCGGGGCCAGGGTGTGTACGACTACCGCAAG
The DNA here is from genome assembly GCF_044766465.1 of Streptomyces sp. NPDC102259. NCBI lineage: Bacteria > Bacillati > Actinomycetota > Actinomycetes > Kitasatosporales > Streptomycetaceae > Streptomyces > Streptomyces sp. NPDC102259. The sequence goes on along the minus strand of NZ_JBIWMA010000008.1, from coordinate 323,574 downwards.
CAGCGCGGCGAGCTGAAGGTGCTGCTGCCGCAGGATCCGGCCGGCACCCGTGAGCACCGTCCCATCACCGAACTCCTCGCGCCCGGCGCCCTGTTCATGAAGAACCGGGGGGCGGGTGTGCCGGACGACAAGTGGGTGCGGGTGGAGACGGCGGCCCTGTCCGACGGGAACCTCGTGACCGGCGGGGCCACCGATCCGTTCGCCGCCGCCGAGGTGCTGCGGGGGACGCGGACGGCGACGTACGTGGGGCGGACCGAGGTGGCGGGGACGGCGGTGCGGCACTACCGCGGGACCGCCGATCTGTCGGCGGCCGCCGACAAGGCGTCGGCGGACGGACGGGATGCGCTGCGGGCGGCGGCGAAAGGGTTCGCCACGGCGCGGGTGCCGTTCGACGTCTACCTCGACGACGACGGGCGCATCCGCAAGGTCCGGCACCGGTTCAGCTTCGTGAACGGGCAGCGGAAGGAGGTCGTCGCGGTGGCCTCCACGACCCTGTTGTACGACTTCGGGGCGCCCGTCGAGGTACGGCTGCCGGCCGCCGACGACATCTACGCGGGGCGGATCGCGGTGGAATGAGCCGGTGCCGGGTGGGCCGGGACGGGCATTTTCGGCCACCGGGTGGACACAAGGACTAGCCCGTCCGTGCCATGCGCGCGGTGTATAGCGCTCCCTACTCTAGGAAGTCGGTGACGGCAGGGACGAGGTGATGCGCGTGGCTCCGGGCGGCGGTACGGCAGTTCAGGACCACGAGGCCCTCGCCGAGATCGAACTGTGCGGGGAGCTGATCATCGCCGCCTCGGCGGCCGGGGAGGAACGGCTCAGTCTCGAGAGCATCGACCAGGTGCTGCGGGTGGGGGAGGAGCGGGCGGGGGGCGACTCCTCCGGGACGGGGTCCGGAGCCGGAACCGGGAGCGGCACCGGCACCGGGCGCGGTCCCGGGCACGGGGCGGGTGCGGGGCGCTGATCAGGTGCGCAGCAGGCGGCCGATGGCCTTCGTCGCCTCTTCCACCTTCGCGTCGATCTCGTCGCCGCCCCTGAGGGCCGCGTCGGCGACGCAGTGGCGCAGGTGCTCCTCCAGGAGCTGGAGCGCGAACGACTGCAGGGCCTTGGTGGAGGCCGACACCTGGGTGAGTATGTCGATGCAGTAGGTGTCCTCGTCGACCATGCGCTGGAGGCCGCGGATCTGGCCCTCGATACGGCGCAGGCGTTTGAGGTGTTCGTCCTTCTGCTTGTGGTAGCCGTGGACCGTCCCGGGCGCGTGGTCCGGTTCGACGCCGGGTGCGGCGGTGGGGCCGCCGGCCTCTGTGGTCGTCATCGTGTCCTCCAGCGCTCCGGCTCCGCACATATACCCCTACCGGGTATATCGTACCCAACTTCGGTGGGTATACGGCCCGAGCAGGGACTTCGCCGGTCGGACGGCTGTCGGTCGCCCCCCTCCCGGTGTGTCTGTCCGATGGGCGACACTGGTGTACGGCCCATTAGCCGTGGCCGGATGATGCGCCTAGCATCAGCCTGACCGAAACCGATGCATCCTGAGGACCCCACGTGCGCTTTCGTCTGACCCCCAGGGAGACGAGCTTCTACGACATGTTCGCCGCATCCGCGGACAACATCGTCACGGGCTCGAAACTCCTGATGGAACTGCTCGGGGCGGACCCCGCCGGCCGGGCCGAGATCGCAGAGCGTATGCGGGCCGCGGAACACGCAGGTGACGACGCCACGCATGCGATCTTCCACCAGCTGAACTCCTCGTTCATCACGCCGTTCGACCGTGAGGACATCTACAACCTCGCGTCCTCCCTCGACGACATCATGGACTTCATGGAGGAGGCCGTCGACCTGGTCGTCCTCTACAACGTCGAGGAACTGCCCAAGGGCGTGGAGCAGCAGATCGAGGTGCTGTCGCGGGCGGCCGAGCTGACGGCCGAGGCCATGCCGAACCTGCGGACCATGGAGAACCTCACCGAGTACTGGATCGAGGTCAACCGGCTCGAGAACCAGGCCGACCAGATCCACCGCAAGCTGCTCGCGCATCTCTTCAACGGCAAGTACGAGGCCATCGAGGTGCTCAAGCTGAAGCAGATCGTGGATGTGCTGGAGGAGGCCGCCGACGCCTTCGAGCACGTGGCCAACACGGTGGAGACCATCGCGGTCAAGGAGTCCTGAGCACTTAATGGACACCTTTGCTCTGATCGTGACCATTGGCGTCGCGCTCGGATTCACTTACACGAACGGCTTTCACGACTCCGCGAACGCTATTGCCACATCCGTTTCGACTCGGGCGCTGACGCCTCGGGCGGCGCTGGCCATGGCCGCGGTGATGAACCTCGCCGGAGCGTTCCTCGGGAGTGGGGTCGCGCACACCGTCAGCAAGGGGCTCATCGAGACGCCCGAGGGGTCGAAGGGGATGGGGATCCTCTTCGCCGCGCTGATCGGGGCGATCGTCTGGAACCTTGTCACCTGGTACTTCGGGCTGCCCTCGTCCTCCTCGCACGCGTTGTTCGGTGGCATGGTGGGCGCGGCGCTCGCCGGTGGCACGGAGGTCATCTGGTCCGGCGTCCTCGAGAAGGTCGTCATTCCGATGTTCGTCTCGCCGGTCGTGGGGCTGGTGGCCGGCTACCTGGTGATGACGGCCATCCTGTGGATGTTCCGCCGGGCCAACCCGCACAAGGCCAAGCGGGGCTTCCGGATCGCCCAGACGGTCTCGGCCGCGGGCATGGCGCTGGGGCATGGTCTCCAGGACGCGCAGAAGACGATGGGCATCGTCGTGATGGCGCTCGTCATCGGCGATGTGCAGGGGGCCGACGATCCCATTCCGGTGTGGGTGAAGATCGCTTGTGCGGTGATGCTCTCGCTGGGGACGTACGCGGGTGGGTGGCGCATCATGCGGACCCTCGGGCGGAAGATCATCGAGCTTGATCCGCCGCAGGGGTTCGCCGCGGAGACGACCGGGGCGTCGATCATGTTCACCACGGCGTTCCTGTTCAAGGCGCCGATCTCGACGACGCATGTGATCACCTCGGCGATCATGGGCGTCGGGGCGACCAAGCGGATCAACGCCGTGCGGTGGGGTGTCGCCAAGAACATCGTCCTGGGGTGGTTCATCACGATGCCCGCGGCGGGGCTTGTCGCCGCGTGCGCGTTCTGGGTCGTGAACGTGGCGTTCCTCTAGGGGGTCCTGCCCCCACCCGTCCGCCCGACTCGGTGAGGAGAGCGTCCCCGTCACGGGGCTTCGCCCTCGCCGCAGCCCCGCATCCCGCATCCCCGGTTCAGGTGTCGCAGACACGTGTGGGCCCGCCCTCCGGATCGGAGGGCGGGCCCTTTGCGTCCTCGCGGTGGCACCGCCATGCAGCACCGCGAGGGGTCGGGGGGCTCGGTCAGCCGAAGCGGCCCGAGATGTAGTCCTCCGTCGCCTGGACCGACGGGTTGGAGAAGATGCGCTCCGTGTCGTCGATCTCGATGAGCTTGCCGGGCTGGCCGACGGCGGACAGGTTGAAGAAGGCCGTGCGGTCCGAGACGCGCGCCGCCTGCTGCATGTTGTGCGTCACGATGACGATCGTGAAGCGTTCCTTGAGCTCGCCGATCAGGTCCTCGATCGCCAGGGTGGAGATCGGGTCCAGGGCCGAGCAGGGCTCGTCCATCAGGAGGACCTTCGGCTCCACGGCGATGGCGCGTGCGATGCACAGCCGCTGCTGCTGGCCGCCGGACAGGCCCGAGCCGGGCTTGTTGAGGCGGTCCTTGACCTCGTTCCAGAGGTTCGCGCCCTTGAGGGACTTCTCGACGACGTCCGCCAGTTCGCTCTTCTTGTACGAGCCGTTCAGCCGCAGGCCCGCCGCCACGTTGTCGAAGATCGACATGGTGGGGAACGGGTTCGGGCGCTGGAAGACCATGCCGACCTCACGGCGGACCGAGACGGGGTCCACGCCCGCGGCGTACAGGTCCTCGTCGTCCAGGAGCACCTTGCCCTCGACCCGGCCGCCCGCCGTCACCTCGTGCATACGGTTCAGCGTGCGCAGGAACGTCGACTTGCCGCAGCCGGAGGGGCCGATGAAGGCCGTCACCGAGCGCGGTTCGACCGTCATCGAGATGTCCTCGATCGCCTTGTGGGATCCGTAGTAGGCGGTGAGACCGCTTACGTCGATTCGCTTCGCCATTTTCTCTACTTCACTTCCAGTCAGTTCGCTGAGGGGGCCCCGTGCGGCGGTAGCCGCGGATCGCTGCTTCAGCGACCGGTCTTCGGGGCCTTCCAGCGGGCGAGGCCGCGGGCCACGAGGTTCAGGATCATCACGAAGGCGATCAGGGTGAGCGACGCCGCCCAGGCGCGGTCGTAGGCCGCTGTCGAACCCGCGCTCTGTGAGTACTGCTGGTAGATGTACAGCGGCAGCGACGCCTGCGCACCCTCGAAGGGGTTCGCGTTGATGAACGGGTTTCCGAAGACGAGGAGGAGCACCGGCGCCGTTTCGCCCGCGATACGGGCGATCGCCAGCATCACGCCCGTGATGATGCCGCCGATCGAGGTCGGTACTACCACCTTCAGGATCGTGCGCCACTTCGGGACGCCCAGGGCGAGGGACGCCTCGCGCAGCTCGTTCGGGACCAGCTTCAGCATTTCCTCTGTAGAGCGTACGACGACCGGCATCATCAGGATCGCCAGGGCGAGGGAGCCCGCGAAGCCGAAGGGCTGCATGTCGAACATCAGCATCAGACTGAGGATGAACAGGCCGGCGACGATCGACGGGATGCCGGTCATGACGTCCACGAAGAACGTGACCGACTTCGCCAGGGCGCCCCGGCCGTACTCGACCAGGTAGATCGCCGTCAGGATGCCGATCGGGGCGCCGATCGCGGTCGCCAGGCCCACCTGCTCCAGGCTGCCGAGGATGGCGTGGTAGATGCCGCCGCCCGGCTCGCTGTCCGCCACCACGCCCATGGAGTGGGTGAGGAAGAAGACGTCCAGGACCTTCACGCCGCGCTGGATCGTCGTCCAGAGCAGGGAGACCAGCGGGACCACGGCCAGGATGAACGCCACCCAGACCAGGCTGGTCGCCACTCGGTCCTTCGCCTGGCGGCGGCCTTCCACCTTCGCGGCGATGCCGAAGGTGCCGAAGATGAAGAACACTCCGGCGATCAGGCCCCACTGGATCTTGCTGTCCAGGCCGCCGGCGAGGCCGATCGCTATCGCGAGGACGAGCGAACCGGCTGCGATGGCCCAGGGGGACCAGCGCGGGAGGCTGGCGCCTTGGAGCGTGCTCGGGGACTTGTCGGCTACTGCTGCTGCGTGGCTCATGCGTTGGCCCCCGAGTACTCACTGCGGCGGGCGATGATCATGCGTGCCGCGCCGTTGACCAGCAGGGTGATGACGAACAGGACCAGACCGGAGGCGATGAGCGCGTCCCGGCCGAACTCCGTCGCCTCGTTGAACTTGCTGGCGATGTTCTGGGCGAAGGTGCCGCCGCCGGGGTTGAGGAGGCTGGCGTGGATGTCGAAGTCGGGGGAGAGGACGGTGGCCACCGCCATCGTCTCGCCCAGCGCGCGGCCGAGGCCGAGCATCGAGGCCGAGATGACTCCGGAGCGGCCGAAGGGGATCACCGACATGCGGATGACCTCCCAGCGGGTGGCGCCCAGCGCCAGGGCCGCCTCCTCGTGCATCTGCGGGACCTGGCGGAAGACCTCGCGGCTGACGTTGGTGATGACCGGGAGGATCATCACGGCCAGCAGGATGCCCACCGTGAGCATCGAGCGCGGGGCGCCGTCGTCCCAGGAGAAGACGCCGGTCCAGCCCAGGTAGTGGTTCAGCCAGCCGAACAGGCCGTCCATGTGCGGTACGAGGACCAGGGCGCCCCAGAGGCCGTACACGATGGACGGGACGGCGGCGAGCAGGTCGATCACGTACGAGACCGGGCCGCTCATGCGGCGCGGGGCGTAGTGGGTGATGAAGAGGGCGATCGCGACGGCGATCGGGACCGCGATGACCATCGCGATGATCGACGAGACCACCGTGCCGAAGGCCAGGACCGCGATGCCGAACTTCGGCGGGACGAGGCCGGTGTTCCACTCGAAGGTGGTGAGGAAGTTGGCGTCGTCCTTGCTGATGGCGAGGTAGGCCCGGTAGGTGAGGAAGACCGCGATCGCGGCCATGATCACCAAAAGGAAGATGCCCGAGCCGCGGGAGAGGGCGAGGAAGATCCGGTCACCGGGTCGGGTGGCGCCGCGCGCCGCGCGCTTCTGCTCGGCGTTCACGGCCGGCGGGGCGGTGGGCGGAGGGGTGTCGTCCGTGTCTGTGTTGTGTGTCGATATGTCCATGGAGGTCTCCGGTCTGCGGAGCCGCCTGCGGGTGTGGGGGCGGCTCGGGTGGGGCCGGGTTGTGGTCGGCCCCTGGCGGCGGTGCACCGGACGGGTGCGGTCCGGACCGGGTTTCCCCCGGCGCCGGACCGCACCACTGGGATCAGCTCAGGCCCTCGATGGTGGTGCGGACCTTGGCGATGATGGAGTCGGGGATCGGCGCGTAGTCGATGCCCGAGAGGATGCCCTGGCCGTCCTCGCTGGCGATGTAGCGCAGGAACGCCTTGGTGGCCGGCAGGGTGGCGGCCTTGTTGCCCTTGTCGCAGGCGATCTCGTACGTGACCAGGGTGAGCGGGTAGGCGCCCTCGGCCTTGGTGTTGTAGTCCAGCTTCAGCGACAGGTCGCTGCCGGTGCCGACGACCTGCGCGGCGGCGACGGCCTTGGTGGCGCCGTCGGAGGAGGCCTTGACCGGGGCCGAGGCGCCCGTGTCGACGGCGACGGTGCCCAGACCGTCCTTGGCGTACGACAGCTCCATGTAGCCGATGGCGCCGTTGGTCTGCTTGACGCCCTGGGCGACACCGGAGGAGCCGGCCGCGGCCTGGCCGCCCTTGGCCTGCCAGGCCTTGCCGCCCTCGTACTTCCAGTTGTCCGGGGTGGCGGCGATCAGGTACTTGGTGAAGTTGTCCGTGGTGCCGGACTCGTCCGAGCGGTGGTACGGCTGGATCTTCAGGTCGGGCAGCGTCGCGTCGGGGTTGAGCTTGGCGATCGCGGCGTCGTTCCAGTTGGTGATCTTGCCGTCGAAGATCTTGGCGATCGTCGCGGCGTCCAGCGTCAGGCTGTCCACGCCCGAGACGTTGAAGGCGACGGCGATCGGGCCGGCCACCATCGGCAGGTCGATGCCCTGGCCGCCGGAGCAGACCGACTTGGAGGCGGTGACGTCCTCCGGCTTGAGCGCGGAGTCCGAGCCGGCGAAGGCGACCTGGCCCTGCGTGAACGCGGTGACACCGGCGCCCGAGCCGGAGCCCTTGTAGTTCACCTGGACGCCCGAGCAGGCCTGCGTGAAGTTCTTGACCCACGCGTCGATCGCGTTCTTCTGCGCGGAGGAGCCGTCGGCGAGGAGCTGGCCCTTGGCGTCGTCACACTTGATGGATCCGGCGGCCGCGGTGGCGGAGGAGCTGCTGCCGCTGCTGGAGCCGGTGTCGTCGGAGCCGCACGCCGTGAGGGCCAGGGCGCCGGAGACGGCGAGAGCACCGAGGGAGAGAGCCCGCCGGTTCATGCGCTGAAGCTTCACTTGGGGAAGATCCTTCCAGGAGCCGCCGTCCTGAATCCGGCGGCGTGCGGAGTATGCAGAAGTCTGCTCGGCACGGACACGACCACTCGGGTCGCGCGCCGCACCGCGTAAGGCCGAAATTAGGCAGATCAGGTGAAGGCGCCTACGGGCGCGGGTGAACGGGGGGTGAACCCCTGGCGGCGGTGCGGTTAGGTCACGGAACGCTTACGTCGAGGACACGAGGCGATTCCGGCGACCGGCCGGTTCCGCCCACCCGTTATGCCAGGTGCAGGACGTGCAGCAGGGCGTCCACGAGCGTGCGGTCCCTCGGCTGGGTGAGCCGGTCGCGGGCGGCCGGCGGAGGGAGCCAGAGGAGACGGTCCACCTCGTCGTTCGGGGCGAACGCGCCGGACACCGCCTCGGCCGCCCAGTACCGGACCTGCTTGGGGCGGCCGTTCGCCTCGTAGTCCATGGTCGGCAGCCGGGTACCGGGCGCGGCCCGGTAGCCCGTCTCCTCCTGGACCTCCCGCAGGGCCGCCGCGAGCGGGTCCTCGTCACGTTTCAGCTTGCCCTTGGGGTGTGACCAGTCGTCGTACTTGGGGCGGTGGACGAGACAGAGCTCCAGCCCGCCGTCCGCAGGAGAGCGGCGCCACAGCACACAGCCCGCCGCCTGGACGGGGACGCCGTCGAGGTTGTCCGCGGTGCTCACCTGGTCCTCACCACCTGTCCGGTCAGGGTGCGCCGATGGTCTGCTTCTGCCACGCCCGCTGGAACGCGTACCGCGCCGCCTCCACCTCATGCCTCTGGTCGGCGTGCAGCACGCCGAGCGCGTACGCCGTCGCGGGCGCGATACGGGGGGTGCGGGCCGCCTGGGCCGCGGCGGAGGACGCCTCCGAGGCGTCACGGTGCCGGTCGAGGGCTTCGCCCGCCGCGAGCAGGCGGACGTCCAGCGGGGCGCTCCGGCCGTGCACGACCTCGCAGGCGTAGCGGTGCAGCCGCAGCAGCAGCCGGACCTGGTGCCAGGGCGCGTCCTGCGGGTGCGGGGCCGGGTCCGGGGAGAGGCCGTGGGTCAGGGCCTCCGCGTTGTACGGGCTGCCCGCGGTGACGAGCGGCAGCGCGGTGACCGCGTCGGCGAGGCGTTCCTCGGCCGCCCTGGCCAGGGGGCGCAGATCGGTGGCGGGGGCGGCGGAGGTGAGCAGGACCTCGCTGGCGAGGACGGCGACCTTGTCGGCGACGGCGTGGAAGCGGGAGGAGCCGAGGGCCTGGAGGGCGGTGGAGTGGGCCCGGGTGCGGGCGAGGGTGAGCTGCCGGTCCAGCAGCGCGCCCGCCTTCGCCGCGCCCACGGTGAGGTTGCCGCGGTCCGGGGTCGCCGGGTGGGCGGCGGCCCGGCCGTCCGCGTTCGGGCCCGCAGGACCGGCCGGCTGGCTGGGTACCGGCGCCGAGCCCGACAGCCGGTTCAGCGCCAGCAGCAGCCGCTCCAGGCGGGCCCCGTACGCCTGCTCCAGGGCCAACGTGCCGGACAGCCATGCCAGTTCGGGGCGGATCCCCTCCGCCCACTCGGGCTCGAGGAGCGGGCGGAAGGTGTGCAGGCTGCCGCTGATCCGACGGGCCGAGCGGCGCAGGGCGCGCACCGCGTCGACGCGCACCTCCGCGCTCGCCGCACCGCCCGTGGAGGCGCTCGACGAGCCGTTCGACACGGCGCCGCCCGTCTCCCGGTGCAGGCGCAGCGCGCGGAGGAACTCCGTGGCCTGGCCCCGGAGATAGCCCGCGAGGGCGTCCCCGGTGGTCACGGGCCCGGCCGCGCGGTCCGTCAGGTCATGGTGTCGCTGTGCCACGCCGGCGCCTCCGCGCGTCTATGAGCATCTCCTGGACGTTGCGCAGGGGCGCGCCGTCCGCGTCGTGCGAGTGCCGGATCCACTCGCCGTCCGGGCCGAGGTGCCAGGAGGCGGTGGAGTCGGACATGCCTGTTTCCAGGAACCGGTTCAGGGTCGCCCGGTGGGCCGGGTCGGTGACCCTGACCAGGGCCTCGATACGGCGGTCGAGGTTGCGGTGCATCATGTCGGCGCTGCCGATCCAGACCTCGGGCTCCCCGCCGTTGCCGAACCCGAAGACCCGGGAGTGCTCCAGGAAACGGCCGAGGATGGAGCGGACCCGGATGTTGTCCGACAGGCCCGGCACGCCCGGGCGCACCGCGCAGATGCCGCGCACCCACACGTCGACCGGCACGCCCGCCTGGGACGCGCGGTAGAGGGAGTCGATGAGGGCCTCGTCGACGATCGAGTTGACCTTGATGCGGACGTGCGCGGGCCGTCCGGCGCGGTGGTGCTGGATCTCCTTGTCGATGCGGGCGATCAGACCGTCACGCAGGGACTTTGGGGCGACGAGGAGACGGCGGTAGGTCTCGCGGCGGGAGTAGCCGGAGAGCCGGTTGAAGAGGTCGGAGAGGTCCGCGCCGACCTGCGGGTCGGCGGTGAGCAGGCCGAGGTCCTCGTAGAGCCGGGCCGTCTTCGGGTGGTAGTTGCCGGTGCCGACGTGGCAGTAGCGCCGTAGCGTGTCGCCTTCCTGACGGACCACCAGCGACAGCTTGCAGTGCGTCTTCAGGCCGACGAGGCCGTAGACGACGTGGCAGCCGGCCTCCTCCAGCTTGCGCGCCCACTTGATGTTGGCGTGCTCGTCGAAGCGGGCCTTGATCTCGACCAGGACGAGGACCTGCTTGCCGGACTCGGCGGCCTCGATGAGCGCGTCGACTATCGGGGAGTCGCCCGAGGTCCGGTACAGGGTCTGCTTGATGGCGAGGACGTCCGGGTCCAGCGCCGCCTGCTCCAGGAACGCCTGCACGGACGTCGAGAAGGAGTCGTACGGGTGGTGCAGCAGGACGTCCCGGCTGCGCAGGGCCGCGAAGATGTCCGGCGGGGACGCCGACTCGACCTCGGCGAGATCGCGGTGGGTGCCGGCGATGAACTTCTTGTACTTCAGCTCGGGGCGGTCGAGGCCGCTGATGCGGAAGAGACCGGTGAGGTCGAGGGGGCCCGGCAGCGGGTAGACCTCGGCCTCGCTGATCTTCAGCTCGCGCACCAGCAGGTCGAGCACCTCGCGGTCGATCGACTCCTCGACCTCCAGCCGCACCGGCGGCCCGAAGCGGCGCCGCATGAGCTCCTTCTCCAGGGCCTGGAGGAGGTTCTCGGCGTCGTCCTCCTCGACCTCGAGGTCCTCGTTGCGGGTGAGCCGGAAGGCGTGGTGCTCCAGGACCTCCATGCCCGGGAAGAGCTCCTCCAGGTGTGCGCCGATGACGTCCTCGATGGGGACGTACCGGCCGGGGGAGCTCTCCAGGAAGCGGGACAGCAGCGGCGGCACCTTGACGCGCGCGAAGTGCTTGTGGCCGCTGACCGGGTTGCGCACGACGACCGCGAGGTTGAGCGAGAGACCCGAGATGTACGGGAAGGGGTGCGCGGGGTCGACGGCGAGCGGGGTCAGCACCGGGAAGATCTGGTGCCGGAAGAGCGTGAACAGGCGCGCCTGCTCCTTCTCCGTCAGCTCGCCCCAGCGGACCAGGTGGATGCCCTCCTCCGCGAGGGCGGGGGCGATGTCCTCGTGGTAGGTCGCGGCGTGCCGGGCCATGAGCTCGCGCGAGCGGGCCCAGATCATCTCCAGCACCTCGCGCGGCTGGAGGCCGGAGGCCGAACGGGTGGCGACCCCGGTGGCGATACGGCGCTTCAGACCGGCCACCCGGACCATGAAGAACTCGTCCAGGTTGCTGGCGAAGATGGCCAGGAAGTTGGCCCGCTCGAGGAGGGGTGTGTTCGGGTCCTCGGCGAGTTCCAGAACGCGCTCGTTGAACGCGAGCCAGCTGCGTTCCCGGTCGAGGAAGCGTCCCTGCGGCAGCTGTGGGCCGTCGTACGGCGCCTCCTCGTACGTGTCGAGGTCGGCGTCGATGTCGGGCTCGAGGTCGGAGACCACGGCGGAGACGGTGTGGGGGCGGTGCGCGGCTATGGATCCCACGGAGGGCTGCGCGTGCTGGATCTCGGCATGGGCGTCTGACTGGCTCATGGACCCATTCTTCCGCGCCAGGAGCGTGACAGGCGCGTCGGAACGTGCGGGCGGGATCGCGTGGGGACCTCCGTGGGGCTGATTTCCCTCGGGAGGCGGCGAAGGCTCGGGCACGGCGGGCTTCATTCGCCGAGCGTCGCAAGGTCGTCTGAACCGATGGTTACGGCGACATGGCGTGCGGGATATCGGGGGGCGGCTCGCGGGGGTCGATGTGGTGGAGCGGCGGGCGGTGGGCGGTGGGACGGACGCCCCGCACACGGCGGGCTCGGGCTGCGCGCGGTGTGCGGGCGCGTGCCGCGGGGTGTGCGGCTGGGGATGGCCGCGGGGGGTGCGCCGCGGGGGGGGGGGGGGGGGGGGCCGCCCCCCCCCCCCCCCCCCCGCCCCCCCCCCCCCCCCCCCCGGGTCCGGCGGCCGGAAGAGGCCGGAAGGGGCCGGATCAGGCCGCGGAGGCGATGGCCGTGCGGCGGCGCAGGAGCAAGAACGCGGCGGCGGTGGCGAGGGCGGCGACGGTCAGGACGACGCCGGTCTCCACGAGCTGGAGCGGCCAGTAGTGCGACTCGGGGTGGTAGGTCGTGTAGGAGCCGGTGATGCCCAGGTCGTCGAGGCAGCGCCGTGCTTCCGCGGCTGTGCCGTCGCAGGTCCAGTAGCTGATGTCCGGGGTGCGCCGTCCGTGGATCAGCACACCGTTCTCCAGGTCCCAGGTGTTCTCCGGAAGGGCGACCTCGTCCGTCGTGGAGGTGCGGGTGACGGCGGGCCAGAAGGAGTCGCGGTACTGCGCCACGACGAAGGCGAGCAGCCCGGTCGTGGCGACGGAGACGGCCAGTGCGGGCAGTGCGCGACGCAGCAGCAGCGCGGTGAGCACGCCGAAGGCGAGCGCGCAGAGGCCGTACGCGAGGCCGGCCGGGCCGCGTGACAGGTACGCGTCGTCGCCCATCCACCCGTTGTACGTCAGGTTCTGGTGGGCGCCCCAGGCCCAGCGGTACACCAGGACCAGCACGGTGACGCCGGCGGTCAGGGCGAGCGCGGGGACGGCGAGCTTGGCGGTGAGCCAGCGGGCGGGGGTGATGCCCTGGGCCCAGGCGAGGCGCGCGGTGCCGTTCTCCAGCTCGCGGCCGATCAGCGGGCCGCCCGCGAAGGCGGCGACGCCGAGGAAGCAGTAGGAGATCAGCAGGCCGATCCAGCCGAGCGACTCGCTGTAGCCGACCCAGCCGATCGTCATGTCGCACAGGTCCTGGCCCGCACGCTCACAGGCCTCCCACTCCGCGAGCTGTTCCTTGGCGGCGAACTCGGTGAGCCACACCAGCCAGCCGCTCAGGGCCAGTACGGCGCTCGTCCAGACGAGGAGGGCGGTGCGGTGCAGGCGCAGCACGGTGCGGACGGTGCCCCAGGCGGTACGGCCGTCCGCGCCGCTGCGGCGGGCCGGTCCGGCGGGCGCCTCCCCGGCGGCGACGGCGGTCATACGGCGGCCTCCGATCCGACGCGCGCGGGGGTCGCGGTCGAGCGCCTGAGCAGGACGAACGCGGCCACGGCGAGGGCGGCGGCCACGGCCAGCACGAGGGCGGTCGTAGTCAGCTGGAGCGGCCAGAAGTGGGACTCCGGGTGGTAGGTCGTGTAGAAGCCGGTGGCGTCGAGGTCGGAGTAGACCTTCGCGCAGCCGCCGAGGACGGCGGTCGGCCCGCAGCCGGGGTCGGCGATGTGCGCGCCGGTGGAGGTGACCAGGCCCGAGTCGACACCGAGGCCCGAGCTCCGGTAGCCGTCGGCCAGGCTGCTGACCTGGGTGACGGCCGGCCACAGGTGCGGCATGGCCAGGTCGGCCAGGATTCGTATGGCGCCGACGACGCCGAGAGCGAGCGCCAGCGCGGGCAGCGTACGGCGCAGCAGCAGGCCCGCGAGGGCGCCGCCGGCCAGGCCGGTGAGGGCGAAGGCGACGGTGGTGGGGCCGTTGGTGTGCAGGGTGAGGTTGGCGTACCAGGAGTCGGCGGTGTCGATGCGGCCGTCGCCCGCCGTCCACATCACGCGGTGCAGCGCGACCAGCAGGCCGGTGCCCGCGGTGACCAGGACCGCGGGCACGATCAGCTTGGTGGCCAGCCAGCGGGTCGGGGACAGGCTCTGCGTCCAGGCGAGCTGCGCGGTGCCGTGCTCCAGCTCGCGGCCGAACAGCGCGGCGCCCGCCCAGGCGGCGACGACGAAGGGGAGAGCGGTCAGCGCGCCGGTCGTGTACGCGTACACGTCTTTGTAGCGGACGATCGAATCCTGGTCGTAGCGGCAGGAACCGCCGTCGTTGCAGGCCTTGTTGTACTCCCGCCAGGCCGCGGCCGACGCGTCGGTCAGCGGACCCCCCAGCCACAGAAGTCCGACGGCGAGGACGGCGACGGCACCGATCCAGATGTACAGGGCGGGCCGGTGCAGACGGAGCAGCCAGCCCGGACCGGGGGCGGCCGTGGTGGTCACCGAGCGAGTGGGCGACGGGGCGAGGTCGGTCATACGGCGGCCTCCTCGGGCTCGGCCGGGGTGAGCGGGGCGGCCTGCGGGTTGCGCAGATAGGCGAGGACGAGTTCCTCCAGGGAGGGCGTCGAGGTGCGCCAGTCGTCGGAGAGCGGGCCCGCGGGGCGCACCAGGGCGGTGAACTGACGGCCGGTGACCCGGGACTCGACGACCGTGTGGGGGGCCAGGTCCGGGGAGACGTCCGAAGTGCCGCCCGGCGGGATGGGCCGGGCGGAGTCCGCGGTGGTGCTCACGCGCGTGTGGGCGGCGAGCAGGTCGTCGATCTCACCGGCGAGGCGCACCCGGCCGCCGCCGACCAGCAGCAGGTGGTCGCAGGAGTCCTCCAGCTCGGCGACCACGTGCGACGACATCACGATCGTCGTGCCGTACTGCGCCGCCCGTGCCATCAGGGTGCCCATCAGCTCGTGCCGGGCCAGCGGGTCGAGGTCGGCCATCGGCTCGTCGAGGAGGAGCAGCTCGGGCCGCTTGCCGAGGGCCAGGGCGAGCGCGACGCGGGTGCGCTGGCCGCCGGAGAGGGCGCGGATCTTCTTCCCGGGGTCGAGATCGCCCGCGGAGACGATCCGCTCGGCGGTCTCGGCGTCCCAGCGACCCGGGTTGAGGTCGGCGCCCACGCGCAGGGTCTCGGCGACGGAGAGTTGGGGGTACAGCGGCTTGTCCTGGGCGACGTAAGCGACACGCGCGCGTGCGGACGCGGGATCCGTGCCGAGGACGGTGACCCTGCCCTCGGTGGGGGCCAGCAGGCCCGCGGCCAGGGCGAGGAGCGTGGACTTGCCCGCGCCGTTGGGGCCTACCACGGCACAGACGCGCCCGGCGGGGAGGCGGAACGTGCAGTCGCGCAGCGCCCAGCCCCCGCGTCGGCCGAAGCGCTTGCCGAGCGCGGTTGCCGCCATGGCGGTGTCGGTCATGAGGGGTCTCCAGGATTCAGGCCGTGCCGGTCGTGCCGGTCGTGCGGGTCGGTTCGGCTGTGCCGGTCGGTTCGGCCGTTCGGGTCCGGTGCGGCGAAGTGCTCGTCGAGTACGGCGGTGAAGAGCGCGGCCACGTCGTCGCGGTCCAGCGCGGCCTCCCGGGCCCGGACGGCCCAGGCGTCCAGTTCCGCGCGCAGGGGCGAGTCGGCGGGGGTGGTGTTCAGCCCGCGCCGCACGAAGGTGCCGACGCCGCGCCGGGCCTCCACCAGCCCGTCGCGCTCCAGTTCGCGGTACGCCTTCAGCACGGTGTTCGGGTTGATGGCGGTCGCCTCGACGACCTCGCGGGCGGTGGGCAGTTTGTCGCCGGGCTCGAGCACGCCCAGGCGCAGGGCCTGCTTCGTCTGCTGGACGATCTGGACGTAGGTGGCCACGCCGCTGTGCCGGTCGATGCGGTATTCGACCACTGGACAACCACCCTTTCACTAATTGAGTAGTGAAAGGGTGGTGCAAGGTGGTGCGTGAAGTCAAGAAAAAATCGTGCGGCGAACCGTGAACCGATCGGCGGGGCCCGTCCGATGAGGAGATGTGAGCGAAACGAGAAGCGACGGGGAGCTGCTGCGGGCCATCGCGGCGGACCGGGACCGTCACGCCTTCGAGGAGCTGTACCGGCGGTACGCACCCTGGCTGACCGCGCGCCTGCGCGGCCGCTGCGCCGACGCCGGGATAGTCGACGACGTCGTGCAGGAGACCTTCCTCGCGGTGTGGCGCGGAACCGCCCGCCACCGCCAGGAGGGCTTCTCCGACGACGCCGCCGGCTGGCTGTGGCGCATCGGCTCACGGCGTCTGGTCGACGCCGTGCGCGGGGACGGGGCGCGCGGCCGACTGCGCCAGGCGCTGTACCGGCTGCGCCACCGCGACGAGGCCTCGGCGGAGGAACGCGTGCTCGCGGGGGTGGAGCACGGGGACCTCGCCGGGGCCCTCACCCGCCTCTCGCCGGAGCTGCGGGCGGTCCTCCAGGCGACCGTCATCGACGGGCTCACCACCCGGGAGGCGGCCGTTCTGCTCGGCATCCCGCCCGGCACCGTCAAGACGCGGGCCCAGCGTGCCCGCAAGCAACTGCGGGAGGCGCTGGCATGAGGCGGTACGTGTGCGGAGTGGACCTGCGCGGGCGCGCGGGCGACGGACAGTCGAGGGAGGTCGTGGCATGACGTGGCACGTTGCTGAAGAGGATCTGCGGGCCTACGCGCACGGCGAGTTGACGCCGCCGCTGCTCTGGTCCGCCGACACCCACCTCACCGGGTGCGCACAGTGCCGGGCCCGGCTCGCGGGGACCACCGACCCCGTCGCACTGGACGCCGGCTGGGAGCGGCTGGACGCCGAACTGGACGCGCCGCGACAGGGCCTGCTCGAGCGGCTGCTGGTGCGGCTCGGTGTGGCAGACCACACCGCGCGGCTGCTGACGGCGACCCCGGTACTGCGCCGCTCCTGGCTCCTGTCGGTGCTGTTCCTCCTGGTCATGACGGTGCTGGCGGTGCGGGTGGCGGATCAGCCCGCGCTGTTCCTCGCGCTCGCCCCGCTGCTCCCGCTCGCCGGAGTCGCCCTGTCGTACGGCCCGTCCCTGGACCCGACGTACGAGATGGCCGTCGTCGCCCCGCTGCACGGCTTCCGGCTGCTGATGATCCGCACGGTCGCGGTACTCACCGCGGGCCTGGCGTTCAACGGCCTGGCGACGCTGGCGCTGCCGGGGTACGGGCTGCTGGCCCTGGCCTGGCTGCTGCCCGCCCTCGCCCTCATCACGACGGGACTCGCGCTGACCGCCCGGCTGGGTCCGGTCGTCGCGCCCGCCCTGGTCGGCGGCGCGTGGGTGACGCTGCTGATGGTGGCGAAGAGCCAGGAGCACGCGCACGACACGCTCGCCCCGTTCACGGTGGCCGGTCAGTCGGCCGCGGCGGCCGTGGCGGCCCTCGCCGCTCTCCTGCTCTACCAGGCCCGTGACCGCTTCGACGCGCGCCCGCTGGGCGGCTTCCCGGACGGCGGGACCGTGTGACGCGGCCGGCCGCCCCCACGGCCCCCGCCCCGGCCCCGCCCGCCCACCGGACTTCCAGGAGCTCCACATGACCACCGCTTCCACCGGCCCCGCCGACCTGACGGCCACCGACCTCACCCTGCGGTTCGGCGGGACCCGCGCCCTCGACGGCGTCTCGCTGCGGCTGACGCACGGCGTCACCGGCCTGCTCGGCCCCAACGGCGCAGGAAAGACCACCCTGTTGCGGGTGCTGGCCACGGCCGTGCCGCCCGACGGGGGCGCGTTCACGGCCCTCGGGCACGACCCCGGCACCGCGGCCGGCCGCCTAGCCCTGCGCCGCACGCTCGGCTATCTGCCCCAGACCCCCGGCTTCCACCCGGAGTTCACGGCCTTCGAGTTCGTCGACTACGTGGCCATCCTGAAGGAGCTGACCGACCGCGGCGCCCGGCTGCGCGAGGTGCGGCGCGTCCTGGAGGCCGTCGACCTCTCGGAGGTGCGCGGCACACGCATCAAGCGGCTGTCCGGTGGCATGCGGCAGCGCGTCGCCCTGGCCGCCGCGCTCGTCGGCGACCCCGGCTTCCTGGTGCTGGACGAGCCGACCGTCGGCCTCGACCCCGAACAGCGCATGCGCTTCCGCGAGTTGATCGCCCAGGCCGGCGAGGGCCGCACGGTACTGCTGTCCACCCACCAGACGGAGGACGTGGCGATGCTCTGCCACCGCGTCGTGGTGCTGGCCCAGGGCCGCGTCCGCTTCGAGGGCACCCCGGCCGACCTGACCGCCCGCGCGGCCGGCCGGGTCTGGAGCGGCACGGAACGCGACCCGAACGCGTTGGCGGGCTGGCGCACCGGCACCGGCAGCTTCCGTAACATCGGCGATCCGCCGACCGGCGCCGCACTCCTCGAGCCCACCCTCGAGGACGGCTACCTGCTCGCCCTCGACGGCGAGAGCGCGGAGGCGGCGGCGTGACCACCACGACCCCGACGATCCCGGAACCCGCCACGCTCACCGAGCCGCCGCGCGAGGGCCGCCGCACCGGCGCCGTCCTCGCCCTCGCCCGCTTCGAGACCCGCGAACTGCTCCAGCAGATCCCGGTGCTGTTCTTCTTCGCCCTGTACGTCGTCCTCGTCGCCCTGCGGCTGATGAGCAAGGACGGCATGGACGACTTCCCCGTCCTCAACACGATCGACCGCCGCACCCAGGCGGCGCCGCTGCTGTTCGCCCTCGCCCTGTTCATCTGCGCCAACGCGGCCGCGCTGCGCTCGCGGAAGCACGGCACGGTGCAGCAGTTCGGGGTTCTGGCCATGGAACCCTGGCGGCGCACCCTCGCCCATGTGCTGTCCGTGATCCCCTACGCGGGGCTCACCGCGCTCGTCGTCGCGGCCGAGTACACCCGGGAGGCGCTGAAGCCCGGGGCGATCGGCCACGGCTCCTTCGGGGAGCTGGCCGTCGGACCGCTGAGCGTCCTGCTGGCAGGCATCACGGGCGTGCTGTTGGCCCGGCTGCTGCCCTCCTCCTTCGTGCCCATACTGTTCGTCATCGCCGTGTATGTGCTCGGCATCCTGGTCTCCGGACTCATCGACGTCCGCCAGGAGTGGGTGGGCTGGCTCGACCCGATCCAGTTCTTCTCGTCCAGCGGCGGCGACCCGGTCCCCTCCGACCTGCTGGGCCGCCCGGCCGGCTGGCACGCCCTGTACGTGACGGGCCTGTGCGCCGTGCTGACCTGCGCGGCCCTGCTGGTCGCCGGCGGCCGTACCCGAGCCGTCAAGGCGGCGACCGCGCTCGCCCTCGCGGCCACCGCGGCAGGTGTGGTCGGCCAGATCCCCCGCGACACGGCGTCCCTGGACGCGGCGCGCAGGACGGCGTCCCACTCCCCGGAGAAGGTCCAGTCGTGCACGACGCACGACGGCTCGTCGTACTGCTCGTTCCCCGAGTGGAGCGGTGTACGGGACGACTGGGCGGAGGTCGTCGACCGGGTCAGGTCCGGGGCCGGCGGCGCGGCGGCGGAGACCGGGCTGACGGTCCGTCAGCGCATCTACACGGACGGCGGAGTGGAGATCGACGGCGCCCTGGACTCCTCCACCACTCCGGGTGAGGTGACGGTCGGCACGCGCTGGGGCGGCAACCGCGTCCCCGAGTTCGCGGTCGGTGTCGCCACGGTCCTGGTGGGGGGCTCGGAGGACGTGACGACCGAGCCGATGTGCGACGCCCGCGCGGTGACCATCATGTGGCTGGTCCTGGGCAACGACCCCACCCCGACGGCCACCTTCCAGAACGTACGGCTGGACGACAGCACCACCGGCTCGGGCGTGGTCCTGGCCCCGACGAACGGACTGAGCCTGTCGGGCGCGCAGACGACGGTCATCACGGAACTGCTGGACCAGCCGCGTGCCGAGATGACGGCCCGGGTCAAGGCCCACTGGACGGAGCTGACGTCCGCGAAGACGACGACCGCTCAGGCCGCGAAGCTGCTGGGCGTCGAGGTGCCGAAGGAGGCGGATCCGTGCGGGGAGTAGCGCGAGCGGAATCGACGAGGGTCCCGCCGGACCTGCTGCGGTCCCTGGTGCCGCCGGTGTGGCGCAGCCTTCCCTGGCGGGCGCTGACCATGGCCGGCGGGCTGGGCCTGTTGCTCGCCGGCGCCACCCGGCTGCCGGACCACGCTCCGGACGCCGAACTGGGGCGGCTGGTCCTGCGCCTCACCGCTCTCACCGGCGCACTGGGTCTGGCCTTCCTGCTGGACGACCCGGCCCGCAACACCACGGCGACGACACCGGTGGGCCGCCCGCGGCGCACCGTGCTGCGGCTGGCCGTCGTCGCCCCCCTGTGGGCCCTGTGGTGGACGGCGGTCCTGCTCCTGACCCCTGCCCCGACCCGCCCCGCACTCGGCCCGGCCACGCTCGAGGCCGCGGGGATGGCCGGCGCCGCCCTCGCCCTCGCGACGATCGCCGTCCGCTTCACACAGACGGCGGAGGTGGGCAGGGGCGCGGCGATCTGGCTGGGGACGGCGGCCGCGGTGGCGGTCCTGGTCCCGAACCGGTGGGGCCTGCTCGGCGCGTCCCAGGATCCCTACTGGGCGGCGACGCAGATGAGATGGGCGGTGGTGCTGGGGGCGACGGTCGCGTTGAGCGTGCTGTGGACACCGGAGCCGCTGCGGGGCCGACCCCGCAGACACGGGTCGGACCGGCTCAGCCCGACCGGGTGCAGTCTCTCCGGATGAGCCCGAGGCCGCCGCTGGCGCCCTGCGGCCCGGAGGCCCCGAGGCCCTGACGTCCCGCAGGTCTCGCAGACCCCCCAGGTCGCAGACTGGCCCCAGAACCCGGCTCCCCTTGCCCGGCTCACGTCTCCGTTCGGTACATCAGGTCCGTCTCGTGGGTGATGAACCCCAGCCTCTCGTACACCGACACCGCGGCCTTGTTGTCGGCGTCGACGTACAGCATCGCCGTGGGCAGGCCCTGCGCCGCGAGGTGCCGCAGGCCGATCGTCGTGAGCGACTTGCCGAGGCCGCCTCCCTGCGCGCCGGGGGCGACACCGAGGACGTACACCTCACCGAGCTGCTCCTCGGCGTGCACCTTCGTCCAGTGGAAGCCGACGAGCTGCTCGCCGCGGAAGGCGAGGAAGAAGCCGGCGGGGTCGAACCAGGGCTCGGACCTGCGGGCGTCGAGGTCGCGCTGGGTGAGGGAGCCCTGCTCGGGATGGTGGGCGAAGGCGGCGGCGTTGACGGCGAGCCAGGCGGCGTCGTCCTTCCCGGGGACGAAGGCACGGACGGTCACGCCCTCGGGCAGCACCGGCTCGGGCAGCTCGAGGTCGGTCAACGGCCGCCGCATCTGGCGCAGTTCGCGGAACAGGGCGAGTCCCAGGACCTGGGCGAGGTGCCGGGCGGCGGAGTGACCGCCGTGGGCCCACACCCGCAGCCGCTTGCCGGAGGCGGCGAGCAGGGCGGAGCCGAGCGCTCGGCCGTGTCCGTGGCCGCGGTGCGAGGGGTGGACGACCAGTTCGGCGGCGGGCGCCTCGACCGGATCGGTGTCCTCCAGCTGGGCGTAGCCGACGAGTTCGTCGCCGAGGTTGAGGACCAGGTGGGAGATGCCTTCGCGGGCGCCTCCGCGCAGCTGTAGGCGGCCCTGTTCGGACACCGCCTGCTGGCCGTCCGTCCGGGCGGCCTCCGCGAGCAGTTCGAGGACGGCCCCGGTCTGTTCGGGGGAGAGCTCGGAGTGGGTCTCGATGGATCGGGAGCCGGGGATCCGTGCGATGTCGTCGCTGGTCATGCGTACGAGGGTAAGGGGCGGGCCGCACAAAGTGGCGGCAAGGGGAAAGGCGGAAGGCCGCCGTCCGGAAAGGCAAAGCAGAGGGTAAGCGGAGGACAAAGGGAAACCAGGATGTAACCAAGAACCCCCTGTCGCGCTACGCGCGTTGACCCTAGGCTGCGCCGGACGGGGCCACTTCCTCATACGTCTCTCAGGGCCGGTCGGGCCCGGGGGACGCAGACGCCACAGGCAGACACCTCAGGGGGGCGCATGCCAGCCACTTCCCAGCCGCATCCGAACGGCAGACGTCGTACGTACCGTCTTCTCGCCGCCGCCGCGGGTCTCGCCACCGCAGGTGCGATGGCCGCCGCGCTCCCGGCGGACGCCCATGACGCCAAGCACTCCAAGCCGCTGCCGAGCCGCTACCAGGATGTGCAGTTGCTGTCCTTCAACGACCTGCACGGCAACCTCGAGCCCCCGTCCGGCTCCTCCGGCCGGGTCACGGAACTCCAGGCGGACGGCACCACGAAGACGATCGACGCGGGCGGTGTGGAGTACCTCGCCACGCACCTGCGCGAGGCCCGCAAGAACAACGCGTACTCGGTCACCGCGGCCGGCGGCGACATGGTCGGCGCCTCTCCGCTGATCTCGGGTCTGTTCCACGACGAACCCACCATCGAGGCGCTGAACAAGCTCGACCTGGACGTCACGTCGGTCGGCAACCACGAGTTCGACGAGGGCGCCAAGGAGCTGGCCCGGCTCCAGAACGGCGGCTGCCACCCGACGGCCGGCTGCTACACGGACAAGAGGTTCAAGGGGGCCGACTTCCCGTACCTGGCGGCCAACGTCCTGAACGAGAAGTCCGGCAAGCCGATCCTCCAGCCGTACTTCGTCTGGAAGAAGAAGGACGTCAAGATCGGCTTCATCGGCGTGACGCTGGAGGACACTCCGGGTGTGGTGTCCGCCGAGGGCGTCAAGGGCCTGAAGTTCAAGGACGAGGTCGAGACGATCAACAAGTACGCCAAGGTGCTGCAGAAGCAGGGCGTGAAGTCGATCGTGGCGCTGATCCACGAGGGCGGTCTGCCGGCCTCGGGCGCCTACAACTACAACTGTGACTCCGCGGGCGCGGGCGCCGGCATCTCCGGCCCGATCGTCGACATCGCGAAGAACGTCACGCCCGCGGTGGACGCGCTGGTGACGGGCCACACGCACGCCGCGTACGCGTGCACGATCCCGGACCCGTCGGGCAAGCCGCGCACGGTCACCTCGGCCGCGTCCTTCGGCCGTCTGTACACGGACACCACGCTGACGTACGACCGCTTCACCGGTGACATCGCGCGCACGGCGGTCAAGTCGGCGAACCACGTGGTCACCCGGACCGTCGCCAAGGCGCCGGACATGACCGAGCTGATCACCAAGTGGAACACCCTGGCGGCCCCTGTCGGCAACCGGGCGATCGGCTACATCTCCGCGGACGTGCCCAGCACGGGCACCGAGTCCCCGATGGGCGACCTGATCGCGGACGCCCAGCTCTGGTACGGCAAGGCGCTCGACCCGGAGACGGACCTCGCGCTGATGAACCCGGGCGGCGTCCGGGCGGGCCTCACCTACGCGGCCAAGGGCAGTGAGGGCGACGGCGTGGTGACCTACGCCGAGGGCTTCACCGTCCAGCCGTTCTCCAACACCGTGAACCTCCAGGACTTCACCGGCGCCCAGCTGATCCAGGTCCTCAAGGAGCAGGTGAGCGGGACGAACGCGAGCGCGCCGAAGATCCTTCAGCCGTCCGCCAACCTGACGTACACGCTGGACCTGACGAAGAGCGGCGCCGACCGTGTCGTCACGGACTCCATCAAGCTGAACGGCGCGGCGATCGACCCGGCCGCCACCTACCGTGTCTCCACGAACAGCTTCCTCGCGGGCGGCGGCGACGGCTTCACCACGCTGGGCCAGGGCACGAACGACCTGGTCGGCGTCGACGACCTGAGCGCCCTGGAGCAGTACCTGCTCGCCAACTCCTCGGCCGCGGGCCCGATCGCCCCGCCGACGGCGAACCGGATCGCGATCGTGCAGTAACCCTGTCGGCAGACAGCGAAGAGGCGGCCCCGTCACCGACGGGGCCGCCTCTTCGTATTAAAACCTGTGTGAGTTCTCCATTGGTTCCCGTTGTCGCCTGAAAACTCATCTCAGCCGCAATTCATCGAGGTCTCAGCGGAATTGGCTTTTTCCGGCGCTGGTGTCCCGTAGTGTTTGCCATGTCGAAAGCGAACGACGCGAAAGCGAACAGAGCGAACGACATAAAGGCCAGAAGTGTGGACGACACAAGGAGAACGCCATGAGCTT
>NZ_JBIWMA010000008.1:240032-299864 GCF_044766465.1 Streptomyces sp. NPDC102259 | reverse complement strand
GCTTCCACAAGATCACCCCCGTCAAGAAGGCCCGCAAGACCGCTGCCGCCCCGGCGCCGAAGCCCGTGGCCAAGAAGAAGGCCGCCAAGAAGGTCGCTCCGAAGCGCCGCCCGGTCTCCCATAAGGGCTGATGCCTCGGTCGGCACTGTTGCAAATCCGCGACAAATAAGCCAGACGTAAAACCAACATATTCGGCACCTGGTAAATGGAGAGGTAATTCCCATGAGCTTCCACAAGATCACCCCCGTCAAGAAGGCCCGCAAGACCGCTGCCGCCCCGGCGCCGAAGCCCGTGGCCAAGAAGAAGGCCGCCAAGAAGGTCGCCCCGAAGCGCCGCCCGGTCGCGCACAAGGGCTGACGGCACGCCACGAGGCGGGGTCACCGGTGATAGCCGGTGACCCCGCCTCGGCCATGCCTTTCGTACGCGCACGGAGTCGAGGAGTTGCTGACATGAGGGAAGCCCGTGAGGCCTTCCGCCGCTTCTGGCCGCTGACCCGCGGTGACCGCGGATGGATGCTGGTGATCGTGGCGTGCGTGGTGGTGTCCGCGCTCGCCGAGACGGCCTCCATCCTGCTCTTCGCCGAACTCACCGACAACGCCCTCGCGGCCGGCTCGCTCTCCGCCTTCTGGGGTCCGGCCGGAGCCTGGCTGGGCGTCGCCGCGCTGGGCGCGTTCGTCGCCTATCTGGGCAACTCGCTCGCGACCTGGACGGCGGAACGGTTCGTCCTGCGGCTGCGCGCGAACGTCTTCGGTCACGTCCAGGACCTCCCACCCCACTTCTTCCAGCGGCACCGCCGGGGCGACCTGGTGGAACGCCTGACCGGAGACGTGGAGGCCATCGAACAGCTGGTCGTCTCGGGTGTGGTCGGCACGATCTCCGCGGCCTTCTCGGCGGTCTTCTACGCGGCGGCTGCCCTGTGGCTCCGCTGGGACCTGGCCCTCGCCACCTTCGTCCTCGCCCCGCTCTTCCTCCTCGCCGCCCGCCGCTTCTCCAGCCGGATCAAGCAGGCCTCACAGGACGAACGCGTCGCCGACGGCGCGATCACCTCGGTGGTGGAGGAGTCGCTGGGCAACGTCGTGCTGACCCAGGCGTACAACCGCCGCCGCGACGAGGAGCGACGCCTCGACAAGGAGGCCCGCGCGTGGATGCGGGCCAGTGTGCGCGGGGCGCGGCTGAGCGAGATGTACGAGCAGTTCGTCGAGGTGGTCGAGACCCTGTGCGTCCTGTCGGTGATCGGCCTGGGCGTCTGGGAGATCTCGGCCGGCCGGATGACCCTGGGCGCCCTGCTCGCCTTCGCCGCGTTCATCGGCTACCTCTACCCGCCGGTCCGCAACCTCGGCCAACTCGGCCTGACGGTCACCGCGGCCACGGCGGGCGCGGAACGCATCGCGGAACTCCTGGACGCGCAACCGTCGGTGAAGGACCCGGACGTCCCCGTCCCCGCCTGGCCGGTCCGGGGCTGGGTCAGCCTGCACGGCGTCTCGTTCCGCTACCCCGACGCGGCCCGCGAGTCGCTGCGGGACGTGACGTTCACCGCGGGCCCCGGCGAACTGGTCCTGGTCACGGGCGCGAGCGGGGCCGGCAAGTCCACCCTCTCCAAACTCCTCACCCGCTTCTACGACCCCGACGCCGGCGTCGTCTGCCTGGACGGAGTCCCACTCACGGACATCCCGCTGGAGTTCGTCCGCGAGAACACGGCGCTGCTCCCCCAGCAGACCCTCGTCCTCAACGGCACGATCCGGGAGAACATCGCCTGCGGCCGCCCGGGCGCCACGGACCGGGAGATCGAGCAGGCGGCCAGGTCGGCCGCCGCCCACGAGTTCGTCGCCGCCCTCCCCGACGGCTACGACACCCACATCGCCCCCGGCACCGCGGCCCTCTCGGGCGGCCAGCTCCAGCGGGTCGCCATCGCCCGCGCGATGCTCCGCGCGGCCCCGGTCCTCGTCCTCGACGAACCCACCGCCGGCCTCGACTCGGTGGCCGCCCGGCAGATCGTGCAACCCCTGCGCCGCCTCATGTCCGGCCGCACCACCCTCATGATCACCCACGATCTGAGCTTCGCCCCCGACGCCGACCGCATCCTGGTCGTGGACGAGGGGCGGCTGCTGGACGCGGGCACGCACGACGAGCTGATGGCCCGCTGCGAGGCCTACACCAGGCTGGTCGAACCGTGGTCCGAGACGGCGCGGCGGACCACGGCGGCCGAGCGCCTCGCGGAGAGCACGCTGGTTCTCCGCCGCTGAGGCGGCACCGCGTCGCCGTAGCGCCGCCTCACCCCGCCCGCAGCATGTACCCGAGGCCCCGCGCCGTCTGGATCAGCCGGGGGTCGCCGTACTGCTCCAGCTTGCGCCGCAGGTACATGACGTACACGTCGAGCGTGTTGGACGTCGGTTCGAAGTCGAAGCCCCAGACGTCCTTGTGGATCTGGGCACGGCTGAGGACCTTCGTCGGATGGCGGAGGAAGTACTCCAGGAGGGAGTACTCGGTGGGGGTGAGGTCGAGCGGGCGGGCGGCGCGGGTGACCGTGCGCGAGGACAGGTCCATGGCGATGTCGTGGAAGGCCAGCCGGGGGGAAGCCGTCCTGGCGGGCGGGGAGGTCCGTCGGCTGCCCCGGCGCAGCAGGGCCCGCACCCGCGCCAGCAGCTCCTCCGCGGCGAACGGCTTCATCAGGTAGTCGTCCGCGCCGTTGTCGAGGGCGACGATACGGTCGCCCACCGCGTCCCGGCCGGTGATCATCAGGATCGGGACGGTGGACCCGGACGCCCGGATCCGCCGGGTCGCGGCCAGACCGTCGAGGCCGGGCATGGTGACGTCCATCAGGACCAGGTCGGGGGCGTTGCCGGGGGCTCCGACGAGGTCGAGCGCGAGGTCGAGGGCGAGCCGTCCGTCTCCGGCGAGGACGGTCTCGTAGCCCTCGAAGCGGAGCAGCCGGCCGAGTCCCTCGCGGATGTCCGCGTTGTCGTCGGCCAGCAGTATCCTCCCCGCCCTGCCCCCGTCCCCAGCCGCTCCTCCGTTCGCCGCCGCCCCCGCCGCCGTCCCCTTCACCGTGCGCATCACCATTCCCTCACGGTGCGGCGGGGGACTGTGGTGGGGCTGGCAGCGGGATGTCAGGAGGCCGTGGGCGTCCAGTCGCCCAGCCAGTCCGCGACCTCCTGGGCGGCGGCCTGGGCGTCGGTCAGGAGAGGACGGTCGGAGCTCGCGGCGCCCGCGCCCGCGCCGGTGTTCTTGTACTCCGCGAACCGGTCGTCCTTCCAGGAGAAGCCGCCCATGTCGGACCAGGGCGTGGTCTTGATCGCGGCGCTGAGGGAGGTGTTGCGGACGGTGGTCTGCGGGTCGAGGGTCGCGTCGCCGCCCGCGTGCCAGTTGCGGCCGAGGAAGAAGCTCCGGTCGGACACGTCACCGTTGACCGTGGAGTTGGCGATCAGGATGCCCTTGCGGTCGGCGGCCGTGCTGGGGGCCGTGACATAGCCGGCCGAGGTGCCGTTCCAGCGCTTCTTCAGGGTGATGACGGACTTGTCGATCACCGCGGTGGCCCGGCCGAAGATGAAGTCGGTGTTGCCGACGACGTAGGAGTTGGTGAGGTAGACGCGGCCCAGCTTGTCCTTGGCCGCGGTGTCCACCAGCAGGGTGTCCTGGTCGCCGCTGATGATGACGCTGTCCAGGAACACCTTGTCGGCGGAGGTGCGCAGGGCGACCGCCTGGGCCGCGATGTCCTGGTGGGCGGCCTCGTCGAAGTCGTTGGAGATGGTCAGGTTACGGGCCTGGAAGTCGTCCGCGTCGACGGCGACGGTCGCGCTGCCGCCGGTGCCGTACGTGCCGGAGCCGTCGGGCTTCGGCGTACCGGACGCGTTGTCGTAGACGATCGTGGTGTCCTTGCGGCTGCCGCCGGTGCCCTGGATGGTGACGTGCGGCTTGTTGGACGGAACCTTGACCAGCTCGCGGTACGTGCCCGGCTTGACGGCGATCACGACGCGCGCCGGGTTGTTCGCCGGTACGGCGTTCACGGCGGCCTGCACGGTCGTGTACTGCCCGCTGCCGTCCTTGGCGACGGTGAGCGTGGTGGCGGCGGCCGCCTTCGTGGTGGCGGTCGTCGTGGTCGCCGTCGTGCCGATGGAACTACGCGGGCCCGCCCCCGACTTGAGGAGCGCGGGGACGTCGGCCGCCTTGTCGAGGGTGTACGCGTAGTACGTCTTCGGGTCCCAGGCCGCGCCCGTGCCGCCGCTCTCGTTCTTGCCGGTCGTGCCGGAGAACACGTTGCCGCGTTGGACGAGGGTGGCGGTGGCGTCCCGGACGACGGGGTTGGTCAGGCCCTGGAAGTAGGAGTTCTCCAGGACCATGTTCGTCGCGCCGCGCGAGTAGTTGCCGTACGAGGACGTGATGTCCGTCCCCGCCACGTCCTCCAGGAAGTTGTTGTACAGGTGGGCGTGGGCGACGTTGTCCGTGGACGGGTTGCGCTGCTCGGTCTCGCGGATCCAGTTGTGGTGGATCGTGATGTCGGCGGTCACGTTGTCGGTCCAGCCGATGCCGAACGCCTTGTTCTCCTGGCTCAGCTTGTTCCAGGAGACCGTCAGATACGTCGTGTCCTTGCGGCTGTCGATGAGCCCGTCGGCCATGTGCCGGATGTCGTTGTGGTCGATCCAGACGTGGTGGGCGCCGTCCATCTGGATGCCGTCGTAGTCGTGTTCCTTGTCGTTCCAGACGCCCTGGTAGGCGTCCCGGATCGTCAGGTTCCGGATGATCACGTTGTGGACGCCCTGGCCGAGGAAGAAGCCGCCGCCGACGATGTGCCCGGCGGTCCCGGACCCCACGATCGTCTTGTCCGACTGGACCTTGATCTCTTTCCCGACCGGGTCCATCGTGATCGTCGCGGCGACGACGATCACGTAAGGCTCGGCGGCCGTCGCGTACTTCTCCAGGTCGGCGAGCGTCTTCACGGTGACGGTCTTGCCGTCCCGGCCGCCGTAAGTGCCGTTCTGCCCGAGGGCGTTGACGGAGGCGAAGCCGTCGGCGGTGGCGGTCGCCCAGGCGGGCGCGGCCGCGGCCGCGGTCGCGGCCGATGCCCTCGCCTGCGCGTCCGCGCCGAAGAGCCCGAGGTCCGTGCCGTAGGCGAGGGTGCCGGCGGCGGTGAGGGCGAGGGGCACGCCGATCGCGAGCGCGGTCCTGCGCCTGCGGTGACGGGGCCTGCTGGTGCCGCTGTTTCGGTGCGCGCTCATACGACCGTCCATTCCGTGCGGGGCGGGGGGAGTTGATGCGCTCCTGGGTCGCCGCCCGGATGGGAAAGGTTGCCGAACTCACGGAAATATGTGGGGAGAGAGCCGTCCGCCTCCTACGAGGCGAGAGCGGGATCCTCCGGCGGAGGGGTCGGCGCCCCCGGCATCCGGACCGTCGCCACCGTGCCGCCGCCGTCCGCGCGGGCCAGAGCGACCTGGCCGCCCGCCTGTTCCACGGTCCGGGCGACGATCGAGAGACCGAGGCCCGAGCCCGGGAGCGCCCGCGCGCTGGGGGAGCGCCAGAAGCGGTCGAAGACGTGCGGGAGCTCCTCGGCGGGGATGCCGGGGCCGTGGTCGCGGACGGTCAGCGTCCCCTGGCTCAGCCGGACGTCGATCGTGCCGCCCTCGGGACTGAACTTCACCGCGTTGTCCAGGATGTTGACCACCGCCCGCTCCAGCGCGGCCGGTTCCGCCCGGGTGTACCAGGGCTCCAGCAGTGCGGTGATGGTCAGCTCGGGGCCGCGCAGCCGGGCTCGGCGCAGCGCCGACTCCACCGCGTCCTCCAGCGAGACCACCTGCACGCGTTCACCGCGCTGGCCCTCGGAACGGGACAGCTCCTGGAGGTCGCCGATGAGTGACGCCAGCTCGGTCATCTGCGCCTTCACCGAGGCGAGGAGCGCCTTGCGGTCCGCCGGGGGGATCGGCCGGCCCGTCTCCTCGCTGCGGGTGAGGAGCTCGATGTTGGTACGGAGGGAGGTGAGGGGGGTGCGCAGCTCGTGCCCGGCATCCGCGATCAGCTGCTGCTGGAGCTCACGGGAGTTGGCCAGGGAGGCGGTCATCGAGTTGAAGGAACGGGAGAGGCGCGCGATCTCGTCGTCGGTCTCGTCCTCGACGGGGATCCGGATGCTCAAGTCCTCCGTCCGGGCCACGTGTTCGACGGCCTCGGTGAGTTTGTCGACCGGCCGCAGCCCCGCACGCGCCACAGCCAGACCGGCGGCGCCGGCGCCCACGACTCCGATACCGGAGACGAGGAGCAGGATGAGGGCGAGGTCGTTGAGGGTGGACTCGGTGCCCTTCAGAGGAACGGCGACCATGACGGCCCCGTACGACTGCTCGCCGGTCGCGGCGTTCTGGAGGGTGATCGGCGTCGTCATCACGCGCACCGAGTCGCCGCTCTCGTCGGTGCCGTTGCGGATGAGGGACTTGCCGCTGCTCGCGTTCTTGATCACGTCCTTGTCGGCCTGGGTGACCTTGATCGAGCCCTCGGACTCGTCGATGACGCAGGGCGTCCCGTCGGTTTTGAGCACCTGCGTGTAGAGGTCGTTGCGGAACGGGTTGTTGTTCGACTGCGAGGTCTGGGTGCAGTTGTCCAGCGCGCTCTGCATCTGGACGGCCTGCCCCGGCCCCTTCATCCGCGACTTCGTCAGATCCTCGTCGACCTGGTCGTACAGCTTCCCCTGGACGATGAACCAGCAGGTCACCGAGACCGCCGCCACCGCGAAAGCCACGGCGGCGGCGACGAGCATCGACAGCCGGGCCCGGATAGGAAGGGTCCGGAACCGCCGCACGACCTTGTTCACTCCGCCCCGCCCTGTCGCAACACGTAGCCGACGCCCCGCACGGTGTGCACGAGACGCGGCTCTCCGCCCGCCTCCGTCTTGCGGCGCAGATACATCACGTACACGTCCAGAGAGTTGGACGACGGCTCGAAGTCGAAGCCCCAGACCGCCTTCAGGATCTGCTCACGGGTGAGCACCTGGCGCGGGTGGGCCATGAACATCTCCAGGAGGGTGAACTCCGTGCGGGTCAGTTCCACGGGGCGTCCGGCGCGGGTGACCTCACGGGTCGCGAGGTCCATGCGCAGGTCGGCGAAGGTGAGTGCCTCGTCCTCCTCCACGGAGCCCGCTCCGGCCGCCGCCGCGTAGGAGCTGCGCCGCAGCAGAGCCCGTACGCGGGCGAACAGTTCGTCCAGTTCGAAGGGCTTGACCAGGTAGTCGTCCGCCCCGGCGTCGAGTCCCGTGACCCGGTCGCCGACCGTGTCGCGGGCCGTCAGCATCAGGATGGGCGTGGTGTCGCCGGCCCCGCGGATGCGGCGCGCGGCGGTGAGGCCGTCCATGCGCGGCATCTGGATGTCCAGCACCACCAGGTCGGGCTGGTAGGCCGTCGCCTTCTCCAGCGCGTCCGCGCCGTCCACGGCGACCTGTGTGTCGTAGCCCTCGAACGCGAGGCTGCGCTGGAGTGCTTCGCGCACCGCCGGCTCGTCGTCGACGATCAGGATGCGCTGGGTGTCACGGTCGCCTTCGGCGGGGCTCATGGGCGTGGATTCCTCGGGTGCGGTGGGACGACGGGAGGCTGGACCTGCTGAACGTGCTGAGTGTCCTCAGCCTCGCACGGTTCCCGGTGTGCGCGTAAAGAGTGGGTTGGGGGTGAGATCAGCCGCGCATGGCCGCGAGCCGGTTCAGTGGCACCTTGCGCTGGTGCGGGCGGCTTGCCGTGGTGCGCAGGCCCATCAGCTGCGGGGCCGCCACCTCCGGCGCGCGGGTCGGCGTGACCGGCGGGTGCAGCTCGTACGCCACGTCGAGGGCCAGGCCGAGGTCGGCCGCACCGAAACCGGTCACCGTGTGCGAAACCTGCTTGATCATGACGTACTCCCTGACTCGGTGGTGGGTTGTCAGCTGTCGGAGCCGCCGGCCCGCAGCGTGGCGAGGTCGGCCTTGACGGTGTTGATCGGGATGGCGAAGCCGAGGCCGACGCTGCCGGCGTCGGCGGAGGAGGAGGAGTCCGTCGCGGCGGAGTACATCGCGGAGTTGATGCCGATGATGTTGCCGCTGGCGTCGATGAGCGCGCCGCCGGAGTTGCCGGGGTTCAGGGAGGCGTCCGTCTGGAGCGCCTTGTACGTCGTCGTGGACGTACCCGTGTCCCCGTTGAACTGCTGGCCGCCGAACTGGAACGGCCAGTTGCCGTCGCCGCCCTGGCCCTGGCCCTGGCTCTGACTCTGGCTCTCGTCGGTCGAGACGGTCACGTCCCGGCTGAGCGCGGAGACGATGCCGCTGGTGACGGTGCCGGTCAGGCCCTCGGGGGAGCCGATCGCGACGACCGTGTCGCCGACTTTGACGCCGTCGGAGTTGCCGAGGGTCGCCGCCTTCAGGCCGGAGGCGTTCTCCAGCTCGATGAGCGCGAGGTCCTTCTTGGAGTCCGTGCCGACGACCTTGGCGGTGTACGACTTCCCGTCGCTCGTCGACACCTTGATCGAGGTGGCGCCGGAGATGACGTGGTTGTTGGTGATGATCTCGCCGCCGCTGGTGATGATCACACCGGAGCCGGTGGACGTCCCGTTGCTGAGCGTGGCGCTGACCTCGACGACGCTCGGGCTGACCGCGGCCGCGATGGTGGCCACGTCACCGGTCTTGCTGGAGGGCACCACGCTGGTGGTGGTGGACGAGGAGACCACCTCGTCCTTGCCGGTCAGCTCCTGGATGCCGTAGGCCGTGCCGCCGCCTATGGCCGCCGCGACGATCGCCACGGCGGCGAGCAGCGCGAACGGGCCGCGGGCGCGCTTCCTCCCGGCGGGCGCGGGCTCGGCGGCCACGGGGGTGAGGAGAGCGGTTCCGCCGCCGTAGCCGCCGTTGTCGGCGCCGCCGGCCGCTGCCTGGGTCTGCCACACCGCGGTGGGCTCGACGGCCGGCTGCTGGTGCGCGGACTGCTGCACCGACTGCTGCTGCACGGGCTGCGCGACCGGCTCGTACGCCGGCGGCGGCGGCCACTCCGGGTTCACCGGGGAGGAGCCCACGGGGGAGGAAGCGTGCTGCTGGGCGCCCTCGTACGGGGCCTGGTACGGGTTCTCGAAGTTCTCGTACTCGCCGCTGCGGCGGATGCTCTCGGTCATGGAAGGAAGCTTCTCGCCCGACCATGAGAGCTCCCTGAGTGCTCCCTGAGAAGCCCGCCAGAACCTCGTATGCCCGATATAAAGAGCGATCCCGAAGTTGAGCGAAGCTTCTCAGAGACGTCTCATACAGGCCCGTGAACGGTTCACGCACAGGCCCGTGAACGGTTCACGCACAGGGCTGTGAACGGCTACTCGCAGCCGCAGGACCGCCGCACCACCAGCTGCGACGGGAACACCTTCAGCCGCTCGCGGCGCGACCCCGCGACCCGCAGACCGTCGTCCAGGACGAGGTCGACCGCCGCTCGGGCCATCGCCGAGCGGTCCGATGCGATCGTTGTCATGGGCGGGTCGGCGAGGGCCGCTTCCTTGATGTCGTCGAAGCCGATGACCGCCAGCTCGCCGGGCACGTCGATGCGCAGCTCGCGCGCCGCGCGCAGCAGACCGATCGCCTGGTCGTCGGTGGAGCAGAAGACGGCCGGCGGCCGGTGCGGGCCGGCCAGCAGCTCCAGCGAGACGCGGTAGGCGTCGTAGCGGTTGTACGGCGCCTCGAAGAGCCGGCCCTCGGTGCTGACGCCGGCCTCGTCCATCGCGCGCCGCCAGCCCTCGACGTGGTCGGAGACCGGGTCGCCGACGGAGGGGGTGTCCGCGGTGCCGCCGACACAGGCCACGTATTCGTAGCCGTGCTCCAGGAGGTGGCGTACGGCGACCTGGGCGCCGCCCAGGTCGTCGGTGACGACGGCGACGTCGTCGATGGCCTCGGGGCGTTCGTGCAGCAGCACCACCCGGGCGTCCCAGGCGTCGATCTCCGCGGCCGCCAGGTCGTTCAGCGCGTGGCTGACGAGGATGAGGCCCGAGACGCGCATCCCGAGGAACGCCCGCAGATAGTGGACCTCGCGCTCGGCGACGTAGTCGGTGTTGCCGACCAGCACCATCTTTCCGCGCTCGGAGGCGGCCTGCTCGACCGCGTGCGCCATCTCGCCGAAGAAGGGCTGACGGGCGTCCGGGATGATCAGGCCTATGAGGTCGGTGCGCCGTGACGCCATCGCCTGGGCCACCCGGTCGGGTCGGTACCCCAGCTCCTTGATGGCGGCGAGGACACGCTCGCGCGTGGCCGGGGCGACCGGCCGGGGTCCGTTGTTGATGACATAGCTGACGACGGCGGTCGAAGTACCCGCCAGTCGCGCCACATCATCCCGAGTCACCTTGGCCACGCGCGGAGTCTACGCGGATGGACCCGCTCTGGGCAGGGCGTACAGGAGCTTCGCTGTGCGCGGGCGACGCCCTTCCCGAGCGGGTGCCGGGCTTACCGGCGGGTACTACGCCTCCGACGAGACCTCTGCGGCGTCCAGGGCGGCCACGTTGTCCGCATCCTCCGCGTTTGCCTGCTCCGTACGGTCCGCCTTGGCCTTCGCTTCGTCACTCGCGCGCTCCCCCTTCTCAGGGGTAACGAATCGATAACCGACGTTCCGGACGGTTCCGATCAGCGACTCGTGCTCGGGGCCGAGCTTGGCCCGCAGTCGTCGTACGTGCACGTCGACGGTGCGGGTGCCGCCGAAGTAGTCGTAGCCCCAGACCTCCTGGAGCAGCTGTGCGCGGGTGAACACCCGGCCCGGGTGCTGGGCCAGGTACTTCAGGAGCTCGAACTCCTTGAAGGTGAGGTCCAGGACCCGCCCCTTCAGCTTCGCGCTGTAGGTCGCCTCGTCGACCGACAGGTCGCCGTTGCGGATCTCCATCGGGGAGTCGTCGTTGACGATCTGCTGGCGGCCCATGGCCAGCCGCAGCCGGGCCTCGACCTCGGCCGGTCCCGCGGTGTCCAGCAGTACGTCGTCGATGCCCCAGTCGGCGGTGACGGCGGCGAGGCCGCCCTCGGTCACGACCAGGATGAGCGGACAGCCGGGTCCGGTGGAGCGCAGCAGCTGGCAGAGGCTGCGGACCTGCGGCAGGTCTCGGCGGCCGTCGATGAGGATGACGTCGGCACCGGGGGTGTCGACGAGCGCGGGGCCTTCGGCCGGGGCCACCCGCACGTTGTGCAGCAGCAGGCCGAGGGCCGGAAGGACCTCCGTCGACGGCTGGAGAGCGTTGGTCAGGAGCAGCAGAGAACTCATACGTCTGGTTCCTCCTCGGTCCCTGCGAGGACATTGCGGCACTGCGGCTTTTGCGGCACTGCTCTGCGATCCCGGGGGGCCGTACACCTGCGGTCACCTGGCGTTTCCCGCCCGGTTCCCATTTCGTATACAACGCTTCCGAAAGCACAAAAGGACCCGGGGGCTACGCTGCCCGAGTCCTCTGTCCAGCAGAATAGCCCACATGAACAGCGGTCCGGCAGGTCATGTGGCACGTTCCACCGTTCGTCCGAATTCTGAGACGCGCACGGACGCACCATTGCGGACGTTTCTGCCCACCGACGACGGGATTGCCGTCGATTCCGTATACGAACCGGGTGCGGCCGTATACGACGCCTCCGCGCCATCCACCCGTCACCCGGTGTTCGTCGTCGCCCACGGGTTCACCGGGGACGTGGACCGCCCGCACGTGCGGCGCGTGGCGTCCGCCCTCGCCCGGCACGGCGCCGTCGTCACCTTCTCCTTCCGGGGGCACGGCCGCTCCGGCGGACACTCGACGGTCGGCGACCGCGAGGTCCTCGACCTGGCCGCCGCGGTGGAGTGGGCCCGTTCGCTCGGGCACACGCGCGTGGTGACCGTCGGCTTCTCGATGGGCGGCTCGGTGGTCCTGCGGCACGCGGCGCTGTACGAGGGGACGGTGGACGCCGTCGTCTCCGTGAGCGCCCCCGCCCGCTGGTACTACCGCGGCACGGCCCCGATGCGCCGGCTGCACTGGATGGTCACCCGCCCCGAGGGCCGCCTGATCGGCCGCTACGGCTTCCGCACCCGTATCCACCGCCGGGACTGGGACCCCGTTCCGCTGTCCCCGGTCGAGGCGGTCCCCAGGATCGCGCCGACCCCGTTGCTGATCGTGCACGGCGACCAGGACGGCTACTTCCCCCTCGATCACCCCCGGATGCTGGCCGAGGCCGCCGCCGGACACGGCGAACTCTGGCTGGAGCACGGCATGGGCCACGCCGAGCACGCGGCCGACGACGGCCTGCTGGCCCGCATCGGGGACTGGGCGGTCGCGCGGGCGGGCTAGCCTGACCGTGTACACAGCCGATCGACAGAGGAACCTGATGCCCAAGGTCACGGTGCGCTACTGGGCGGCGGCCAAGGCCGCGGCCGGGGTCGCCGAGGAGCCGCACGACGCGGCCACGCTCGCCGAGGCGCTCGATGCCGCACGTGCGCGACACCCCGGTGAACTCGTGCGTGTCCTGCGGCGATGCTCGTTCCTCGTCGACGGTGACCCCGTGGGCACCCGCGAACATGAGACGGTACGGCTGGCCGACGGCGGCACGGTCGAGGTGCTCCCGCCGTTCGCAGGAGGGTGAGATGACCGACCAGCCGTACGACCACCAGGGCCACCAGGGCTATGAGGGCTATGAGGGGTACGAGGGCTACGACCCGTACGCCCAGCAACAGCCCCAGCAGCCCCAGCAGGCGTGGCCGGGGCAGCAGCAGGGGTACGAGGACCCGCAGGCCCACCTCCAGCACACGCAGCAGTGGCAGGGCGAGACCTGGGAGACGAGCGTCCAGGCGCCGGTCCCCCCGGCCGACCCGGCCCAGACCGCCTATCTGCCCCCGCAGACGGGCGAGGCCCCGCTGTACGGCAGCCGACAGTCCGCGTACGGCAACGCCCCCGCGTACGGCAACGCCCCCGCGTACGACGACGCCCCCGGGTACGGAAACGCCTCCGCGTACGGCCACGCCTCGTCGTACGGAAACGCCCCGTCGTACGGCGGCGGTCCCGCGGCGGGCGCCCTGCCGCCGGAGAACCACGCCCAGGCGCGGGACCACTCCCAGGCGCAGGATCACTCCCAGGCACAGAACCACGCTCAGCCGATGAACCACGCTCAGGCACAGAACCACGCTCAGCCGCAGAACCACTCCCAGGCGGGGAACTGGCAGTCGGCCCCGGAGCCGCGGCAGGCCTCGCACCTGCCCCCGGCGCCTGCCGCCCCCCTTGCTTCCGCCCCCGTGCCGGAACCCGCGACCGGAGGCACCGGCATGACGTACGGCCCCGCGACCCTGGCCGGCAACGCCCGCGTCACCGACGCCCAGCGGGCCCGCCTGGAGGGGCGTTCACCGATCATCGAGCCGGGGATACAGCCCGCCGCGCTCACCGCGCTCCTCGGTCTGCTCCTGTCCGGCGCGGCGGCCATCGGCTCGTACGCGCTCCTCGTGCCGCTCGTCGCGCTCCAGGCCGTCACGGCGGCGGGCTGGTTCCGGCTCAACGGCATGTGGCCGGCCCGCCAGGGCATCGCGCTCGCCTTCCTGGGCGCACTGGTCTCGGACGTGGCGCTCCTCGCGGCAGGCAGGGAGAACGCGCCCGCCGCGATCTTCGGCACGCTCGGCGTCTGGGTGCTGCTCTGCCTGGTGCTCCAGCTGCGCTCGCACGCCGATCCCGACGAACGTATGTACGGACTGATGGCGACCGTCGCCGCCTCCGCGCTGGCCGTCCTCGCCACCGGGCACCTCGGCGCCGAGCCGGACGCCGTGACGGTCGGCGCGGCCGCGGTCGCGGTGGCCGTGCTGGCCCGGGCGCTGCCGCTGCCGACCCCGGCCTCCGTCGTGGTGTCCCTGCTCGCCGCGGCGGGCGCGGGCATCGCGGTCGGCGGGATGACCGGCCTGGGCGCCAAGGGCGCGCTGCTCGGCGCGGGCGCGGCGGTCTGCGCGCTCGTCGGCCACCGGGCCGCGAGCTACGACTACCCCTCCCGCTTCGTCCACTTCACGGCGGGCGTGGCCCTGCCGCTGGCCGCTGCCGCGCCGGCGGTCTACGTGCTCGGGCGGGCGCTGGCGTAAAGGTGAGCAGGGGTAAGGGGTAAAGAGCGGTGATGGTCTGTCACAGGTGATCGACAAATCGCCGGTGACCGTTCCGCGCGGGGTTACCTTGAACCGTTGTCAATGAACCGTTCAGGTCATCCGGGTGGGGGAACTACCGCATGCGTGCGCTTCGAATACTGCTGGTCGTCGTCGTGGTCCTGGGCGGCCTGTTCGTGCTCGCGGACCGCCTCGCCGTGAACTTCGCGGAGGGCGAGGTCGCCGACAAGCTGAAGGCCAACGAGGGCCTCGCCGCCACCCCGGACGTGTCCATCAAGGGCTTCCCGTTCCTCACCCAGGTCGTCGGCGGCTCGCTGGACGACGTCGAGGTCGGCATCAAGGACTACGAGGCGGCGACCGGCACCAGCGGTCAGTCGATCCGCATCGACGACCTCCAGGCGGACATGAAGGGCGTCGAGTTCTCCGGCGACTACAGCTCCGCCACCGCCTCCAGCGCCACCGGCACCGCGTCCATCACCTACGCCGAGCTGCTGAAGACGGCGAAGTCCGAGCCGACGCAGGTGATGCAGGGCGTCACCGCCAACGTGGTCGGTCTCTCCGACGGCGGCAACGGCAAGATCAAGGTCGCCGTCGAGGCCACCGTGCTCGGCACCAAGCTGCCGCAGCCCGTGTACGTCCTCAGCACGGTCACCGTCGAGGGCGACACCGTCCGCGTGCACGCCGACTCGCTGCCCAGCTTCGGCGGGGTCCAGGCCGCCGAGAGCGAGGTGCGCTCGATCACCGACTTCGAGCAGAAGATCGACGACCTGCCCGGCGGGATCCAGCTCGACAAGGTCCAGGCGGGGACGAACGGTGTGGACATCTCGGTGAAGGGTTCGAACGTCAGGCTGGCCGGGTAGGGCTGCCCCCCGGACCGGCCGACGCCCGGACCGACCCTCGGACCGACCGGCCCCGGACCGACCCGGACGGGCCTCTGGTGGACGGTGAGCGTCCGACAGGCGAGACACCGCCGTCCGCGCCGCAGGGGTGACGGCGGACACAAGCGCCCGGAAGCCGTACGACGACGGCCCGGGCGTTTGTCGTGTCCCATTATCCGGACGATCGCATCTCACCATTCGGCATGCTGGTGACATGCCCGCCTGTCCGTCCCTACGATCGTCGACATGATGCAGCGACAGGCGGATCTCACGAAGCGGCGGGCAGTAGACCTGTGCCGTGTCGCCGCCATGCTCTGTCGCACTTTCTGAGCGGAAGCGCTGCCGGCCTTCCGCGCCTCCCGGCGCCCTCATTCGAGGGCATCCGTGCGCCGGCCGCCGGCGAGTCCCGGCCGCGCACCCCCTCTTTCTTGCACACCCCCGCCGCACCTGCCCCGGAGGAGAACGAGCATGAGCCGCAGTGACGTCCTGGTCGACGCCGACTGGGTCGAGGCCAACCTCGACAACGCCGACATCGCCATCGTCGAGGTCGACGAGGACACGTCCGCGTACGAGAAGAACCACATCCGGAACGCCATCCGGATCGACTGGACCAAGGACCTCCAGGACCCGGTCCGCCGTGACTTCGTCGACCAGGAGGGCTTCGAGAAGCTCCTGTCGGCCAAGGGCATCGCCAACGACACGCTGGTGATCCTCTACGGCGGCAACAACAACTGGTTCGCGTCCTACGCCTACTGGTACTTCAAGCTCTACGGCCACGACAACGTCAAGCTTCTCGACGGTGGCCGCAAGAAGTGGGAGCTGGACGCCCGCGAGCTGGTCGAAGAGGTGCCCGAGCGCCCCGAGACCTCCTACCAGGCCAAGCCGCAGAACAAGTCCATCCGCGCCTTCCGCGACGACGTCCTGGCAGCCATCGGCTCGCAGAACCTGGTCGACGTCCGCTCGCCCGACGAGTTCAGCGGCAAGCTGCTCGCTCCCGCGCACCTGCCGCAGGAGCAGTCGCAGCGTCCGGGCCACGTCCCGTCCGCCCGCAACATCCCGTGGTCGAAGAACGCCAACGACGACGGCACCTTCAAGTCGGACGACGAGCTCAAGGAGCTCTACGTCGACGAGCAGGTCGACCTGGCCAAGGACACCATCGCGTACTGCCGCATCGGCGAGCGCTCGGCCCTGACCTGGTTCGTGCTGCACGAGCTGCTGGGCGTGGAGAACGTCAAGAACTACGACGGCTCCTGGACCGAGTACGGCTCCCTCGTCGGCGTCCCGATCGAGCTCGGCGCCAACAAGTAACCATCCGAAGACCGACCTGAACGACCTCTGGAGAAGCACATGTGTGGAGCGAAGGCCGGCGGCCCGGACGCCTCGACGATCAAGCCCGGTGAGACCACGATCCAGGGTCAGGTGACCCGCGACGGCGAGCCGGTGACGGGCTACGTCCGTCTGCTGGACTCGACCGGCGAGTTCACCGCGGAGGTCCCGACCTCGGCCACCGGACAGTTCCGCTTCTACGCGGCCGAAGGCACCTGGACCGTTCGCGCCCTCGTTCCCGGCGCCACCGCCGACCGCACGGTCGTCGCCCAGCAGGGCGGCCTCGCGGAGGTCGCGATCGCGGTCTGATCCCTCGGACCCCGACGCCGGAAGGGCCGTACCCCGGGTTCACGCCCGGGGCACGGCCCTTCCGGCTGTCCAGGCCTACCCTGGACATATGTACGCCCGCCGTCGGCACGTCTACTTCGCCATGATGGGCAGCTGCATCGTGCTGTTCGTCCTGGCCTGGGGAGTCGTGCGTATCTGGTCGATGCCCGTGGCCGTCGGGATGTGTGTGGTGGCCATGGTGATCCCGCCGCTCGCCGCGATGGTCGCGAACCGGCGCGGCCCCGAGGACCGCTGGTGGGACGACCCCTCCGGCGACCCGAAGTCCGACGAGTGGTGGGACGAGCTGGACGGCAAGAAACGCCGCCCCCAGGACAGGCCCTAGGCGCCCTGGGCACTGTTCCACCTGGGCGCTGTTCTACCTGGGCGCTGTTCTACCCGGGCACTGTTCTAGTAGACGAGCGCCTGGACGCCGTCGGTCAGTGCCTCCTGCACGAAGACCTGCGCTCCCGCGATCCGTACGCCCTCGATCACGTCCTTCTCCGTGATGTCCCGGCGGGCCGCGCACTGGGTGCACAGGGTGAGGCGGCCACCGGCCAGGATCGAGTCGAGCAGGCCGGGCAGCGGGGCCGCGTGCGGCAGCTCGAACTCGGCGGCCCGGCCCGGCAGCGCGAACCAGGCGGACTCCCCGGTCAGCCACAGGGAGACCTCGACCCCACTGGCCACGGCGACGGCCGCGACCGTGAACGCCTGAGAGCACCGCTCGGGCGCGTCGGCCCCTGCCGTCACCTTGATCACAAGCTTCTTCGCCATACCTGAATCGTAATCAACTCAACTACAACTCCCGGAGTTGACCATGGGTCTCCTGTGGAGCGCGATACGGAATACGCGCTTCACGCTTCTGAGGGGGATGTTGTGGAAGGTCCTGAAAGGGCCGAAGAGGTAGTAGGTGAAATCGGGGTTGTCGAGGCCGACGGAGTAACCGAGGCCGCAGGGACCGCTGAGGCAGGAGCGGAGACGCCGCGCACTCGCCGCCGCCGCGGCCGTACGACGCTGATGATCGCCGGAGCCGCCGCGCTCGGCGTCGTCGCCGGCGCTTGCGCCGGTTTCCTCGTCCAGGCCGACCGCGAGCCGACCGCGCTGCCGCCGCTCTCCCAGCCCGTGCTCGGACAGGGCAAGGGCGAGGTCGAGCCGCTGTCGGCCGCGCAGGACCGGCGGGTCAAGACGGACGGCGATCTGCGCAAGCTGCTGATCACGCGGCCCAAGGGAGCCAAGGACAACGAGTTCGCGGTGGACAGCGACGGCTGGGCCGATCTCGCCACGTACGCGGCGCGGTACAAACGGCCGGGCAACACGTTCAACAACCTCGTCGACAACGAGTTCCGCCGCGCGGCCATGACCTCATGGCAGGTGGGCGAGGCGTACAACGTCGAGGTCTCACTCGTGCAGTTCCGCCAGGAGAGCAAGGCCGCCGCGTCCGAGTGGGCCGAGAACGGCGTCTACTGGGCCGAGGAAGAGGACGACACCCGGAGTTGGCCCATCCCCGGCACGGGGGACGGCAACGGGACGGCGTACGTGCACGACTCACCCGAAGAGGAGGCGGGCTACCTCCCGATGTACTCGGCCGAGGCCTATGCCTGGCGCGGTGACATCTGCGTGGAGATCCGGGTCTACGACATCAAGCCGATCTCCAAGGCGAAGATCATGGACCTGGCCCAGCGGCAGGTGGGAAAGCTGTGAGCGACAACCCCGAGACCCCCGAGAACCCCACGGTCGTCGAGACCCCCGAGGTCGTCGAGGGCGGCGGCGCCGAGCCCGCCGTCGTGAAGTCCGCCCGCAAGGGCCTCCGCTCCGGCCGTATCGCCGCCGTGGCGGGATCCGCGCTGCTGGCCTGCGCGCTCGTCGGCGCCGTCGGCTACACCGTAGTGACCGTCCAGGACGCCGACCGCGACTCCGGCAAGCCGACGTGGAAGTTCCCGCCGCCGGTCGCTCAGGACGACGAGAAGACCCAGCAGGACGGTGCGGCGGGGTCCGGGCTGAGCGCCCTGTTGGTGCCCTACGGCACCGACGGCTTCGACCCTGGCCCCGACCTCGGCGAGTTCGGCGCGGACGCCGAGTTCAGCGGGGCCCAGGCCACCGCCCTGCGCAAGGAGTCGATCAAGGACCTGCCCAGCAAGTCGCGCAAGCAGCTGGAGAAGCTGATCGACAAGGAGCGCATCAAGGGCATGGCGATGCGCAGCTACGTCGTCGAGCGGCTGGACTACAACGTCACGGACGCGATCACGTTCGACGTCACGTTGTCGCGGCTGGAGAACCGCACCGCCGTGCGGGAGGCGGCGACGTCCTTCAACGGCTTCCTCGCCGCCACGGACCTCTTCCGCAAGGGCCCGAAGATCGCGGGCAACAAGGACGCCCAGTGCTTCCTGACGCCCAAGGGCAAGGACAAGGACAAGGACGAGGAGCTGGGCTTCGCGCTCTGCACCGCCTACGTGGGGGACGTGCTGGTCAGCGTCAACGCGGACGCCCCCGGTCTGCTCGACGCGAAGTTCGTGGCCAAGTTCTTCACCGCACAACTCGACCGCATCGACGACCCGGGACAGGCCGTATGACCGAGCAACAGCAGACGCCGGCCACCGCCGAACCGCCCGTCGGCACGACCGACACGGCGAGCCCCGGAACAGCCGACGCGACGCGCCCCGGGACAGCGGACCCGACGGCCGCCGTCACGCCGCACCCCGAGCCGGCCGCCGAGCAGGCCGCCGTCAAGCCGGACGCCGCCGAGGGACTCCCGGCCACAGAGACACCCACCGCCCCGCAGGACCCGGCGGCCCCGCAGGCCCCCGCCGCCCCGAAGGATCGGCGGGTTCTGCGGGCCCTGTCGCGGTGGGCCGCCGTCGTCACGGTGTTCGCCGCGCTCGGAGCCGGGACGGCGTACGGGATCGCGAGCGTGGAGCGCACGGACGTACCCGGTCTCGCCACCGAGTCGGACGGCCGCTGGGCGTACCCGGAGATCACCGTGCCGCCCTTGCCCTCCGGCAGCCCGCGACCGTTCGACACCAAGAACTGGGCGCAGTCCCACTACGCGGACCTGCGCGCGCTGCTGCTGCCCGCGCCCGAGGGGGCGACGGACGACAAGACGCTGCGAGGCGCCGACGGCTGGCTGCCGACCAAGGACTTCCTGACGGTGTTCGAGGCGAAGGAGGACCGGGACGACGTCGGCCAGCTGCTCACCGACTACGGGCTGCGGCACATCGCGGCCCGTGGCTGGACCACCCCGGACGGCACCGACACCCGCGTCTACCTGCTCCAGTTCGACACGGGAACGGTGGCCGACAAGCTCTACGGCGAGCTCACCACCTACGGCGCTCCCCTGCACGCCGTACGCGGCGCCACCGAGGCGGAGTTCGACGACGAGTACCCCACCGCCGCCGACTTCGACAGCATGAGCGTCATGCGGTACTCGTACGACGAGGTGAAGCCGTACGGAGCGGAGCACCTGCGGCAGGCCTACCTCCGCGCGGGCGACGTCGTCGCCCTGGTGCTCCAGTCCCGCAAGGGCACGGCCGCCGCCGTCCCCTTCCAGCAGACCGTCACCCTCCAGAGTCAGCTGCTGGGCTGACCCCTGGGAGGGAGTACCTCGCAGGGAGGGCCAGCCCCCGGCCGCGTAAGCTGGGGGCCGGCCCTGTTGTACCTACCCCGAAGCACGCTCATCCGAGGAGCACCCTGTGGAGATCTTCTTCGAAGCCCTGCTGGTCCTGGTCTGCGTCGGCACCCTCGCCTTCGCCGGTCTGACCGTGAAGAAGCTGTACCAGGGCCAGCGCTGACCGACCACGTCCAGGAACTGTCACTCATGATCGAGATTCCGTCCGACCTCCACAAGGACCTCGTCCCCCTCGCTTTCCTGCTGGGCAGCTGGGCGGGCGCGGGCGTGCACGACTTCCCCGGTTCCGAGAAGTGCAACTTCGGGCAGGAGGTCACCTTCGGCCACGACGGCCGGGACTTCCTGGAGTACCACTCCCACACCTGGGTCCTGGACGGCGAGGGCAACAAGATCCGGCCGCTCGAGTCGGAGTCCGGCTTCTGGCGCGTCGACGCCGACCGCAAGGTCGAGGTGACC
The DNA here is from genome assembly GCF_044766465.1 of Streptomyces sp. NPDC102259. NCBI lineage: Bacteria > Bacillati > Actinomycetota > Actinomycetes > Kitasatosporales > Streptomycetaceae > Streptomyces > Streptomyces sp. NPDC102259. The sequence continues at coordinate 279,234 of NZ_JBIWMA010000008.1, read as the reverse complement.
ATGGTCCGCGACGACGGCGTGGTCGAGATCTGGTACGGCGAGCTCGCCGACAAGAAGCCGCAGATCGATCTCGTCACCGACGCGGTGGCCCGCACGGCCGCCTCCGGCCCCTACACCGGCGGCAAGCGTCTGTACGGCTACGTCCACAGCGACCTCATGTGGGTCGGCGAGAAGCAGACCCCCGAGGTCGAGCTGCGCCCCTACATGTCGGCGCACCTGAAGAAGGTCGTCACCCCGGAGGACGTCGAGCGCTGGGCGAAGGCACTCCCCGACGACATGCCGGACGACGGGATCGCCTTCTTCAAGTAGTCCTAGACTCTTCTGTGTGGTGAGCACTGAAAGCACTGACTGGAAGAGCGACCTGCGGCAGCGCGGTTACCGGCTGACGCCGCAGCGACAGCTTGTCCTCGAAGCCGTGGACACCCTGGAGCACGCGACCCCCGACGACATCCTCGTGGAAGTGAGGAAGACGGCGTCGGGGGTCAACATTTCCACCGTGTACCGGACCCTGGAGCTCCTGGAGGAGCTGGAGCTGGTCAGTCACGCGCACCTGGGGCACGGGGCGCCGACGTACCACCTGGCGGACCGGCACCACCACATCCACCTCGTCTGCCGGGACTGCGGCAATGTGATCGAGGCGGACGTACAGGTGGCGGCGGAGTTCCGGGACAAGCTGCGCGAGACCTTCGGCTTCGACACGGACATGAAGCACTTCGCGATCTTCGGGCGGTGCAAGGACTGCACGCTCAAGGGTTCAATTACCAAGTCGTAGGCTGGGGTCCATGAAGAGCCCTCTGCTGTCCCTGCCCGGCGCCGTCCCCGCCGAGGGTGTGGACGAAGGCGTCGCCGGCCACTACGGCGACCTGTTCCGCGAGCAGCGCGCCCTCGCCGACGGCACCGGTTTCGTCGATCTCTCGCACCGCGGGGTCGTCACCGTCTCCGGCGAGGACCGGCTGAGCTGGCTGCACCTTCTCCTCACCCAGCACCTCACCGACCTCCGCGTCGGCGAGGCCACCGAAGCGCTGATCCTCTCCGCGAACGGCCACATCGAGCACGCGCTCTACCTGGTGGACGACGGCCTGACGGTCTGGCTGCACGTCGAACCCGGCACCCAGGAGGCGCTGATCGCGTACCTGGAGTCGATGAAGTTCTTCTACCGGGTCGAGGTCGCCGACCGCACCGCCGACTTCGCGGTCGTGCATCTCCCCGCGGGCTCCATCGCCCCCGTCCCGCCGGGCGCCGTCGTCCGGGAGACCGCGTACGGCCGCGACCTCTTCGTCCCCCGCGCCGATCTGGAGGCGTACGCCGGGCAGGTGGGTCCGCCGGTCGGGATCCTCGCCCACGAGGCGCTCCGCGTCGAGCACCACCGCCCGCGTCTCGGCTTCGAGACCGATCACCGCACCATCCCGCACGAGCTCGGCTGGATCGGCAGCGCCGTGCATCTCCAGAAGGGCTGCTACCGCGGCCAGGAGACGGTGGCCCGGGTGCAGAACCTCGGCAAGCCGCCCCGCCGCCTCGTCTTCCTGCACCTCGACGGCAGCGAGGTCCATCTGCCGGTCGCCGGTACCGAACTCCGCGTCGCCGACGACGCCCCCGACGGGCGCAAGATCGGCTTCATCACCACGTCCGTACGCCACCACGAGCTCGGCCCGGTGGCCCTGGCCCTGATCAAGCGGAACGTGCCGGTGGACGCGCCGCTGCTGGCCGGGACGACGGCGGCCGCCCAGGAAGTGGTCGTGGAACCCTAGATCTCGATCAGCACGGTGAACGGGCCGTCGTTCGTCAGTGACACGCGCATCTGCGCGCCGAACCGGCCCGTCGCCACCGTCGCGCCCAGCTCCCGCAGCCGGGCGACGACCTCGTCGACGAGCGGCTCGGCCGTCTCGCCGGGGGCGGCCGCGTTCCAGGTGGGGCGGCGGCCCTTACGCGCGTCCCCGTACAGCGTGAACTGGCTGATGACCAGCAGCGGGGCGTCGATGTCGCTGCACGATCTCTCGTCGTGCAGCATGCGGACCGACCAGAGTTTGCGGGCGAGCTGAGCCGCCTTCTCCTCGGTGTCACCGTGGGTGACCCCGACCAGGACGCACAGTCCCTCGCCGCTGATCTCCCCGACCGTCTCGCCGTCCACGACGACGCTCGCGCCGTCCACCCTCTGCACCACCGCTCGCATGCGGACCATGATGCCGGGTCCCTCACGTAGACCCGCGAGGGGCCCATTTTTGATCCTTAAGCCCCTATCTGGGGCCGTTCGGGGGGACTCGGTAACTCATCGGTCGGTCGGGGTGGCACGATGCTTCCCACACGCCGGGCGAGGGGACGGTAGAAGGACATGAGCACACCGAGTACCGGGCGGCCTGCGACACATCGGCCGCCGACACAGCGCAGCGACAGCCCCGTGCTGCCCGCGGAACCACCCGAGCACGACCTGACCCGGCTGAGCCTGCCCGAACTGCGCACCCTGCGCCGGGACGCCCAGCGCGACGAAGCCGATCTCAGCTATGTACGACGGCTGCTCCAGGGGCGTATCGACATCCTGCGCGCGGAGCTGGCCCGCCGCTCTCCGGCGGGTGCGGCCTCCGTGGTGGAGCGGCTGTCGGAGATCCTCACCGACGCCCCGGCCCGGCATCGTTCCTCGGCCCGTCACGTCACCCTGGGCACCCCGCAGAGCGAGGAGTACCGGCGCCTGGCCACCGACATGCTCGCCGACGTCGAACTCTCCGACCTGGACGCGCGCACCGATCCCGAGCTGCACGAGGGGATGGTCTGCCTGGTCCGCTACGAGCAGCAGGTCTCGAGCCGCCGCCAGAGCCTCCAGCGGACGGCCGACGAGTCGGGTGCGGAGATCACGCGTCGGTACCGGGAGGGAGAGGCGCAGGTGGAGGACCTGCTGGTGTGACTCCGGCCAGGTCCCGCCGACGAGGTCCCGCGTTCGAGGTCCCGCCGGGGCTGGGCCGGCGAGGCTGGGTCGCCGGGGTTGAGTCGCCAGGGGTTGAGTCGCCGAGGTTGGGCCGACGGGGCTGGGTCGGCCAGTCGGGGCGGTTGGATCGGGGCAGTTGGATCGGGGCGGCGGAGGCGGGGCGGCGGAGGCGGGAAAAAATCCCCGCACCGGCCGCCCGCCCCTGCCTACGGTGATCCCATGACCCGCCGACCCATGCAGCAGCCCCTCGACGTCCGCCCGATCACCGACGCGGAGCTTCCCGACTGGACCCGTGCCGTGAACACGGGCTTTCTGCGCCCGCCCACCAGCCCCGACCGGATGGTCGCCGACCGCCGCATCGCGTTCGCGGACTCCCGTGTCCTGGGCGCCTTCGACGCGGGGCGGTGCGTGGCGACGTTCCGCTCGTTCGACCAGGAGCTCACGGCGGTCGGCGGCGCCTCCGTCCCGGCCGACGCGATCTCCAACGTCACCGTCGCGCCCACGCACCGCCGCCGCGGAATCCTCACCCGGCTGATGGCGGACGACCTGACGGCGGCGAAGGACCGCGGGGACGTCGTGGCCACCCTGATCGCCGCCGAGTACCGGATCTACGGCCGGTACGGCTTCGGTCCGGGGACCACGATGACCGAGTGGGCGATCGACGTACCGCGCGCCGGCCTCGACCCGAACTGGTCGGGCCCGCAGGACGGCGGCCGGATCGACTTCGCCGACGGCGAGGAGATCCGCCGGATCGGCCCCGAGTTGCACGAGCGGCTGCGCCGCGCCCAGCCGGGCGCGATCGACCGGGACGAGTACTGGTGGGCGGCGCGCACCGGGCAGCTGTGGCTGCACGGCGATGCGTGGGTCGAGCCGTACTTCGTGGTCTACCGTTCGGCGGACGGTGTGGTGGAGGGCATGGCCTCCTACCGGGCGGACGACGAGTGGAGCGACGCCAAGCAGCCGCTGAACACGGCGACGGTGAACTGGCTGAGCGCGGTGACCCCGGCCGCGGAGCGCGCCCTGTGGCACTACCTCTGTTCCATCGACTGGATCACCCGGGTGAAGACGGGCTGGCGCTCGCCGGACGATCTGCTCCCGCTCCATCTGCCGGACCCGCGCGCGGCGCGCATCACCACGCAGGCGGACTGGCTGTGGGTGCGGATCCTGGACGTCACAGCGGCCCTGGAGGCGCGGACGTACGACGGGTCGGGGGCGTTGGTCCTCGAGGTCGTCGACCGGGCGGGCCTGGCCGGAGGCCGCTTCCTGCTGGACGCGACCCCCGACGGCGCCTCCTGTACGCCGACCACCCGCAGCGCCGACCTCACCCTGGACGTGGCCGAGCTGGCGACACTGTGGCTGGGCGACCAGTCCGCGGGGCGGCTGGCGACGCTGGGCCGGCTCCGGGAAGAACGAGCGGGCGCCGCCCGAGGGGCCGACGCCCTGCTGCGCACGTCCGGGCGACCTTGGTGCCCGGACATGTTCTGACGGCTCCCTTCTTCGTGCCTGCGTGGCCGTGTGTTCCTTGACTGCGGTATCCGTAGCTGTTCAGTTGTGACTGTGCGAGCGATCTGAAGTTGTGGCTGTGCGAACGATGTTCAGTTGTGGCTGTACGTCGATGCCGACTGCTCGGGCTCCCGGCTCCCCTCCGGAAGGGAGCCCGACCGGCCAACCGTCTGAAAGTTTGACCATGTTGTTGAAGTTGGCTGCCAACTTCACTGTAACTATGTCCGCTTGGAAGCGTCCTATAACCATCTCTCTTTGAACTGCCCAAAGATGGCGGGAAGTTGTAGTGTGCGGACGTGGAGCCGGAACATGCCTCCGTCAATGGGCGGAGGAGGACGGCGCGGCCGCAGCGGTCGCACCGCGAGGTGGCCGACGAGCTGCGCACCCGGATCAGGACCGGAGTGCTGCGGCCGGGGCAGCGCATGCCGACGCAGGCCAAGCTGGCGGACGAGTTCGGTGTCGAGCGGGGTGCCGTACGGCAGGCGCTGCGCATTCTTCAGTCCGAGCAGCTCCTGACCAACGTCTCCAAGGGAAGCCCGGCGACGGTCGCCGCGCGTCCGGGTGCGGTCGGCCTCCCGATGGGCCCCGCGGCGGCGCCGCAACCCTCGATGGTGGCGCTTCCGCCGCGGATCACCGAGGCCTTCGCGGCCGATCACGTCGAGGTCGACGCCCTGTGCCTGACGGCGGTCTCGCTGACGGCCGCGATCGGCGAGCCCCTGCGGCAGATCCACGCGGGGCGACTGAAACCGGCCAAGATCGACGTCCGTGTCCTGTTGCCGTCCCGGAACATCGAGCTCGCCTTTCCGGCGCCGGTGGACATCTCGGAGACCGGGCGGCTCCAGCGCCGCTGGCTGGCCCACCGCAATGCCCAGGGCCAGGTGCTGCGGCACAACCTGCTCACCCTGCGCTCCACGCACGGCATCGACGTGCACGTCACCTTCCGCGCGCTGCCCTTCACCCCGCCCGTCAAGCTGTATCTCCTCAACGGGGCGGAGGCGCTGTTCGCCTACTACACGGTCAAGCTGCGCGAGCAGACGATCGACCATGAGCACCTGGAGATGTACGACGCCGAAGGCACGCGGTCGGTGCTGTTCGCCTTCGAACAGGGCGCCGGACCGCGTGACACGACGTTCGTGGAGCAGTCCCACCTGTGGTTCGACGCACTGTGGGAGACGATCAGCTCGGAGCTGGTGCTCACGAGCTGACGGCGGGCCCGGTGGCGAGGAGGGCGAGGATCACGGCGCCGACGGAGCTGATGACCGGGCTCTTGGCCTTGATGCCGACGCTGAGCAGGAGCAGGCCGAGGGCGCCGGCGGTGCCGTACTTCCACTGGATGGTCTGCTCGACACCGACGACGAAGGCGGCGCAGAAGAGGACGAGGACGGGCATGGTTCCCCCCTTCGGAGGCTGGAGTGGGAGGCAAACCCTCCGCCAACTCACTCAAGTTGGTTGCCAACTATGACTATGTTGTCCCCACTTGGTAGCAACTGCTAAACAACTTTCAAACAACTCCCGCCAGATGGATGTAAGTTGTAGCGTTTGGTCGTGACCCAGGAGAACGTGGCAGTGAACGGCAGCAGGCTCTCACCCCGTGAGATCGCCGATGTCCTGCGCGAGCGCATCCGCGTCGGGGATCTCAGGGCCGGTGACCGGTTGCCCACCCAGGCGGAGCTCGCCGACGAGTTCGGCGTGGAGCGCGGCGCCGTCCGCCAGGCCCTGCGGGCACTCCAGGACGACGGACTGCTCACCAACGTGAGCAAGGGCAGCCCCCCGCGGATCGCGGAGCCGCCGGCGCCGGACCGCGGCGAGCCCCAGCCCACGATGGTGGGCCTGGCCCCGCGGCTGACCGCGGCCTTCAGGGTCCCGCATGTGCGTATCGACGCGGCCTGCCTCACCGCCGAGAGCCTGATACCGGCCCTGGGGGAGCCGCTGCGGCTGATCCACGCCGGCAGCATCCGGCCCCAGAAGATCGACGTCCGCATCCTGCTGCCGTCCCGGGACATCAGTCTCGCCTTCCCGGTCCCGGTCGAGGGCCGCGGCGAGGACGAGGACCCGGTCCACCATCGCTGGCTGTCGATGCGCAACGCGCAGGGCCAGGTGCTGAGTTACAACCTCCGCGCGTTGCGCTCGCACGGCGTGGACGTCAACATCACCTTCCGCGCGCTGCCGTTCACCCCGCCGGTGAAGTTGTACCTCCTCAACGGGCAGGAAGCGCTGATCGCGTACTACATGGTCGCGCGCACGGAGGAGACCACCGACAGCGGAACCCTCCACATGTACGACGTGCGGGGCACCGAGTCCCTCCTCTTCTCCTTCGAGAAGGCCGCCGGTCAGCGCGACGCCGCGTTCGTGGAGGAATCCCAGAAGTGGTTCGACGCCCTCTGGGAAACCATCACGACGGACCTGACACTCTCCTAGTGACCTCTGATACGACGCGGACGAAACAGGTGGCAGCCGACACCGGGAACGACGACACCGGGAACGACGACCCGGGGAACGACGGCACGGGGAACGTGACCGAGCATCTGCGGGAGTTGATCACCCGCGCGAGGGTCGTCCTCTGGGACTTCGACGGGCCGATCTGCCGGCTCTTCGCCGGTCACAAGGCGGAAGGGGTGGCCGACGGTCTCGTGGAGTGGCTCGAAGGGCGGGGGCTGCACGGCCTGCTGACGGATTCCGAGCGGGAGTCGCTGGACCCGCACGTCGTGCTGCGCGCGGTGGATCGCCGGCACCCGGGCAGCGACCTGGTCACGGAGCTGGAGGAACGCCTCACCCAGGAGGAGCTGAAGGCCACGGCCACGGCGATGCCCACGGCATGGGCCGACCCCCTGATCCGCACGCTGGTCGCGCTGAAGCTGCGGCTGGCCGTCACCACGAACAACTCCCCGCGAGTGGCGGCCACTTACCTGGCGAGCCGTGGGCTCACCTCCTGCTTCGCGCCGCACATCTACGGCCGCACCCAGGAACTGAGCCACCTCAAGCCCCATCCGCACTGTCTGAACCGTGCGCTGCGCGCCATGGGGTCGGCGCCCGCCACCGCCCTGATGATCGGCGACACCCCCTCCGACTTCCTTGCCGCCAGCGAGGCCGGCGTGCCCTTCCTGGGCTACGCGCGTAACGAGCGCAAGGAGAAGCTGCTCAGGGGCGCGGGCGCCACGACGGTGGTGAACTCGCTGGAGACGGTGCTGACGGCGGCCAGGCACACCTGAGCCGGTGCCCGGTTCAGGCCTGCGTCATCAGCACCACGAGCACCACGGCGGCCCCGACCGCGAGACCGCTGTTCCGAGCCCGTACCCCGACCGCGAGCGCGAACAGCAACACCAGACCCACGGTCCCCAGACGGCTCTGCGCCGCCAGCCCCGTGCAGAGCCCCAGGGCCTCCCAGAGCGCCGATAACAGGAGCATGACCTTCCACCTACCTGCCTTTGTCGGTGAACCTTGCGACTAGCGGTCCAATTGGACCGGTTGACTTGGGGTGGTTTTCCCCTGCCTGATTGATCCCTTAACCAACAGGCCGTTCCTGGACGGCACTTGACTGGGACTGGTGTGCCGCCGGTCGGCAAGCGGTACGGTCGCGAGGTGAGCGAACGGCAGGGCGACGACACAGGCGGCAGGGAGTTCCACCGGGTCGCCGACGCGCTGCGCTCCCGGATGGACGACGGGACGTATCCGGTGCGGTCCTTCCTGCCGTCCCAGCGGGACCTCGCCGAGGAGTTCGAGGTGTCCCGGGACACCGTGCAGCGGGTGCTGCGGATGCTGGCCGGCGAGGGCCGGATCGAGTCCCGGCAGGGCAGCGGGTCACGGGTGCTCGGCAGCCCGCCGGTCCAGCCGGCCGCTCCACGGACCCACGTGACGCTGGAGACCCTGCTCGACGAGGCCTTCGGCGTGCCCGAAGTCGCCCTCGACGTCTACACGTTGACGGCCGAGTCGCTCTACGCCCACATCCGGGTGCAGGCGGACCAGCTCCGCCTGCGGCCGAACACCCCCCGGCGCATCGTCCTGCGCATGATCCTCCCGACCGAGGACCTGCTCATGCCCTATCCGCGGGCCAAGGAGGACAAGGAGGACGTACGGCCGCGGGAGCGGCTGCACACCATCACCCGGCGGGCCACGGACTCGCTGCGCGGCCTGCTCAGGGACCTGGAGACCGAGAAGCTCGTGCACTCCGCCGAGCTGCACATCCGGCACGCTCCCCTGACCCCGGCCTTCAAGCTCTATCTCCTCAACGGCGCCACCGCGCTGCACGGTCCGTACCGGGTGATCGACCGCCGGATCACCCTGGACAGCGGAGAGGAGATCGACGCGCTCGACGTGCTGGGCCTGGGCGCCACCCTCACCAGCCATGTCAGGGACACCGACCCCGACTCGCCGGGCTCGGTCTTCGTCGGCAGCTGGCAGCAGTGGTTCGACTCGGTCTGGGAACATCTCGCCGAATAGCGAGTCCGTCGCACAGTGAGTTCGTCGATCTGTGGTTCGCCTAAGAGTCGAGGTGCTTGCGCTAGCATGCGCCGCATCGCACGAGCAACCGCTCCCGTTCGTACGTATGAGACGGCGAACAAGCCGGTCTCGACGGCCTGACGCAGCCGAGTGGCAGACCACCCATTGTGCTCACTCATCCACGCACCGGCCGTGCGGACCCTCTACCGTCTGCTTACCGTTTGCCCGACCCATCCCAGCGCGACTACCGGAGTGGCCAGTGCGCGACCCCCTAGTTCCCCAGTGCCGTCCCGGGGAGCGAGCCACTGCCGACCAGCACGACGCCGTCTACCGGGCCTTCGTCAGGACCGCGAAGGAGACGGGGAAGGTGTCCAGCGGTCACCACAACCACAACTACGTGCTGCCGCTGACCGAGCCCGTGGCGCGCCTGCTGGGGCGGGAGGCCGGCACCCAGGTGACCGTGCGGATCCGGCGTCCCGAGGCGCTGAAGGTCGTGATCAGGACCTGGGAGGACGAGGCTCTCGTCCTCAAGGCGGTGCAGAGCGAGCTGCCCCATGTGTCCGAGTGTCTGGTGACGCGATCCGCGCCACCCGCCTTCGCCCTCCACAGTCATGTGGAGGGCGTGCCGCTCTCCTGGGTCTGCGGAAACGGTAAGCCCGTCGAATCCCTGCTGATCGGGGAGCTGGCCGGCCTGCTGGCGCTGATGACCCGGGTGCGCCTGTCGGCGCTGCCCGCGCTGCCCGCCGGGTGGCCTGCCGACCGCGCCGACAGCCAGGGCTTCCTGCGGACGCTGGCGCGGCTCGCCGACCAGCAGATCCGCCAGGAGAACTGGGAGGAATTCGGGGGGCTGTTCAACACGCTCGGCATCCCGGACGACGCGCTGACCCGGCTGGCCGAACGGGTCCCCGCCATGGCACGGCGGCCGTACAGCCTGTTGCACGCGGATCTGCACCGGGACAACCTGATCGTGTCCTACGACGGCGATCCGCCCCTCGTCTGCGTCGACTGGGAACTCGCCACCTACGGTGACCCGCTGCACGACCTGGCCACGCACCTGGTGCGCATGCAGTATCCGGCCCACCAGTGGGCCGAGGTGGTCGACGCCTGGGCGAAGGCCATGCTGGACCACCGGCCCGCCGCCACCAACGGCCTGGTCAGGGACCTGGCCCACTATCTCGCCTTCGAGCGGGCACAGTCCGTCTACCCGGACGTGATGCGCGCCGCGCGGTCGCTGGAGGACTCGTTCACCCAGAAGAGCCTGGACGAGGCGACGGCTGAGGTGCGCAGGGCCCTGGTGGCGGCGGTCGGGCCGCTGAGGCTGCGTGACGTGCCGGAGCCCGCGGAGATCGAGAAGGCGCTCTACCGCTGGCTGGCCTCGCGCAACAAGGGCGACATCAGCGGGCGGGACTGGATCGGCCCCGCCATCTCCTGGACGGCGGACCGGCGGCTCCCCCAGCACCCGAAGTTCCCGGCGAGCGCGGTCAGGGAGGCGCTGCTGGCCGAGGGCGCCGCCCCCGCGGGGAACGTCTTCAAGGGGACCGCGCACCTCAACACGGTGGTCCGGGTGAGCGGCTGGACCGAACCCGTGGTCGTACGCCGGCTGCTCTCCAACGTCCAGCGCAGGGAGCCCAGCATCCTCAGCGAGCACGCCGTGCTCCGGGCGATCGAGAAGTCGGGTGTGAAGGTCGAGGCCCCGCGCATCCTGGCCCTGGGCGAGAGCTGCACGAAGGACCCCTTCGCCATCCACACCTACGTCGGCCCGCGCCGCGGCGGACTCCCCGAGCACCCGGTGAACGGTCTGCGCCCGCGCGAGGCGGACGCGCTCGTCGACCAGCTGTGCGCGCTGACGAAGGTCGATCACAGCCTGGTCGACCCGGTCTCGGGCAGCGACGGCTTCTACGTGTGGCTGTGCGACCAACTGGTGAAGCTGGTGCAGACGCTGCCGAAGGAGTCGACGCAGCTGGCCCGGATGCTCGGGCTGCCCCACCACGAGCGGCTGGGGGAGATCCTGTCCCGCCACACGCTGACCCACCGGGCGCCCGCCCTCCTGCACGGCGACCTCAACCCGTGGAACCTGGTGCGCGGCGGCCGGTACCTGCTGACCATCATCGACTGGGAGATGGCCCTGGTCGGCGACCCGCTCTACGACCTGGTCCGGCACATGCACCTGACCCCGACCCGGCCGGAGATCAGGGACCGCATGTTCCGCCGGTGGGAGCGGAGCATGCCCCCGGAGTACAGCACGAACTGGCGGCTGGACTGGCCGGTGTACCGCTGGATCGAGATCATCCGGTCGGCCTACGTCGATCTCGACCGGCTGGTGACCAGGACGGGCCTGGACGCCCCCAACGTCCGCCGGGCCGTGGACTCCTACGCCGAGACGCTGGCCGCGGCCACCGCCTCCCTCGGCCTCCCGGCCTCACGCACCGCCAATCCCTACCTCGAACTGGCCCTCACCCGGGGGCGGGGCTGACCCGGGGGTGGCTCTGACCTGCGCGTCGGTTCACATCCCCAGCACCACCTTGCCGACCAGTTCCCGTCCCTCGATCGCCGCGTGCGCCGCGGCGGCCTCCGTCAGCGGGAACTGAGCGCCGATCACCGGCCGCAGCCGCCCCGCGGCCGCCTCCGCCAGGACGTGCGCGGACATGCGCCGCGCCTCGGCCTCGCCGAACTGTAGGTCCCCGATCCCGAACAGGGTGACGCCCCGGCGTTCCGCCTCCGCCGCGTCCACCGTCGCGAAGCCGCCCGAGGGCGCCCCGTGCGCGGAGAAACGGCCGCCGTCGGCGGTCAACGAGAAGGCCGAGAGACCGAGTTCGCCGCCGACGCCGTCCAGTACGACATCGGCGGCGGCCCCCGTGGCCTCGGTGGCCCCCGTGGCCTCGGCGGTCTGGGCGGCGGCCGCTGATCCGGCTTCTCCGGCTGCTCCGGTACGGGCGGTTTCGGCGGCGCGGGTGGGCGTCGGCGGCCCCAGGGCCTCCCGTGCCCGGTCCGCCCAGTCCGGCTCCGACACGTCCACCACCGCGTCCGCTCCCAGCTCCCGCACCAGCGCCGACTTCCGCGCTCCCCGTGCCGCGGCCACCACCCGGGCGCCCCGGGCGCGGGCCAGTTGGACGAGCAGGGTGCCCATGCCGCCCGAGGCGCCGAGGATCAGGACGCGGTCACCGGGGGCCACGGCGGTGCGCTCCAGCAGACCAGCGGCCGTCACCCCGTCGTGGACGAGTGCCGCGGCCGTGCGCAGGTCCACGCCGTCCGGGACGGGGGTCGGCGCGGTGGCCGGGACCGTCACGCGCTCGGCGTAGCTGCCGTCCACGAAGGAGGTCACCCTGCGGCCCACCCACCCTCCGTCCACGCCCGCGCCGACCGCGCTGACCGTGCCGGCGACGCCGCCACCGGGGACGTACGGCGGCTCGACGGGAAAGTAGGCGCGGAACAGGCCCGCACGGACCTGGGTCTCCACGAAGATCGTGTCGGCATGGGCGACCTCGATCAGGAGCTCGCCGGGGCCCGGGACCGGGTCCGGCAGCTCCACCGTGGCCAGGACCTCCGGTCCGCCGAACGCCTTCACCTGTGCTGCTCGCATGACATACCTCCACTGCGGTGCCATTGGATGCGCGTGCATGGAGTCTTCGACCTCAACCCCGGTTGAGGTCAAGCGGGGTCGGGCGCCGACCGGCCCCGTAGGCTCGGTCCATGAGCGAGACCGGGCTGCGTGAGCGCAAGAGGCGGCGGATGTACGAGGCCGTGTCGGACATCGCCGTCCGGCTCTTCATCGAGCGCGGTTTCGACGCGGTGTCCGTCGCCGAGGTCGCCGCGGCGGCCGAGATCTCCAAGCCGACCCTCTTCCGGTACTTCCCGGCCAAGGAGGACCTGGTCCTGCACCGGATCGCCGACCACGAGCAGGAAGCGGCCCGGGTCGTCACGGCGGCGCGGGCCGAGGGGGTCGCACCGCTGCCCGCCCTGTACCGGCACTTCCTGGCCGGACTGGCCGCCGCCGACCCCGTCACCGGGCTCAACGACCACCCGCACGTGCGCGCCTTCTACGCCCTGCTCTACGGCACGCCCTCCCTGGTCGCCCGGCTCCACGGCTACCTGGAACGCTCGGAGGGCGCCCTCGCCGACGCCCTGGTGGACGAGCTGCCCGACGCCCTCGACGCCCGGCTGGCCGCCGGCCAGATCATCGCCGTCCGGCGGATCCTCGCCGAGGAGAACTGGCGGCGGATCGCGGCGGGGGAGCGGGTGGAGGACGTGCGGGGGGACGCGGAGGCGGCGGCGGGGCGGGCGTTCGCGGTGCTGGGGGCGGGTCTGCCGCAGCTCGGTCGGGCGACCGCCGGCTGATACCAAGTAAAAAATGTGACTCGGTTACGTTATTCGTTACCCTTGTCGTATGACGACAACCGAGCCGGTCCCTGAGGGCGACCCGACGAGCCCGCCGGATCTCGGCACCGCGTTGCACCACGAACGCGCCCACCACGACGCCTGCCGCGCCGCCCTCGCCGCGATGGTCGAGGGCGCCGACCAACACGTCGTCACCGGCGAGGACGTCTCCGCCTCCGGCGCCGACGCCGAGGTCCTCGGCTTCCGGCTGCGCAGCCACGCCAAAGCCCTGCACGAACTGCCCGAAGGCCCCCTGTTCTTCGGCCGACTGGACTTCGCACACGGCACGGGCGGCGAGCACGAGGGCCTCGCCCACCACATCGGCCGACTGCGCATCAGCGAGCACCCGGCCGCCCCGCCCCTCGTCGTCGACTGGCGTGCCCCCGTCTCCCGCGCCTTCTACCAGGCGAGCGCCCGCGACCCCCAGGGCGTGGCCGTCCGGCGCCGGTTCGGCTGGGCCCCCGGCAGCCGGGGCGACTCCGCCGACCTCACGGGCCTGGAGGACGAGCACCTCGACACGGGCGGCCCAATCGACGAAGTGGAGCGGCCCGGCCGACCAGACGGGTCAGGCGGGGCAGCGCGGCCGGGTGGGATCGTCGCTCGCGAGATCGAACGGCCCCGCGTCGGTCCGATGCGGGACATCGCCGCGACCATCCAGCCCGAGCAGGACGAACTCGTCCGCGGGGAGCTCTCCGAGTCGGTGTGCGTGCAGGGCGCTCCCGGCACCGGCAAGACCGCCGTGGGCCTGCACCGGGCCGCCTACCTCCTCTACACCCACCCGCGACGCATCCAGCGCGGCGGACTGCTGATCCTCGGCCCCAACCGCACGTTCCTCTCCTACATCGCCGAGGTGCTCCCCTCCCTCGGCGAGACCGGCGTGCGGCAGTCGACCCTGCACGACGAGATCGCCCACCGGCCGGCGACCGGGACGGACCCCGACCGGACCGCCGCCGTCAAACACGACGCCCGGATGGCCGAGGTGCTGCGCCGGGCGGTGTACGGCCGGGTGACGGCCGACCGCGCCGAGGACCTGTCCGTCCCCGACGGCTCCTACCGCTGGCGGATCGCGGGCGACCGGCTCACGGACATCGTCGTCGGGGTGCTCGCCGAGGAGCCGCCGTACGAGATCGGGCGCGAGCGGGTCCGCAGCCGGATCGTGCGCCGGATCCAGGAGCAGGTGGAACGCCGGAGCGGGCCGCGCCCGGCCTCCTGGACGCGCCGCGTCGAACGGGCCCGGCCGGTGAGCGCGTGCGTGGAGGCGGTGTGGCCGAAGGCGGGCCCGGAGGAGGTCCTGGCCCGACTCCTCATGGACGCAAAGGAGTTGGCGCGAGCCGCGGACGGCATCCTGGACCCTGAGGAGCAGCGGGCCCTGCACTGGCCGCGCCCGCCCCGCTCGCCGAGGTCGGCGCGCTGGTCGCCCGCCGACCTCGTCCTCCTCGACGAGATCGCCGGCCTCCTCGACCATCCCCAGGGGTACGGCCATGTCGTCGTCGACGAGGCCCAGGACCTCTCCCCGATGGAGTGCCGGGCGGTCGCCCGCCGGGTCCGCTTCGGCTCGCTCACGGTCCTCGGCGACCTGGCGCAGGGCACCACCCCCTGGGCGGCGGACTCCTGGCCGGCGCAGATGGCCCACCTGGGCAAGCCGGACGCGACGATCGTCCCGCTGACCACGGGCTTCCGTGTCCCGGCCGCCGTCCTCACCCTCGCGGGCCGCCTCCTCGACCTCCTCGACGCCGACGTGCCGCGCGCCGACTTCCTGCGCCGGGACGGCGAACTGCGCGTCCGGCGAGCCGACGGCGACCTGCGCTCCGCGGTTGTCGCCGCCGTACGCGACGCGCTCCCCCGGGAAGGCTCGATCGGCGTCATCGCCGCGGACCCCCAGGTCGACGGGGTCCGCGAGGCCCTGACCGGGGCCGGCATCCCGACCTCCGGCCCGGACGACCCGGCCGCCCGGGTGACGGTGGTCCCGGCGACCCTCGTCAAGGGCCTCGAGTACGACCACGTCGTCGCCGTCGAACCGGCGGCCATCGCGCAGTCGGAGCAACGCGGCCTGAACCGGCTCTACGTGGTGCTGACCCGCGCGGTCTCGCGACTGGAGGTGGTGCACGAACGGGAGTTGCCCTGGGAGGCGTGAGGAAGACGGCAGGCCGGTGGCGCGGCGGAGGGGCCGCCGGGGGCCGGTGACCTCAGGCCCAGTCCTCCAGGGCCTCCCGCGCCGCCCGGTACCCCCGGTCGATCAGGTCCGGGACGCCGGCGGCCGACCAGGACGAATGGCCGGTCGTGTCGATGGTGACGGCCAGGTCGGCGTGGCGGCCGTTCGCCGGGTGATCGGGGCGGGACTCGAACCAGCGGCGCCAGCGGGCGTTGCCACGACCGAAGCCCACGGCGATGACCCGCTCGGCGCCGAGCCGGTGCGCGGCCCACACCGGGGACGGCGACAGCACCGCGCCGTCGACGCAGAGCGCGCCGCCCACCTCCAGCCGGACCGGCGGGAACAGCCCGGGTACCGCGCTGCTGGCGCGTACGGCCGCCGTCAGCGAGCCGGAGTCGACCAGCCGGGGCGTCGTGGACCGCAACTCCGTGACCACCGCGCCGAACCGGGTCGGCAGATCCTCGATCAGCAGATCGCCGAGCATCTCCTCGATGTTGCGGGCCAGGGGAGTGGTGTCCAGGAGCCCCAGGCGCGGGGCGATCGCCGCGGATCCGAAGTCCGCCCACTGAGCGCGCAGCAGCCGCCCGGTGATCCGCTCGCTGTCGGTCCCGGCCGCCCAGGCGCCGCCTATCAGCGCCCCCGCGCTGGACCCGGTCACCACGGACACCTCGATCCCGGCCTCCTCGACGGCCCGCAGAACACCGGCGTGCGCGGCGCCGAGGACCGCCCCACTGGACAGGACCAGACCGACGGCGGACGACTTCGGCGAGGACACGTGCGCGCTCCCCTTCCGGGTGAGGTTCGTTGGGGTGGAGTGGGAGTCGCGGTGGAATGCCCGCGGAGGCGTGTCTGGCATCCCGGCGGTCAGCTGGTGGAACGATGAGGCTGTGCCGACGAACATGCCGGGACGCCGGCCGACGCAGGCGAAGTGCTCGCGCTCGCTCATTTCCCTGATCTGTCTCATCGGTCTCCCTCGCGGGTCTGGCGCGGTGCGGACCGTGCACTGTGCGGATGCCGACGGTCGTTCCAGAGCCGTCTGAGGGCTTCGAGTTCGGTGCGGGGGAAGTGCTCGCCCCATTTGCCGCGGTAGCCGCTCTCGCCGTAAGCGCGCGCGGCGTCGTCGAAGCACCGGATCGCGGCGCGGGCCAGCTCGTCGATGGCGTATTGGCTCGACCAGAGTTCGGTGCCCGTGTTGTCGTGGTCGCTTCCGTCCCGGAGTTCCAGGATCCGCATCCAGACGTGTTCGTCCTCCCGATAGAAGATCCATCGATAGGCGGTCGGCTCGGCCTCGAACTGCGCTCGCGTTTCCGTCTCGCCGGCGATCAGCCGGGCCAGCGCGGTCAGGAATTCTTCCGGCGCGCTCGTGATGTAGGAGGCGGTGAGCACGATGACCGCGTGGCGGTCTGTGACCGTGCAGTCGGCCCAGCCGTGTCCTTCGAGGCGCCAGGCAAGGCGCAGGCCGGTTGTCACGATGGATTCCCGTCCGTAGATGGTCCACGTCGACCGGGACGGTGATGGGACTTATCCCGCAGGGTCGTCGAGCATGTGCTGCTGCCCGCGGATGCCCTGGAACAGGCTGCTGGTCTCGACGTCGAGACCAGCAAGCACGAAGGTGGCCGCGATTCGTTCCGAGAGGTAATTCAGCTGATCGTACGCCTCGGCTCCGTTGCGGGTCGGCAGGTCGAGGTTGTGGATCTCGTCGACCAGGACGAGGGTGGTGCCGAGCTTGCCGAGCAGGTCACAGACGGCGTTGGGGACCTGGACCTGGCTCATGCGGTGCTCCAACGGGATGCCGAGGAACCGGGCGAACTCGCCTGCGAGCATCTTCGGGGTGGCGCCGGGGAACGGTGACGAACACGACCGGCGGTCCGCCGACAGCAGCGGGGTTGCGGCGCCGGGTGATCTGCTCGACGTTCTTGCCCAGCTGGGTGATCGCCCGGGGGAGCCGCGACCTCGTCTGTCGGCGGTCAGCGAGCCACGACAGGAGATCTGGGGGTGGAACGCGCCGGTGGTCCGGGACAGGCATGCACCCCACCGATACATATACTGGATATTGCCCTTGAATAGAGGAGTCCAGTATGAGCGTGACGACAATCGACCTTGATGACGATGCGCTGGAGAAGGCCATGCGTGTCGCCGGTGGTGGCACCAAGAAGGACGTGGTCAATGCCGCCCTTCGCGAGTACGCCGAACGCCATGAGCGGGCCGCGCTCGTTGCCAAGCACTTCCACGCCGCCCAGCAGTGGGACTATGAGGGCTGGCAGCAGCACCGCGTCGAGGACAAGCATGGTGGCGCGTGATCCACTACCTGCTCGACTCCTCGGGTCTGTGGCGCCTCCTGCGCGAGGAGCAGCTGAGGGACGCGTGGCTGGAGACCACCACCCTCAGGGCCATCGGGTCGTGCGCTGCCCAGCGGGCCGAGTTCCGGCGTTCAGCGCGCAACGCAGTGGAGTACGAGGCCATGGGGGAGATGTTCACGGATCTGTACCCTGACGTACCTCTCCCGAAGAGGTTGTGGGACTGGGTCGACGCAGCCCAGTACGCGCTCGCCGAGAACGGGGCCCTCGGTGCGGCCGGGCCGCTCGACCTGATGATCTGCGCGACCGCCGTGCATCATGGACTGGTTGTCCTGCACGACGACGCTGATTTCGTCACCGTGGCACGCTTCCTGCCCGACGTCAGCGAGCGGAATGTGCGCAACGCTCCAGGTCTCTAGCATCCTCGGCCGTCTGAACGCGCGAGTACACCCGATCCCCGCCTTCAGCACCCACCCGGGCCGAACCGGCAGCACTGCCGCGCAGGTGAGGCGAAGATCCCGACCGATCATGAAGATCGGCGGGATCTGGTCAACTGCTCCCCGAGGCACTCAAGAACAGTCGACCGCTGCATCCACGGCTCGCCGCGATCCATGACCCACTCGACCCCGATCGCAGCGATCTCGACGCGTACGTTCAGATGGCGGAGGAGTTCGGGGCATGTCAGGTGCTGGACATCGGCTGTGGAACAGGTGTGTTCGCGCTTCTGTTGGCTGAACGCGGGATCGACGTCGTCGGCGTCGATCCGGCCCAGGCGTCCATCGACGTGGCCCGGGCCAAGCTGGGCGCCGAGCGAGTGCGGTGGATCTGTGGCGATGCCTCGACACTCCCGCCGATGCGGGTCGACCTGGCGACCATGACCGCGAACGCCGTACAGCAGATCCTCGATCCGCAGGCATGGCACGAGACCCTGCGCGGCGCGTACGAAGCACTACAGCCTGGCGGCCGTCTGGTGTTCGAGACCCGCGATCCAGCCAGACGCGCTTGGGAGGAGTGGAACCGCGAAGCCTCATGCCGCGTGACGGAGATTCCGGATGTCGGCTCCGTCGAGAGCTGGGTCCAGGTGATCGAGGTGAGCGAGCCACTGGTGACGTTCCGCTGGACCTACGCGTTCGCTGCTGACGGGCAGGTACTCACGTCGGACTCCACCTTGCGATTCCGTGAGCGGCAGGAGGTCGAGACGGAGCTGATCGCACAGGGCTATGAGGTGGAGGACGTTCGCGACGCGCCCGACAGGCCGGGCAAGGAGTTCGTCTTCGTCGCGCGACGCCCGTAGCCCGACTCGCAGAAGCCTCGCCGCGCAGTTCGTTCGGGACTCGATCACTTCGCCGAGCAGATCCAGCGGGAAACCTCACAAGCACTGGGAACAGACAGTCACTATCGTGCTCAGGCTCATCAGTCTGGAGTGGCGCGACACACTATTGCAAGCAGGTGCTTGCAATAGTTAGCAAGACTGGTGCACAGTGGAGCCATGGCATCGCTCAACGTCGGCAATCTCGGTGAGTACCTGCGCGAGCAGCGGCGCAACGCGCAGCTGTCGCTCCGGCAACTCGCCGAAGCCGCCGGGGTGTCCAATCCGTATCTGAGCCAGATCGAGCGCGGGCTGCGCAAGCCGAGCGCGGAGGTGCTCCAGCAGGTCGCCAAGGCGCTGCGGATCTCCGCCGAGACGCTGTACGTGCGGGCCGGCATCCTCGACGCGGAACGGGACGGGGAGGAGTACCGGGACGGCGCGACCCGCGCCGTCGTCCTCGCCGACCCCACGCTGACCGAGCAGCAGAAGCAGGTGCTGCTGCAGATCTACGAGTCCTTCCGCAAGGAGAACGGATTCGCGGACGGCGACGGTACGGCGGGCCCACGGAAGCACGAGAGCGACGCCGACCCGCAGCAGACGGCCAGTTGACCGGACCAGGGGACCGGCCGCCACGCTGCGGACCTGCACGACCCTCAGCCGAATACGACGTATGTGAATCCGGGAGGACCTTCACCATGGCCATCACCGACGACCTGCGCAAGACCTTCAGCGACCCGACTCCGTTCTACTTCGCCGCGGGCACCGCCGATCTGGCCCTCCAGCAGGCGAAGAAGGTGCCGGGTCTGGTGGAGCAGCTGCGCACCGAGGCCCCGGCCCGTTTCGAGGCCGTCCGCAACACCGACCCCAAGGTCGTGCAGGAGAAGGCCGGCGCCCGCGCCAAGGAGGCGACCGCCAAGGCCAAGGAGGCGCAGGAGACCCTCCAGTCCAAGGTCACCGACTTCATCAGCAGCCTCGACGGGGACATCAAGAAGATCGGCAGCACCCTCGACGCCGACCTGAAGAAGTTCGGCGAGTCCGCCCAGGACTTCGCGCTGCGCGGGGTCGGCGTCGCCGCCGAGTACGCCGTCAAGGCCCGTGAGACGTACGAGAAGGTCGCCGAGCACGGCGAGCAGGCCGTGAAGACCTGGCGCGGCGAGGCCGCCGAGGAGATCGAGGAGCTCGCCATCGCGGTCGAGCCCAAGTCGGAGCCCAAGCCCGCGCCCGTGGTCCAGCCGGTCGTGGTCAAGGACGAGCCGAAGCCCGCCGCGGCCGACGCGCAGTCCGAGTTCGCCGCGGCGAAGAAGGCCGCGGCGGCCAAGAAGGCTCCGGTCCGCAAGCCCGTCGCGAAGAAGACCACGCCGCCGGCCAAGTGAGACCGACGGCCGGGACGGACACGGCGGACAGGGACATACAGTCACGGGCCGGGCACTCGAGGAGTGCCCGGCCCGTTGTACGGGTAGCGGGAGTGCGGTTGCGGGTACGGTGACCGCGTAAGGACGAGCGAGTCGAATCGCGTCGAGTCGGGTGGTGGACGTTGTGCTGATCGAAGGCTTCGCCGGGCTGGTGTGGCTGCTCTATCTCGCCATGCTGGTCCTCGCCGTGGCGGCACTGGTGATGGCCGCTCTGTTCCGTGATGACGCCTACCGGGCCGCCGACAAGCAGAACAAGGGCTTCTGGCTGATCATCCTGGGCGTCACGGTGGCGGTGAACCTCTTGGTGCCGATGCTCTTCCTCCAGCTCGCGGGACTCGTCGCCACGATCGTCTTCTTCGTGGACGTACGGCCCGCCCTCCGGCAGATCGGCGGGGGCGGCGGCTGGGGCCGCAGGCGCGGCGGCAGCAGCAGCGACGGCCCGTACGGTCCGTACAACGGCGGCCGCTGAGCCACACCACCCTCGCCGTCCCACCCACACCACAAGAACCTACGACGCCCCCGCAGCCCCTTCCCGGGGCGCGGGGGCGTCGCGCTCAGGCCTTGTGCCGCCTTTGGGCCTCAGGCCTCAGGGCTACGGGTTTGGGCTGCGGGCTGCGAGCCATGGGCTGCGGGCCATGGGCCATGGGCCATGGGCTACGGGACCGGGATCGGAACCGGGACGCGGTCCAGCAGGACCACTGCCACGTCGTCCGTCAGCTCGCCGCCGTTGAGCTGGCGCACCTCGTTGACCGCGGCCCGCAGCAGCGCCTCACCGCTCAGCCCCTCGGAGAGCTGGCGGCGGATCATCTCCACCATGCCGTCCTGGCCCAGCCGTTCCCGGCCCTCGCCGATCCGCCCCTCGATGAGGCCGTCGGTGTACAGCATCAGGCTCCACTCGGCGCCCAGCTCGACCTGCATCCGCGGCCAGCGGGCGCCCGGCAGCAGGCCGAGGGCGGGGCCGTTGTTGTCGTACGGCAGCAGACGCGCGGGCCGGTCCGGGCGGGCGATCAGCGGCGCGGGGTGGCCGGCCAGGCACAGGCCCGCCCGGCGGCCGTCGGGCGCGATGTCCACCGTGCACAGCGTCGCGAAGATCTCGTCGTCGTCGCGCTCGTGCTCCAGCACCTGCTGCAGCGTGTTCAGCAGTTCGTCCCCGCACAGGCCCGCCAGCGTCAGCGCCCGCCAGGCGATGCGCAGCTCCACGCCGAGCGCCGCCGCGTCCGGGCCGTGCCCGCAGACGTCGCCGATCATGGCGTGCACGGTGCCGTCGGGCGTGCGGACGGTGTCGTAGAAGTCGCCGCCGAGCAGCGCGCGTGAGCGGCCGGGGCGGTAGCGGGCGGCGAACCGCAGCGGGGAGCCCTCCAGGAGGGGCGTGGGCAGCAGGCCGCGCTCCAGGCGGGCGTTCTCCTGCGCGCGCAGCTTGCCCTCGGCGAGTCGTCGCTCGGCCGTGTCGGAACGTTTCCTCTCCACCGCGTAGCGGATCGCGCGGCTCAGCAGCCGGCCGTCCAGCTCGTCCTTGTAGAGGTAGTCCTGGGCGCCCACGCGTACCGCCTCGGTGCCGCGCGCGGCGTCGCCGGACGCGGTGAGCGCGAGCACGGCGTGCCGGGGCGCGAGCCGCAGCACGTGCCGCAGGACGGCGAGCTCGTCGTCGGACTCGCCCGCCCTGCCGGGCGCCGGCAGCGCCAGGTCCAGCAGGATGCAGTGGACGTCATGGGTCAGCAGCCGCTCGGCCTCGGTGAGGTTGCGGGCGGTGCGCACTCGGATCGGGCGGCCGTCCGCGTCGAGCAGGTCGTGGACGATCGGCGCGGCCGTGGGGTCGTCCTCGATCAGCAGCAGGGTGAGGGTGGTGTGGGTGGCGCCCACACCGGTGGCGCTCACGCTGCTCGTGCTGCTCGTGCTCGCACTGGTCGTGCTCGCACTGGTCGTGCTCGCACTGGTCGTGCTCACGCTGGTCGTGCTCACGCCTTGGTGGACGCCGTCGGCGGGCGTGGCGTTGAGCGCGGTCTGGTGCGCGGTCCGGTGCGTGGTGTGGGGCGCGCTGTGGTCGTGCGTGGCGGTGTTCCGGTTCTCGGCCGTGGTCGGGGTCGCCTCGTTGCGAACGGCTTCTTCCTTGGAGGGGCCGCCGACTGCGGGCGCGGCCTGCGCCTGACCACTCTCCACGGCCGGGATCGCTCTCTGCCGCGGTACGGGTACGGGCATCGTCTTGGGTTCCTTCCCTCCCCCCGAGGGCATGGCGGGGACGAGGGACCTCGACCCACCGACGGGGACCATAGCGGCAGAAGGCGTCGCAACGGAATGGTGTGCGGCAGGCCGCTTGATCTCTGGCCCCTGTCATATGCCGCGTTCTGTACCGCATTTGGGCGGGGCGGGTGTGGTGCGGAGATGACGAACGTCACGTCCGCGCGGAGTTTGGCGACGAGGCCGAGGTGGCCTGGGTCACGTAGCGGGCGTACGCCCCCGAGGAGCCGCCCGGCCGCCCGTCCGCCGGGCCTCACGCGTCCGGCCGGACCACCCCGAGTATCGGCATCGTGCCCGCCCCCGCGAGCGTGACCGTGCGGCCCGGGCGCGGGGCGTGGATGATCGAGCCGTCGCCCACGTACAACGCGACATGGCTGGCGTCGTCGAAGTAGATGATCAGGTCGCCGGGGCGCATGTCCTCGACGGCGATGTGCGGCAGTTGCTTCCACTGCTCCTGCGAGGTGCGCGGTATCGCCTGTCCGGCGCTCTTCCAGGCCTCGGAGGTCAGTCCGGAGCAGTCGAAGCTGTCCGGCCCCTCCGCGCCCCACACGTACGGCTTGCCGATCTGGGCGGTGGCGAACTGCACGGCCTTCTTGCCCTGGACGGACGCCGCGCTGTTGATCTCGTCGAGGACGCCGGTGTCCAGCCAGGCGGTCTGCGCCTCCAGCGCGACCTGCGCCTCGAGTTGTTCGAGGCGCTCCTTCTCCTTCTTCTCGAGCTGGGACTCGAGCTTCTCGGCCGCCGCGATCTGCTTCTCGATCTTCTTCTGGGCCGCGGCCTTCGTCTTGCGGCCCGCCTCCAGCTTCTGCCACTGGGTGGAGGCGTCCTTGGAGTACTGCTCCAAGTCCTGCTGGGTGCGGGTGAGTTCGCCGATCAGGCCCTTGGTCGCGCGCTGGCCCTGGAGCACCCGGCCCGCGCCGTCGAGGAACTCCGACGGGTCGTCGGTCAGCATCAGCTGCGCCTCGTCCGGCAGGCCGCCGGTGCGGTACTGGGCGCGGGCGGCGGCACCCGCGCGGTCCTTGAGATCGTCCAGCTTCTCCTGGCCAGCGACGATCTTCTTGGCCAGCTCGACGATCTCCGCGGACTGCTTCTTCGCCGCTTCCTCGGCCGCGTTGTAGGCGTCGGTGGCGACCGCGGCGTCGTGGTAGAGCGCTTCGAGCTTGGTGCGGACGGCCTCGAGGTCCTTGTTGGACGCGGTGGAGGGGAGCGGTGGGGTCGTGGAACTCGCCGTCGGCGACGGCGTGGGGCTCGGGCTGGCGAACGCGGTGCCGGGTGCGCCCAGCACGGTGACCGCGCAGACCACCGTCACAGCCGCAGCGAGCAGGCCGCGCTTGCCCGTTCCCATACCCCGTCCCCCAACCCCTGATTAACCGTCAGTAACATACGGTGCCCGGGGGATCGTGCCACGTCACGGCCGAAAACGACAGAGGTGACGACGGAACGTCAGAGCCGCACAGCGACCGAAGCAGTCCTTCCCCTCTTCGCCACCCCACCATGACGATCTCCCCGTCAGTGTGACGAACGACTCACGGAGATCGTTCCCGGCGCCCCGGGAAAAGCCGCGATGCAGAAGCCGCGATGCAGAAGCCGCAATGCGGAAGTAGTGATCCAGGAGCCGTGGTTCGGCCCGGCGGGATTCCCTGGCTCAGGTCCGGGGGGCCAACGCCCCCCACCGCAACGTCACTTCCCCCTGCCGCCAGCGCGCCGGCCCGTCCGTCACCGGCCAGTCGGCCGTCAGCTCCCGCACCGTGCGGATCCATCGCTGGCGGGCGCCGTACGAGGCGTAGGGCGCGGCGGCCGCCCAGGCGCGGTCGAAGTCGCGCAGGAAGGCGTGCACCGGTTCACCCGGGACATTGCGGTGGATCAGTGCCTTGGGCAGCCGCTCCGCCAGGTCCGAGGGGCGCTCCAGCGACCCCAGCCGGGTCGCGAAGGTGACCGTGCGCGGTCCTTCCGGTCCGAGCGCTACCCATACGTGCCGGCGTCCGATCTCGTCGCAGGTCCCCTCGACGAGCAGACCGCCGCGGGACCCGGTCACCGGATCGGCCGGCGCGAGCCGCGCGCACAGTCGCCGCCAGACCGCGGCGACCTCGTCCTCGTCGTACTGCCGCAGCACGTTGGCGGCGCGTACGAGGTGCGGCCGCCGGGGCACCGGGATCTCGAACCCGCCGTGCCGGAAGTCCAGCCCCTCGCGCTCGTACGGCTTGGCGGCCGCCACCCGGGCCGGTTCGATCTCGACGCCCACGACACGCGCGCGTGGCGCGACGGAACGCAGCCGCCGCAGCAACTCGACGGCCGTCCAGGGCGCGGCCCCGTACCCGAGGTCGACGGCGAGCGGCTCGGCGGCGCGGCGCAGCTCGGCGCCGTGCGTCGCGGCGATCCAGCGGTCCATGCGGCGCAGCCGGTTGGGGTTCGTCGTCCCGCGCGTGACCGTGCCCACGGGGCGGGCGGGGGCGCGGGATGTCATGCCTACGAGGGTAATGCGGCGTTGCAGTCCGCCTTCCCGTCACCTCTCCGCCCGGTCGGTCGGCACCTCTCGGCCCGCCCGGCACTTCAGTCCGTCCGTCACTTCAGCCCGTCCGGCGTTTGAGGACGAGGCCCTTTCGGGCCGAAAGCGGGGGTGCGGGGGCGGCAGCCCCCGGGTCGGGACGGGAAGGGGCGGCGGGGGCGAGAACCGCTCGGGCAGACCCACGCGACACAACCGCTCGACCTCCGCCCCACGACGCACACCACTCTCGAACGGTTGAGCGATACGCGGTAATGACTGAGCAAAAATCGCCTCTTCCCGAAACCTGCCCGGAATGGGAACGCCTTCCTCCGGTGTTGCACCCCCTTGGAGGGCTCCAAAACCCTCTTTCCGGCATGCCCGCAGCAAGGAGGAACGCCCCGTGAGCCAGTACACCAACAGGCTCGGGCGTCGCTCTTCGGCGGCACCCTCGCGGCTCAGGCTCCACCGCCGCCCCCGCCGCGTCGCGATGCTCTCCGTGCACACCTCTCCGCTCCACCAGCCCGGCACCGGCGACGCGGGCGGCATGAACGTCTACATCGTCGAGCTCGCGCAGCGCCTCGCCGCGATCAACATCGAGGTCGAGATCTTCACGCGCGCGACCACCGGCGGCCTCCCGCCGACCGTCGAGCTGGCCCCCGGAGTCCTCGTCCGGCATGTCGACGCGGGCCCCTACGAGGGCCTCGCCAAGGAGGACCTCCCGGCCCAGCTGTGCGCCTTCACGCACGGCGTGATGCAGGCCTGGGCCGGTCACCGCCCCGGCTACTACGACCTCGTGCACTCGCACTACTGGCTCTCCGGCCACGTCGGCTGGCTGGCCGCCCAGCGCTGGGGCGCCCCCCTGGTGCACGCCATGCACACCATGGCCAAGGTCAAGAACGCCAACCTGGCCGACGGCGACACCCCCGAGCCCGCCGCCCGCGTCATCGGCGAGACCCAGATCGTCTCCGCCGCCGACCGCCTCATCGCCAACACGGCGGAGGAGGCCGACGAACTCGTACGGCACTACCACGCCGGTCCCGGCAAGGTCGCCGTGGTGCATCCGGGCGTCAACCTCGACCGCTTCACCCCGGCGGACGGCCGGGCCGCCGCCCGCGCCCGCCTCGACCTGCCCCAGGACGCCCTGGTCCCCCTCTTCGCGGGCCGCATCCAGCCGCTGAAGGCTCCGGACGTGCTCCTGCGCGCGGTGGCCGTCCTGCTCGACGAGCGCCCGGAACTGCGTTCCCGCATCGTCGTCCCGGTCGTCGGCGGTCCCAGCGGCAGTGGCCTCGCCAAGCCGGAGGGCCTGCAGAAGCTGGCCGCGCGGCTCGGCATCGCGGACGTCGTACGGTTCCGTCCGCCGGTCGGCCAGGATCAGCTCGCGGACTGGTTCCGGGCGGCGTCGCTGCTGGTCGTCCCCTCCTACAGCGAGTCCTTCGGGCTGGTCGCCATAGAGGCGCAGGCGGCCGGCACCCCGGTGCTCGCGGCCTCCGTCGGCGGGCTCCCGGTGGCCGTGCGGGACGGTGAGACGGGCTTCCTGGTGCAGGGCCACGATCCGGCCGCGTACGCGCGCGTGCTCGCGCGTTTCGCGGACAGCCCCGACCTCGCCGCCCGGATGGGCACGGCGGCCGCCGCGCACGCCCAGTCCTTCGGCTGGGACACCGCGGCCGCCGCCACCGCCGACGTCTACACGGCCGCCGCCCAGTCCCACCGCCGTCGCGTACGCTCCGAGCATGGGTGACGTGGAGAAGACGGCCGCACAGGTCATCGAGGGTTTCCTGAAGGACGCGGAGCTGGAGTGGGAGAGCCCGGCCCCCGGCAACTACGTGGTCCAACTGCCCGGCACCCGCAAACTCAAGACGACCGTCTCCCTCATCGTCGGCCGCCACTCCCTCTCCCTGAACGCCTTCGTCGTCCGGCACCCCGACGAGAACGAGTCCGGCGTCCACCGCTGGCTTCTGGAGCGCAACCTCAAGCTGTACGGCGTGAGTTACGCCGTCGACCGGCTCGGCGACGTCTACGTCACCGCCCGCCTCCCCCTCGCCTCGGTCACCGCCGACGAGATCGACCGCCTCATGGGCCAGGTCCTGGAGGCCGCCGACGGCGCCTTCAACACGCTCCTGGAGCTGGGTTTCGCGAGCGCGATCCGCAAGGAGTACGAGTGGCGGGTCTCCCGGGGCGAACCGACGCGCAACCTGGACGCGTTCGCGCATCTGACACAACGCCCGGCCGACTGACCCCGGAACCGGCCGACTGACCCCGGAACCGGTGGGGTAGACCCCGGAACCGGTCGGGTAGACCTTGGGACCGGTCGGCAGCGGTGACCGAACGGTCAGGAAGCGTCCGGGTCGTCGGGGTCCGGGGCGGGCGCGGTCGGGGTCGGGGTCGGGGTCGGAGCAGCCGGTGCGTCGAGCTGATCGGCGAAGGCGCGCAGGGCGTCGGCCAGTTCCTGCTTGGTGGGCAGTTGGTCCAGCCTGTGGTCGAGCTCGGTCAGACGCCGGTCGATCTCCTCCAGGTCGACCGGCGCGGTGGGCGAGGGCGTGGGCGTGGACGGGGTCTCCGTCGAGTCGGGGTCGGTGCCGCCGGTCCCGCCGTCGACGCCGACGCTGGTCCCCCCGTCGACTCCGGAGCTGCTCCCGCCGGAGACACCGCCCCCCGTGTCGCCCCCCGTGTCGCCCCCGGAGTCGGCGGGCTCCCCGGTGACCGACGGCTGGGTGTACGACGCGCTCGGCACGGGAGTGGCGGGCCCCTCGTCCGAACCGGCCGCGAGGGCGATGCCGACGCTCAGCGCCACCAGGGCCGCCGCCCCCGCGACGGCGACCGATATCCGTCTCGCGCGTAAGCCGCCCCGTGAGACGCCCCACGCGGACGGCCCCTGGGACTCCCGAGGTTCGGGTGCGGCGGCAGAGTGCTGTGTCTCGTCGATGTCCATGGAAGCGACGCTATGCACCGGTCGTCAGCGGACGAGGGACTTCCACGGATCTCTGTACCGCCCCGGCGTGACCCCCACCAACTTCCGGAAATGCCGGGTGAGATGAGCCTGGTCGTAGAAGCCCGCCGCCACCGCGACCTCACCCGGCGGCCGTCCGTCGAGCAGGAACCGGCGGGCGAGGTCGACCCGGCGGGCGGTGAGGTACTGGTGCGGCGCGATGCCGTACGCGGCGCTGAACGCCCGTACCAGATGGGCAGGATGGGCCGACACGAGCCCGGCGGCCTCGTCCAGCGTGAGGCCCTGGACGACGTGTTCGTCGAGCAGCTCACGCAGGCGGCGCGCGAGGTCCGGGTCGCGGCGCGCGGCGGCGGTCCGCAGCCCCGCGCGCAGATGGGTCCGCAGCCGTTCGCCGATCAGCGTCAGCCGGCTGTCGGCCTCCAGCTCGTCGCCCGGCCGGGCGAGCGCGGAGTGCAGCTGCCCGACCCTTCGGCGCAGCACGGGATCACGCAGGTCGGGCGCGTCGACGGCGGCCCCGATGAGGTCCTCGCCGAGCACGTCGGCGTCGAGATACAGGACCCGCTTGCGGAAGCCGCCCGAGGTGGCCGGTGAGCCGTTGTGCGGCACGTGCGGCGGCAGCAGGGACACCGTGTCGTGCGGGGTGCCGTGCTCGTGCCGGTCGAGGTCGTACCGTACGGCGCCGTCGTCGACGATCAGCAGCGTCCACGCCTCGTGGACGTGCATCGGGTAGGCGTACTCGGTGAAGTGGGCATGGAAGACCTCCACGACGCCCGGGACGGCGGGACGCCAGGCGGAGACTTCCTGCCGAGGTGCCATGCAAAAAACGTACAAGACGAAGTCGTACGCCGATCGGCAGTCTCGCTGTATGAACACGACCCCGACCCCGAGCATGACCCCGACCACGACGATGACCACGACCGGGAGCGCGAGCCCGGCGGCCGGACCCGTCCGCTTCGACACGAAGATCGCCGTCCTGCTGCGCGAGGACCTGGAGACCTGGCAGCGCCTGAACGTCACCGCGTTCCTGGTCAGCGGCCTCGGTACGGCCCTCCCCGAGGTGATCGGGGAGCCGTACGAGGACGCCGACGGCGTGCGGTACCTGTCGATGCTCCGCCAGCCGGTGCTGGTCTTCGAGGGCACGAAGGAGACCCTGACCGCCGCTCACGCGCGCGTGCTCTCCCGGTCCCTCCCGCGCGCGGTGTTCACTAGCGACCTCTTCGCCACCGGCAACGACCGCGACAACCGCGCGGCGGTGCGCGCCGTTCCGACGGCCGGGCTGGATGTCGTGGGCCTGGCGGTGCACGGTCCGAGGAACGCGGTGGACAAGGTGCTGAAGGGCGCACGGATGCACCCCTGACACCCGCGTCCTCGGCGCGTACCTCGCGGGCCCCCGCTCAGACGGCGCCGGCTGCTCGGACGGCGCCGGCCGCGGGCTCGGCGGCAGCGCCGGCCTTCTCACCGAGGACGGCCTCCGGGACCCCGCCCCTGCCTTCGCCCCTGCTGTCTTCGCCCCTGCCTTCGACCTTGCCCTCGGCCCAGTCGTCGGCCTTGTCCTCCGCCCGGCCCCCGACCTGCCCCTCGACCTGCCCCTCGATCCCGCCCGGAAGGCGTCGCATGAGCACGGCGTATCCGACGCCCGCCGCCGTCCCCACGACCGCGCACATCCCCCACAACCACTCGGCTCCGAACCGGTCGATGACGAAGCCGGACATCACCGGGGCGACCAGCGAGGCCACGGCCCAGGAGAGCGTGTACATGCCCTGGTAGCGCCCGCGCCCGTGGGTGGGGGAGAGGCGGACGACCAGCCCGGTCTGGGTCGGCGCGTTGACGATCTCCGCCAGGGTCCACACGCAGACGGTGAGCGCGAAGACGCCGACCGACCCGGCGAAGGCGGTGAGTCCGAACCCGTATCCGGCGAGCACCGAGGAGACGACGAGCAACCGCCGCGGGTCCCGATGCTCGATGAACCGGGTGACGG
Organism: Streptomyces sp. NPDC102259; assembly: GCF_044766465.1. NCBI lineage: Bacteria > Bacillati > Actinomycetota > Actinomycetes > Kitasatosporales > Streptomycetaceae > Streptomyces > Streptomyces sp. NPDC102259. The sequence goes on along the minus strand of NZ_JBIWMA010000008.1, from coordinate 249,188 downwards.
GGATCTGCAACGCGACGATGAGCACGCCGTTGACGGCGATCGCCATGCCGTAGTCGGCCGGTGTGAACCCGGCCGCGCCCATCGCCACGGGCAGCCCCACGGCCCCCTGCTGGAAGACGAGCGCGACGAGGAAGGACAGCCCGACGACGCTCATGAAGCGCCCGTCCCGCACCACGGCCCCCAGTCCGACGCTGTCCTCCCGTACGGCCTTCTCCTCCCGCTCGGGCCGGGACTCGGGCAGCTTGAGGAAGACGACGACCGCGCAGACGAGCGTCATCCCGGCTTCGAGGAGGAACCCGGCGCGGTAGCTGACCTCGGCGATGAACCCGGCGGCCAGGGAGGAGACGGCGAACCCGAGGTTGATGGCCCAGTAGTTGAGCGAGAAGGCGCGGACCCGGTCCTCGGGCCGCACGATGTCGGCCATCATCGCCTGCACGGCCGGCCGGGAGGCGTTGGAGGCCATGCCGACCAGGAAGGCGACGGCGGCGATGGCGACGGGATGCTCCACGAACCCGAGCAGCGCCACGGAGGCGGCCGTCGAGGTCTGCGCGACGAGCAGGGTGGGCCGCCGCCCGAGCCGGTCCGCCATGACCCCGCCGCCGAGCGACGAGACGACCCCGCCCAGCCCGAGCAGGGAGGCGACGAGCCCGGCGTAGGAGGCGGAGTACCCGCGGTCGAGTGTCAGGTACAGCGCCATGAAGGTGGCGACGAAGCCGCCGAGCCGGTTGACGAGGGTGCTGGTCCACAGCCACCAGAACTCGCGCGGCAGCCCGGAGAGGGTCTCGCGGGCGGCACGTCTCAGGACGGCGACGGACATGACGGATCCCCCGGGATACAAATGGCTGGTACAAGTGGATGGCCGATGTAAGTGGCTCAGGCGGCGCTCAGAACTTACGAGAGACGAAGCGCGGGAGGCCACTCAATTAACAGATTCCGTCAACCGTCAGGGGGTCTGTCCGCTGTACGAGCGGGCGCACAACGGAGCGGAGCGGTGGATTACGCTCATACGCATGGCCGACGCACCGTACAAGCTGATCCTCCTCCGTCACGGCGAGAGCGAGTGGAACGCGAAGAACCTGTTCACCGGCTGGGTGGACGTCAACCTCAACGAGAAGGGCGAGAAGGAGGCGGTCCGCGGTGGCGAACTCCTGAAGGATGCCGACCTCCTCCCCGACGTGGTCCACACGTCGCTGCAGAAGCGCGCGATCCGCACGGCCCAGCTGGCCCTCGAATCCGCCGACCGCCACTGGATCCCGGTCCACCGCTCCTGGCGCCTGAACGAACGCCACTACGGCGCCCTCCAGGGCAAGGACAAGGCGCAGACCCTCGCGGAGTTCGGCGAGGAGCAGTTCATGCTCTGGCGCCGCTCCTACGACACCCCGCCCCCGCCGCTGTCGGACGACTCGGAGTTCTCGCAGGCCGCCGACCCCCGCTACGCGTCCATCCCGCCGGAGATCCGCCCCCGCACGGAGTGCCTGAAGGACGTCGTCGTCCGCATGCTCCCGTACTGGTACGACGGCATCGTCCCGGACCTCCTGGCCGGCCGCACGGTTCTGGTCGCCGCCCACGGCAACTCGCTCCGAGCCCTCGTCAAGCACCTCGACGGCATCTCCGACGCCGACATCGCGGGCCTGAACATCCCGACGGGCATCCCGCTGTCCTACGAACTGGACGCCGACTTCAAGCCGGTCAACCCGGGCGGCACCTACCTCGACCCGGACGCGGCCGCAGCGGCGATCGAAGCAGTCAAGAACCAGGGCAAGAAGAAGTAACGCGACACCAGCAAGCCCCCGACCTGCGGTTTCTTGGCAGGCCGGGGGCTTCTTGGTGGGGCTGTGCAGTCTGTGGGTCGTCAGCCGGTTGGGTGGGTCGTGCTCAGCGCTTCAGGCAGTCCGGCTGCGGCTGTTCTCTCACCTCTGCCCGGGCCCCCGCATCGCAGGAGGGCCGAGACGGACGCCGCCGCGTCCTCCTCAGGCACGCAGGCGAGAATGACGGCGGGAACCTGCGTCGCAAGAACCTTGCTGCGCCACAGGCTCAGCCCCGTGAGCCGACGCACGACCTGGACGACGTCCATCACGCGGACGCCAGGGTCGATGAGCACCACGTCATGAGGCACGTCGTCGCACACCAGCACGAAGTACTCGTCTGCCATGCCTCTCCCCGCCCTTCTCCGGTTCGGAGCGTACGAGCCCTCAGCCGTCATGTCAGTCAGGACTTGTCCCGTACAGCGTCAGTATCAGCGTCACAACGGCAACGCCGACCAAGAGCGCGGCGCCAAGCTGTTCATCACGCCGAGATTCGCGCACGACGAAGAAGCCGACAACGGCGATCAGGGCGAGAGTCAACATGTCAGGCATTCACGCCTCCCGCACTTCCGCTGCGCAGTCAATGGCTCGACCGATGGCAGGCGGCTGGGCCGCTCGGATGGGGGACGTTTCCTCGCCATCCTGACTGTGGCGCGCGCGGTGACCAAGCCGCTTGAGCTTGCGGCGGACTCGCTCGCCCAAAGCCTCGGCGTCATCCTGCGCCTGGGAGGTGCGGGCCAACACGGTGGTGGCCGCCTCGGTCCAACTCGACGTTCCCGGACGGGACCAGGCGAGCGCGACGGCCCTCTCGATGGGGGACATCTGCTCCAGCACGGCGAGCACACGCGGGTTGTCAGGCAGCGTTCCCGTAAGGATGTCGGCAGGGTCGGGACCTCCTGCGACGAGATCGGCGAGGGTCAGCCCATTCTCGAGAATCGGGACATCGAGGCTGAGCAGCCGTTCCCCGGCGCAGCGCCGACGCCACAGTGGCGTGAGCTGCCGGTGGACCTCCCTCACCTCGCGCATCAGTTGGGCGAGAGCCCCCCGGCGGATGGTGCCGTGTGTGTACAGGGTGCTCGCCCAGTCGCCGAGAAGAGCCGTCGTAACCGGTTCCTGCCAACGGGCACCTCGCCACAGGCCCAGGTCAACGGCCATGAACTTCTCGATGAGTTCTGTGTTACCGAGCGCGGCCTCGTTCCGTGCTTCCACGGCCCGCGCCGCCAGCCTGGCCTCCCGGGCCTCGGCACGGGCCTCCGGAGACTTCGGCTTCTCGGCGATCCGTCCGTCAGTGGCAACTCGATGCCATTTATCGTCGACTTCCCCCTCGGTCCAGGTCCGCACGATGTCTCCCGGGCTGAGTCGAGGGCTCTCCAAGAACAGGCGCCCTGCCAGCAGTCGTCCACCATTCCTTTCATTTCCGAAATAGAAGTAGGAGCTGTCGCGGACCTCCCCATGGCCCGCATATGCGAGGAGGTCGTCCTCACCCAAGACAGGGAGGCCGTGAGCGGACTGTGGATCAATAGGCACAGGCTTTGGCTCAGGAAGTACCCGCCACCGCCTCACGAGGCCGTACTGCGCCCAGAAGGCGTCGAGGTCCTTGGGTTCTTCCGTCTCCGGCGCGTCGGTCTCGCGGGGCGAGACGGTCACACGCGGTGTTGCCGCTTCCAGTGCCTGCGGTTCTTCGGGAGCTCTGGGCGTCATGGGTGGTGGTGCCTCCGGCAGATGATTGTCGAGCCTGTCCCCTCTCAGGCGCCGCAACGCCCCGAACCGGCAGTCCTCACCACGGAATGTTGAGTGATCTGCGTCACGACGTTGATGAACCATGCTGAGGTCCGTGGCTCACCGGCAGCAGCGTGGCTGAGGCCGGTTGGGGGTACGTCGAGGCACACCCGTGCGTAAGAAGCCCAGGCTTCCCCAGCTGAGGTCACGCCTCCCTACGCAGGTCAGAGTGGATCTCGCGGACCCGTGCAGATCACGCTCATTCCGCCAGTGCTTCACCGGCAGGCCGCCTCTGCGACATGCGTGGGGAGAGTGCCGTCAGGTAGGCCGGTAGGGCTGCCGCGGTGTCGGGGAGGGGGAAGCGGGTGCCGAGGTAACCGTCCGGGCGGATGACGAAAGCGGTCGGGCCGTTGGGGCGGTAGAGGCGGGCGAACTCGCCCGCGGCATCGCGGTAGGCGGCGACGGGCAGGGCGTCGAGGGCGGATTCGCGGGGGAGTATCGCGATGACCTGGAGCTCGATGACCTGGCGGTCGGGAGCGGCGACCTCGGTTGCCGTCGCTGCTGCCACTGCGGTCGGGTCCGTCGCCGTCGTGTAGAGGAGGGCCACGTGGGCCGCGCGTCCGCGGAGGACGTCGAGCAGACGCCAGGGGTAGGCGGACCCGCAGGCGGTCAGGCCGTGCAGCCCGGGGCACGGTCGCCGGGACGGGGGATTTCGGGCGGGTCGCCGGGAGCGGGTGTTTCGGGTGCGCCGGTCGAGGCGGGGGCGAGCGGGGCCGTTGCGGGCGCCTCCCAGCGCTGTGCTCCCACCCCGGACCGGTCCCGGCATCCATGGTCACCCGGCGTCGGTCGGAGGGCGAACCGGGCGGGTCGCCGCCACGATCGACCGTGCGTTCCGATGTGCGAGGTTCGGTCGATGTGGCCGGTTATCGTCACCGATGCGTCACAGATCGACCGTCAGAAGAACCCGACTGCCTGCCCGTTCTGTCTGTGTTGACGGATGACACACGGGTGGGTGGGTGCTGAGGGCCGACGTCCTCGGCGATTCGGATTCGGGGGCACGGCATGCGATACGGGAACACCGACGAGAACGCGGACGCGAACACCAACGCGAGCACCAACGAGAACACGAACAGGAATGGGAACGGGCACATGCGCTGGAACAGGTTCGGAATGCGGGCTTCCGTGATGGCGGCCGTCGTGGCCTCCGCCGCTCTGATGGTGACGGGATGCGATTCGGGGGAGTCCTCCAGCGCGTCCGTCGATCCCGCCTCCGCCTCCACGACACCCACCCCCGCGACCTCCCCTTCCGTGGCCTCCCCCGTCGCGAGCGCCGCTGTCGTGACGCCCGCCGTGGCCAGTTCCCCGGCTGGTGCCGCGCCCGTCTGTTCCGCGGGGAGCCTGAAGGTCGCCGCCCGGCAGGCCGCCGATCGGCCGGCCGGTACGGGGATCGGGGCGGCGATCGTCGAGTTCACCAACGGCTCGGCCAAGGCCTGCGTCCTCAAGGGTCATCCGACCGTCGCGGGAGCCGGCAACGGCTCTCCCGAAAAGAACGCCCCGCTCTCCGTCACGACCACCGGATCCGCCTCGCCGGTGAAGCTGGCGCCCGGGGGCAAGGCATGGGTGAAGCTGACCTTCGTACAGGTGCAGGGGGAGGCCGACGGGTTCTGCGAATCCGGTGCGGAGCCCGTGGTCTACCCCACGCTCGTCGTCGGACTGCCGGGCGCGGGCAAGCACCAAGCGGCCCTGGACGACGGCCAGTTCGCGCAGTGCGACAACAAGGTGACCGTCACGGCCGTATCGGCGGTCAAGCCCTCCTGACCCGAGTCGGCGCCCTTCGGCGGTCGCTCCGGGCAAGCTCACACCGTCAGCGGCACCGGGTGGATCTCGTCGGCCATGTGGCCGGTGCGCTCGTGGACGCGGAGGACGGCCTCCGCCGAGGGCGCCTCGGAGAGGCAGTAGACGGTTCCGGACTCCGGGTCCGCCCAGGCTCGGTCGAAGTGCACACCCTCTTCGCCCTCGATGGCGAGGTCGGCCCGGTGGGCTTCGAGGAGCTGGTCGGCGGTGATGCCCTGCATGCCGTGGTGGACGTCCATGAAGCGGGTCATGACTGCCCGCCCCCTTCCGGTCTTCATCGTGCTTGCACCTGCATCTATACCGGGCGCCTGCGCCTGTGCCCGTGCCTGCGCCGTGCTCGCACCTGCGCCTGCGGTTGCGCGCCCGCACTTCCATGCTGCGCTCGCGCTCCCCGCGCGGCGACCGGACGAGGAGCGGCCGGGGCATGACGAGGGGGCCCGGTGCCTGTATCGGCACCGGGCCCCCTCGTTCAGCTGCGTTCGTCGCGCGGCTTCAGCCGCACTGGCAGGGGTTGCCCGATTGGCACCCGCAGCCGCACCCGGAACCGCAGCCGCACGCGCCGATGAGCATCAGGTTCCTGATCTCGGCGGGTCGCTCGGTCGGGCGTTCCTGTGCGGGGTCGGGCGTGGGAGTGATGGGGGACTCGGCCATGGGTTCCTCCCGGAGGCGTAGGACCTGTGCCCATTGCATGCCCGTTCCGCTGGGCGCATCAACGGCTCAACGGCGCACAGCGGCTTGCGCACGCCCAGGAGGGACCCGGTGCGCCCGTGGCCGGACGCCCCCGTCGTCACACCCGTAACGGCCGGGCTCAGACCCCCTCGGCTGCCGTTCCCGTGCCTGGTCCGGTGGTCGGCTGGATGTCCGGCTGGATGTCCGCCTGGAGATCGTCCGCGTGCTCGCCCGTCACCAGGAACACCACGCGCTTGGCGACGGCCACCGCGTGGTCGGCGAACCGCTCGTAGTAGCGGCCCAGCAGCGTGACGTCGACGGCCGTCTCGATGCCGTGCTTCCAGCGGTCGTCCAGCAGGTGCTGGAAGAGGGTGCGGTGCAGGAGGTCCATCGCGTCGTCGTCCGACTCCAGCTGGAGCGCGAGGTCGACGTCCTTGGTGACGACGACCTCCGCCGCCTTCGCCATCAGGCGCTGCGCGAGCTGACCCATCTCCAGGATCGTGGCGTGCAGGTCTTGCGGGACGGCGCGGTTCGGGAAGCGCAGCCGCGCCAGCTTCGCCACGTGCTGGGCCAGGTCGCCGGAGCGCTCCAGGTCGGCCGACATCCGCAGCGACGTGACCACGATCCGCAGGTCCGTCGCCACCGGCTGCTGCCGGGCCAGCAGCGCTATCGCCCGTGCCTCCAGGTCGTGCTGGAGCTCGTCGACCTTCTTGTCGGCCTCGATGACGCTCTCGGCGAGCTTCAGGTCGGCGTCGAGAATGGCGGTCGTGGCGCGTCCGATCGCCGACCCGACCAGCCGGGCCATCTCCACCAGGCTGTCGCCGATCGAGTCCAGTTCCTCGTGGTACGCGTCCCGCATCAGGGTTCCCTCTCGTACGTCGTGCTTGGGGTTCGGGTTCGGTTCCGGGGGCCAGAACCGGCCGCGAACCGAGCCGGGACCGGCTGCTGCACCGGCGCCGACCGGCCGTGGCACCGGTGCTGCGAACCCCACGGTGCCACGGTCCGCCCCGTACGCGTCGATTTCCGGCACCCCAAATGAACCACCACTGGCTCCAAGGTGAACTCTGGGCGACGAGTGTTCGAGGTCGCACCTCGATAGCTGTGGCCAGGACCGATCGCGTGCCTAACCTGGTGGCATGGACGTGAACGCGGCGGTCGCCGCAGCAGCAGCGATCGCCGGGGTACTCACCGGTGTCATCGCCATGCTGGCGTTCCGCTGGAGCGAGCGGGAGCAGAAGCGCCCCACGCGCACCTCTCTGCACACGGACCCGGTGCTTCCGCCGGGTGTGGACACCGTCCTCTCCGTGCTTCGCTCCTCCGCCGTCGTGCTCGACGAGGCTGACGCCGTCGTGAAGGCCAGCTCCGCCGCCTACGCCCTCGGGCTGGTGCGCGGTGGCCGGCTCAGCGTCGAGCCCATGCTCAAGATGGCCCGGGACACCAGACGCGACGGAGAGATACGCCAGGTGGAGCTGGACCTTCCCCGGCGCGGGACCGGGCGCGGCGAGGCTCTCGCCGTGTCCGCCAGAGTGGCCCCGCTGGGCTCCCGGCTGGTCCTCCTGCTCGTGGAGGACCTGACGGAAGCCCGTCGTATCGAGGCGGTCCGGCGGGACTTCGTGGCGAACGTCAGCCATGAGCTGAAGACCCCGGTCGGCGCACTCTCCCTCCTCTCCGAGGCCGTCATGGACGCCTCGGAGGATCCGGAGGCGGTGGAGCGGTTCGCCGGCCGTATGCAGATCGAGGCCACCCGGCTGACCAGCCTGGTCCAGGAACTCATCGACCTTTCGAGGGTCCAGAACGACGATCCCCTCGAGGACGCCGAGCCGGTCGGCATCGACGAGCTCGTCGCCGAGGCCGTCGACCGCTGCCGTCACCAGGCCGGGACCAAGCAGATCACCATGGCCGCCGGCGGCACCGCCGACCTGCGCGTCTTCGGAAACCGGGGCCAGCTGGCCGCGGCCCTCGGCAACCTCGTCGAGAACGCCGTCAACTACTCGCCCGCCCGGACCCGCGTCGGCATAGCCGCTCGCCGGGTGAGCGCACCGGGCGGTGACCTGATCGAGATCGCCGTGACCGACCAGGGCATCGGCATCTCCGACAAGGACAAGGAGCGCATCTTCGAGCGCTTCTACCGCGTCGACCCGGCCCGCTCCCGCCAGACGGGCGGTACGGGTCTGGGCCTGGCGATCGTCAAGCACGTGGCCGCCTCGCACGGCGGGGAGGTCACGGTGTGGAGCGCCGAGAACCAGGGCTCCACGTTCACCCTGCGCCTACCGGAGGCGGGCGTGGCCCGCGAACGCGCGCATCAGCATCCCGACCCGGACGAGGTCGACGACGTCGATGACCTCGATGACCTCGATGACGTCGACGGCCTCGACGAGGTCGGCCACTCCTCCCCTCACGACCGCTCGACCCAGACAACACCCCGCGCCTCATCCCCCGATTCGTCCGCGTACCGGACGCTTTCCGCCCCGGAGGTCCTTCCGTGACCCGAGTGCTCGTCGTCGAGGACGAGGAGTCCTTTTCCGACGCCCTGTCGTACATGCTCCGCAAGGAGGGTTTCGAGGTCGCCATCGCGGCCACCGGGCCCGACGGACTCGACGAGTTCGAGCGCAACGGCGCCGACCTCGTGCTCCTCGACCTGATGCTGCCGGGCTTGCCCGGTACGGAGGTGTGCCGTCAGCTGCGCGGCCGCTCCAACGTCCCCGTGATCATGGTGACCGCGAAGGACAGCGAGATCGACAAGGTCGTCGGCCTGGAGATAGGAGCCGACGACTACGTCACCAAGCCCTTCTCCTCGCGCGAGCTGGTCGCCCGTATCCGGGCCGTCCTGCGTCGCCGGGGCGAGCCGGAGGAGGTGACCCCGGCGGCCCTGGAGGCCGGCCCGGTCCGCATGGACGTCGACCGCCACGTCGTGACGGTCTCCGGCTCCAAGGTCGACCTCCCCCTCAAGGAGTTCGACCTCCTGGAGATGCTGCTGCGCAACGCCGGCCGCGTGCTGACCCGTATGCAGCTCATCGACCGGGTCTGGGGCGCCGACTACGTGGGCGACACCAAGACCCTCGACGTCCACGTCAAGCGCCTGCGCGCCAAGATCGAGCCCGACCCCGGT
>NZ_JBIWMA010000008.1:0-239936 GCF_044766465.1 Streptomyces sp. NPDC102259 | reverse complement strand
CGGTGCCCCGCGGTACCTGGTCACGGTGCGCGGTCTGGGCTACAAGTTCGAGCCGTAGACCGGCCCGGCAGCGGCGGCTGTCGCCGACGGACGGAGCCCGGCGCAGCGCTCCGAAGCCCGCGCAGCGGTGCGAGGGGTGCGTCGGGGGTGGTGCTCGAGCCCGACCCCGGTGCCCCGCGGTACCTGGTCACGGTGCGCGGTCTGGGCTACAAGTTCGAGCCGTAGACCGGCCCGGCAGCGGCGGCTGTCGCCGACGGACGGAGTCCGGCGCAGCGCTCCGAAGCCCGCGCAGCGGTGCGAGGGGTGCGTCGGGGGTGGATGAGTGAGCGAGGAGGGCGGCGCCCCGTGTGGGGTGCCGCCCTCCTCGTGTGTACGGGTGCGCGTACGAGGTCAGTGACCCGCGGCCGACGCCGACGCCGACGCCGACGCCGACGCGGAGGCCGAGTCCGACGGGGAGGCCGATCCGGACTCGGAGGCACCGCCCTCGGCCGCGCCGGAAGCCGACTGGGAGGGGGACGCCGGCGCGCTCTGCGAGGGGGGCTCCGCGGCGCTCGGGATGTCGCTCGGGCCCCACTTGGAGAAGTAGCTCTCGGCGGGGACGACGAAGGCGCGCAGGCTGATCTCACCGGTGTCGCTGAAGGTGAAGGTCACCTTCTGCGCGTCGCCGTCCTTGACGGCCTCACGGCTGCTCGGCAGGACGGCGGAGGCGTTGTTCGCGCCGCCGATGACGATCGAGCCGCCGGCCGGGACGGTCAGCGCGCCCTTGCCCTTGGCGGGCGAGAGCGCGGCGGACTTGCCGCCGTCGAGGGTGATGGACTCCAGCGTCTGCGCCTTGCTGCCGCTGTTGAAGACGGTCGCCGAGATCACGGCGGGGCCGGTCGACTCCAGGTCGGGCTGGGTGATGACGATGACGTTCTGAAGCTTGATGTCGCCGACGCTGGTGGCCGCGTTGTCCGGCTTGATCTCCAGGGTCTGGGAGTCGTTGCCGGCCCCGCAGGCGGCGAGCGAGGCGATCGAGAACGCGATGGCGGAAGCGGCGAGGGCACCGCGTCGAAGGCTGCTGCTCACGGCGGCGGCAACTCCTTGAACACACGGGCGGCTTTCCTTTGGATAAAGCCGTCCTAAGGGTCTGTCAGCGGCCTTAGGTTACCGAGCCGTTCTCGCACCACCGCACCCGACCCGCCTCTAGAGCGATCCGGTGCCTCGACGGACGCGCTGAACGACCTCCGTCACCACCTGCCCCGGCCGCCACAAGTGACCCACGAGTCACCTCGGCTTCACCCGTCGTCTTCGCATCCGTCTTCTCGTCCGTCTTCCCGTCCGTCTTCCCGTCCTCTTCCGGCTCACCGGCCATTCGCATAACCGCGCCGGACGTCCGCTCGCGGATTTTCGGTGAAGGAATGCGAGGTCATCCCCGGAATTGATCACGGCCCCGGTCGAGGGGGCGATGATCAATTCCGGAAACGGCTCGTATCCGGCCACGTGAACCGAACGGAGTAGCGGAAGTCGCACTCCTGAAAGTGGACATATGTGGACGTTCGGCCGTTCGGGCGGAGCTTCGGATGCGTGTAACGTGCGCGTTTCTCCCCCCTCGGAGAGCGCCTCCGACCTGCGAATACCTGCTTCCGTCGGCCCTTCGCAGCACGTTCCTGTTGCTGTTGTCAAGCCCCGAGATATGCCCTGACCTGCGAAAACGCCATTCAGAACCCGCAGTTTCCGTGTTACCCTGGATAGCCACGGAAGGGGTACCTGTCACATGACGTTCAAGGTTGGCGACACCGTGGTCTATCCCCATCACGGGGCCGCGCTGATCGAGGCCATCGAAACTCGCCAGATCAAAGGCGTGGACAAGACCTACTTGGTGCTGAAGGTCGCCCAGGGTGACCTGACGGTACGTGTGCCAGCGGACAATGCGGAGTTCGTCGGCGTACGTGATGTGGTCGGTCAGGACGGGCTGGACCGGGTCTTCGAGGTGCTGCGCGCGCCGTACGCCGAGGAGCCCACGAACTGGTCGCGTCGTTACAAGGCAAATCTGGAGAAGCTCGCCTCCGGCGATGTCATCAAGGTCGCGGAAGTCGTGCGTGACCTGTGGCGTCGTGAGCGCGAGCGCGGACTCTCCGCCGGTGAGAAGCGCATGCTCGCCAAGGCCCGCCAGATCCTGGTGAGCGAGCTCGCTCTCGCGGAGAACACCAACGAGGACAAGGCCGAAGCCCTGCTCGACGAGGTGCTCGCGTCCTGAGCTCGACGCGCTTTTCACGTGCCGACGCCGGCCCGGGACCGGTCTCGGCACACTGAAGAACACGCGCACTGAAGAACACTGAAATGCCGCGGTGCCCGATGACGAATTCCCCGTCGCCGGGCGCTGCGGCATGTTCGCGCCAGGACAACCGTCGTACGCCCTACCCCCACACGGGTGGTCGGTCGATACAGCCCCGAACCGCCCCCGATAATGCGACCGATGCTTCGATACTTGGTGTGCCGGGCCCGGGCTGCTGCCTCGACCGGCACGTCACGGAAGGGTCCGGTCAAGGCGTCGCGCCCGGCACTTCCAGGGCCATACCCACGCCGGGCCGGAACACAAACCTGACAGGAACCGATGTCTGACGATTCGCGTCCCTCCCCCGCGCCCGCCCGCACGGCCGCGGTGATTCCGGCCGCCGGACGGGGTGTCCGCCTCGGTCCGGGCGCCCCCAAGGCGCTCCGCACGCTGGGCGGCACGCCCATGCTGATCCACGCGGTGCGCGCCCTCGCCGCCTCCCGCGCCGTCTCCCTGGTCGTCGTCGTGGCCCCGCCGGACGGCACCGCCGAGGTGAAGTCGCTGCTCGACGCGCACGCGCTGCCCGACCGCACCGACTTCCTGGTCGTGCCCGGCGGTGACTCCCGCCAGGAGTCCGTGAAGCTCGGCCTGGACGCGCTGCCGCCCGGCCACGACATCGTCCTCGTGCACGACGCCGCCCGGCCCCTCGTCCCCGTCGACACGGTGGACGCCGTCATCGAGGCCGTACGCGAGGGCGCCCCCGCCGTCGTCCCGGCGCTGCCGCTCACGGACACCGTCAAGGAGGTCGAGCCGGCCGGGACCGTCGGCGACCCCGAGCCGGTCGTCGCGACGCCCGATCGCGCCCGCCTCCGTGCCGTGCAGACCCCGCAGGGCTTCGACCGGGCCACCCTGGTCCGCGCCCACGAGACGGTCAGGGACGACGTCACCGACGACGCGAGCATGGTCGAGCAGCTGGGCCTGACCGTCGTGGTCGTCCCCGGTCACGAGGAGGCCTTCAAGGTCACCCGGCCCCTCGACCTGGTCCTCGCGGAGGCGGTCCTGGCCCGCAGGAGGCTCAACGATGGCTTCTGAGACGCGGCCCCTGCTTCCCCAGGTCGGCATCGGCACCGACATCCACGCCTTCGAGGAGGGCCGCGAGCTGTGGTGCGCGGGCTTGAAGTGGGAAGGGGAGGGCGCCGGCCTGGCCGGGCACTCCGACGCGGACGTCGTCGCGCACGCCGCCTGCAACGCGCTCTTCTCCGCGGCCGGCCTCGGTGACCTGGGGCAGCACTTCGGCACCGGGCGCCCCGAGTGGTCCGGCGCCTCGGGCGTCACGCTGCTCACGGAGGCGGCCCGGATCGTCCGCGCGGCCGGCTTCGTCATCGGCAACATCGCCGTTCAGGTCGTCGGACCCCGCCCCAAGATCGGCAAGCGGCGCGACGAGGCGCAGAAGGTCCTGTCCGAGGCGGCGGGCGCCCCGGTGTCCGTGTCGGGCGCGACGACGGACGGGCTCGGGTTTCCGGGGCGCGACGAGGGCCTGATGGCGATCGCGACGGCGCTGGTGGCGCGGACCGGCTGACCAGGCCCGGCCGACATATGCCATGGCATGTCACGAATGTGTGGCCCTTGGGCGGAAGGGGCTCGGGGCATCGCTCCGCGCCCACTACCCTGGAGTGGTGACCATTCGCCTGTACGACACCAGTGCCCGGCAGATCCGTGACTTCGCCCCGCTCCAGCCGGGTTGTGTCTCGATCTACCTCTGTGGTGCCACCGTGCAGGCGGCTCCGCACATCGGGCACATCCGTTCGGGCCTGAACTTCGACATCATGCGCCGGTGGTTCGCCCACCGCGGCTACGACGTCACGTTCATCCGCAACGTCACCGACATCGACGACAAGATCATCGTCAAGTCGCACGACCAGGGCCGCCCCTGGTGGTCGATCGGGTACGAGAACGAGCGGGCCTTCAACGACGGTTACCAGGCGCTGGGTTGCCTGCCGCCGACGTACGAGCCCCGCGCCACCGGGCACGTGCCCGAGATGATCGAGATGATGCGCGGGCTGATCGAGCGCGGTCACGCCTACGAGTCCGAGGGCAACATCTACTTCGACGTGCGCTCGTTCCCGGAGTACCTCCAGCTGTCCAACCAGGAGCTGGACAACCTGCTCCAGCCCTCGGCGGACGGCGAGACCGGCAAGCGCGACCAGCGCGACTTCGCCCTGTGGAAGTCCGTCAAGCCGGGCGAGCCGAGCTGGGAGACCCCCTGGGGCCGCGGGCGTCCCGGCTGGCACCTCGAGTGCTCGGCGATGGCGCACAAGTACCTGGGCCCCGTCTTCGACATCCACGGCGGCGGCCTCGACCTGATCTTCCCGCACCACGAGAACGAGATCGCCCAGGCCAAGGCCTACGGCGACGAGTTCGCGCGGTACTGGGTGCACAACGCCTGGGTCACCATGAGCGGCGAGAAGATGTCGAAGTCGCTGGGCAACAGCGTCCTCGTCTCCGAGATGGTGAAGCAGTGGCGCCCGATCGTGCTGCGCTACTACCTCGGTACGCCCCACTACCGCTCGATGATCGAGTACAGCGAGGAGTCGCTGCGCGAGGCCGAGTCGGCGTTCGCGCGGATCGAGGGCTTCGTGCAGCGCGTCGTCGAGAAGGCCGGGGGGGTCGTCGAGCCGGCGGCCGAGGTACCGCCGGCCTTCGCCGAGGCGATGGACGACGACCTGGGTGTCCCGCAGGCGCTGGCCATCGTGCACACGACGGTCCGGCAGGGGAACTCGGCCCTCGCCGCCGACGACAAGGAAGCCGCCGTGGCCCGCCTCGCCGAGGTCCGCGCCATGCTCGGCGTCCTCGGTCTGGACCCGCTCGACGCCCACTGGGCCGGCGAGGAGAGCCGGGGTGAGGACCTGCACGGCGTGGTCGACAGCCTCGTACGACTCGTCCTCGACCAGCGCGAGTCGGCCCGCGCGCGTAAGGACTGGGCGACCGCGGACGCCATTCGTGACCAGCTCACCCAGTCCGGCCTGGCCATCGAGGACGGCCCGCAGGGGCCGCGCTGGAGCCTCGGCCCGCGGTAGGGCAGCCTCAGGGCCTGTCCTTGATCGACTGTGCCGCCCGGCCTTCCGGGCGGCACACTGCATAAGACGTACGTACGAAAAGCTCACGGAGACGAGAGACTCATGGCAGCCAACAACCGCCGCATGTCCGGCAAGAAGGGCGCGCAGGTCGGCAGTGGCGGCCAGCGGCGCCGTGGCCTGGAGGGCAAGGGCCCGACCCCGCCCGCCGAGATGCGCAAGAAGCACAAGGCGAACCGCATCGCGACCGCCAAGGCGAAGCAGGCCGTACGCCGGCCCGCACAGCGCGGCCGGGGCGGCAAGGGCACGTCCGAGATGGTCGTCGGCCGCAACTCCGTCGTCGAGGCGCTGCGCGAGGGCGTGCCCGCGACGATGCTCTACGTCCAGCAGTTCATCGACAACGACGAGCGGGTGCGCGAGGCGCTCCAGCTCGCCGCCGAGCGCGGTGGCATCCACCTCATGGAGGCCCCGCGTCCCGAGCTGGACCGCATGACCAACGGCCTCAACCACCAGGGCCTGGTCCTCCAGGTCCCGCCGTACGAGTACGCGCACCCCGAGGACCTGGCCTCGGCCGCCTACGACAACGGCGAGGACCCGCTGATCGTCGCCCTGGACGGCGTGACCGACCCGCGCAACCTGGGCGCCGTCGTCCGTTCCGTCTCCGCCTTCGGCGGTCACGGTGTCGTCGTCCCCGAGCGCCGCGCGGCCGGTATGACGGCCGGCGCCTGGAAGACGTCCGCCGGTGCGGCCGCCCGTACCCCGGTCGCCCGCGCCACCAACCTCACCCGCGCCCTGGAGGCCTACAAGAAGGCCGGGATCGCGGTCGTCGGCCTGGCCGCCGACGGCGAGCACGAGGTCGGCACGCTGAAGGCGCTGGACGGCCCGGTCGTCATCGTCGTCGGCAGCGAGGGCAAGGGCCTCTCCCGCCTGGTCGGCGAGACCTGCGACTTCCGGGTCCGGATCCCGATGCCGGGTGGCGCGGAATCCCTCAACGCGGGTGTGGCGGCCGGGATCGTGCTGTACGAGGCGGCTCGGCGCAGGAGCTGACGCCACCGCTGGTCCGCGGGGACGGGCGCGGCTCCAGCGGGCGGGCCGGGCCAGGTGGAACCGCTCCGCGGCGGGTCTGGAGGCGCGGCCTTGGGCCCGCCGCCAGTCGGTCGCGGGGCGGCGGCGGGGCGGTCGTGGGGCTGCCGCGGGTTCACTCGGACGGGTTAATGCCGACGGGTAGTGCAGCCTTGACGGAGCCCGGACAGATCCGGCGGGTCAAAGCAGTGTCCTAAACACACGTCACTCGGTTAGATGAGTGTGGACACCAGAACACCCCGCACACCCACGGGGGACCGCTCGTCGGGATTCGACGACGCTCCCGCGCTGAGCATGGTGAAGGTGCCGAGCGATCCGGCGCAGATCATCGTCAGCCACGCGAGCTTCCGTGTGCAGCTGGGCGCGTCGGCGCGGCGTAACCAATCCCCGCGGATCGCCCGGCACGTGAGCGCCATCGATGACACCGCGCGCATGGCCGCCGTCGGGGCGGCGGGCAGAGCGGGCGCCGCTTCCGGTGGCCGTCGGCGGGCCGTCGTCTGGAGCGGCAAGTCCGCCCCGGACGACACCGGAGCCCACCGACTGCTCCAGGCCGTGCGGGCAGGCAGCGTCGGCCACGGCGAACCGCCCGGCGCCGACGCCGGAGCCACCCAGGTCATCCCCCGCGTCGGCACGGGCGACCGGGGTTACGACGGCGGCTTCGCCGCGCAGACCCTCGAGACCCCGATCGTCGGCGCCCAGCGGACGCCCGTCGACGGCGAGCAGCGGATCCTGCCGAACATGCGCGGCGTCGGCAGCGCCTACGACGAACCCGCCTACGACGACGCCCAGTTCGAGGACTTCGGGGAGGCCGACGGCGACCCCGAGCCGGCGCCGCGCGGGCGGCGGCAGAGCGACGACCCCGCCCGGCACGCCTATTACCCGGGCCGCCGGATGAACCTCGGCGTGGTCCTGCTCCCGCTGCGCGTCTTCCTCGGCTTCATCTCCATCTACGCCGGCATGGGCAAGCTGTGCGACCCCGTCTACTTCGACGGCGGCAAACGCGGCTCCATGGTGAAGTGGCTCGTCACCCTGCACCCGTGGGAAGTCGCCGAGCCGCTGCGCCAGTTCGCCCTGCACCACCCCGTCGGTTCCGGCCTCGTCATCGCCTTCCTCCAGGTCGTCGTGGGCGTCCTCACGGTCCTGGGCTGCTGGCAGCGGGTCGCCGCGGTCGTCGGCGCCGCGCTCTCGGCCGCGCTCATCGTGACCGTCAGCTGGAAGACCGTCCCGGTCTACGACACCCCCGACATCATCTATCTCGCCGCCTGGTCGCCGCTGGTCATCGCCGGCGCCCCCGTCTACTCGGTGGACGGCCGGCTCGCCGCCGGTGCGTGGCGTCGGCTCGGCCCGCGCACCGACCTGTGGGAGCTGCGCAGTTACGTGCTGCGTCGCGGGGCCCTGGTCACCGCGATCGCCGTCGGGCTCACCCTGCTCGTCGGCTCGCTGCTCGGCGGCGCCGTCCGCGACGCCGACCGGGTGGTCGTCCCGGGCCCGGGCGAGCCCCCGCGCAACGAGCTGCCCGGCTCGCCGCTGCCGGAGAAGTCCGGCACGCACAAGGCGTCCCGGAAGCCCGCCGCGTCCAGTTCGCCCACGCAGGGCGCCACCTCGGCGGCCCCGACGGCGGGCACGGACAGCGAGCCCACCGAGGCGCGGGACTCCGGCACCACCGGCGGCGGCGACGCCGGCGCGCCCAGCCAGACGCAGGGCACCGCGGGCGAGGCCCCGCCCGAGCAGTCCAGCCCGGTGGAGCAGGCCCCCGCCACCAGCTCGGGCCCGTCCTCCGGCGGCTCGGCCACCTCGGGCGGTTCGACGAGCGGCGGCGGTGGCGGCTCGGACGGCGGCTCGTCGTCCTCCGGTCAGCCGGGCCTGGTGGGCGGGTTGCTGGGGTAGGGCGATACCGAACGACCGAGGGTGCCGTGCGCGGAAAGCGCACGGCACCCTCGGTCGTTCAGGGGCGCGGGGAACCGCGCGACCAGCCCCCAGCGGGCCGGCGGTCGACGACGAACCGCTTGAGCCGCTCCACTCGCGGAGCGGCTCAGCTGCTCAGCGGCTCAGCGCCGCCAGTTCCTTCGCCGCCTCCGTGAGGTCCTTCGCGGTGTCGATGGCCCGCCAGTACGCGCCCTGCGGGAGCGGGAACCCGGCCAGCCGCAGTTCGCGGGCGAGGTGCGGGAACGTCGTCCGCTCGTGGTCCCCCCGCTCGGGGAGCAGCCCGGCGAACGCGGGGGAGAAGACGTAGACGCCCGCGTTGATCTCGTACGTGGTGGGCGGCGCCTCGATGAAGTCCGTGATGTGGCCGAACCCGTCCGTCTGCACCGCACCCCACGGAATGCGCGGACGCGCCAGCGCGAGGGTGGCTATGGCGTCGCGCTCGGTGTGGAAGTCGGCCATCTCGCGCAGCGAGAAGCGGGTCCAGATGTCGCCGTTGGTGGCGTACCAGGGCCGGTCGGGGTGGGGCAGATGGGCGGCCGCGTACTTCAGACCGCCGCCGCGGCCCAGGGGCTCGGTCTCCACGACGGTGGTGACCTTGACGGGCAGGTCGGCCGACTTCAGCCAGTCCTGGAGGACCTCGGCGAGGTGGCCGCAGGAGACGACGACGTCGGTGACGCCCTCCTCGGCGAGCCAGCGGAGCTGATGGCCGATGATCGGCGTCCCCGTGCCGGGGATCTCGACCATCGGCTTGGGCCGGTCGTCGGTGTACGGACGCAGCCGGGACCCTTGGCCACCGGCCAGGATGACGGCTTGCGTGGGGCGGGACGCGGCGTGCGGATCGGTCATGCCCGCACTGTACGTGCCGCTCGTTTCGGGGCGTGCGGCTCCCCCGACGGGAGGGGAACCGCACGCCCCGGTCGGTACGGGCCCGGCCTGGGGGCCCGGTGGCTCAGCCCCGGGCCGCCAGGACCCCCGAGGCGAAGGCGGTGTCGCACACCGGGCGGGAGTACGACTGGGCGCGCGAGGGGCCGTACACGCGGACGGCGGCGCGGCCCAGGGCGCGGGCGATGGAGGAGCAGTGCCTCGCCAGCGACGGCTTGCCGTTCACCGCGGCCTGGAGGTGGGTCAGGGCGACGCCTGGATCCTTCTCCTGGAGCTCGGTCAGCAACTGGTCGCGCAGCACGTCCTGCGGGGCCTTGGCGGCCCGGTGCGAGGACTGTTGCGCGGCGGAGACGTCGGAGGCGGTGAGCACCGAATCCGAGGGGTTCCCCGACCAGTTGACCCGGGTGACCGCGAGGGTCCCGGAGAGCACCATGACGACGGGCAGGACGAGGGCGAGCGAGCGGCCGATCCGGCGGGCTGGGCCGCCCTGGCCGCGGCGCGTGCGCTGGGTGGTGGAGTGGTTCGCGGAGTGCTTCACGCGTGAGAGGGTAGCGTGCAGTAATGATGTGGCGACATTGCGTCACCCGGACGGGGGATGAAGCCGTGCTCCCTTTTGGGTAAGGGGTTGACGAGCATCGGTCGAAATGTCCGCTGCGCCAGGGTATTCCACGGGCGGGGAACGGGCATGGAAAAGGGCCCCGCAGCAGGCTGCGGGGCCCTTTTCGTCAAACCGGGTGAATCACCCGGTTTCAAACCGGTTTCAGTCGGAGAGACGCGCGCCCGTCGACGTCGAGAAGACGTGGGTCTCGCCCGCGCGCGGGACGACGTGCAGCGTGCTGCCCTTCTCCGGGACGTCACGGCCGCCGACGCGGACCACGAGGTCCTTCGACTCGCTGCCGACCTTGGCGGTGCCGTAGACGAAGGCGTCGGAGCCGAGCTCCTCGACCACGTTCACGACGACCGCGAGGCCCGTGTCGGCGTCGGCGCCGGCCACGTCGAAGTGCTCGGGGCGGACGCCCACGGTGACCGTCTTGTCGGTGGCGGCGGCGAGCGCGTCGCGCTGGACCGGGACCACCGAGTTGCCGAACTTCACGCCGCCGTCGGCGATCGGCACCTCGACGAGGTTCATCGCCGGGGAGCCGATGAAGCCGGCCACGAAGAGGTTGGCGGGCCGGTCGTACATGTTGCGCGGGGTGTCGACCTGCTGGAGCAGACCGTCCTTGAGGACCGCCACGCGGTCGCCCATGGTCAGGGCCTCGACCTGGTCGTGCGTGACGTAGACGGTGGTGATGCCGAGGCGGCGCTGGAGCGAGGCGATCTGCGTACGCGTCGAGACGCGGAGCTTGGCGTCCAGGTTGGACAGCGGCTCGTCCATGAGGAAGACCTGCGGCTCACGCACGATGGCACGGCCCATCGCGACACGCTGGCGCTGACCACCCGAGAGGGCCTTCGGCTTGCGGTCCAGGTACTCGGTGAGGTCGAGGATCTTCGCGGCCTCCTCGACCTTCTGCCGGATCTCCGCCTTGTTGACGCCGGCGATCTTGAGCGCGAAGCCCATGTTGTCGGCGACCGACATGTGCGGGTAGAGGGCGTAGTTCTGGAACACCATGGCGATGTCCCGGTCCTTGGGCGGCAGGTGCGTGACGTCGCGGTCGCCGATGCGGATCGCACCGCCGTTGACGTCCTCGAGCCCCGCGAGCATGCGGAGCGAGGTGGACTTGCCGCAGCCGGACGGGCCGACCAGGACGAGGAACTCGCCGTCCGCGATGTCGATCTCGAGAGCGTCGACGGCGGGCTTGGTGGAACCCGGGTAGATCCGGGTCGCCTTGTCGAACGTGACAGTGGCCATGGTGAAGGGCCCCCTTCTACCGGCAGGAACGTGCCGGACGATCCGTTGTAGGAAGGTGGTTGGTGTAGTCCACATGAGCGAACTGGGTCAGGACGGTACCTGGCGTTTCCCGGTCTGTCAGTACCCGGAGGCATGTGAACTTCGCGGAAACGTTCGAGTGGGGCGGAGTCGCTCGCTGGTCGGAGCCGCGCGAACCGCGGAAGTCCGTGGCTCGGCGAAAGCGGGGCTGTGTACAGTGGAGCCGCCCTCGCGCGTGCGCGGTGGTTGCGCGGTGCCTCCTTAGCTCAGCTGGCCAGAGCAGCTCACTTGTAATGAGCAGGTCGTCGGTTCGAATCCGACAGGGGGCTCTCTGAAAAGCCCAGGTCAGCTCTTGTGCGGCCTGGGCTTTCCCCTGCCCCCGGCCGGTGATTCGCCGATACTGGGCCGGGTGAGACGGCTCAGCGGGGTTTCCGGCGTCCTGCGGGCGGTGTGGGCGTACGTCCGCAGCGCGCCCGGCACCTATGTGTGGCTGGCGGTCCTCTTCGTCACGACGGTGGCCCTGCACCACATGTCACCGGAGTTCGAGCAGGAGTTCCTGCGGCAGCGGTCCACCAACATCCACGAGCTGTCCCGGCACCCGGTGCGGGTGCTGGTGGCGAGCGCGATGTGGATCGACGGCGGGTACTGGCTGCCGTACGCGGCGCTGTACTCCGTCTTCCACGCCCAGGCCGAGCGCTGGCTGGGGACCGCGCGGTGGCTGGCGGTGTGCGTGGCCGCGCATGTGCTGGCGACGCTGATCAGCGAGGGGGCGCTGGCGAAGGCGATCCGGGACGGGCTCGCGCCGCAGTCGGCGGTCAACACCCTCGACGTCGGGGTGAGTTACGCGCTGTCGGGCGTGGTGGCGGTGCTCGTCTACCGGATCCGCCCACCGTGGCGGTACGGGTATCTCGCGGCCGTGCTCGTCTTCTACGGCTTCCCGATGACCGCCGGACCGACCTTCACCGACTTCGGCCACTTCGTCTCCTTCCTCATCGGGCTGGCGTGTTATCCGCTGGTCAGAGGGCGCGAAAGAGTACGGAATCCGAAGGAGACAGCGCCCGTGCCGCCGGGTTAACGTCCGGCCATGAGCAGCTCGGCAAGCGGTGTCGTGAACGGCGTCGTCAACGGCGGCATCTCCTTCTGGTACGCGGACGACGGCCTTCCGGCGGTGCGGGAGCCGCTCGCCGGCGACGCCTCCGCCGATGTCGTGATCGTCGGCGGCGGATACACGGGCCTGTGGACGGCGTACTACCTGAAGAAGGCGGCGCCCTTCCTGCGGATCACCGTGCTGGAGCAGCGGTTCTGCGGATACGGCGCCTCGGGGCGCAACGGCGGCTGGCTGTACAACGGCATCGCGGGCCGGGACAGATACGCGAAGCTGCACGGCCACGAGGCCGCCGTACGGCTCCAGCGGGCGATGAACGACACCGTCGACGAGGTGGTCCGGGCGGTGGCGGAGGAGGGCTTCGACGCCGGTGTCCACCGGGGCGGAGTGCTGGAGGTGGCCCGGACCCCCGCGCAACTCGCGCGGCTGCGGGCCTTCCACGCGCACGAGCTGTCGTACGGGGAGCAGGACCGTGAGCTGTACGGCGCGCGGGAGACGGCCGAGCGGGTGCGGGTGGCGGGCGCCGTGGGGTCGAGCTGGACCCCGCACGGGGCGCGGGTGCACCCGGTGAAGCTGGTCAAGGGGCTCGCGGCGGCCGTGGAGGCGCTGGGGGTGGAGATCCGTGAGTCGACCCCGGTGACGGCGATCCTCCCGGGGCGGGCGGTGACGCCGTACGGGACCGTGCGGGCGCCGTACGTGCTGCGCTGCACGGAGGGGTTCACGGCCGCGTTGAAGGGTGAGCGGCGGACCTGGCTGCCCATGAACTCCTCGATGATCGCCACCGAACCGCTCACCGACGAGCAGTGGGCGGCGGTCGGCTGGTCGGGGCGGGAGGCGCTCGGCGACATGGCGCACGCCTACATGTACGCCCAGCGCACGGCGGACGGCCGGATCGCGCTCGGCGGGCGCGGGGTGCCCTACCGCTTCGGCTCGCGCACGGACAACGACGGGCGCACCCAGCTGGAGACCGCCGGGGCGCTGCGCGACATCCTGGTCGGGTTCTTCCCGGCGCTGGCCGGGGTGCGCGTCGAGCACGCCTGGTCCGGGGTGCTGGGCGTGCCGCGCGACTGGTGCGCGACGGTGACGCTGGACCGGGCCACGGGCCTGGGCTGGGCGGGCGGTTACGTCGGCTCCGGTGTCGCCACCGCGAACCTGGCCGCACGGACCCTGCGGGACCTGGTGCGGCTCGACTCCGGGCAGGACGGCCGCACCGATCTCACCGACCTCCCCTGGGTCGGCCACAAGGTGCGCAGGTGGGAACCCGAGCCGCTGCGCTGGCTGGGGGTGCAGGGCATGTACGCGACCTACCGGGCGGCGGACCGGCGGGAGACGGAGCGCCACACGGCGGGCTCCTCACGGCTGGCGCGTTTCGCGGACCGGGTGGCGGGACGCCACTGACGTACAGGCGGATCGTGCGGCGTGCCGACCGCACGCTCGCCGGGCAGGCGGGCAGGCGGGCAGGCGGGCAGCGGACAGGCGGGCTGGCGGTCGGCGGGGCGGGCCCGCGGGGGTGGTCAGCCCACCGATTCCGGTACGGCCGCTCCCGCCGGGGCGTGCCTCGGGGGGCCGGTGGTGACCATCAGGCCCGCCACCAGGCCGGCCAGCAGCAGGATCGCGGCGGCCCACCAGATGGCCACCGTGTAGCCGTGCACGGTGCCCTCCGCCGTGACCTGCGCCCGGCGTGCGGGGCCGGTCAGATGGGCTGCGACGTAGGCGGTGCTGCTGGTGGTGGCGATCGTGTTGAGCAGCGCGGTGCCGATGGAGCCGCCCACCTGCTGTGAGGTGTTGACGGTGGCGGAAGTGACGCCCGCGTCATGTGGGGCGACTCCGGCGGTGGCCGTGGAGAAGACCGGCATGAAGGTCAGGCCCATGCCCAGGCCCATCAGGAGCAGGGCGGGCAGGATCTCGCTGGTGTAGGACGAGTCCACCGTCATCTGGGTCAGGATCACCATGCCGCCCGAGGCGAGGAGCATGCCGGGGACCATCAGCATGCGCGGCGGCACGCGGTTCATCAGCCGGGCGGAGATCTGGGTGGAGCCGATGATGATCGCCACGGTGAGCGGGAGGAAGGCGAGGCCCGTCCTGAGGGGGGAGTAGCCGAGGATGACCTGGAGGTAGTAGGTCATGAACAGGAACAGGCCGAACATCCCGATGATGGCCAGGCCCATGGTCAGGAAGCAGCCCGCGCGGTTGCGGTCCTTGATGATGTGCAGGGGCAACAGCGGCACCCGCGCCTTCGTCTGCCACCACACGAACGCCGTGAGCAGCACGATCCCGCCCGCGAAGAGCCCCAGCACCAGGGGGTCGGTCCAGCCGCGCGGCTCGGCCTCGCTGAAGCCGTAGACGATCGCGACCAGGCCGCCGCAGCCCAGCACCGCGCCGGGCACGTCGAGCCGGACCTCCGTGTGGCCGGGGCGGTCGTGGAGCAGCACCAGGGCGCCGAACACGGCGATGACGGCGATGGGCACGTTGACGTACAGGCACCAGCGCCAGTCCAGGTACTCGGTGAGCAGGCCGCCGACGATGAAGCCGATCGCGGCGCCGCTGCCGGCGAGGGCGCCGTAGATGCCGAAGGCCTTGCCGCGCTCCTTGGGGTCGGTGAACGTCGTCGTCAGGAGACTGAGCGCGGAAGGGGCGAGCAGGGCCGCGAAGACGCCCTGGAGGGCGCGGGCGCCGAACAGCATGCCCGAGCCGGTGGCCGCCCCGCCGAGCGCGGAGGCGACGGCGAATCCGATCAGGCCGATGACGAACGTGCGTTTGCGGCCCACCAGGTCGGCGATGCGGCCGCCGAGCAGCAGCAGGCCGCCGAAGGCCAGGGTGTAGGCCGTGATCACCCACTGGCGGTCGCCGTCGGAGATGCCCAGGTCCTCCTGTGCGGAGGGCAGCGCGATGTTCACGATCGTCGCGTCCAGGACGACCATGAGCTGGGCGAGAGCGATGATCACCAGGCCCCACCAGCGGCGGGGATCGGGTCCGGTGTCGGCGGAGGATTCACCTGTCCGGGTGACACTCATTCCGACAGAACACCATGAATTCTGCTATATCGCATCCCTGGGCCGGTTGTCGCCGGTCACGGCACCAGGACGACTTTCCCGACCGTTCCGCGGGTCTCCAGCGCCCGGTGCGCGGCGGCGGCCTCGGCGAGCGGGAACGTCTGCACCGCCGGGGTCAGCCGGCCGGCGGCCGCCTCGGCGAGGGCGCGGAGTTCCAGGGCCCGCAGACCGCCCGCCTTCTCGATCATCACGGGCCCCAGGACCGACCGGGAGACCCCCTCGACGAAGTAGCCCTTCCCGTCGCGGACGCCTTCGGCGGACCAGCCGAAGACGAGGTGCCTGCCCGCGGGGCCGAGCAGGGCGACGGCCGCACGGGCGACGTCGCCGCCCACCCCGTCGAAGACGACGTCGGCGGTCCGGCCGCCCAGGTGGGCCCGGACCTTGGCGGGCCAGGCGGTGTCCGTGTAGTCGACGGCGAGGTCGGCGCCGTTCGCCGCGACCCGGGCCACCTTCTGCGGCCCGCCGGCCAGTCCGACGACCGTCGCGCCCGCGTTCCTGGCGTATTGCACGAGGAGCGTGCCGATGCCGCCCGCGGCCGCGGTGACCACGGCGACGGACGCGGGCCCGAGCTCGGCGAACTGGAGGATCCCCAGCGCCGTCCGGCCCGTGCCGATCATGGCGACGGCCTGGGCGGGATCAAGGTTCGGCGGGATCTCGTGCACGCGGTCGACGTCCGTGACGGCGCGTTCGGCGTACCCGCCGGGCGCGAAGCCGAGATGGGCGACGACGCGCCTGCCGAGCCAGCTGTCGGGGACGCCCTCGCCGAGCGCCTCGACGACGCCGGCGACCTCCCGGCCGGGGACGGTGGGGAGGGTCGTCGGCACGGGGGCCGGACCCCGGAGGCCCTCACGCAGGGCGGTGTCCAGGAGGTGGACGCCCGCCGCCTCGACGAGGAGGCGGACCTGGCCGGGGCCGGGCACCGGGTCGGCGACCTCCTCGTAGCGGAGGTTCTCGGCGGGCCCGAAGGCGTGGAGGCGGATGGCGTGCATGGGGCTTCCCCGTGGGTGGTGGGTCCGGGACGGGCTGGTTGCCCGACCGCTCCCACCCTTCAACCTGAACCTTGGTCGAGGTCAAGGGCGTTCCGGCTGCTGGAGGCCGGGCAGGGGATTGGGGGCAGGGGATTGTCAGTGGTGGGGTGCAGCATGGGGACATGGCGAGGACAGGGACCGGGAGAACCGGCAGCACCGGCGACAGGGCCGGCGGCAGGAGCGGTGCGGCGGTGAAGGGCGCGCGGCGTCCGGAGGTGCGGCTGCCACCGCTGGAGCCGTACGGCGGCGGGGAGCTGGAGCCCGACGGGGACTACGACGGCTTGGAGTTGCGCGAGCTGGACCTCGCCGGGCAGGACGGCGGGGGCGCCCGCTTCATGGACTGCGCTCTGACGGGCTGCGCGCTGGACGAGACGCGGTTGCGCCACACCCGCTTCCTCGACTCGGTCCTCAGCGGCATCCGGGGCGTCGGCACCGACCTGGCGGAGGCGACCCTGCGCGATGTCGAGCTGCTCGACGCCCGTCTGGGCGGCACCCAGTTGTACGGCGCCGTCCTGGAACGGGTCGTGATCCGCGGCGGCAAGATCGACTACCTGAACCTGCGCCAGGCGCGGCTGCGGGACGTGGTCTTCGAGTCGTGTGTCCTGGTGGAGCCGGACTTCGGCGGCGCCCGCCTGGAGCGGGTCGAGTTCGTCGACTGCGCCCTGAAGTCCGCCGACTTCACCTCGGCGACCCTGGCCGACGTCGACCTGCGCGGCGCGGTGGAACTCGGCCTCGCGGGCGGCGTGGACCGACTGTCGGGCGCGGTGATCTCCGCGGCCCAACTGCTGGATCTGGCACCCGTGTTGGCGGCGGAGCTGGGAATCAGGGTGGAGGGCTGAGGAAGCGGTGAGAGGCCCCGGGGGCGGGGCGCGGGGCCTGAATGCCGGGGCACGGGGGCTGGGGCCGAGGCGTTGAGGTTGGCGCGCGGTTCGACGTGCGGGGTCCCGGGGCGTGGGGGCCGAGGCGCGGAGGTCGAAGCGCGGGGTCCGGGTCGTGGGGGCCGAGGCGCAGGGTTTCCCGGGCCCTGGAGGGTTACCTCACTCGGGGGAAGCGGGCCTGAAGTGTCCAGATTGCCGGGTTCTCGGCCAGGTCCTCGTGCAGGTCGGTCAGGTCGGCGAGGAGGTCGTGCAGGAAGTCGCGGGCCTCGCGGCGGAGTTCGGCGTGGGAGAAGGAGAGCGGGGGCTCCTCCGCCGGCATCCAGTCGGCCTCGATGTCCACCCAGCCGAAGCGGCGCTCGAACAGCATGCGGTCGGTGGACTCGGTGAAGTCCAGTTCCGCGTACTGCGGGCGGGAGGCGCGGGAGCCCGCCGGGTCCTGGTCGATCAGCTCCACGATGTCGCACAGCGCCCACGCGAAGTCCAGTACCGGCACCCATCCCCAGGCTGTGGACAGCTCACGGTCCGCCTTGGTGTCGGCGAGGTAGACGTCGCCGCAGAACAGGTCGTGGCGGAGGCTGTGGACGTCCGCGCGCCGGTAGTCCTTCTGCGGCGGGTCCGGGAAGCGGTTGGAGAGGGCGTAGCCGATGTCGAGCACGTAGGCGATGGTGTCACGCCCCCGCACGAGAGCCGGTCGGCCCCATAAGATCACTGACATGTCCCGATCGGTACGCCTTGTCCCCGCGGTGGCCGCCGTGGCCGCCGCGGCTCTCGTGCTCGCCCTGACCGCGTGCGACGACGAGGGGGCGCCGGACACCTCGGGCGCCCAGGCCCGGGACGCCTCGGGCGCACCGGGCGTCGGCGACCCGTACTTCCCGAAGGCGGGCAACGGCGGCTACGACGTCTCCCACTACGGCCTCACCCTCGCCTACACCCCCGACGGCAGCCGGCTCACCGGCACCGCCGTCGTCACCGCCCGCGCGACCGAGGACCTCGCCGCCTTCGACCTCGATCTGGCGGGCATGAAGGTCGAGGAGGTGACCGTCGGGGGCGACACGGCCGGGTTCCGCCGGGACGGCCAGGAGCTGATCGTCCGGCCGCCCGGCGCCCTGTCCGACGGGGAGACCTTCGAGGTCCGGGTCCGCTACTCCGGCAGCCCGCGGACGATCACCGACCCGGACGGCTCGAAGGAGGGCTGGCTGCGCACCGCGGACGGAGCGCTCGCCCTCGGTGAGCCGACCGGTTCCATGGCCTGGTTCCCCGGCAACCACCATCCTTCCGACAAGGCGTCGTACGACATCGCCGTGACCGTCCCGAAGGGCCTGACGGCCGTCTCCAACGGCGAGTTGCGCAGTGCGACGACGGCGGAGGACGGCCGTACGACCTTCACCTGGCACACCGCCGAGCCGATGGCGAGTTATCTGGCGACCGTCGCGATCGGCCGCTACACCGTCACCCGCTCCACCCTCCCTCGCTCCACCGGCACCGGCACCGGTACGGCCACCGGCTCCGGCGCCGGGGCGAAGGACGGGCTGCCGGTGTACATCGCCGTGGACCCGTCCCAGGTGGCCGCGAGCCGCAAGGTGCTCGCCCGGCTCCCCGAGGTCATGGAGTGGGCGCAGTACAACTTCGGCCCCTACCCGTTCTCCTCCACCGGCGCGATCGTCGACCGTCCCGAGGACGTCGAGTACGCCCTGGAGACCCAGAGCCGTCCCGTCTACCCCGGCCTCGACCTGGCGACCCTCGTCCACGAGACGGCCCACCAGTGGTTCGGCGACTCCGTCACGCCGAAGAGCTGGCAGGACATGTGGCTCAACGAGGGCCTGGCGACCTACGCCGAGTGGCTGTGGACGGAGGACGAGGGCGGCGACACGGCGGAGGAGACGTTCACGGAGCTGTACGACCACGGCGAGGACGCGTACGAGGACCTGTGGGCGTTCCCGCCCGCGAAGCCGACGAGCGCGGCACACATCTCCGACACCCCCGTCTACCAGCGCGGCGCGATGGTGATCCACCGCATCCGCCGGACCGTCGGCGACGACGCCTTCTACGACATCGTGCAGGGCTGGGCCGCCGCCCACCGCCATGGCAGCGTCGGCACCGCCGACTTCACGGCGTACGTGGAGGAACAGGCGCCGGACGAGGACTTCGACGAGATCTGGGCGGACTGGCTGTACGGGGAGGGCAAGCCCGCCCGCCCGTGAGCCGGCGCCGTCACGCGGGTCCCGGACGGCGGTGGCCGCTCTCCGCCTCCCACGCGTCGAGCAGCCGGGCGAGGCCGGGCGGCCACACCGGCTCCGCCTCCCGCGCGAGCTCCGCACGCGGCCACCAGCGCCAGCCGAGGATGCCGTCCGAGGCGTGGGAGGCCGCGAGGTCGGGCCCGCCGGGTTCGCGACGCGGGCCGGGGGAGACGTAGATGTGCTCGTGCTGGCTGACGAGGATGCCCATGCGGGTGAAGTCGTGTTCCCAGGTGCACAGCAGGGGCCCCGGCTCCAGGTCCGCCCACCCGGTCTCCTCGCGCAGCTCCCGCAGCGCCCCCGCACGCGGCGACTCGCCCTCCTCCAGACCGCCGCCGGGCAGCGCCCAGTGGATGCCGACGTCGGCGTCGTGGTACCGGAAGAGGAGGACGGCGCCCTGCGGATCGACGACGGCGACCCGGGCCGCACGGCGGGACGTGCGCAGCGGTTTGCGCAACACGGCGCAGGGCCGGCCGAGTCGGAGGTCGGGCCGGTGCCCGATGACCTGGTATCCGAGGGCGGTCCAGAAGGCGAGCCCCTCGGGGTTGGCGTCGAGTACGGCGAGTCGCAGGGCGTCGCGCCCGGCCGCCCGGAAGCGGTCCTCGACCTGCTGGACGATCCGCCTGCCGTGTCCTTGCCCCTGCAGGGCCGCGTCCACCATCAGCAATCCGACCCATGGATCGGGATCGGCCGGGTCGGGATGCCGGTCGAGCGTGACCACGACCCCGGTCAGCCGCCCCTGACTGCGGGCGAGGAGCACCTCCACCCCCTCGTGCGCCAGTTCCCGCGCGAGCGCCGCCGCCACCTGCTCCGGCCGGATGTCGTCCGGGTCCGGGAAGTCACCGCTGAGGGCGTGGAACGCGTGCTGGGAGGCGTAGAGCGCGGTGAGTTCGGTGAGGAGGGGCGCGGGGATGTCGTGGTCGACGGTGAGGGGGAGCGCGCTGAGGAGCATGGGGAGCACGCTAGTCGGACGGCCCCGGACTCACGTGGTAGCACCGGATGTCACATTCGCCGACCCGGCGGTGTCTTCATGCCAAACAGGCCGAACGCGCCGAACAGGCCGCCGGACGAGGAGAGCAGCATGACACCGCGTATACCGAAGGCCGAGCTCCCCACCGAGTTGAGGGAGAACCTGATCAAGCAGCTCGGCGCCGTGCCCGAGCCGCTCGAGGTGGTGTTCAACAACCCCGAGGTGGCCCTGTCCAACCAGGAGTTCTCGGCGAAGGTGGGTGCGTGGAACGCGGCCGACGAGAGCCTGAAGACGTTCGCGCACATGGCCGTCGCCGCGCAGGTCGGCTGTAGCTGGTGCCTCGACATCAACTACTTCGTGGCGCTGAACCAGAACCTGGACCTGGCCAAGGCGAGCCAGGTGCCGCGCTGGCGGGAGGCGGACGTGTTCACCCCGCTGGAGCGGGACGTGCTGGAGTACGCCGAGGCCATGACGAACACGCCGACGACCGTCACCGACGAGCTGTCGGCGCGGCTGCTGGACGGGCTCGGCCCGGCGGCGCTGGTCGAACTCACCCTGTTCATCGGCTTCGCCAACCTGTCGACCAGGAGCAACACGGCGCACGGGATCACCTCGCAGGGCTACTCCGACGTGTGCGAGCTGCCGCTGGCCGCGCGTCCTTCGAAGTCCCGGGCAGCGTCGACGGCATGACCGGTTCCCCCTTCGTCACCCATCGCAGCCTGCTGTTCACGGTCGCCTACGAACTGCTCGGGTCGGCCGCCGACGCCGAGGACGTGCTGCAGGAGTCCTGGCTGCGATGGGCCGACGTCGACCAGTCCCAGGTGCGTGACCCGCGGGCGTACCTCGTCCGGATCGTCACGCGGCAGGCCCTCAACCGGCGGCGCGCGTTGTCGCGCAGCCGCGAGGACTACGTGGGTGAGTGGCTTCCGGAGCCGCTGCTGACCAGCCCCGACGTCGCCGAGGACGTCGAGCTCGCGGAGAGCGTCTCGATCGCCATGCTGACCGTGCTGGAGACGCTCGGGCCGACGGAGCGGGCGGTGTTCGTGCTCCGCGAGGTCTTCGACCTGGCGTACGGCGAGATCGCCGAGGCGACGGGCAAGTCCGCGGCCACGGTGCGGCAGATCGCGCGGCGGGCCCGCGAGCATGTGGCGGCCCGGCGGCCGCGGGTGCGGGTGAGCCGGACGGAGCAGAGGGCCGTGGTGGAGCGGTTCCTGGCCTCGTTGCGCACCGGGCGGCTGGACGAGTTGATGGAGGTGATGGCGCCGGACGTGGTGCTGATCGCCGACGGCGGCGGGCTCGCGGCCGCCGCGACGGCGCCGGTCCACGGGGCCGAACCGGTGGCGAGGGTGCTCGCGCGTGCCGACCGGCCGGCGGCGGCCGCGTTCGAGACGACGACCGTGTGGCTCAACGGCGCGCCCGCGGGCCGGTTCGAGATCGACGGCGAGCCGACCGCGGTGAGCGTCGTGGTGGAGAACGGGCGGGTCACCCGGGTCTATCTGATGAGGAACCCGCGGAAGCTGACCCGGCTGGACGAACCGGCCGAACTCGCCAGGTAGGCGGAACTGGTCAGGTGGACCGAACTGGTCAGTGGACCGGACGCGTCAAGAAAGCCGCGGAGCCCCCGGCCGGGTGGCCGGGGGCTCCGATGAGGCGTGCGTGGGCGCGCGACCCAGACGGCGCGACCCAGACGGCGAGACTCAGACCGCGAGACTCAGACCGCGAGACTCAGACGCTGACGCCGAAGTCCTGGGCGATGCCCACGAGGCCCGACGCGTAGCCCTGGCCGACCGCGCGGAACTTCCACTCCGCGCCGTTGCGGTAGAGCTCGCCGAAGACCATGGCCGTCTCGGTGGCCGCGTCCTCCGAGAGGTCGTAGCGGGCGATCTCGGCGCCGCCGGCCTGGTTGACGATGCGGATGTAGGCGTTGCGGACCTGGCCGAAGTTCTGCGAGCGGTTCTCCGCGTCGTAGATCGAGACCGGGAAGACGATCTTGTCGATGTCGGCCGGGAGACCGGCCAGGTTGACGTTGATCGCCTCGTCGTCGCCCGCGCCCTCGCCGGTGCGGTTGTCGCCCGTGTGGACGATGGTCTGGTCCGGCGTCTGCTTGTTGTTGAAGAAGACGAAGTGACCGTCGGAGTAGACCTTGCCCTGCAGGTTGACCGCGATCGCCGAGGCGTCGAGGTCGAAGTCCACGCCGGTGGTGGTGCGGACGTCCCAGCCGAGGCCCACGGTGACGGCGGTCAGGCCCGGAGCCTCCTTGGTGAGCGAGACGTTGCCACCCTTGGACAGGCTTACAGCCATGGTTGGGAGTCCTTCCCTCGTTGCGTACGGCTTCGTACGGGGCTTCGTACGGCCACGAAGCTACAGCTATCCCTATGAACGCAGCGAAGGGTGCTCAAGGTTCCCCGCCACTCCGCGTTTCTTTACTTTCTTTACCAAGGAGGCTTCCGGCGGGTTTCGGAGACCGGGGATATTCGCGTGACGTGGGGGCGCCGCGAGCGGGAACATGGTCGGCATGTCTGGTCCCTATGTCGTCCGCGGCTCCGTCTCGCTTCCCGAGGCCGAGCTCATGTGGCGTTTCTCGCGGTCTTCGGGGCCGGGCGGGCAGCACGTCAACACCAGCGACTCGCAGGTGGAGCTCCGCTTCGACCTCGCGCGCACCGAGGCGCTGCCCGAGGTGTGGAAGGCGCGGGCGCTCGAGCGGTTGGCCGGTCGGCTGGTCGACGGCGTCGTCGCCGTCCGCGCCTCCGAGCACCGCTCCCAGTGGCGCAACCGTGAGACGGCCGCCGTACGCCTCGCCGCCCTTCTCGCCGAGGCCACCGCCCCGCCGCCCAAGCAGCGTCGGCCGACCCGGATCCCGCGCGGGATCAACGAGCGTCGGCTGCGGGAGAAGAAGCAGCGCTCGCAGACGAAGCGGGGCCGGGACGGGCGGGACTGGGGCTGACCGGGCGGGATCGCTCCTGACTGGTACTGATCGAATTTCCCGGCACCTTGCGTGCGCGTGTCACATCTCGGGTGCGCCATCCGTCAGCTACATGACAGTCAACCGCGAGCAGGGATGTGACGAACGATGGCAACAGGCGACGACGACTTCCTCGCCGAGCGCTTCGAGGCGCACCGCAGCCGCCTGCGTGCCGTCGCGCACCGCATGCTCGGGTCCGCCGCCGAGGCCGACGACGCCGTGCAGGAGGCGTGGGTACGGCTCAGCCGGAGCGGTGGCGGGAGCGCGGGCAGGGAGATCGACAACCTGGCGGGCTGGCTGACGACGGTCGTCGGCCGGGTCTGCCTGGACATGCTGCGTTCGCGCCGCTCCCGGGCCGAGGAGCCGCTGGAGCACTGGACGCCGACCTCGTCGGCCGCGTCCTCCGAGGCGGCCGATCCGGCGCAGGACGCGCTGCTCGCCGACTCCGTGGGCGTCGCGCTCCTCGTCGTCCTGGACACCCTCACCCCCGGCGAGCGGCTGGCGTTCGTGCTGCACGACCTGTTCGGCGTGCCCTACGAGGAGGTCGCGAGCATCGTCGACCGGACCCCGGAAGCCGCCCGGCAGCTCGCCAGCCGGGCCCGGCGCCGGGTGCGGGGCGCCCAGGAGCCGGACGTCGATCTCGTCCGGCAGCGCAAGGTCGTCGACGCCTTCCTGGCCGCCGCCCGGGACGGGGACTTCGACGGGCTGCTCGCCGTGCTGGACCCGGATGTCGTGGCCCGCTCCGAGGCCGGCGTGGTCACGGGCGCGGCGGCGGTCGCGTCGGGCGCGTCCAGCTTCGCCTTCGTCGGCGCCGTGGCCCGGCCCGCCCTCATCGACGGCGCGACCGGACTGGCGGTGCTGTTCGACGACCGGGTGGAGCGGACGATCAGCTTCACGTTCGTGCGCGGCGGCCGGATCGCCGTGATCGACGTCGTGGCCGACCTCGGCCGCATCTCCGAACTGGACGTGGCCCTGCTCTAGTCGTGGAAGGCGGGGCGCCGGGGCCGGAGGCGGTGGTCAGTCCAGTGAGAGGACGCCGACCGTCTCCCCCTCGCTGGTCTCCCCGTTCTTCCGGAAGCCCAGCTTGAGATAGAAGTCCTCGGGACCGTTCTCGCCCTCGTGCCAGGTCACGTACAGCTCCTCGGTGCCCCGGCGGCGCAGTTCCGCGGCGACGGACTCCACCGCGAACCGGCCGTAGCCGCGGCCCTGTTCGCCGGCGGCGATGTTCAGCCGCCACAGTCCGGAGCGGACCGGGCCGCCGTCGCCGCGTCCGTTCCAGTCGATGTCGAGAAAGGCCATCAGAAACCCGACGGGCCGGTCGCCGTCCATGATCAGGCGTGGCCAGGCGACCCCCGCGGGATGAACGTGGGCCTCCGCGAGCGACTGCATCACCGGAGAGACCGCGAATTCCTGCTCGGGGCGGACCCGAATGCCGGTCGCGGCTTCGAAGTTCGAGGGAGTGATCTTCTCGAGACGGGGTCCGGGAGTCGTCATACGGGCACCCTAGGCGGACCACTCGTCGGGCGGCCACGGCATTTCCGGCGTCACCCCAACTGCCGGTAACGGCCCCGGAAATGCACCAACGGACCGTCGTCCGCGCTCGGCGCCGACGCGGTGAGCACGCGGCCGATCACCAGGGTGTGGTCGCCGGCCGCGACCCGCTGCTCGGTGCGGCACTCCAGGGTCGCCAGGGCGCCGCCGAGCAGGGGCGCGCCGGCGACCTCGCCGCGGGTGCAGGGGAGGTCCTCGAAGAGCAGCCGGTCGCTGATGCGGCCCTTCATGGCGAAGCGGCCGGCGATGTGCCGCTGGTTCTCGGACAGCACCGATACCGCCCACAGGGGCTGCTCGTCGAGCAGGTCGTCCATCCGGGAGCCCGTGCGCAGACCGACCAGGACCAGTGGTGGGTCCAGGGAGACCGACATGAACGCCGTCGCGGTCATGCCGACGTCCTCACCGTCCGGCGCCCCGGGGTCGTCCGGGTCGAGGGACGGTTCCCGGGCGGTCACCAGGACCACGCCGTCGGCGAGCCGGGACATGGCGGCGCGGAACTCGTCGTTGCTCACCCCCTCAGCATGCCTGGAGAGGGTGTCGGACACGGTCTTGAGCGCAGCAGGCTCGAGTACGTCTGGGGGCATGTCCGAAACGCTAGTGTCCGCGCGGTGCGCGCCGCATCGGTCCTCCGCCCGAGTAGGGTCGTAGGACCGTGGACCGATTTCTTCCGGCTCCCTTTCCGGTGCCCGTCCGGGCCTGTTCGTGTCTGTCCGTGTTCAGGAAACACACAGGAAAACGCGGAAACTCCACTCAAATGTTCATCTTCATCTGTGACTTGAGTCACAAGAAGCATTAATTGTTGACCCTGTGTACCGAGTGGGCAGCGCGCTGTGATTCAGTGGCGGAGGCGTCACAAGGAGACACACACCGACAACACAGCACCAGAAACGACGTTACGCCGAAGACAACCCTTGATTCGCTGCGAAGTCTCGGGGGGAGGGCGAAACACATGGAGACCGAGTCGGAGCCGTACGTCCGCCTTGCGTCCCTGCGACAGCTGCACCAGGTCATGGCCGACATGAACACGGCCCGCAGCCTGGCCGACACCTTGCAGACCGTCGCCGACGGCGTGGTCACGGCACTCGGGTACGAGCTGGCGTGCGTCAACCTCGTGCGCCCGGACGGCGATCTCGTGGTCGCCGCGTTCGCCGGTAATTCGGCCGCCGAGGCCCTCATCACCGGCCGGGTCGGCTCGCGCGACTCATGGGACCGGCGCCTCGCCATGGGGGAGACCTGGGGCGACCTGATCTTCATACCCCACACCGAGGGCTGGGTCCTCGACGACGACGACGTGCCCCAGTGGTACACCGACGGACCCGCCCCCCGCTTCGAGGACGAGTGGCATCCCTCGGACCGCCTCTTCGCCCCCATGTACATGCCCGCCGCCCCCGGCAGCGGGGGCACCTGCGGTGAGCTGATAGGCGTCCTGTCCGTGGACCGGCCGCGCAACGGCCGACGGCCCGGCGCGTGGGGGCGCGAAGCCCTCCAGATGTACGCCTTCCAGGCCGCCATCGCGGTTAGCAACGCGCGTCTACGTGCGAATATGCAGCGGGCACTGGTCCGGCTCGAACGCGAGCAGCAGGCCCTGCGCGCCAGTGAGGAAAGCTTCCGGCAGGCCTTCGAGTACGCCCCCTCCGGCATGGCGATAGCCGAGATGGGCGGCGACCAGCACGGGCGGATACTCCGGACCAACGACGCCCTGTGCCGCCTGCTGGGCCGCCCCGCCTCCGCGATGCGCCGCTACTCCTTCTCCGACCTCGTCCACCCCGAGGACATAGGCACCCTGCTCCGCACCTCCGCCGAGGGCGGGCGCGCCGAACTCCGCCTCGGCCGCCGGGACGGCACCTACGTCTGGGTCAGCCTGCGCAACTCCGTCGTCGCCGACGCGGCCGACGGGCCCCGCTTCCTCCTCACCCACGTCGAGGACATAGAGGACCGCAAGCGCCGCGAGCTCCAGCTCGCCCACCGCGCCTCGCACGACTCCCTCACCGGACTGCCGAACTCCGCCGAACTGCGCTCGCGGCTCTCCGCCCGGCTCTGTCAGCGCCCGCAGTCCACCCTCCCCGCCGCCGTCGACGCCATGGACACGGCCTACGGCCACGCCGCCTTCGACGCCAACGGGCACGGCTTCGACTACCGGCCCGCCGGCGCCGAGTCCTTCGACGGCTACGACCACCATGTGCACACCGCCGCGCCCGAGGAGGGCCGCGACGACGGCACCAAGGGGCTCGCGGTCCTCTTCTGCGACCTCGACGGCTTCAAGTCGATCAACGACCGGTTCGGCCACAACGCCGGCGACGCGGTCCTCATCGAGGTCGCCCGCCGCCTCTCCCGCCAGGTCCGCGACGGCGACACGGTCGCCCGGCTCGGCGGCGACGAGTTCGTGATCCTCGCCGACGGCCTCGGCCGTGCCGACGCGGCCGACCTGGCCGTACGGCTGCGCAACGAGATCATCCAGCCGATCCGCGCCGAGGGCCGGGCCGTGCGGGTGGGCGCGAGCTTCGGCATCGGCTGGGCACATTGCGGGATGACCGCGGACGAAGTGCTGAAGTCCGCCGACGAACGCATGTACGTCGAGAAACGATCTCGTCCCAAACAGCACCGGCGTGCGGGATGATCACCAGGTCAGCGAGCTGATGTGATCAGAGTCACCTGTGTGGGCCATCCGGTGGGGGTGCCACCGTCCGAGTGAATTCGAGGATGGGGGAGGGTAGGCTCGCCAGTCTGACCGCACCATCGCATCCGACCCGCACTTGCTGAGGAGTACCAAGGGATGACGTCCGGCACTAACGGCGCGAGTACGCCCGAGGACGACGACCCGTTCGGCTACCTCTACGCCGACGGCCAGGCCAACGGCGCGCAGCCGCCCTCCGGCGGTGGCTACGGCTACCCCAACTCGGTCAGCAGAGTGCGCGCGGTCGGCGAGCGCAAGTACGGGCAGCAGCAGACCGCGCAGTACGGGCAGCCGCCGACGGTTCCTCAGCAGGGCGCGTACGGCCAGCCGAACGCGCACTACTCGGCGCCCGAGAGCTTCGGCGCGGGCGGCGGGCCCTCCACCGGCCGGCAGCCCGTGCAGGGCGGCGGCGGGCGGGGCCGCGGCCCCAACACCAAGGGCCTGCTGATCGGCGCGGTCGCGGTGGTCGCCGCGGTCGTGATCGGCATCGTGGTCGCCATGGCCAACGGCGACGACGGCTCCGACGACAACAAGGCGAGCGACCAGGTGTCGTCCTCCGCCTCCGCCTCCGCGAGCGCCTCGCCCAGCGAGTCGGCCGACGACGGCGGGAACGAGGCCGAGCTGCCGAAGGCCGACGCGAAGGCGCTGAACCTCGGCGGCAGCGCCGCGCTGGCCTCGGACGTGCAGGGCGCGCAGGCGGCCGGTGGCGTCTACGTCGGCAACCTCAACCAGGTCGGCAACTCCGTCACCTGGACGGTCAACGGCATCCCGTCGGACGGCACGTACACCGTCTTCGCGCACTACAGCGCGGCCGGTGAGGACCAGTCGATGACCCTCACCGTCAACGGCAAGACCTTCGGCAGCAAGCTCAACCTGGGCAACTTCGCCCACGCCAAGGACGGCGACTTCGCCAAGGGTTGGACGAAGACCTACTCCTGGCCCACGCTGACCAAGGGCACCAACACGATCTCGGTCTCCTGCCAGGACGGCGACAAGTGCAACGTCCTGCTCGACCAGCTGTACCTGAAGGCCGGTCAGGTCAAGGACTGACCCGGCTGCCCCCGGGGTTCAGGCCGCGGTGACCTCCGGGATCACCGTGAGCCGCCCCAGCAGCTCCTCGTAGGCGGAGTGGTCGAACTCGCCTGCCACCGGGGCCAGTACGGTCGCCGCGGACAGGGCGAGGGCTCGGGCCAGGCGCTCCGGCCACGGCAGACGGTCGACCAGGCCGGAGAGCAGCCCGGCGGCCAGGGAGTCGCCGGCACCCGTCGGGTTGCCGTGGATCCGGGCGGGCGGGACCGCGCGCCAGCGGCCCTCCGGGGTCGCCGCGACCAGCCCCTCCACGCCCAGCGAGGCCACGACGGCGTGCGCGCCGCGCCGCCGGGCGTCCTGGGTGGCCCGCAACGGCTCGTGCGAGCCGGTGAGTTCGGCCAGTTCGGTGGCGTTCGGCTTGACGATGTCCGGGCGGGCGGCGACCCCCCGGCGAAGCGGTTCCCCGCTCGTGTCCAGCAGGACCGGGACGCCCGCGGCCCGTGCCGTGCGCACCAGGACCGCGTACGCGCCCACCGGCACGCCCGGCGGCAGGCTGCCGCACAGGGCCACCGCGTCGGCGCCGGCGAGCAGCCCCTCGTACGCCTCCTGGAAGGCGGACCACTCGGCCGGCGCGATCACCGGGCCGGGTTCGTTCAGCTGGGTCGCGTCGCCGGTGCGGGCGTCGACGACGGCGACCGTGCGGCGGGTGGTCCCGGCGACCGGCACGAGCGCGTCCACGATCCCGGTCGCGGCGGTGAGGCGTTCCTGGACGACGCGGCCGGTGGGGCCGCCCACGAAGCCGGTCACCGTCACCTGGTGGCCGAGCGCCGCCAGCACCCGGGCGACGTTCAGCCCCTTGCCGCCGGGCCGTTCCCGCACGTCGGTCACCCGGTGCGTGGCGTGCGGCCGCAGCGCGGGCACGCGATAGGTGAGGTCGAGAGCGGTGTTCAGGGTGACGGTGAGGATCACCTGGCCCGACCTCCCCTGATGGCGTGTCCGCATGTCCGCATGAACGGTTCCGGAACTCTTCCGGTCTTCGGAGGCCTGATCATGCCAAAGAGACGGCGACCGGCCCAGAGCGCGGGTCGGCCACCGTCCCTGTGCGGGGGGACGTTTCAGGCCAGTTGGGGATCCACCACCCAATCCCCCTTGCGCATCACGCCCTTCAGTTCGAAGTTCTCGTCCAGCAGGACCAGGTCGGCGTCCTTGCCCGGCTCCAGCGAGCCCACCCGGTCGTCGACGCCCAGCAGCCGGGCCGGGTTGGCGGACAGCGCGGCGACCACGTCCTCGACGGACAGCCTGTCGATCGTCACCGCCCGCTGGAAGGCGCGGTCCTGGGTGAGGGTGGAGCCCGCGATCGAGCCGCCCTCCACCAGCCGGGCCACGCCCTCGCTGACCTCGACCTCCAGCGGGCCGAGCAGATAGCGGCCGTCGCCGATGCCGGCCGCGTCCATCGCGTCCGTGATGAACGCCACCCGGCCCGGACCCGCGTGACGGAACGCCAGCTCCAGGGCGGCCGGGTGCAGGTGGGTGCCGTCGTTGATGAGCTCGACCGTCACCCGCTCGTCCTCCAGGAGCGCGGCGATCGGGCCGGGGGAGCGGTGGCCGAGCGGCGGCATCGCGTTGAAGAGGTGCGTGGCGACGGTGGCTCCGGCCTCGATGGCCTGCACCGTCTGCTCGTACGTCGCGTCCGTGTGACCGACGGCGGCGATCACGCCGTGCTCGGCGAGCAGCCGTACGGAGTCCAGGCCGCCGGGGAGTTCCGTCGCCAGGGTGACCATCCGGGCCTGGCCGCGCGCGGCGTCGATCAGCTTGCGCACCGCCGCCGGGTCGGGGTCGCGCAGCAGCGCCTCGGAGTGCGCGCCCTTGCGGCACGGCGAGATGAAGGGGCCCTCGAAGTGGATGCCGGCCAGGTCGCCCTGCTCGGCCAGCTCGCTCAGCAGGCCGGCCTGCCGGATCAGGATGTCCATGTCGTCGGTGACGGTCGAGGCGACGAGGGTGGTGGTGCCGTGCAGCCGGTGGGTGTGGATGGCCTGCTGGACGTCCTCGGCCGGGCCGGAGAAGGAGGCTCCGCCGCCGCCGTGGTTGTGCAGGTCGATGAAGCCGGGGACCAGCCAGTGGCCGGTCACGTCGATCACCGTCGCGGTTCCCTGCGGGGTCCCGTGCGGGGCTTCGGCGGCGATCTTCGTGCCGTCGATCGTGACGCGGCCGTCCGGGACCGTGCCCGTGGGCAGTACCACCCTGGCGCCGGTGAGTACCTGCCTCCGTGCGCCGGTTGCGGGCTGCGGGCGCGCTGCGGCTTGTCGCGCAGTTCCCCGCGCCCCTGAGGGGGTGGCCATCAGGTTGCTACCTCCATACCGTCGGTTGTGTCGAGGAGATCCCAGGCCAGTAGGCCCGCACCCAGGCAACCCGCGCTGTCGCCCAGGGCCGCCGGGACTATCTCGGGCAGCTTCTGGAAGGTCACCCGGTGGCGGACCGCGTCCCGTAGTGGTGTGAACAAGGTTTCCCCCGCCTCCGCGAGGCCGCCACCGATGACGAGCGTGCGGGGGTCGAGCAGGGTGAGGGCGGTGACCAGGCCGTCGGCGAGCGCGTCCACGGCCGTCTGCCAGATCCGGACGGCGTTCGGGTCGCCGGACATGACGGCCTTCGCGCAGTCCGCGGCGTCCGCCTCCGGGTCTCCGCAGGCCGCCGCCCAGGCCTCGCTGACCGCCGCCGCCGACGAGAAGCGCTCCAGACAGCCGTGCTGTCCGCACGGACACGGGATTCCGCCGGGCCGTACGACGATGTGGCCGATCTCGCCCGCGAAGCCGTGGGCGCCGGCCTCGACCCGGCCGTCGACGCCGATCGCGCCCGCGATGCCGGTGCCCAGCGCCACGAACAGGAACCGGTCCGCGCCCCGGCCCGCACCGATCCGGCCCTCGGCGAGGCCACCGGTGCGCACGTCGTGTCCGAGGGCCACGGGGGCGCCGAGGCGGTCGGCGAGCAGGGCCCGCAGGGGTACGTCCCGCCAGCCCAGGTTGGCCGCGTAGGCGGCGACGCCGTTCGCCTCGTCGACGATGCCGGGCACGGCGACGCCCGCCGCGGCCGCGGGTTCGCCGAACTGCCGGGCGCCGTGTCCGCGCAGCTCGGCGGCGAAGTCGAGGATGCCGGCGACGACCGCGTCGGGTCCGCGCTCGCGGCCGGTGGGCCGGCGGGCCCGGTGCAGCAGTGCGCCGTCCGCGCCGACCAGTGCGGCCTTCATCCCGGTGCCGCCCACGTCGAGGGCGATGACATGTCTCACGGGGACAGTGTGGACCGAGGAACGGCAAGAGGTCTAGTCCACTCACGTCTCTTGGGGGTACCGTGCCGCCGCGGAGGCCCGAAAGAGGTCTAGTCCACAGGGGTGGTGTAGACCTTAATCCGGATAACGGTCCATTGGTATGATCAATCAATTGGGAGCATCACGGTGCAGCGGCGGGCACGGAAGTCAGGAACGATCACGGGAACGGTCGCGGGGGTGTCCGCCCTCGGCATGGCCGCGGTCCTCACCGGCTGCGGACTGACCGGAGACTCCGACGACGTCACGCTGAGACTCGTCGCCGCCGACTACGGCGACAGCAGCGCCAACAGCTCGAAGAAGTACTGGGACAAGCTCGTCGAGGCGTACGAGAAGGACCACCCCGGCGTCACCGTCGACGTGACCGTCTACTCCTGGAACGACGTGGACGCCAAGGTCAAGGCGATGGTCGACGCGGGCAAGGCCCCCGACATGGCCCAGATAGGCGCCTACGCCGACTACGCGGCCGCCGACCGGCTCTACCGGGTGAGCGATGTGCTCTCCATCCCCGTCGAGGCCGACTTCGTCTCCCAGCTCGCCAACGCGGGCGAGGTGCGCGGGGTGCAGTACGGCATGCCGTTCGCCTCCTCCACGCGGCTGCTGTTCTACAACAAGACCCTCTTCGCGAAGGCCGGCCTGACCCCGCCCACCACCTGGGCCGAGCTCGCCGAGGACGCGAAGGCGCTCAAGGACGAGGGCGTGAAGTACCCGTACGCGCTCCCCCTCGGGCCCGAGGAGGCGCAGGCCGAGACCCTGCAGTGGCTGCTCAGCGGCGGGGGCGGCTACACCCAGACCGTCAGCGCCTACAGCATCGACTCCACCGAGAACGTCGAGACCTTCGACTGGCTGAAGGACGACCTGGTCGGCAAGGGCCTCACCGGGCCGGTCGCCCCGGACAAGCTGAACCGGGCCGCCGCGTTCACCGCGTTCGCCGCCGGCGACGTGGGCATGCTCAACGGGCACCCCTCGCTGATGAAGGCGGCCGAGAGCAAGGGCGTGAAGTTCGGCATGGTGCCGATGCCCGGCGTCGCCGGCCCGACCAAGGTCTCCATGGGCGTCGCCGACTGGATGACCGCCTTCAAGCAGAACGGGCACGCCGAGCAGGTCGGCGACTTCCTCGACTACGTCTA
Organism: Streptomyces sp. NPDC102259; assembly: GCF_044766465.1. Lineage (NCBI taxonomy): Bacteria > Bacillati > Actinomycetota > Actinomycetes > Kitasatosporales > Streptomycetaceae > Streptomyces > Streptomyces sp. NPDC102259. Next base: position 206,917 of record NZ_JBIWMA010000008.1, on the reverse strand, counting down.
CAGCGAGAAGAACGTGCTGGACTTCTCCCGCGAGTACGACCTGTTGCCGGTCACCAACTCGGCCTCCCAGGTCATGAGCGCGGCCAAGGAGGACGCCGACCTCAAGCCGTTCCTCGACCAGCTCGCGCTCTCCGAGACCTACCCCGTCGGACGGACCTCCTGGGCGAAGGTCAGCGCGGAGATCAAGAAGCGGATCGGCCAGGCCGTGACCGCGAACGGCAGCCCGGCCGACGTGCTGGGCGGGCTCCAGACCACGGCCGCGACGCTGGACGTCGGCTCCGACGGCTGACCGGGGCCACCGGGTGGCCCGCTGAGCCGGGCTGCTGAGCCGGTTCCGCTGGGCCGGGTGCTGGGCCGGGCTGCTCAGCCGAGACGCTGAACCGGGCCGCTCAGCGGGCCGGCTGAACCGGGCCGCTGAACCGGGCCGCTGAACCGGCCCGCTGAGCCGGGTCGCTGAGCCGCTGTCGGTGGCGGGCGCTACCGTGCGGGCATGGAGCGGCGAACGGAAGCGGACGAGCTGGGGGCGGGGGAGCGGGACATCCTCGCCCTGGAGCGGCGCGGGTTCTCCGGCCCCGGCGCGAAGGAACGGGCGATACGCGAGGAACTGGACCTGTCCCCGGTCCGCTACTACCAACTCCTCAACGCCCTCCTGGACGACCCGCGCGCCCTGGCCCACGACCCGGTCACGGTGAACAGACTGCGCAGAGTGCGGGAGGCCAGGCGGGGGGAGCGTCAGTAGCCGGCGCGCGTTGGCTATCGTCGCCGTATGGGCACCCACGAGACGCACTCCACGGAACCCGAGCCCCTCTCTCTCCCCGTTCCGGTCACCCGGGCGGGCCGCGCCGCACTCGACGCGATCGTCGGCCGGCCCTCCACCACCCTCGTCGCGCTCGACTTCGACGGCACTCTCGCCCCGATCGTCGAGAACCCGGAGGACGCCCGGGCGCACCCCGACGCCGTCCCCGCGCTCACGGCCCTCGCGCCGAAGGTCGCCGCCGTGGCCGTCATCACGGGCCGGCCCGCCGAGGTCGCCGTACGGCACGGCGGGTTCGCCGGGGCCGAGGGACTGGAGCACCTCTCCGTCCTCGGCCACTACGGCGCCGAACGCTGGGACGCCCGCACCGGCGCCCTCAGCGCCCCCGCCCCGCACCCCGGAGTGGCCGCCGTCCGCGCCGAACTCCCGCGGGTCCTGGCCGCCGCCGGGGACCGGTCGGGTGTCTCGGTCACCGGGGTCTCGGTCGAGGAGAAGGGCGGCCGGGCCGTCGCCGTCCACACCCGCCGCGCCGCCGACCCCCGGGCCGCCTTCGAAGCCCTGCGGGCCCCGCTCACCGACCTGGCCACCCGGCACGGCCTGATCGTCGAACCCGGCCGGATGGTCCTGGAGCTGCGCCCGCCGGGCATGGACAAGGGCGTCGCCCTGCTGGAGCACATCCGCGAGACCGGCGCGCGGTCCGTCCTCTACGCCGGTGACGACCTCGGCGACCTGCCCGCCTTCGCCGCCGTCGAGAAGCTCCGCTCGGACGGCTTCCCCGGACTGCTGGTGTGCAGCGGCAGCACCGAGGTCGGCGAACTGGCCGAGCGCGCGGACCTCGTCGTCGATGGCCCCGCCGGCGTCGTACGGCTGCTGCGGGAGCTGGCCGCTCAGCTCGGCTGAATCTCCCGCAGGGCGTTCAGCTGGTCCAGGAACCACTGGGCCGGGGGAAGCGCGGTCGCCGCCGCGGACAGCCGCTTCGTGCGCTCGGCCCGCTCCTCCGGCTTCATGGTCAGCCCCTCGTGCAGGGCGCGGGCGGTCTCCAGGACGTCGTACGGGTTCACCGTGATCGCGTCCTCGCCCAGTTCCCAGTAGGCCCCGGCCTCCCGGGACAGGACCAGCGCGCAGCCCTCGTCGGAGACGACCGGGACCTCCTTGGCGACCAGGTTCATGCCGTCGCGGATCGGGTTCACCAGGGCCACGTCGGCCAGTCGGTAGGCGGCCAGGGAGCGGGCGAAGTCGTCCTTGAGGTTCAGCAGGACCGGGGTCCAGCCGGGCGTGCCGTACCGGTCGTTGATCTCCTCGGCCAGGCGCCGCACCTCGGCCGTGTAGTCGCGGTAGACGGCGAGGTCCTGGCGGGAGGGGTAGGCGAAGGCCACGTGGACGACCTGTTCGCGCCACTCCGGGTGGTCGTCGAGCAGCTGCCGGTAGGCCAGGAGCCCGCGCACGATGTTCTTGGACAGCTCGGTGCGGTCGACGCGGACGATCGTCTTGCGGCCCTCGCCGATCTCCGCCCGGAGGGCCGCCATCCGCTCGTCGACGTCCGGCCGGTGCGAGCGCTCCCGCAGGAAGTCCGCGTCCGCGCCGAGCCCGTGCACGCCGATCCGCGTCCTGCCGGGGCCGCCGACGAACTCCGTACAGCACGCGGTGAACGCGTCCGCCCAGCGCCGGGTGAGGAAGCCCAGACGGTCCGCGCCGAGCATGCCGTGCAGCAACTGCTCGCGGATGTCCCCCGGCAGCAGCGCGAAGTAGTCCACCGGCGCCCACGGCGTGTGCGAGAAGTGGCCGATGCGCAGGTCGGGGCGCAGCTCGCGCAGCATCCCCGGCACCAGACACAGGTGGTAGTCCTGGACGAGGACGGCCGCGCCGTCCGCCGCCTCCTCGGCCAGCGCCTCGGCGAACGCCCGGTTGTACGTCTCGTACGACGCCCACTGGCGGCGGAACTCCGCGTCGAAGGCGGGCTCCAGCGGCGTCTGGTAGAGCAGGTGGTGGATGAACCAGAGGACCGAGTTCGCGATGCCGTTGTAGGCGTCCGCGTGCACGTCGGCCGGGACGGCCAGCATGCGCACGCCCTCCTCGCCGACCCCGCGCCGGACCGCCTCCCGGTCGCCGTCGGTGAGCGCCGAGCACACCCACAGGGCGCCCGCGTCGGGCCCGATGGCCGACAGGCCGGAGACCAGCCCGCCGCCGCCGCGTTTCGCGTGCAGCGAGCCGTCCTCGCGCACCTCGTAGGAGACGGGGCCGCGGTTGGACGCGACCAGCACCTCGGCGGCCGGAGCGGCAGTGTCGTGCGTGGAAGCCATACGCCCAACCTAGCCCGGTCGGGAAACGCTCAAACGTACGGTCGCGCTGTGTGGACGGGCCGTGTCCGGCCGTGTCGCCGCTGTCGGCGGCATGCCGTATACGGCCCGTCCTGCGGTCACGCGACCTTGCGGGTCGCGTACTCCGCGATCTCCGCCATCGGCGGCCTTTCCTCGGTGTCCACGGAGTAGGTGCGCGGCTCGAAGCCGTCCGTGCTCCGTTCGAACTGGGTGAGGGACGGGCGGATCAGATGCCCGCGGGCCAGCCGGAGCTGGGCGGTGCGGTAGATGGCCGCCGCCATCCGGCCCAGCGCCTGGCCGTCCTGGTGACGGTGCTTGCGCACGCCGATGTCGACCTGGGCCAGGGCGTCGAGGCCCACCAGGTGCAGGGCGTCGACCAGCATGCCCAGTTCCACGCCGTAGCCGACGGGGAACGGCAGCTGCTCCAGCAGACTGCGGCGGGCCGCGTACTCCCCGCCGAGCGGCTGCACGAACCCGGCCAGCTGCGGCCAGTGCATGTTGAGCAGCGGGCGGGCCATGAGCTCGGTGACCCTCCCGCCCTGGCCGGCCGCGCCGCCCAGCGGACGGTCGTACATGCCCTTGACCAGGTCCACCCCGGGGTCGGTGAGCAGCGGGCCGACGATCCCCGAGACGAAGTCGGAGGAGAACTCCCTCAGATCGGCGTCGATGAAGCAGACGATGTCCCCGGTGGTGACCAGCAGGGAGCGCCACAGGACCTCGCCCTTGCCGGGCACGGCCGGTATGCGCGGCAGGATGTCGTCCCGGTGGACGACCCGCGCGCCGGCCGCCGCGGCCACCTCGGACGTACGGTCGGTCGATCCCGAGTCGACGACCACGATCTCGTCGACGAGCGGGACCTGGTGCATGAGGTCGTGACGGATGATCGCGACGATGTCGCCGACCGTCTCCTCCTCGTTCAGCGCGGGAAGGACGACGGACACCGACTGGTTCGTGGCGCGTTTCGCGGCCATGATCCTGTGGAGCGGACGATCGGTCACGGCCCAGGAGCGGGTGGCCAGCCAGCGCTCAGTTTCTTGAAGCACAGTCTGCGGCTCCTCACTGTCGTGATCACACCGGGTGCACAGGAGGTGACCGTGTGATCCATCTCGCGGTTCGGACGACTATCTCAACTGTCCTGGCCTTCGGTTACAGTCTTGAACAACGCGGATGACCATCGCATGTCCGAGGTCGCCCCCGTCCACAACTTCATACCGCTCATCCAGAGGGGCAGAGGGATACGGCCCGATGAAGCCCCGGCAACCCTCCAGCCGGTCTCGTGACGCTCACCGCTCCATGCGGTGATCGCTCCGCGAGGCTCCCGGCTCGGGAAGGTGCCAAATCCGTCTCACGGCGAAATGCGTCGTGAGGAAGATGAGGAAGGGCCTCGCCTCACATGGCTGCGCAGACTGTTGCAAGCACGACTGTTGCAAGCACCACCGACTCTACGACGTCCTCTGCCGTCGACCTCGGTCCGGCCGCGGCGTTGAACTGCCGCGAGTGCGGTCACCGCGTGCCCCTCGGCCCGGTCTTCGCCTGCGAAGAGTGTTTCGGCCCGCTCGAGATCGCGTATGACTTCTCCTCCTACGACACGGAGGAGCTCCGCAAGCGCATCGAGGCGGGACCCGCGAACATCTGGCGCTACGCGCCGCTGCTGCCCGTCCCGGCGGACGTGGCCGACAAGCCCAACATCAACCCCGGTTGGACCAAGCTCGTCCAGGCCGACAACCTCGCCCGCGAGCTGGGCGTCGACGCCGGCAAGCTCTTCGTCAAGGACGACTCCGGCAACCCGACGCACTCCTTCAAGGACCGCGTCGTCGCCCAGGCCATCGAGGCCGCCCGCGCGTTCGGCTTCACCACGCTCTCCTGCTCCTCCACGGGCAACCTGGCCGGTGCCGTCGGCGCCGCCGCCGCCCGGGCGGGCTTCCGGTCCTGTGTGTTCATCCCGCACGACCTGGAGCAGGGCAAGGTCGTCATGGCCGCGATCTACGGCGGCGAACTCGTCGGCATCGAGGGCAACTACGACGACGTCAACCGCTTCTGCTCCGAGCTCATCGGCGACTCGGCGGGCGAGGGCTGGGGCTTCGTCAACGTCAACCTGCGGCCGTACTACGCCGAGGGTTCCAAGACGCTGGCGTACGAGATCTGCGAGCAGCTCGGCTGGCGGCTGCCGGACCAGCTGGTCGTGCCGATCGCCTCCGGCTCGCAGCTGACGAAGATCGACAAGGGCCTCCAGGAGCTGATCAAGCTCGGGCTGGTCGAGGACAGGCCGTACAAGATCTTCGGCGCGCAGGCCGAGGGCTGCTCCCCGGTGTCCGTCGCCTACAAGGCCGGGCACGACGTGGTCCGCCCCCAGAAGCCGAACACCATCGCCAAGTCGCTGGCCATCGGCAACCCGGCTGACGGTCCGTACGTCCTCGACATCGCGCGGCGCACCGGTGGCGCGGTGGAGGACGTGAACGACGAGCAGATCGTCGACGCGATCAAGCTGCTGGCGCGGACCGAGGGGATCTTCGCGGAGACCGCCGGTGGGGTGACGGTGGGTGTGACGCGCAAGCTGATCGAGAACGGTCTTCTCGACCCGACCGGGACGACCGTCGTCCTCAATACGGGTGACGGACTGAAGACCCTGGACGCGGTGGCCGGCACCGGGCTGACCGCGACCATCCGTCCGAACCTCGACTCCTTCCGCGAGGCCGGCCTCGCGTCATGAGCGGGGCGCTCCGCTGTAAGACCGTATGTGTGCTGCGGGCCGGTGTGGGCCGGTCGCGCCCACGCGGCGGCAGCCGCACGATCCGCACGGCCCCGCGCCCCTGAGGCCGTCTACCCGACCGGAGATCACCAGACATGAGCGTCAACGTCCGCATCCCCACCATCCTGCGCACCTACACGGGCGGGCAGGCCGAGGTGAAGGCCGAGGGGGCGACCCTCGGTGAGGTCATCGCCGACCTGGAGAAGAACCACACCGGTATCGCCGCCCGGGTCCTGGACGACCAGGGCAAGCTGCGCCGGTTCGTCAACGTGTACGTGAACGACGACGACGTCCGCTTCGAGCAGGGTCTGGAGACGGCCACCCCGGACGGCGCCGGCGTCTCCATCATCCCGGCCGTGGCCGGCGGCTGACCGACGGTCAGTACCCACTGGTAGTAACCGTCGGTAACATCGATTACCGAGCGTTCATCGAATTGCCCTCTCCGCGATAGAAGCGGAGGGGGCAATTCAGTGTGGTTGAGCGCGGTACAGTTGGGGAAGCCGGTCCGGATCACCGGATCCGGAGCCTTTGATTTCTGCCCCGCGCCCGACAAGAAGCAGCCAATGTGTGCGCCTCTTTCGTGGCTTTTGCGGCTTATGTAGGGCCCGACTTGCCCTCAATTCAGGCGAATTCTCGCCACATTACGGATCCCGCCCGTCCGGAATTCTCGTCCAAGTGACCTGTTGCAGAGGGCAGTTGGACAGATACATTCGGCCGCGGTCGACGCGTTCCGGCGCACGCCCCCAAGCCAACCGGGGGGTGAGGTCTGACCCGGATCCGCGAAGTGTGGGTCCGTGCAAGGGCCAGTAATAGGGGAGTTAGGCATGGCTCAGGGCACCGTCAAATGGTTCAACGCGGAGAAGGGGTACGGCTTCATCGCGGTCGACGGTGGTGCGGATGTTTTCGTCCACTACAGCGCGATTCAGATGGACGGCTACCGCACCCTGGAAGAGGGGCAGCGGGTCGATTTCGAGATCTCGGCTGGCCAGAAGGGGCCGCAGGCGGACATGGTCCGGCTCGCGACCGGCTGAAGCACGCGCCGACTGAAAGCGTCGTTCTTCTGTACAACTGACGAAGGGCTCGCACCCCCACGGGGGGCGAGCCCTTCGGTCTGTCCGGGGACGTCCGCGAGGCGTCGGCGAGACGTCCGCGAGGGGTGTCCGCAAGGGTGCCGGTCCGGCGGAGGCGCTTGCACTCTCATGGGTCGAGTGCTAATCATTGCGTTAGCACTCTGAAGGTGAGAGTGACAACGAGGACCGGGTCGGTGAGGCCCGCAGGCCAGGTGGGGCAAGGAACCACGAGGCCGGCGAGCCGTCCGTCGCGGGCGCCAGCGCGGTCCGGAGCAATCCACCCCAGTCCGGGAGGACCACTTCACATGGCCAAGATCATCGCGTTCGACGAGGAGGCACGGCGCGGCCTCGAGCGCGGCATGAACCAGCTCGCGGACGCCGTGAAGGTGACGCTCGGCCCCAAGGGCCGCAACGTCGTCCTCGAGAAGAAGTGGGGCGCACCCACGATCACCAACGATGGTGTTTCCATCGCCAAGGAGATCGAGCTCGAGGACCCGTACGAGAAGATCGGCGCAGAGCTGGTCAAGGAAGTCGCCAAGAAGACGGACGACGTCGCCGGTGACGGTACGACCACCGCGACCGTCCTCGCCCAGGCCCTGGTCAAGGAAGGCCTGCGCAACGTAGCCGCCGGCGCCAACCCGATGGCCCTCAAGCGCGGTATCGAGAAGGCCGTCGAGGCCGTCTCCGGTGCCCTGCTCGAGCAGGCCAAGGATGTCGAGACCAAGGAGCAGATCGCTTCCACGGCCTCCATCTCCGCCGCCGACACCCAGATCGGCGAGCTCATCGCCGAGGCGATGGACAAGGTCGGCAAGGAAGGCGTCATCACCGTCGAGGAGTCCCAGACCTTCGGTCTGGAGCTGGAGCTCACCGAGGGTATGCGCTTCGACAAGGGCTACATCTCGGCGTACTTCGCCACCGACATGGAGCGTATGGAGGCCGTCCTCGACGACCCGTACATCCTGATCGCGAACTCCAAGATCGCCAACGTCAAGGACCTGCTCCCGCTCCTCGAGAAGGTCATGCAGGGCGGCAAGCCGCTGCTGATCATCGCCGAGGACGTCGAGGGCGAGGCGCTGTCGACGCTGGTCGTCAACAAGATCCGCGGCACCTTCAAGTCCGTCGCGGTCAAGGCCCCGGGATTCGGCGACCGCCGCAAGGCGATGCTGAACGACATCGCCATCCTCACCGGTGGCGAGGTCATCTCCGAGGAGGTCGGTCTCAAGCTCGAGAACACCTCCATCGACCTCCTGGGCAAGGCCCGCAAGGTCGTCATCACCAAGGACGAGACCACCATCGTCGACGGTGCCGGCTCCTCGGACCAGGTCGCGGGTCGGGTCAACCAGATCCGCGCCGAGATCGAGAACAGCGACTCGGACTACGACCGCGAGAAGCTGCAGGAGCGCCTGGCGAAGCTCGCCGGCGGTGTCGCGGTCATCAAGGCCGGCGCCGCCACCGAGGTGGAGCTCAAGGAGCGCAAGCACCGCATCGAGGACGCCGTTCGCAACGCGAAGGCCGCCGTCGAGGAGGGCATCGTCGCCGGTGGTGGCGTTGCGCTCATCCAGGCGTCCGCCGTCTTCGAGAAGCTGGAGCTCGAGGGTGACGAGGCGACCGGCGCCAACGCCGTGCGCATCGCGCTCGAGGCCCCGCTGAAGCAGATCGCCGTCAACGGTGGTCTCGAGGGTGGCGTCGTCGTCGAGAAGGTCCGCAACCTGCCCATCGGTCACGGCCTCAACGCCGCGACCGGCGAGTACGTCGACATGATCGCCGAGGGCATCATCGACCCGGCGAAGGTCACGCGCTCCGCGCTGCAGAACGCGGCCTCCATCGCCGCGCTGTTCCTCACCACCGAGGCCGTCATCGCCGACAAGCCGGAGAAGGCGTCCGCGCCGGCCGGCGGCGGCATGCCGGGCGGCGACATGGACTTCTGATCGACCTCACGGTTGATCGCCTGTCCTACGGACCGAGGGCGGCACTTCCCCGAAACGGGGGGTGCCGCCCTCGGGCGTTTCAGTCGGCGAACTGCTTGAGCTGCTCGGTGTCGAGGGTGATACCGACAGGAGCCGGAAGCGGCACGGTGGCACCCCAGGAGTAGGACACGGACTGCTGGTAGCGGCCGTCCTTGGGCTCGCTGAACACGACGACCGTGTTGTTGTCGCGGTCGACGAGGAGGTAGACGGGAATGGCCGCTCCGGCGTAGCCGACGGGCTTGTCGATACGGTCGCGCTGGTCGGTGTCGCGATCGTGGGAGGTGATCTCCACAGCCATCAGCGTGCCGTCCGGGGCGGACCACTCCCCGTCTTCGACGAAGTGGTTCACCGGCGCGAGGAAACCGTCCGTGCGGGCGCGACCCTTTCGGTATGTCTCGGCTTTGACGCCGCGCTCGGGTGCGAGGTCCAGATCGGGGCGTTGGTGCATGCACTGGCGCAGCAGCCACATGAAGATCGACGTGTGCTTGCCGTCCGGCATCGCCTTGACTACTACCTTTCCGTTCACGTACTCGAGCCGCACGGTCTCAGGCGCGGACGCAGCAAGCTCCTCGAACTCCTCGACGTCGAGCGGCCCGTGGCGGATGCACAGCCTCCCGCCGAGAAACTCCAGCCGGTCACGAAGCTCCCTCGGAGCTCTCTCGACGAGTTCTTCGAAGTCCTCCACGGACATCTGAGGGCGTTCTTCGATGTCAGGGGTCATGGCGTCGCCTCCTTCCCTCCATCGTGCCCGGGGTGGCGTCGTCGGACCGTAGGAGCCGTCATACGGGTGTCCTGTCCTGTCGTTTCACTGACATGGCAGCCCGGATCTCCCCCGCGCGGGCGTGGATCGCGGGGGCGGGCAGGAGTGCGGCGGGGCGTGTGGGCGTGTGCTCGCCCCGGCAGCCGCGGCACACGCCCCCTGGCAGGGCCTCCGGGTGTCCCGGGACTCCGCACTCCGCGCACTCCAGACGACGGCGGGGCGGGCGCGGGGCCGGTGGCGGCGGAGGCGGGACCTTGTCCGTCAGGCGGCGGTGGAGCAGGGCGGCGGGGCTGTGGACCGGGGTCGGCAGACCGGCGGTGAGGGCGGTGCGGAGCGTCTCCTCCGTGGCCCCGCGCGCGAACCACTCCTCCACCAGCGGGGCGAGTCGCGCGCAGTCGGCGGCGGAGAGGGACAGGGCGGGGGCCGTGCGGCCGAGGGCGGCCAGGAGGACGTGGGCGCGGGAACGGGTGGGACGGGTGCCTTCAGGGGCAGGCCCCGGGTCCGGGTCCGGTGGTTCTCCGGGGGCGTCACCCCGCGTGAACCTCGCCCACCAGCCGTCGTCGCGTGCGGTACGGGTGAACCACGTTCGGGTGATCCAGCGGTACTCGCCGGAGGTCGATTCCACGCGTTCCCGGCCCCGCCTCAAGTGCCCCGCCTGCTGGATGCGGTTGAGGGCGGTCCGCAGGGCGCACTGGCCGTACGGCGTCGTCTTGGCCAGCGTCTTCACGGAGATGTCCGTGCCGTCGGGCAGCCGGTCGAGGTACGCGGCGATCGCCGCCTCACGGGGCGGGAGGTGCGTGAAGTCGTGACGGGTGCGGGCGAGTTGGCCCGGCGCGGTCCGTTTGCCGTAACCCGGATTGGCCATCGGGTGCGGGGATGCGTGCGCGGACTGGGGGTCAGTACTAAGCTTGGCGTCAGCCACGGATCGAGCCTCGTTCGATCTTGTAGGTCAAGCCCCCGCAGGTGTTGGTAGCACCTGGCGGGGGCTGTTTCGTTATGCGCACGCTAGAACGTGGTGACCTTCCGTGGCAAGTCGGTCGCTCCGCGTCAACTTGCCGGGTGGGAGGGTGGGTTGAGGCCCTCCACCCGTTCCCTGGAAAGAGGGCTCGACGCTGGACGCTTGAGCCTCGGGACGGTCGCGAAGGACGACGGATCAGTCGTTCTTGAGGTTCTCCACGAACGCGGACCACGCCTCGGCCCGGAACGCGAGCCTCGGGCCGAGGGGGGTTTTGGAGTCCCGGACGGGGACGAGGGGGGAGCGACCGGTGGCGACTTCGAGGCAGTCGCCGTTGTCGGCACCGCTGTAGCTCGACTTGTACCAGGACTCACGGCTGTGTCGCGTCATGTGTCCAATCCTCTGCCACGGATCCCAGCAGGGCCAGGGAATCCTGTGGAGAGAGTGCGCTGGCCCTGATCAGGTCGAACGTCAGCTCATGGCGGGCGACAGTTGCCGGGTCGTCCATCAGGCGTCCCACGTCGATGCCTTCGACGTATGAGAGCGGAGGCGCGTCGGGGAAGTACATGAGCTTGATGCCGCTTACCTGAGATCCGATGGCGCCTGCACTGAACGGGAGCACCTGCATGATGATCCGCCGTCGCTGGGCGAGGTTCGCCACGTGTTGGAGGGCCTGTGCCATGACGGCCGTTCCACCGACAGGGCGGCGCAGGGCGGCTTCGTCGAGGACCGCCCACAACAACGGGGTTGTTGGATCGTCGAGAAGGCGGGTTCGGGCCATTCGCATGGCTACCAGTTCGTCGATTCTCGCGTCTGGCTCTGTAGGCCAGTAGGCGCGGAACAGGGCCTCCGCGTAGCCAGGCGTTTGCAACAGCCCGGGAAGCAGGGTGGGTGTGAACTGCCTGATCGACGAAGCGAGTTCCTCTGCTTCCACTGCCTGGGTGAAGTGGTGTGCGTACTTGGAGTTCGTGGAGGCCATGCAGTTGCGCCGGAAGAAGCCGTTGGTGCCCAGGGTTTCGTCGATCTTGACGGCGTACTCCAGGAGCATCCGTCGCGTCCCCGCCTCCAGTTGCCCGATGAACGAGCCGCTGACGAACAGCAGCTCGCCCAGGTTCGCCTGACTCAGCCCCTTCTTCTCGCGGGCGTGCCGCAACTCCGCACCCAGTAGTGCTCGGGGGGACGATGACGGATCGAGGTCCTTCGGTCCTGGCATGGCGACTCCCTGTCACACAGGTGGGTTTGTTGGGACGCCGTATCTGGCCAGGTTAGAAGCCGGGCGGCCACGCTGTGTGGTGAACGGGAACACTCAGCGTGGAGGGATTGGCGCAATGGAGATGCCCAGAACATCGGCGGGGGACCGGCCCGCCCGGACGGTCCAGGAGGCCGTGGAGCAGTTGCGGGAGGCTTTGCGCGAGGTGGGGATCATCCTGCCGTCGCTGCGGATCGACCCCGTCTCGGGCGCGCACGGCGACCCGTACGCCCTGGTGGATCTGGGCCGCTGCAACCTCGGCGTGGCCTCGCGACTGGCGGCGGCGCTGCGCGGGGCGGGGGGTGACGCGTGAGCGGGGCGTACGTCAGGGACGTCGGGAGCGGGCGGATCGGGGAGGTCATGGAGCGGCTGGCGGATCGGGTGGTGCTGCGGCCGGTGGGGGGCGGGCGGGAGTGGGACTGTCCGCCGGCGGACGTGGGGGAGGTGGCGCCTGCCGAGGTGTTGCGGGAGCGGGTGCGCAGGCTGAACAGAGACACCCGCTCCCGTGGGGCGGCCGTCGGTCAGGAAGCGGTGTAGTACGAGGCGATGGCGGGCTGGCCCGTGTAGTTGGGGCCGGCGGTCGGATCGGCGCCCAGGTAGTGGAACGGGAGGCGGACGGTCCGGCCGCCTCGGAGGATGAGGCGGTGGTGCCGGGAGTCGTACGCGTAGCCCGCCGCGCGCAAGGCCGACACCACCGGCTTCGCGGCGGACGAGCCGTCGGCGTGGCGTATCGACTCCGGGTCGAGGTGCGCGGCCAGCAGGCCGTCCTCGGTCAGCCAGGACGCGGCGCGGGTGAGCAGGCCGAGCTGGTCGCCGACGTAGTGCAGGCCGTGGACGCAGGTGATCAGGTCGTAGGTCCGGGCCGGGGTCCAGGAGGAGACGGAGGCAACCACCTCCTCCATGGAGGCCGGGGTGGGCAGCGGGGCGAGCGGGCCCACCAGGTCGACGGCGGTGAGGACCGCCCCGGCGGGCAGGGCGGACGCGGCCTCGCGCAGGGCGCGGCCCTCGCCGCTGCACAGGTCAAGCCAGGAGGGGGCGGGACGGTGCGCGAGGTGGGCCAGGAGGTCGACGCCCAGTTCACGGGCGTAGCTGTTGACGCCGGTGAGGCCGCGCTCGCGGTTCATGGTGTTGTTGGCGACCACGGAGGACCGTTCCAGCTCGGGGGAGGAGAGCAGGGAGGGGAGCGGCGGGGGCTTCGGCATGGCGTCATTCTCGTGGCCGGGACGGGTGGCCGGGACGCGCGGCCCGAGTGCGTGGTCGGGATCACAGTGGCTGTCTCCCGGGGCTCGGAATGGCTCGGAGGGCCGGGGGGTTTCAGTGGGAGAGATACTCAATGCATGTGCACATACCCACCGGTCCATAGTCCCGAGGAGCCCCCCACGTGAGCATCACCCCGCCCGCCGCCACGCGCGCCGCCGAGATCCTTGCCCGCCCGGTGTCCATCAACGGACTCACCGTCCCGAACCGCATCGCCATGGCGCCCATGACGCGGATGTTCTCCCCGGACGGCATTCCCGGCGAGGACGTCGTGTCGTACTACGGCCGTCGGGCCGCCGCCGGTGTCGGCCTCATCGTCACCGAGGGGACGTACGTCGGGCACGATTCCGCGGGGCAGAGCGACCGGGTACCCCGGTTCCACGGCGCGGAGCAGCTCGCGGGCTGGGCGAAGGTCGCGGAGGCCGTGCACGCGGGCGGCGGGACGATCGTGCCGCAGCTGTGGCACATCGGGATGGTGCGCAACCAGGGTGAGCCGCCGTACGCGGACGCGCCCGCCGTCGGCCCCTCCGGTATCCGTGTCGACGGCACCGAGGGCACCGGCAAGGCGATGACCCAGCGCGACCTGGACGACGTCATCGGCGCGTTCGCCGAGGCCGCGGCCGCCGCCGAGCGCATCGGCTTCGACGGCGTCGAGCTCCACGGCGCCCACGGTTACCTCCTGGACCAGTTCCTGTGGGCCGGCACCAACCGCCGCACCGACGCCTACGGCGGCGACGCCGTGGCCCGTGCGAAGTTCGCCGCCGAGGTCGTGGCCGCCGTCCGCGAGACCGTCTCGGCCGAATTCCCGATCATCTTCCGCTACTCGCAGTGGAAGCAGGAGGCGTACGACGCCCGGCTCGCCGAGACGCCGGAGGAGCTGGAGGCCATCCTCGCCCCGCTCGCCGCCGCCGGTGTCGACGCCTTCCACGCCTCCACCCGCCGCTACTGGCTCCCGGAGTTCGACGGCTCGGACCTCAACCTCGCGGGCTGGACGAAGAAGCTCACCGGCAAGCCCACCATCACGGTCGGCTCGGTCGGCCTCGACGGCGACTTCATCAGGGGGTTCGCGGGCGAGGGCTCCCCGGTCAAGGGCATCGACGACCTCCTCGACCGGCTGGAGCGCGACGAGTTCGACATGGTGGCCGTCGGGCGGGCACTGCTCCAGGACCCGGAGTGGGCGGCCAAGGTCCTCGACGGCCGGCTGGACGAGCTGAAGCCGTACGACGCCGCCGCGCTGCGCACCCTCAGCTGAGCGAGACCTCGAAGAGCGACACCTCGCGGAGCGTCAACTCGCGGGTATGGTCCGGGAGATGAGAATCCTTCATCTCTCGGACACCCATATCGGCCGCGTCGACGGGCCCGACGGCCGTCGGGTCGACGCCGCCGACTCCCTGCGGCTCCTCCTCGGCGAACTCCGTCACCAGCGGGACGTGGACGCGGTCGTCGTCACCGGCGACCTCGCCGACGACGGCTCGGTGGAGGCGTACACGACCGTACGGGAGCTGATCGGCGACTTCGCGCGCTCCCTGGACGCGCCCGTCTTCTACACCACCGGCAACCACGACGAGCGGTCCGCCTTCACGAAGGTGCTGGGCAGCGGGCACCCGGACGCCGTCCTCGACTTCCCCGGCGCCGAACGGGCCGCCGTCAGCACGGTGGGCGGCTGGCGGCTCGTCACCCTGGACTCCCTGGTGCCGGGGCAGGTGTACGGCCGCATCGGCGCAGGCCAACTGGACTGGCTGCGGGACGTGCTGAGCACCCCGGCCGAGCTCGGCACCGTCGTCGCCTTCCACCACCCCCCGATCAGCCTCGACCTCTCGGCGACCCAGCGGGCCTTCGGGCTGCGCGACCCCGAGGGGCTGGCGGAGGTGATCCGGGGGAGTGACGTCCGTGTGCTGCTCACCGGGCACTTCCATCTCCAGCTCTTCGGGCTGCTGGCCGCCGTGCCGGTGTGGGTGACGCCCGGGGTGGTCAACCGCATCGACCTGACCACCGCGCCCGGCACCGAACGGGCGGTGCGTGGGGCGTCCGCGTCCCTGGTGGAGCTGGGCGGGGCGACGGGGCCGATGTTCCACACCCTGCACGCACGGGATCCGCGGGCCCACGAGACGGTCTACGAGCTGGACGAGGAGCGGACCAGGGAGATCATCGCGCGGCACGGCTGAGGCCCGGGCGGGTTTCTCCTCGGGCGCCGTCCACCCCATGAGCCGCGTCCACCCTTTCAGCCGCGTCCGCCCCTTCAGCCGTGTCCACCCCTTCCGCCTCGTCCGCTTCCTCCGCCTCTTCCGATGCCGGCGTTCTCCCTGTTCAGCACGGGCACGGGAAATTTAGCTTGCTTAACTCAATCAATCTGCATAAGCTTGCTTGAGTCAAGCAGTTCACATCCCTCGTGCATCCGACGGAGGCCCTGTCATGTCCGACGCCCTTGCCCGACCCGCTGCGGCGGGAACATCCGCCCCACCGAGGTCGAACGCCGTGGTGGCGGTGCTGGCCCTGGCCGGGATCGTCGTCTCGCTGATGCAGACCCTGGTCATCCCGATCGTCCCCGAGCTGCCCAAGCTGCTGGACGCGCCCGCCTCCGACACCGCCTGGGCGGTCACCGCCACGCTGCTCGCCGCCGCCGTCGCCACCCCGGTCGTGGGGCGGCTCGGCGACATGGTCGGCAAGCGGCGGATGCTGCTCACCAGCATCGTGCTGCTGGTGGCCGGCTCGGTGGTCTGCGCCCTCGCCGACTCCCTCGTCCCGATGATCATCGGTCGCGCGCTGCAGGGCCTGTCGGCCGCCGTGGTGCCGCTGGGCATCAGCATCCTGCGGGACACGGTCTCCGCCGAGAAGCTCGCCGGTTCGACGGCGGTGATGAGCGCCTCCCTCGGCGTCGGCGGCGCGCTCGGGCTGCCCACCGCCGCGTTCATCGCGGACAACTGGGACTGGCACATCCTCTTCTGGACCTCCGCCGCCCTCGGCGTCGTCTCCTTCCTGCTCGTCCTGGTGTGCGTGCCGGAATCGCAGAACCGCGTCGGCGGCCGCTTCGACCTCGTCGGCTCGCTGGGCCTGTCGGCCGGTCTGGTCTCGCTGCTGCTGGCCGTGTCCAAGGGCGCCGACTGGGGCTGGACCTCCGGCACGACGCTGGGCCTGGGCGTCGCGGCCGTCCTGATCCTGGCCGCCTGGGGCTGGTGGGAGCTGAAGGCCAAGCAGCCGCTCGTGGACCTGCGTACGACGGCCAAGCCCCAGGTGCTCTTCACCAACCTCGCCTCGATCGCCCTCGGCTTCTCGATGTTCGCGATGTCCCTGGTCCTGCCGCAGCTGCTCCAGCTGCCCGAGCAGACCGGCTACGGCCTGGGCAGGTCGATGCTGACCGTCGGCCTGGTGCTGGCCCCGCAGGGCCTGGTCATGATGGTCATGTCCGCCGCGTCCGCCAAGGTCACCAAGGCCAAGGGCCCCAAGGTCACCCTGATGATCGGCGCGCTGATCGTCGCCTCCGGCTACGGCCTGAACATCCTGCTCATGTCCGAGGTCTGGCACCTGATCCTGGTGTCCTGCATCATCGGCGCCGGCATCGGCTTCACCTACGGCGCGCTCCCGGCCCTGATCATGGGCGCCGTGGACCCCTCCCAGACAGGCGCGGCCAACAGCCTCAACACCCTGATGCGGTCCCTGGGCACCAGCTTCGCCAGCGCCATCGCCGGTGTGATCCTCGCCCAGATGACCACCGACTTCGGCGGCTACGCCCTCCCCTCGGAGAACGGCTTCAAGGTCATCATGGCCATCGGCGCCGGCGCGGCCCTGGCCGCCTTCCTCCTCGCCACGTTCATCCCGAAGCGCAAGGCCCCGGCGGGACTCTCGGTGGTGCAAGGCGCCGAGGAGACCGCCCCGGTCAAGGCGTGAACGCCGACCGACTGCCGGAAGGCAACTGAACTGCCGGAAGCCGCTGACCTGTCGGAGGCGGCTGTCACCCACACGAGGGGTGGCAGCCGTCTTCGGCACTTTCCCCGATCACCGCCCGTTCCATGAGCAGCCGCCAATTCAGGAGTGATCAATGACGACACCCGACGCCACCGACGCCACTGACCGGCTCGTCGCCCGCACCGCCGCCGGCGCCGTACGAGGCCGCCGCGAGGAGGACCTGACGGTCTTCCGCGGCATCCCCTTCGCCGCGCCCCCGGTCGGCGAGGCCCGCTTCCAGGCCCCCCGCCCGCCCCACCGGTGGGACGGGATACGGGAGGCGTACGCCTTCGGGCCGCCGCCCCCGCAGGAGGCGGGCATCCAGGGCCGGGCGGGGATCCTGGACGCCCCCACCGGCGACGACTGGCTGACGGTCAACGTCTGGACACCGGACACGGAACCGGACACGTCGGCCGCCCGGCCGGTGATGGTGTGGATCTACGGCGGCGCCTACAAGCTCGGCCACTCCGGCAGTCCCGGTTACGACGCGCAGCACCTCGCCCGCGCCGGCGACCTGGTCATCGTCACCTTCAACTACCGCGTCGGCATAGAGGGGTTCGCGCGGATCGAGGGCGCTCCCGCCAACCGGGGGCTGCTGGACCAGGTCGCCGCGCTGGAGTGGGTGCGGGACAACATCGCGGCGTTCGGCGGCGACCCGGGCCGGGTGACCGTATTCGGCGAGTCGGCGGGGGCCGGTTCGGTGGCCGCGCTGCTGGCCATGCCGAGTGCCCGGGGCCTGTTCGGGCGGGCCATCGCGCAGAGCGTGCCCGGCACCTACTTCTCCGACGAACTGGCCCGTGACCTCGCGAGCGCGATCGCCGCGGAGGCCGGACTGCGTCCGACGGCCGCCGACCTGGCCACGGTGGACCCGCGCACGCTGACCGAGGCCGGTGCGGCGCTGGGCGCGAAGATGGCCCAGCGGGTCAACCGGTGGGGGCAGGCCGCGCCCACGGTCACCCCGTTCTCTCCGGTGGTCGACGGCGAGGTCCTGCCGACCACCCCCTGGGAGGCGCTGGCGGCGGGCGCCGCTCGGGACGTCGAGCTGATCGTCGGACACAACGCGCAGGAGTACCGGCTGTTCCTCGTCCTGGGCGGCCTGCTGGGCAAGGTGACCGAGGAACAGGCGACGGCCGTGCTCCGGCTGTTCGCGCCGGGTGGGGGACCGGAGGGCGAGCAGGCCTACCGGTCGGCCTTCCCGGACGCGGATCCGGGCGAGCTGTACGAGAGGGTGCAGTCGGACTGGCTGTTCCACATACCCTCCCTGCACCTGGCCGAGGCGCAGGTGGCGGGCGGTGGCCGGGCCCATGTCTACGAACTGACCTGGCCGGCCCCGGGAGCCGGCGGCGTCCTGGGCGCGTGCCACGGCCTGGACATCCCGCTGCTGTTCGGCACCTACGCGGCGGACCTCGGGAACCTGCTGTTCGCGGGGGCGCAGGTGACGGACGAGGCCCGTGCCCTGACGGCGAGCTTCCACCGGTCGTGGACGTCCTTCGCGCGGACGGGAGACCCGGGCTGGCCGGCCTACGACCCGGAGCGGAGGCTGGTCCAGGTGCTGGACGCCGAGCCGGAGGTGCGCCCGTACCCGGAGGAGACGTCCCGCAGGCTGTGGGAGGGCCACGGCTTCCCGCCGCTGCCGTTGCTGGACGGAAGCGTCTCGGACGGCGTCGAGGGCAGTGTCCAGGGCGGCGTCTAGGGCAGTGCCGGAGACGGTGTCGAGGGGGCGGTGCCGGGGGGTGCCGGGGACCGGCGCCAGCGGCTGAGAGGGCCCCGAACGCCTAGAGGTTGCCGAGGGGTTCGATGTCGACCTTCACCGGGGTGCCCCAGATCCGCAGCACCTCGTAGTCGGTGAACTCGTGCACCAGGCGGTAGGCCATCGCGGCCCGGGACCCGCGGCGCAGGGCGGCGATGTAGAGCTCGGCCTCTCGGCGGTCCCGGCGCGGCGTCCCGCAGAGCTGCCACTCCTGGCCGTTCCACAGCTCCGCCAGCCAGCGCTGCTGGGGCTGTGGGCGGTCGGCGCGGGTGCCGTAACGGGAGGGGGTGGGGGTGGTGTAAGGCGCCTGCGGGGCGGGGCCGTTGAACTCGGCGCGGCGGGCCGCCCGGCGGCGGGTCTCGCAGAGCAGGCACAGGTCGGGAGCCGCCTCGTCGACCGGGCCGTGCGGGTGCTCGGCGCAGCGGGTGGTGGGCGTGGCGCCGACGACGCTGTCGTCCAGCAGGTCCAGGGCACGCCGCAGATCGGCCTTGACCTCGTGCAGCCGGGTGTCGGGGGTGTCGGCGGTGAGCGCTTCGCCGTGCTCGCCGAGGAGTCGGAGGGCGCGGCCGAGCGCGGTGAGCTGGGCGTGGTTCATGGCTCCAAGGGTAGGGCGGCGCGGCGGACGGCTGCTCTCGGCCAATCTGCGCCCCCCGGCTGTGATTGTTGACAATTTCGGTGACGATTCAGGGGGGTGGGTGGTAGCAAAGGAGCGACGGCAAGAGCTGCCTACTGAAGAGACGGATGTGAAGCGAGTGAAGCGCAGGACTGTGGTCATGGGGCTCACCGCGGCAGGGGCCGTGCCCGCCCTCGGGTTCGCCCCCGAGGCCGCCGCGGCCGCTCAGGGCAGGGCTGCCGCTCAGGGCAGGGCTGCCGCGGGCTCCGGGGCGGCTGCCGACGCCTCCCTGGTCTTCGACCCCACCGCCTACACCGAGCAGACCATCAGCATCAAGGACACCACCGGCACCGCGCACAGCGTGACCTACCGCTTCTTCAAGGTCGCCAGTTACGTGGCGAATCCGGTGAACGCGGCCTACCAGTCCCTGAACGTCAGCGCCCCCGTGTCCATCGACGGCACCGCCGTGGACGCCTCCGACGCGCCCATCCTCTTCGCCAACGCCGTCGGCGGTTACATGCCGTCCTCCGTCGCGAACGCCACCGGGATCAGCGCGTCCGGCATGGGCGGCGGCACCAGCCGGCAGGGGCTGGCGCTGGCCGCCGGGTACGTCGTCGTGGAGCCCGGCGCCCGCGGCCGTAGCCTCGTCGACGCGAACGGCACGTACTACGGCACCGCGCCCGCCGCGATCGTCGACCTCAAGGCGGCCGTGCGCTACCTGAAGTTCAACAAGGGCCGCGTTCCCGGCGACGTCGAGCGGATCGTCTCCTCCGGCGTCAGCGCCGGAGGCGCCCTCTCCGCGCTGCTCGGCGCCTCAGGCGACAGCCCGCTGTACGACTCCTACCTGGCGGAGATCGGCGCGGCGGACACCTCCGACGCCATCTTCGCCAGCGGCGACTGGTGCCCCATCACCGACCTGGAGCACGCCGACGCCGCCTACGAGTGGTGCTGGGGCGCCAACCCGCCGGCCTCCGGCGCGACGGTCGACGCGACGATCTCCGCCGACCTGAAGGCCCAGTACACGGACTACCTGGCGTCCCTGAAACTGCGCGCCAGGGGCTACGGCGCCCTCACCGCCCGCAACCTCGACACGTACATCCTGGAGACGTTCATCCAGCCCTCCGCCACCACGTACCTGGCGGCCCTGACGGACGCCGCCCGCGACGCCTACCTCGCC
The DNA here is from genome assembly GCF_044766465.1 of Streptomyces sp. NPDC102259. Taxonomy (NCBI): domain Bacteria; kingdom Bacillati; phylum Actinomycetota; class Actinomycetes; order Kitasatosporales; family Streptomycetaceae; genus Streptomyces; species Streptomyces sp. NPDC102259. Next base: position 186,356 of record NZ_JBIWMA010000008.1, on the reverse strand, counting down.
GCGAACCCCTTCATCACCTGGTCCGCGGGCAAGGCCGGCTTCACCTGGGCGGACTTCCTCACCCACGTCGGCGCCCGCAAGAAGAGCGCCCCCTCCTTCGACGGCTTCGACCTGTCCACGCCCGAGTGCAACCTCTTCGGCACCGGCACCACCAAAGCCCGCCACTTCACGCTCTACAGCCTCCGCCACGAGGCCGGCGACAGCGCCCGCCTGGACACCGACCTCCCCGCCAAGCTCCACCTGATGAACCCGATGTACCACCTCGTCGACAAGGTCAACCCGCACCGCGCGAAGCACTGGTGGATACGCCTCGGCACGAAGGACAGCGACACCTCGCTGTCCGTGGCCGCCAACCTCGCCACCCGCCTGACCGCCCTCGGCGACGACGTCGACACGTCCTACTACTGGGACGCCGGCCACGGCGCCGACCTGGACCCGGGCGCCTTCGTCAGCTGGATCGGCGAGGTGTCGGGCCACCAGGGCCACCGCTCACGCTCCCGCGGGAAGTAGCGCCGGCCGTCACGTCGTCGGTGACGCGGGCGGTGACACGGTCGGTGACGCGGTCGGTGACGCCGAAGGCGTAGGTCGCCGCGAAGCCGACCGCGTACCCCGTCAGCAGTCCGCCCGCGTAGACCGCCGCCGTCAGGCCCAGTCCCCGGTTGCCCGCCAGCAGCGGGAACAGGGCCCAGCCGGACGGGCCGATCGCCGTCGCCCCCACCTTGTCGCCGAGCATCGCGAAGTAGCCGACGAAGGCCCCGCCGGCCGCCCCGCCCGCGCAGGCGGTGAGGAAGGGGCGGCCCAGCGGGAGCGACACCCCGTAGATCAGGGGCTCCCCGACGCCCAGCAGCCCGGCCGGGAGCGCCGACCTGATCGTCGTCCGGATGGACGCGTCGTGGCGCAGCCGGACGTACACCGCCAGCGCGGCGCCGACCTGGCCCGCGCCCGCCATCGCCAGAACGGGCAGCAGAACCGTGTAGCCCTGCTGGTCGATGAGGGTGGTGTGGATGGGGATGAGGGCCTGGTGCAGGCCGAGCATCACCAGCGGCAGGAAGAGGCCGCCGAGCACCAGACCGGCGAAGGCGCCCGTCGTCGCCAGCAGCCAGTTCGCCGCCGTGCCGATGGCCGAGGACATCGCGCCGGCCGCGTACATCAGGCCGTACAGCGTGCAGAGCCCGGTGACGAGGACCGTCAGGGTCGGGGTGAGGAGTACGTCCAGCGCCTCCGGGACCCGGCCGCGGCACCACTTCTCGACGCGGGTCGCGAGGAACGCGGCCGCCAGCGCGCCGAGGACCCCGCCCTGGCCGGGGGCGAGGGTCACCCCGAACGCCGTCACCTTCGCGACCCCCGGGTAGACGACGATCGCCGCGACCGCACCGCCCAGGATCGGGGTGCCGCCGAACTCCTTCGCCGTGTTGTGGCCGACGAAGACGGCGATCAGCGCCATGAAGGCGGAGGCGACGGCGGCCAGGGCGGGGCTGAGGCCGGGCAGCCACCCGGCGTTGACCAGCAGACCGTTGACCCCGGCGAGGATCCCGCAGCCGATGAGGGCGGGGATCAGCGGGACGAACACCGCGGCCAGCCGACGCAGGCCGGTCTTGAACGGAGTCGCGTTGCCCCTGCGCCGCTCCTCCCGCAACTCGGCCCCCCGCGCGCCCAGTTCGTCGGCGGTGGACGGCCGGGCGAGCAGCTGCTCGAAGTCGGCCGTCACCCGCGTCACCACGCCCGGCCCGAGGACCACCTGGTAGGAGCCGTCGTCCACGACGACCCCGAGCACCCCGGGCACCGCCCGCAGCGCCTCCTCGTCCGCGCGGGACGGATCGGCGAGGCCCAGCCGCAGCCGGGTCATGCAGTGGGCGACGGACGTGACGTTCGCCGGGCCGCCCACCAGGGGCAGGATCGCGGCGGCTGTGGAGGAGGAGTCGATACGCATCCCCCGAGCGTGCGGCTCAGCCGGCCGCCGCACCGAGCGCGGCGCGCAGATGGCCCCCGGACTCCTCCAGAAGGCGGGCGGCCGCCGGACCGTCCACCCCGGCCAGCAGGGCGAGGATCGCGTTCTTCACCTCGCCGTCGGTGGCCGCGAGGGCGGCCTCGATCTCCGGCTCGTCCGCCCCGGTCGCCAGCGCCACGATCCGCCGGGAACGGGCCCGCAGCTTCTCGTTCGAGGCACGGACGTCGACCATCAGGTTCCCGTACGTCTTGCCCAGCCGGATCATCGTGATCGTCGAGATCATGTTCAGCACCAGCTTCTGCGCCGTGCCCGCCTTCAGCCGGGTGGAGCCGGTGAGCAGCTCGGCCCCCACGACCACCTCGATCCCGTGCTCGGCGACGTCGGCCAGCACACTGCCCGGGTTGCAGGCCAGCCCGACGGTCAGGGCGCCCCGGGACCGCGCGTACCGCACGGCGCCGACGGCGTACGGGGTGCGACCCGAGGCGGAGACACCGACCACGGTGTCGTCGGGGGTGAGCGCGAGGGCGGCCAGATCCGCTTCGGCGAGCTCCTCGGAGTCCTCGGCGCCCTCGACGGAGGTGACCATGGCCGACGGGCCGCCCGCGATCAGCCCGACGACCTGGCCGGGCGCGGTGTTGAAGGTCGGCGGGCACTCGGAGGCGTCGAGCACCCCGAGCCGCCCGGCGGTACCGGCGCCGGCGTAGACCAGCCGGCCCCCACGTGCCATGCGCGCGGCGACCGCGTCGATGACGGCGGCGATCTGCGGGAGCCGCGCACCGACGGCGGTGGGGACGTCGGAGTCCTCCCCGTTCATGAGCCGGGCGATGTCGAGGGTGGGGAGCCGGTCGATCTCGGCGAGATCGGAGCGGAACGCTTCGGTGGTGAGGGATTCGAGCGCGGCGCGCAGCTCACTGGGGTCGGGCTGGGAGGTCATCTGGAAGGGCTCTTTCCGGTGCGGGTCGGACGACTGTCTGCAACAACGGCCTGCGCAGCTGTCTGCACCTTCACGGTCTACCGGTGCCGGTGGGCCAACGCCTCGTACGACGCGGCCAACGCCGGCGCGGCCGTCGCGTAGGTCCGCTGGGCCACCCCCACGAACAGGCAGTCGACCACCAGCAGCTGACTCGTCCGGGACGACATCGCCGCCGGACGCAGCTCGCTCTCCCGCGCGGTCGACGTGGCCAGCACATGATCGGCGTACTGCGTCACCGCGCTCTTCGGCCGCCCGGTGACGGCGACGGTGGTGGCCCCGCGCTCGAACGCCACCCGCAGCGGTTCGATGACGTCCCGCGTCGCACCGGAGTGCGTGATGGCGATCGCGAGGTCACCGGCGGCCAACTGGACCGCGTTCGTCACCGCGAGGTGGGTGTCGCTGTGGGCGTGCGCGATGAGCCCTATCCGCAGCAGCTTCTGGGTGAGGTCCTGGGCGACCAGCCCGGACGCCCCGACGCCGTACACGTCGACGCGCCGTGCGGTCGCCGCGGCGGTGACGGCCGCCTCGAGCTGGCCGGTGTCGAGGGCGGCGGCGGTGTCGGCGAGGGTCTGCCGCTCGTCGCGGGCGAGTTTGGCGACCACGTCCGCCAGCGGATCGTCGACCGCGATGTCGGTGGTGATGGCGGGCGCCCGCCCGGACCGCTGCTGCGCCGCCAGCCCGGCGAGGGCGAGCCGCAGGTCGCGGTAGCCGGGGTAGCCGAGCAGACGGGCGGTGCGCACGACGGTCGCCTCGCTGGTGCCGGTGCGTTCGGCGAGACCGGTGACCGTGAGGGCGGCGCAGCCCGCCGGGTCGTTCGCGACGGCTTCGGCGACGCGCCGCATGGAGCGGGTCAGGGAGGGGGCCAGGGTGCGGACCTTGGCGGCGAGGGCGGCGGGATCGGGATTGAAGGTTTCCTTCACTACCTTGGTCACCTCTGAAAGCTATTTTCTGTTCGGGCTCGGGGTCAAGAGTGCGCACAATGGGGGCATGGACCCCATCAGCCCCCTGGAACAGGCGTTGCACACGGCACGCGCCCTCGTGCTGGCCGATCTGGCCTCGGGCGAGGTCGCCGCGGCGGATGTGGTGTCGCTGGTCGAGGACTCCGTGGTGCAGCGGCGCTGGTGGGTCGAGCAGTGGCCGGACGGCGTGGCGTTCGTGGCGGGGCTGGTGGCGCAGGACGTGCAGGACGCGCTGCTGGAGCGGCACGGGCGCTGGCCCCTGTGCCCGGTCTGCGGCTCCGGCGACCCGCACGCCCTCGAGGTCGAGCCCGAACTCGGCCCCGACCCGCACTGGGTGTGCCACCAGGCCGGCGTGAAGGTCGCCTCGGTGGGCTCGCTGGGGCCGGTCCTGGGAGGCGAGCCGTCCTCGTGAGGCTCCCGTGACCGTCTACATCGACCCGCCGGACTGGCCGGGCCACGGCCGTATGTGGTCCCACCTCGTCAGCGATGTCTCGTACGCCGAACTGCACCTCTTCGCCGAGGGGTTGGGCGTCCCGCGGCGCGCCTTCGAGCGCGATCACTACGACATTCCCTCGCACCGCCACGCCGAGGTGGTGGCGGCCGGCGCGGTCGAGGTGACCAGCCGCGAGGTGGTGCGCCTGCTGACAGAGTCCGGGCTGCGCAGACGCAAGGGCGCCGGGAGGTAGAGCGCGCCGGAGCATGCCGCCCGGGAGGCGGGACGCGGGGAGCATGCCGCCCGGGAGGTGGCGTGACCGGTAGGCGGGGCGCCCGGTAGGCAGGGCGCGGGACGCATGCCGTCCGCAAGCCTGGGCGGCGGGGCGGTAGGGCGCCCGGGGCGTAGGGCGGCGGGAGGCCGGCGGGTGGGGCGGGTCGGCGGGTGTCCTAGGGCAGGTGCTCCCGGCCGCGCAGCTCGTACGCGTCCTCCTCGTCGCCCGCGGTGACCTTCACGAACCCGGCCCGCTCGAGCACGCCACGGGAGGAAGCGTTGGCGTGCTCGACGACGGCGAACAGGCGTCGTACGTCGTCCCGCGCCAGCGCCCAGCCGGCCAGCGCGCGCAGCGCCTCCGTCGCGTAACCGTGGCCGCGGGCGGCCTCGACCAGGTCGTAGCCGACCTCCGTGCGGCCGTCCTCGTCGGGAGCCGAGTGGAAGCTCATGCTGCCGACGGCCCGGCCGTCCTCCCGCCGCACCAGGACGTACATGCCGAACTCCGGACGGTGTACGCCGGACACGAACGCCTTCGCGATCATCCCGGCGGCGTCCCGGGTGCCCTCGAACGGTTCGCCCCCGAGCCAGGTGAAGCCTCCGCCGCCGCCCGCCCGCAGTCCGGCGGCGGCACTGGGCGAGATGCCTTCGAGGGTGAGGCGGTCGGTGGGGATGCGCGGGATGGTCACGAGGCGAGCAGTTCCAGTTCGCCCCGCAGGTTGTAGCGGGCCGTGGCCTCCCACCGCTCGCTCCCGTACGAGGTCCTGAACAGCCGGGGCAGCTCGAGGAGCCGGCGCAGGACGTCCGCCCGGCCGGCCCGGAAGGCGTCGTTCGGGACGAAGTGGTACTCCTCGCGGACGGCGGCGGTGTAGGCGGCGTACGCGCTCGGCGGTGCGGCGAGGATCGCGAGGTCGGCGTCGCACAGGACCTGGCCGTCGAGGTCGTCGTCGGCCGGATCGTGGGTGACGGTGAGCCGGACGAGCCTCGCGACCTCGGCGGTCCGCTCTGGCGACACCCCCGCCTCGGGCAGGGCGCGCTCGGCGAGGCGGGCGGAGCGCTCCTCGTTCTCGGACCGGTCGGGCAGATACACGGCGTCGTGGAACCAGGCGGCCAGCCGGACGACGTCCGGGTCGGCGGCGTGCTGCGCGAGTACGTCGACGCGGTCGAGGACCTCGGTGAGGTGGGTGAGCGTGTGGTAGCGGCGCTGCGGCTCCTGCCAGCGGGCGAGGAGGTCGTCGGCGTACGGCGCCGGGTCGGGGCCGTCGGCCGGGCCCCTGGTCCTGTCCAGGGTGTGGCTGAAACGGGTGCGCAGGGCGTCGAGATCGGCCATGGCCCCATTGTCGCGCGTGCGGCCGGGGTTCTCCGGCGTATTGTTGAATTGGACTAGACCTGTAGTCGGCCCGATGAAGCCGATGAAGCCGACGAACGCGATGAACGCCGACGAATGGGGTGCCATGAGCATGCGTGCAGTTCTGGAGGTGATCGCCCTCGACGTCGAGGACGCGGTCGCCGCCCAGACCGGAGGCGCGGACCGCCTCGAGCTGGTCACCGACATGGCAGCCGACGGGCTCACCCCGCCGGTCGCGGTCTTCGCCGGCATCAGGGCCGCCGTCGACCTCTCCCTGCGCGTGATGCTGAGACGCTCCGAAGGCTTCGCGGCGGGAGCCGCCGAGGAGGTCGGCTCCCTCGTACGGGTCGCCGGCGAGCTGCGGGCGGCCGGCGCGGACGAGTTCGTCCTCGGGTTCCTCGACGCGGAGGGCGGGGTGGACCTGACCGCGGTGGAGCGGGTCGTCGCCGAACTGGACGGCTGCCGCTGGACCTTCCACCGCGCCCTCGACCACGCCGCCGACCGCGACGCCCTGCGCAAGCAGCTGGACGGCCTGCCCGGACTGGACACCTACCTCACCGCCGGTGCCGCCACCGGCGTCGACACCGGCCTGCCCACCCTCCTCGCGGAGGCGGCACGGCACGGGGAACAGGGCTACGAGCAGCAGCTCCTCGTCGGCGGCGGCCTGCGCCTCGACCATGTGCCGGTGCTCAGGGCCGGGGGCGTCGACGCCTTCCACATCGGCGGCGCGGCCCGGCCCGACGGCTGGACCGGCCCCGTGTCGGCGCGGGCCGTGGAGGAGTGGCGGCGAGCGGTGGACGGCGAGCGGGGCGAATAGGTCGGGCGGCCCGGGTGGACCGAGCGGGGTCGGGGTCGGGGTGGGTCAGGCGAGTTGGGGCGGCAGGGGGGCCGCGTGGGTCACGATCAGGCCCGACACCGCTCGGGTCAGCGCCACGTACAGCCGTCGCAGGCCCGTCCGCTCGTCCGGTTCGCCGTCCACCACCGCCTGGGGCTCGTCCAGGACGACGTAGTCGTACTCCAGGCCCTTGGCCAGGGAGGCCGGGACCAGGGTGAGGCGGGTCTCGGCCGTCGTCTCCTCGCCCGGGGAGAGGTGGCCGATGCCCGACCCGGTCAGTGCTTCGGCCAGCGCCGGGATCCGGGCGTCGGCCGCGATCAGGCCCGTCGAGCCCTCGTTGCGCAGCAACTCCTCGCAGGCCGCGACGACCTCGGCGTCGCCCACGACCGGCCGGAGGTCGAAGAAGCCGGGATTCTCGCGGACCGAGGCGACGGGCGTCAGGCCCGGCGCGATGTGCGGGAGCAGGCGCGAGGCGTAGGTGATGACGTCCGTCGGCACGCGGAAACCCGCCGTCAGTTCCTCGATCACCGCGTCCGCCTTGCCCAGGTGACCGAGGGCCTCCTGCCAGCTGCGGGTCGCCCACGGGGTGGTGCCCTGCGCCAGGTCGCCCAGCACGGTCGCCGAACCCGTCGTGCAGCGCCGGCCGACCGCCCGGTACTGCATGGGGGACAGGTCCTGCGCCTCGTCCAGGACCACATGACCGAGGGAGTGGGTGCGCTCGACGAGGTCGGTCGCCTCGTCGATCAGCACCGCGTCCGCCGCCGACCACCTGGCCGCCTTCACGGTCCGGGCCGGCCTTCTGCCGGATCCCGGCGCCGCCCACAGGATCGTCTTCTGCTCGTCCTCGCTCAGCACGCCCTTCGCGTGTTCGGCGAGGAACTCGGCGTCCGTGAGCAGCCGGAGCACCAGCTTCGCCGGATCGACGGCCGGCCAGACCTCCTTCACGGCCGCCTTCACCGCGCTGTTGCGGGCGACGGCGTCCTGCACCCGGTCGTCCGGGGCCTCGCCCGAGCGTTCCATCTGCACCAGGATCGCGTGCGCGATGCGCTGCGGCAGGGCCTCGCGGGCGGCGCCGTAGCGGATGTCCCGCTCCAGCAACTCCTGGACCATCTCCTCGATTTCGTACGCCGGGAGTCGCCACCGCCGCGAGCCGCGTACGACGACGAGCGGTTCGCCCGGCTTGCCGACATGCGAGTACACGGCCCGCCGCAGCACCTGCGCCATCCTCGCGTCGCCCTTGACGACCGCCGCCGCCGCGTCGTCCGTGCCCCGCACCTCCACATGAGCCACCAGGTCGTCGACCGTGCCCTGGCGCACCGCCAACTCGCCCAGCGCGGGCAGCACTTGCTCGATGTACTGGAGGAAGGACCGGTTCGGCCCGATGACCAGCGTGCCGGTGCGGGCGAGCCGCTCGCGGTGGGCGTACAGCAGATACGCCACCCGGTGCAGACCGACGGCCGTCTTACCGGTGCCCGGCCCTCCCTGGACGCAGACCGTCCCGCCCAGCCCGCTGCGCACGATCTCGTCCTGCTCGGGCTGGATGGTGGCGACGATGTCACGCATCGGTCCGACACGGGGCCGCTCGATCTCCCGCTGGAGCAGCTTGCTGGTCCGCGCCGTCTCCGCCGGGTCGGACAGGTGCTCGTCCTCGTAGGCGGTGAGGTCGCCGCCGGTGTAGCCGAAGCGGCGGCGCAGCCCGACGTCCATCGGGTCCTTCTTCGAGGCCCGGTAGAACGGCTGCGAGACCGGCGCACGCCAGTCGATGACCATCGGGTCGCCGGCGCCGTCGTGCACATGCCGACGCCCGATGTAGAACTGCTCCCCCTCCGCGCCCTCCGCCTGATCGGCGCCGGGGGCGTGCAGGTAGTCGAGCCGGCCGAAGAACAACGGGGTGTGGCTGAGGTCGGCGAGCGCCTTGATGCGCTCCTCGATCTGGCGCTCCAGGATCTGGGCGTTGACCCAGTTCGCGGTGACGTCCTTGATGTCGAGGGCCTCCACGTCCTCGCGCATGGCACGCAGGGCGCCCCGGGACGAGGAGAGGTGGGCGCGTTCGCGGGCGAGCGGATCGTCGTCGACAGGCGTGGACGACGTGGACGACGTGGACGACGTGGACAAGGGGGTGCCTCCGGACCGGCTGAGGGGGCGCTGCGGTGAGTCCGTCCGGTTTCCGTCCGGACGGCGGCACTCCGGGAAGGGAGGCGGGCAAGAGCGGAGATTGTAGGTGAACGGGGAAGGCGCGTGCCAACGCATTTATCCGGCCGCGCCCTCGGCGGAACCCCTCTCCGGGCCCGTGCGACCTCTCCGCACCCCTGCCCCGCGGCCCTCCGTCCCGTAGGGGAGACCCCGCCCGCAGGGGTACCCGAGGAGTACGCCGAACGGGGACCTGGGGCCGATGCCCGCTTTATGCCCCGGAGCCCATCATGGAGACATGAGTGCAGCGACCTTCACCCCGGCCCCCGGTCGCCCGTCCGGCGCGACCTCCCTGTCCGACACGCACCGCCACCGCCTCGGCGACGCCCTGCGAGCCATGAAGGTCTTCGTGCGCGCCGCCTTCGACGTGATCATCCTGGGCGAGTACGGCGAGGAAGCGGGCGTCCGCCGCCGCAGGTGACTCAGGCCTCACCCGCGAGCAGCTCGTCCGCGTCCATGATCCGGTACGCGTAGCCCTGTTCCGCCAGGAAGCGCTGGCGGTGCGCCGCGAAGTCCTGGTCGAGGGTGTCCCGTGCCACCACCGAGTAGAAGTGGGCCTGGTGACCGTCCGCCTTCGGGCGCAGGACACGGCCCAGGCGCTGGGCCTCCTCCTGGCGGGAGCCGAAGGTGCCCGAGACCTGGATGGCGACCGTGGCCTCCGGCAGGTCGATCGAGAAGTTCGCGACCTTGGACACCACCAGCACGCTGATCTCGCCCTCCCGGAAGGCGCCGAAGAGCTTCTCGCGCTGCGCGTTGGTGGTCTCGCCCTTGATCACCGGGGCGTTCAGGTGCTCGCCCAGCTCGTCCAGCTGGTCGATGTACTGGCCGATGACCAGGATCTGCTGCCCGGCGAAGCGGCGGACGAGCGCCTCCGTCACCTTCCGCTTCGTCGCCGTCGTCGCGCAGAAGCGGTACTTCTCCTCCGCCTCGGCGGTCGCGTACGCCAGCCGCTCGGAGTCCGTCAGGTTGACCCGGACCTCGACGCAGTCGGCGGGCGCGATGTAGCCCTGCGCCTCGATCTCCTTCCACGGCGCGTCGAACCGCTTCGGCCCGATCAGGGAGAACACGTCCGACTCACGGCCGTCCTCGCGGACGAGGGTCGCGGTCAGGCCGAGGCGGCGGCGCGCCTGGAGATCCGCCGTGAACTTGAAGACGGGCGCGGGCAGCAGGTGCACCTCGTCGTAGAGGATGAGCCCCCAGTCCCGGGAGTCGAACAGCTCCAGGTGCGGGTAGACGCCCTTCCGCCGGGTCGTCAGCACCTGGTACGTGGCGATGGTGACGGGCCGGATCTCCTTCCGCGTCCCGCTGTACTCGCCGATCTCCTCCTCGGTCAGCGACGTCCGCTTCACCAGCTCGTGCTTCCACTGGCGCGCGGAGACGGTGTTCGTGACGAGGATCAGCGTGGTCGACTTCGCCTGGGCCATCGCCCCGGCGCCGACGAGGGTCTTGCCCGCACCGCACGGCAGCACCACGACGCCGCTGCCGCCGTGCCAGAAGTTCTCCACCGCCTGCTTCTGGTAGGGCCGCAGCGCCCAGCCGTCCTCGTCCAGCTCGATCGGGTGGGCCTCGCCGTCGACGTATCCCGCGAGGTCCTCGGCCGGCCAGCCCAGCTTCAGCAGCGTCTGCTTGATCTGCCCGCGCTCGGAGGGGTGCACGGCGACGCTGTCCGGGTCGATCCGGACGCCGACCAGCGGAGCGACCCGCTTGGAGCGCAGGATCTCCTCCAGCACCGGCCGGTCGGTGGTGGTGAGCACGAGCCCGTGCGCCGGGTGCTTGCTCAACGTCAGACGGCCGTAGCGGTCCATCGTCTCGGCGATGTCGACGAGCAGCGCGTGCGGCACCGGGTAGCGGCTGTACTGCACGAGCGCGTCCACGACCTGCTCGGCGTCGTGCCCGGCGGCCCGCGCGTTCCACAGGCCCAGCGGGGTCAGCCGGTAGGTGTGGATGTGCTCCGGCGCCCGTTCCAGCTCCGCGAACGGCGCGATGGCACGACGGCAGTCGTCCGCCTGCTCGTGGTCGACCTCCAGGAGCAGAGTCTTGTCCGACTGGACGATCAGCGGTCCGTTCACGTACGCCATCCCTTCCGCACGGGCCAAACCTCCAGTGTGCCGTACGGACCGCCGTGGCGGTGGTCCGCTTCTTCCCGGCGGCCCTGCGCAACCCTGACCTGCGTTCGTGGGTCTGACCGTGGGAGCAGCGCGATGGACGCGACGCGGTGGGGAGTCACGGTATGTCGGTCCTGTCGTTCCGCAGGGGTGCGGTCGGCGTGGGAGCCGCGGCGGTGCTGGCGGCCACGGGCACCTGGGTGATGTGGCCCGCGGACATCGATGGGCGGCTGTGGAGCGAGGTGCGGCCGGTGATCGAGGCCAGGATCGCGGCGGAGTCGCGGGGGAGCGGCTACGGCGAGACGGTGCCCGCGATCGAGGCGCGCTGGTTCTGCCAGGCGAAGGCGCTCGAACTGGAGGAGCACGCGGGCGAGGTGCGGGCGGGCGTCAACACGCTGTGCGTCGAGTACGGGGTGCAGGACGACAGCCTGGTCGAGTGCGGGGCCGGACAGTATCCGCAGGTGGTGCGGCTGGAGCGGGACGACGCGGCCGCCGGGGGCTACCGGGTCGTCGCCCGGGAGGAGCCGCCGGACGGCGACGGCTACGGGCGGTGGACGGAGTCCCACTTCGGGGCCTTCGCCAGGTCCTCCCTCCAGGACCCGATGTCGTCCCGCCCCTTGGAGGCCACGGCCCGCGCCCACTTCGGCCTCCCCGCGGACGCCTCCGTCGGAGAATGCTGAACCACCGACCCCTGGCCCGCCGTCGACACCTCACATGACGACGACCGGCTTGGCGACCACCGCCCCTGGCGGCCATGGGCCCGGCGGACCCGGCCGGCCGGGGGCTGGGTCAGTCGTCCGCCAGTTCCGCCACTCCTGTGATCCGGTGCAGGGGGTAGGTGCGGACCTCGTCCGCCGTGTGGTCGTACGCCGTCACGAAGCCGCCCTCCACCCGGACCGGGGCGATGACGCGCTGGCTGGCGGTGCCCTCGGCGTTGACGTAGCCGATCCACAGGGCCTCGCCGGTGAGAACGGCGGCCTGCACGGTGGCGAGGGTCTCGGCGGAGCTGGTCCGGGGGAGTTGGCCGGGGGCGAGCGGAGCGGCGTCCTCCGTCGGCTTGCGGGGGGTCGTGGCGGCCAGGTCACCGGCCCTGATCGCGCGGATCGCCGCGGTGAGCAGGGTGGTGTCGGGCACCGGCGGACCGTCCGGCACCGGCTCGGGAGCCGTGCGGGGCGGGGTGCGGTGGGCGTGGGCGCGGCTGATCAGGACGTCCCCCTCGGCCGACTCGGCGGCGGGCGCGAAGCCCATCGAGCGCAGGCCGTCGAGGAGGGTCGCCGGGTCGGCCTGCGTCGCGAGCACCGTCGGGGCCAGGCGGCGCAGACGCAGGGGGGCGGCGCGCTTGTCGGCGAGGATCTCGTTGAGCAGGGCGTCGTCGTCGCAGCGGACGTAGGCCGAGGCCGCGCCCACCCGCAGATGGCCGTGCCGGCGGGCCACGTCGTCGATGAGGTACGCCAGCGGCTGCGGCACCGGCGTACGGGAGTGCTCGGTGAGGAAAGCGTGCAGGTCGGAGGCGCTTCGGCCGGCGTCCAGGGCGCGGCGCACCGAGCCGGGCGTGAACCGGTAGACGGTCGCGCCGCCCTTGGACTCGACGTCCGCGAGGACGCTCAGCACATCGGCCAGCGGGCGCCGCAGCGGCCCGGGGGCGACCGCGGTCAGGTCGGCCTGGAGCAGGACGTGGTCGAGGGGCTCGGGGAGCAGCGGGGCGAGCAGACGGGCGGCGGCCGCGGTGGCCACGGCCTGCTCGGGAGGCGAGAGGGGCGCGGTCAGGGACGCGGCCGGGGACCCGGCGGCGGTCGCCCGGTGCGGGGCGGGCAGCTTGTCGCCGGGGCCGGTCGGGCCGGTCGGTCCGGTCCGAGCGTCGGCGGTGACGGCGGCGGCCGGTCTGGTCGCGGACCTTGCGCCCAGCAGGGCCCGCCCGTGCGCCGACAGCGCGCCCCGGCCGGTCACGCCCAGGAGCTCGGCCTCCATCAGGGTCCAGCGGGCCAGCCGGGACCGCAGGTCGTCGTCGCCCTGCGACCCCTGCGCACTCTGGTGACCCTGACCCTGACCCTGCGGACTCTGCTGGCCCTGCGGTCCGCGCAGCGGCCGCTCCCAGCGCAGCCGGGCCAGCACCGCCTCCTGGTCCGGTGCGGCGCCCTCGGGCAGCCCGGCCAGCAGGGTCAGCACCCGATGGCGCACCTCGGGCGCGGCGGACCGGTCCAGGCCGGGCCCCAGCGCCGACAGCGCCCGCTCCTTGAGATCCCGGCCGCCGACCACCCCGGACGTCCGGGTCGCCGCCAGCCACGCCTGCGCGAGCTGCGCCCACCGGTCGGCGGGCGGCCGTTCCAGCCAGTCGTCGTACTCCGGGGTGGCCGCGTACCGCTCGTCGGCCTCCCCGTCGGAGGCGAGCAGCCCGGCCGCGTACGCCAGCTCGACCCAGAACGCGGCCATCGGCTCGGACACGTCGAGGGCGACGGCCGTCCGCTTGAGGTCGCGCACGCTCAGACCGCCGGCCCGCAGGACCGCGGGGCCGCCCTCGTGCCAGTCCTTCAGCAGCTCCTCCACGGTCGCCAGCGACGTGTACGCCTGCCCGGCCGCCGTCGAGTCCACCACCTGTGGAGGATGCGTGGCGGCCGCCTCGACGGCGGGCGGCACGGGTTCGGCCGTGCGGTGCGCCCGGCCCTCGCGCAGATGCAGGGCGACCTCGCGGGGCAGTACGACGGTCCCGGGCGCCGTCGGCAGCAGCAGTCCGCGATCGAGCAGCCAGCGCAGCCGCGCCGCCGGATCGGCCGTGACCTGCCCGTACGGAGGCCCCCACATCAGCCGCTTCAGGATGTCGACGGAGTCGGCGGGCGCGCTCGCGAGCAGGGCGGTCATCTTCTTGCGGTGGGTGAACAGGGCGGTGAGCGCGCCGACTGCGGACACCGAGTCGTGCGTGGACGGCAGCCCGGCCGTCGCCACCAACTCCTGGATCCGGCCCGGTGACATGCCCGCCGTCGCCTCCCGCACGCTCGGCCCGAGCCCCGTCGGGGACGGGTGCTGCGCGGACGGGGCGAGCAGTTCACGGGCGGTGCGGACGAGACGGAGGCAGCTTTCGTCACCCCAGACCAGGGCCTGTTCCCGCAGGGCCGCCAGGGCGCCGGGCAGCGCGTCGGCCACCACCGGGTCGCGGGTGTCGCCCGCCATCAGCCCGAGCAGTTCGGGGTACGTCGCAGGGTCGCCGGCCACGGCCAGCGCCTCCGCGGTCTGGAGGGCGAACCGGTCGAGCCGCTCCAGCGCGCGGACGACGGAGGCGCGGGTGCCGGCGCGGGTGGCGAGCTGGGTGAGGTCGGTGGGGACCGGGGTGATGAGGTCGGGGCGGGCGCGCAGGAGTGCGGCAAGGGAAGCGTCGTCCCGGGCGCGGAGCGCTGCCGCTAGGGAGCGGGGGGCCCGCTGGTCCTCGGTGCTCATCTTGCCCACGGTAGCGGTTGGCGTCCCCTGGGGGCTGCGCCCCCAGCCCCCCGCTTCGGCCCTGAAGGGGCCTCGTCCTCAAACGCCGGACGGGCTGGAGGGTGTGGGCCGGCGCTCGATCGCCGACGTCGCGTCGGCTGGAGGGTGCGGGCCGGCGCTCGATCGTCGGTCTCGCGTCGGCTGGAGGGTGTGGGCCGGCGCTCGATCGTCGGCCTCGTGGAACGATCGTTGATGTCGGCCGATGGTCCATGGGCCGGTTTGCGTGGGGCTGCGCGATAGCGTCTTCCCGTGGGGATCGAGAGCGACCAAGTCGTCTATGAGTATCTGAGCCGGGTCGGGGACGTCGCGCAGCAGCGGCAGTTGTCGTCGGCCACGCGGATGCGGCTCGTCTCCGAGCTGCGCAACGAGATCGACCGGCGCCGGGCGAAGGCGGCCGTCGACTCTCCCGCCGCCGTCCGCCGCATCATCGACCGCCTCGGCAGTCCCGACGACATCGTCGCGGCCGCGGCCGACCGGGGCGGCGGCGCGCCGCAGACGCCGGAGCCCTCCGTGCCCGTACAGCGCGACCGGGAGGAGGAGCCGGAGCGGTCGAAGGGGATCCGGCGGGTCGTGCCGCGGCCCCGGACCGGCGCGCCGCCCCCCGCCGCCCCCTCCGACGCGGCGTCCCCGCCGCACCGCGCCCCCGCGCACGAGCTGGGCGACAGCCGTGAGACGCCTGACTGGTGGCTGAACGAGCCGACCCCGCTGGGCATCGGCGAGGACGTGCCGGGGTTCGTCGGCGGAGTGGAGATCCCGGATCTGCTCAAGCCCCCGCGGCCCAGGAAGCTCGAGGAGGAGCGGGAGAAGCGGGAGCGGGAGGAGCAGGAGGGGCAGGGCGAGGGGGAGTCGGGGGAGGACGAGGGCGGTGGGCGGTCGCGTCGGCGTCGGTTCCGTCTCCTTCGGCGTTCGCCTTCCGCCGAGCGGGCCCGCTGGAGCAACCCCCTGCTGCTGATCGCCGCCGCCTGTCTCGTCGTCGGCGCGGTGCTCGGGAACTGGTTCGCGCTGATCCTGGGGTGGCTCATCGCCTACGCCTCGCGCCGGCTGACCGAGCGGGAGACGAAGTTCGCCGTCATGGGGCTGCCGGGGCTCGCGCTCACGGCCGGGCTCGTCTGGCTGTGGGGGCGGTCCGAGGGCCGCTGGGGCGACCCCATCGCGGACGGGCACATGAACGACGCCGTCGCCCAGACCTGGCCGTGGGTGATCCGGGGCGCGGCCGTGGCGTCGGCGCTGTTCCTGGTCTGGCGGTCACAAAAACCGAGGTAGGAAGGGTGTACCGGCCAGGCAGAATGGGCCGTATGACGTCACCCGTGCTCACCGTCGGCTTCGATCTCGACATGACCCTCATCGACTCCCGGTCCGGTATCCGCGCCACCTATGTGGCGCTCGCCGAGCGGACGGGGACGTACATCGACGCCGATCTGGTGGTCACCCGGCTCGGGCCGCCGCCCGAGACCGAGCTGGCCCACTGGTACCCGGCGGAGCGGGTCGCGGCCGTCGCCGACCTGTACCGCTCGCTGTACCCCGAGCACGGCGTCACCGGCGCGAGCGCGCTGCCCGGCGCCCGCGAGTCGATCGCGGCGGTGCGGGCGGCAGGCGGGCGGGCGATCATCGTCACGGCCAAGCACCAGCCCAACGCCGAGCTCCAGGTGGAGCATCTGGGCCTCGGTCCCGACGCGGTCATCGGCGATCTGTGGGCCGAACAGAAGGCGGAGGCGCTGCGAGAGCACGGCGCGAGCGTCTACGTCGGCGACCACGTGGGCGACGTACGCGGCGCGCGCGCCGCCGGCGCGCTGTCGGTGACCGTGCCGACCGGGCCGATCGGTGCGGAGGAACTGCGGGCGGCCGGTGCGGATGTCGTGCTCGCCGACCTCACCGAATTCCCGGCCTGGCTCGCCGGTCACCTCGAGGCCTACCGTGCGGCGCCCCGCGCCTGACGCCGGCCCGCGGCGACGGATCGCAGGACGCCGGCGCCCGCGACGAGGAATCCGACGCCCATGAGCATGCTCAATCCGAACATGTACGTCGGAAAAGGCGTCGTATCGAGGAGCAGTGGGGCGACTGTGACCAGTGTGGCCACAGCGCCGACGAAGAACACGATGGCGCCGGCACGGATCAGTCGGTCACCGGGAGCGGCGGAATTCGTTTGGGTTTTGTCACGCACCGGACCAGGGTAGTTCCCTGCGCGAAGGAACAACCGGGGGACGTCTTGTCACCGGCCCGAAGACCATTAGCCTTGGTACCGGCGGGTCGTGGACGACCCGCCCAAGTGCTATCCAGAGCCGTTCAGAGCTGTTTCGGAGTCCAGAAGCAGCTTTCCGACGAGTACGAGGACGAGGACAGACGTGCCTACCGGCAAGGTCAAGTGGTTCAACAGTGAGAAGGGCTTCGGCTTTCTCTCCCGCGACGACGGCGGTGACGTCTTCGTCCATTCCTCCGTCCTGCCTGCCGGAGTCGAGGCGCTGAAGCCGGGCCAGCGAGTGGAGTTCGGCGTCGTCGCCGGACAGCGCGGCGACCAGGCGCTCTCCGTCGTCATTCTCGACCCGACCCCTTCGGTCGCCGCCGCACAGCGCAAGAAGCCCGACGAACTGGCGTCCATCGTCCAGGACTTGACCACCCTCCTCGAGAACATCACGCCGATGCTCGAGAAGGGCCGTTACCCGGAGAAGACCTCCGGCAAGCAGATCGCCGGTCTGCTGCGCGCGGTCGCCGACCAGTTGGACGTCTGACCGGTAACGGCCGACGGAAAATCGGTATCCGTCACGGCGTCACGGGAAATCGAGCGCATGCGGGCCGAGGGGCGGCAACAGTCCCTCGGCCGCCGCGCGCGTCAGCAATCCCCTGACCGCCGCATAGCCGTGCTCGCCCAGATCCGCCGTGAACTCGTTGACGTACAGACCGATGTGCTGGTCGGCGACGGACGGGTCCATTTCCTGAGCGTGTTCCATGACGTACGGGCGGGAGACCTCGGGGGCGTCCCGGGCGGCGCGTACGGAGGCGCGGATCGAGTCGGCGAGCCGGGTGAGGGTCTGCGCGCCCAGTGAGCGCTTGGCGATGATGGCGCCGAGCGGGATCGGCAGCCCGGTCGTGGACTCCCAGTACTCGCCCATGTCCGCGAGCTTGTGCAGCCCGTAGTCGCGGTAGGTGAAGCGGGCCTCGTGGATCACCAACCCCGCGTCGACCTTCCCGTCCCGCACGGCCGGCATGATCTCGTGGAACGGCATGACGACGATCTCGCCGACGCCCCCCGGCACCAGCTCCGCCGCCCAGAGCCGGAACAGCAGGTACGCCGTCGACCGCTCGCTGGGCACGGCGACCGTGCGGCCGGTCAGCGCCCCGCCGCCGAGAGCGTGCGAGCCGCCCCCGGTCCCGGCCTCTCTCGTCAGCACCAGCGGGCCGCAGCCCCGGCCCAGCGCGCCCCCGCACGGCAGCAGCGCGTACGTGTCCAGGACGTACGGCAGCACGGCGTACGACACCTTCAGCACGTCGAACTCGCCGCGCTCGGCCATGCCGTTGGTGATGTCGATGTCCGCGAACGTCACGTCGAGCCCCGGCGCGCCCGGCACCCGGGCGTGGGCGAGGGCGTCGAAGACGAACGTGTCGTTCGGGCAGGGCGAGTACGCGATCTTCAGATCGTCACCGGTCATGTGGGTTCCAACTCTCCAGGACGGGTGTGAGCTTCCCGAAGGCCGTGGTCAGGGCGGCGAGCGCCGCGCCGATGCGCCAGGCGTCGCGGTCGCGCGGGCCGACGGGGTTGGAGACCGCGCGGATCTCCAGCACGGGAACGCCGTGCGCGGCGGCGGCCTCGGCGACCCCGAAACCCTCCATCGCCTCGGCCAGGGCGCGCGGGTGCAGCTCACGCAGGACGGCGGCCCGGGCGGCGCTGCCGGTGACCGTCGAGACGGTCAGGACGACGCCCGTCAGGGCGCCGGTGGCGGCCGCGGCCGCCCGTACGAGGGACTCCGGCGGACGGTGGGTGACGGCGCCGAAGCCCAGCTCGGTGACGGGCAGGAAGCCGTCGGCGGTCTCGGCGCCCAGGTCGGCGGCGGTGATCTCGTCGGCGAGGACCAGGGAACCGACGGGGGCGGCGGGCGCGAAGCCGCCGGCGATGCCCGTCGAGACGACGAGGCCGTAGGGGGCACCGCTCAGCGCGGCCGCCGTGAGGGCGGCCGAGACGGAGGCGGCGGCCAGGGCAGGGCCGACCCCGGCGGCGAGAAGGTCGTGGGGACCGTCCGTGCGGTGCAGGGTCACGCCCGGCAGGCGCACCTCACGGCCGGGCCCGGGCAGCCCCCGAGCCACCGCGTCCCGTTCGGCGGGGACCGCGGTGGCCACGAGGACACGGTGGCGGGACGTGGTCAGTCGTCCTTCTTGAGCTTGAACGACCACAGGCCGGTCACACCCTGGCTGTCCTTCTTCCCGTCGCCGGCCTTGATGGAGACGAGGGTGGAGTCGCCCTGGGCGCCGTACTGGGCGTTGAAGAACACGCTGCCCGGGATCGTGCGGTAGGTCTTGTCGCTGTCCTCGGTGAGCGGCTGACCGTTCATCAGGATCGTCCAGCGCTTGTCGGCCACGTCGGGGTCGACGCCGAAGCGGACGGTCTCGTCCGGGTCGACGGTGATCGACTTGATGTCCTTGTCCGCGAGGCACTTGGTCAGCGCGGCGGCCTGGAGGGTGTCGCCCTCCCCGCCACAGGTGGCCTCGGCGCTGACCGAGGCGCGGCCGACGGTGATCGTGGACAGCGGGGTCGGCTTGTCGCAGGCCGACAGGACGAGCAGTCCGGCACAAACGGCGCCGGCCGCGGCGACGACGCGACGGCGTCGCGCGACGCCAGGTACATCAGCGGCTCCGCCGCGGGGCAACGTGGTCATGGCGGAAGGCTATCGGGCACGTCCAGCCGTCTCTTTACGTGGGGGGCGGCGTTGGCCGTGTGTCGGGCCACGCGGTTACGCCACGCGGGGTTTCGCACCGCTCCCGTGCCGCACCGAGGACAGCAGACCGCGGACCGTGGTCAGCCAGCCCAGCGCGAGCACCCCGGCGGCCACCGACAGGCCCAGCGCGCCGTTCAGCGGCATCACGATGCCGACCGCGCCGCCGAACACCCAGCACACCTGGAGCAGCGTCTCCGAGCGGGCGAACGCCGAGGTGCGCACCAGCTCGGGCACGTCCCGCTGGATCAGCGCGTCCAGCGACAGCTTGGCCAGGGCCTGCGAGAACCCGGCCACCGCCGCCATGCACGCCACCAGGAACGCCCCGAAGAACACCGCGGCGGTGATGGCCGCGCCCAGCACGACGGCGACGACGGTCACGATGATCAGCTCCGGGGCCTTGGAGCGCAGCCACGCCCCCACCGCCGTACCGAGCGCGTTGCCCACGCCCGCCGACACCGCCACCATGCCCAGCGACACGGCCGCGCTCTGCCCGGTCAGCGGGTGCTCGCGCAGCAGGAACGCCAGGAAGAAGGTCAGGAACCCGGACAGCCAGCGCAGGGCCGCGTTGGCGCCGAGGGCGTGGGTGACGGCGATGCCGACGGTCCGCAGGCCCGGCCGCTTCACCGGCTGCCGGTGCGGGCCGTGCAGGTGCTGTTCGTCGGCGGCGAGCAGCGCGACGGCCTCGCCCTTGGCGGAGTCGACCTTGCGGGGCAGCGAGAAGGACAGGAACGTACCGGCCACGAAGATCACGAAGGCGCCGTAGAGCGGGTAGCGCGGCCCGAGGGCCTGGAGCCCCGCCCCGACGGGCGCGGCGATCCCGGTGGCGAGGAGACCGCCCAGGGTGACCCGTGAGTTGGCCTTGACCAGGGAGAACCCGGGTGGCAGCAGCCGGGGCACCACGGCGCTTCTGACCACCCCGTACGCCTTGGAGGAGACGAGCACGCCCAGCGCGGCCGGATACAACTCGATGCTGCCGGTGGCGACGGCGCCGGACAGCACGAGCGCGAGGAGCGCCCTGGCGAGCATGGACCCGGCCATGGCGGCGCGCCGCCCGTGCGGGAGCCGGTCGAGCAGGGGGCCGATCACGGGGGCGAGGACGGTGAAGGGGGCCATGGTGATGGCGAGGTACAGCGCGACGCGACCGCGGGCCTCGTCCGTGGGCACCGAGAAGAACACGGTGGAGGCGAGCGCGATGGTGATCATGACATCGCCGGCGCCGTTCACGCCGTGCAGCTCGATCAGCTTGCCGAGGCCGGACTCGCCGGCGCCGTGCGCGTGGGTGGCCTTCCGGATGCCGCGGGCGGTTCCGGTGAAGGGGAAGTGCAGGGCACGGCCGACCGCGCGGACGGACCCGCTCATCCGGCCCGAACCGCTCACCCGGCTCCTCCCCTTGTTCCCCTTCGTCGCACCGATCCCGGTGGCGCCCTGGGGTGTCCTCGCGGCTGCCACCCCGTCATAGTGCCCCGGAAAAGCGGTACGTAGTGCGGTTACCGCGCGTATGGGCGTGTGATCGTCGCCGCGACGGGCCGGTCCGGAGGGGATTCGACGGCGGTTCGTCGGCTTCTGTGAGCGGGAAACGTCCCGTCGGTGTAGGCCGAGCGTCCGCGAGCAGGTAGCGTGCGTAGCGCGCCGTGGCGATTGTTCTCGGCCGCGCGCCTCCCGGCCATCCCGCAGAATGGATGACAGCAGGTGCGCCCGAGCGCGATCGGGCGCGGACGTCGACGCGGCACTCCCCCAGTGCTTGAAGAGCCTGGGAGGTAACCCCAGCCGCTCCGTCCGCACCCGCCGCCTTCAGGCCGGCGCACCGAGAGACGGCGTAGGAGAGAAGCGATACCTGTGAGCGCAGCGACCACGCGAAGCCGCACCCCCGACCGCCTGTGCGCCGAGGCCGTCGACCTCGCACGCGCCGCAGCCGAGGAGGCAGCCGCCCCCGGCGTGGTGGGCGAGCATGCGGGGCTGGTCTCCGAGGGCGACCGGGTGGTCACCCACTACTTCGAGTGCAAGGAGCTGGGCTACCGCGGCTGGCGCTGGGCGGCGACGGTGGCACGGGCCTCGCGCGCCAAGACCGTCACGCTCGACGAGGTGGTGCTGCTGCCCGGCCCGGACGCGGTCCTGGCCCCCGAATGGGTTCCGTGGAGCGACCGGCTGCGCCCCGGCGACATGGGCCCCGGCGACCTCCTGCCCACGGACGCGGAGGACCTGCGTCTGGAGCCCGGCTACACCGGCGAGGACGATCCGCGTCTCCAGCCGGGCTACTTCGACTCGGACGAGCCGACGCCGAACTCGCCCCTCTCCGAGGAGATGGCCGAGCTGGTGGAGGCGGAGGACGCGGAGGTGACGCCGGCCCCGCCCGCGGCCCTCCCGGCCGCTCCGCGCCGGGGCACCATCGCCGCCGTCGCCGAGGAACTCGGCCTGCGTCGCGCCCGGGTCCTGTCCCGCTACGGTCTGCACACCGCGGCGGACCGCTGGGAGGACGGCTTCGGCCCCAAGACCCCCATGGCCCAGGCGGCCCCCGCGTCCTGTGTGAGCTGCGGTTTCCTCACTCCCATCGGCGGCTCCCTCGGTCAGGCCTTCGGCGTCTGCGCCAACGAGTTCTCCCCGGCCGACGGCCGGGTGGTCTCCCTGGCGTACGGCTGCGGCGGCCACTCGGAGGCGGCGGTCATGCCGACGCCCCCGCGGCCGGCGCCACCGGTGATCGACGAGACCCGGGTCGACCCGTTCCCGCTCCGCCCGGCACCGGACTCGGGTTCCGTGCCGGACACGACGGACGAGGACACGGCGGAACTGGGCCACTCCTAGGTCCCGCCCGCAGGCCCCGCCCGTAGGTCCCGCCCAAGTGGGGGACCGGCCCCTGGTCCCCGGTGTCACCGGCTCCTCGGGCCTCCCGCGGCCCGGCCGCCGGCTGGCACTGGCCCCTGGAGCGCCCTGACACAGGCTCCGGGGCCTGGTGGGCCGCCCTGGTGTCATCTGACTCCCGCCGGGGTCCCTCGGTCCTCCGGGGCCGCTCCCCCTGAGCCTCCCGGGGCTGCTCCCAGGGGTCTCCCTGAGCCTCCCGGGGCCGCTCCCAGGGCCCCGGGACCGACCGGGGGGACCTCACGATGTCCCCGGAGGGGCCGCGCGGGGCCCGGCTCCGCCCTGCTCGCCGGTCGGGGTTCGTAGTCGTTGTGTGATTGTGATGTGAGGGGTGGCCGGGGTCCGGGCACGGCTTCGCGGGGCGTTCTGCCGTCACTCCGTCGCGCGGTACCTTCGAGCCCACGCCGATGAGGAGAGTGAACGTGAGCAAGTTCGTGCGGCCGGCACCCGAGGGCGCGGACCCCTTCGGCACGGCCCGCCTGCGTCGCGGAGTACTGGACGCCTGGGCCACGAGCCCCGCCCGATTCCGGGAGGACGCCAACGCCGAGGAGGACCTCGTCCTCGGCGGGTACCGGGACCGGCTCGTCGTCGAGCTCGCGCAGAACGCCGCCGACGCCGCCGCCAGGGCCGGCGTTCCGGGACGGCTGCGGCTCACCCTCCGGGACGGCGTCCTCGTCGCCGCCAACACCGGCGCACCCCTGGACGCCACCGGGGTGGAGTCCCTCGCCACCCTCCGCGCCTCCGCCAAGCGCGAGGCCCGGCAGTCGGCCGTGGCCGTCGGGCGGTTCGGTGTCGGCTTCGCCGCCGTCCTCGCCGTCACCGACGAGCCCGCCGTGGTCGGGCGGCACGGCGGTGTCCGCTGGGACCTGGCCGAGGCCCGCGAACTCGCCTCCGACACCGCCCGGCACAGTCCGGGGCTCGGCGACGAGATCCGGCGGCGGGACGGCCATGTGCCCCTGCTCCGGCTCCCCTTCGCCGCCCAGGGCACCGCCCCCGACCCGTACGACACGGCCGTCATCCTGCCGCTGCGGGACACCGCCGCCGCCGACCTCGCCGAACGCCTCCTCGCCGGCGTCGACGAGGCCCTCCTCCTCGCCCTCCCGGGCCTGGAAGAGGTCGTGATCGAGATCGGCGACGACGCGCCCCGCGTCCTGCGCCGGGACACCGACGCCGACGACGACACCCTCACGGTCGTGGCGGACACGCGGGACGGGACCACCCGCTGGCGCGTCGTCGCGGCGCACGGCCCCCTCACGCCCGACCTCCTCGTCGACCGCCCGGTGGAGGAGCGGCTGCGCCCCCACTGGTCGGTCACCTGGGCCGTACCGGTCGACGACGACGGTTCGCCCGCCCGGCCCCGCACCACCCCCGTTCTGCACGCCCCCACCCCCAGCGACGAGCCCCTCGGCGTCCCCGCCCTGCTCATCGCCTCCTTCCCGCTCGACACCACCCGCCGGCACGTCGCCCCCGGCCCGCTCACCGACCACCTGGTGCAGCGCGCGGCGGACGCGTACGTCGAACTCCTCGCCGGCTGGCGGCCGGTGGGCGCCGGGATCATCGACCTGGTGCCCGGGCCGCTGGGCAAGGGGGAGCTCGACGGGGCGCTGCGCCAGGCGATCCTGGAGCGGCTGCCGCGGACCGCGTTCCTGCCGCCCGCCGTCCGGCCCGTCCCCGAGGACGAGGACAAGGGCGACGACGCGGTCGCGTTCCCGGAAGCCCTCCGTCCGCGGGACGCCGAGGTCGTCGAGGGCGCCGGCGCCGACACCGTGCGGGTGCTGGCGGAGGTGCTGCCCACCCTGCTGCCCGCCGGGCTGGAGCGGCGCGTCGAGCTGCGCACGCTCGGCGTCGCCCGGATCCCGCTCGCCGACGCCGTGGACCGGCTGGCCGGCCTGGAGAAGGACCCGGAGTGGTGGTACCGGCTCTACGACACCCTCGCCGGCGTCGACCCGGACCGGCTCTCCGGGCTGCCGGTGCCGCTGGCCGGGGGCGCCTCCCAGGGTTTCGGCGCCGGGGGAGTGCGGACCGCCATCGGTCCCCGCCAGGTGCTGCTGCCCACGGCGGACGCGGCCGGCCCCGACCCGGAGGTGCTCGCCCGCCTCGGCCTCAAGGTCGCCCACCAGGACGCCGCGCATCCCCTCCTGGAGAAGCTCGGCGCCCTGCCCGCCACCCCCCGCGCCGTCCTGACCACCCCGCAGGTGCGGGCCGCCGTCGCCGCGTCCCTGGACGACGACGGCGGCGCCTGGGACGACCAGGACACCCCGGACGCCGAGGAGCTCGCCGACACCGTGCTCGCGTTGGTCCGCGACGCGGGCCTGGAGCCGGGCGACGAACCCTGGCTCGGCGCCCTCGCGCTGCCCGACGAGGAGGGAGAGCTCGTCCCCGCCGGTGAACTGGTGCTGCCGGGCAGTCCGTTCGCCGCCGTCATCCGGGAGGACGAACTCGCCCACGTCGACGCCGAACTGGCGGACCGGTGGGGCGAGCAGCCCCTCGCCGCCTGTGGCGTCCTCGCGAACTTCGCGCTCGTCCGGGCCACCGACGTAGTCCTCGACCCGGACGAACTGGAGCCCCGCGAGGGGGACTTCGCCGAGCCCGACGACGCAGGCCTGCTGGACGCCGTCGACGTGTGGTGCGAGGACATCCTCGACCGGTTCCCCGACAGCCCGGTGCCCCCGGTCGCCACCGAGCTGGTCGCCGTCCGCGACCTCGACCTCGTCGACGACGACCGCTGGCCGCAGGCCCTCGCGCTGCTCGCCCAGCCGCCCCTGCGGGACGCCCTCACCCAGCCCGTCCGGATCCTGCTGCCCGACGGCACCCACGAGGCCGTCAGGCCGTACACCGCCTGGTGGCTGCGCGGGAACCCGGTGCTCGACGGCCGCCGTCCGGCCGGTCTGCTGGCGGCCGGCGGGGATCCGCTCCTGCACGGGCTGTACGAGGAGGCCGACGCCACCGGCTTCGACGACGAGCAGGTGCTGCGCGCCCTCGGCGTGCGGACCTCCGTGGCCGCGCTCCTCGACGAGCCCGGCGGCGCGGCCGAACTCCTGGACCGCCTCGCCGACCCGGAACGCCCCGTCACGGCCGCTCAACTGCACGGGCTCTACGGCGCGTTGGCCGAGCTGGATCCCGAACGGGTGACCCTCCCGGACGAGCTGCGGGCGGTCGTCGACGGACAGGTCGAGGTCGTGGACGCGGCCGACGCCGTCGTCGTCGACTCGCCCGATCTGCTGCCCTTCACCGAGGGTGTGCCGCTGCTTCCGGTACGGCCGTCCCGGGCCGCCGGACTGGCCGAGCTGTTCCAGGTGCGGCGGCTCAGCGAGTCCGTGACCGGGCGGATCGACTCCGAGGGCGTCGAGCACGACGTACCGGAGTCGGTGCGTGTGCTGCTCGGGCCGCGCACGCCCGACACGTACGTCGAACACGAGGAACTCGTCGTCGACGGCGTGGAGATCGACTGGCGGCTGACCGACGACGGCGTGCTGCACGCCGCGACCCTGGAGGGCGTCGCCGCCGGACTCGCCTGGGCGGCGAGGCAGTGGCCGCGCCGCTTCGAGGTCGCCGCCCTGCTGGAGGACCCGTCACGGACCGCGGAACTGGCCCGCGACCGCTGGTTCGACTGACCACGGCACGGCACGGCACGGCACGGCACGGTCCGGATCGAGCGCCCTCGCGGGCTTCCGCGGGGGCGCTCACATCTTCCGCGCAATTTCTCCATCGAACGTGCAACCGTCGGACTGGGGTACGAGTCTCTTCCCGTGAAAGCGATTTCAACGGGGGGAAAACCTATGCGCATCCGCGCCACCGCCGCCGTCTCCTTCGGCGCTCTGGCCCTCGCCGGTCTGGCCGTTCCGGCCGCACAGGCCGCGCCCAGCGACGGCGGTGTCGGCGACACCCGGATCACCAAGGTCGTCGTCGACGGTGACAACAAGGTGCCCGTCTCCACCAACGCGGCGAAGACCATCTCCATCAGCGTGACCGCCACGGACGACTCCGGCATCAAGAGCGCCGAGCACTTCACGCTGACGGGCCCCGACTACGGCTTCGAGATGACCGGCACGCCGACCTGCAAGAAGGTCAACGCCACCACCTCCACGTGCACCGCCTCCGTGAAGGTGGACCCGAGGACCGACTACTTCAGCAACAAGAACGCCGGCACCTGGTACGTCGACGCGTGGATCGACGCGGCCGACGGCGACTTCGTGTGGAAGGAGAAGGCCGGTTCCTTCCACTTCCAGCGCGTCTCCAAGCTGACGGTCAACGCGACGCCGGAGCCCGTGAAGAAGGGCAAGACGATCACCGTGACGGGCTCCCTCACCCGTGCCAACTGGGAGACGCTCAAGTTCGGCGGCTACGGCGCCCAGTCGGTGCAGCTCCAGTACAAGAAGAAGGGCTCCACCAAGTGGAGCACCCTGAAGACCGTCAGGACGACCTCCACCGGCGGTCTGAAGACCACCGTGAAGGCGACGGCGGACGGCAACTACCGCTACGCCTTCGTGGGCAACACGACCACGGCGGCGGTCACGGCCGCGAGCGACTTCGTCGACGTCAAGTAGGCACGCCCGCACCACGGAACGGCCGCACTACGGAACGGCCGATCGTCCGGGAAGTCGTTTCACGTACAACCATTTCCCGGTTTCAGGAATCTGATCAGACGAGCCGACAGGCTCGTCGACCACTTGGGCTCGCTGGTGGCACCCGCCCGGAGAGCCCCTTGATCCCCTTGGGACATTCATGCGCATACGAGCCACCGTGGCCGCCGTCACCGGCGCCCTGGCCCTGTCCGCCTTCGCCGTACCGGCCGCGCAGGCCACCGGCAGCGACACGCACAACCCCGTCGACACCCTGAAGGCCCTTCACGCGGCCACCTCCGGCAAGAACGCCTTCACCGGCGCCACCGCCGACACCGGCACCCCGTACGCGCTGGACGCCAAGTTCGGCAACGTCAAGATCAACAGCGGCAAGCCGATCGTCGCGGGCACCAGCGCCAAGGTCACGGTCCCGGTCACCTTCACGGTCACGCACGGCGCGGACGTCGACGTCACCGCCGACGACACCGAGCTGGACCTGGTCATCTACCGCGGTTCGTACAGCAGCCCGGCCAACATCCTGGTCGGCGACGACTGGCCGGCCTGCACCAACACCTCGGCCACGGTCGCCAGTTGCAAGGGCACCCTCGACATCTACCCGGATGAGGAGCTGCTCAACGCCGACGCCACCACGTGGAAGGCGCTCGGCTACGTCATCGACTGGAACGACGTCGACCCGTACACCACCGACGACATCGACTGGACCAAGGTCGGTTACGCCGAGGGCGACGCCCTGGCCACCACCAAGCTCCAGCGGCTGTCCAGGCTGACGGTCAACGCCGCGCCGGAGCCGGTGAAGAAGGGCAAGACCATCACCGTCACGGGCAGCCTGACCCGTGCCAACTGGGACAGCGGCAAGTACACCGGCTACTCCGGCGTCTACGCCCAGCTCCAGTTCCGCAAGAAGAACTCCACCACCTACACCACGGTGAAGTCGGTCAAGACCACCTCGACCGGCGCGCTGAAGACCACCGTCAAGGCGGGCGTGGACGGCTACTACCGCTACAGCTTCGTCGGCACCACGACCGCCCCGGCGGTCAAGGCCGCGGGTGACTTCATCGACGTCAAGTAAGACGCCGAGACAAAGCACCGAGCAAAACAAAAGCACCAAGACAAAGCACCGAGACAAGACGCCGTAGCAAGAGCGGCCGGCTCCGGAACTCCGGGGCCGGCCGTTCGCCGCTCTTCCCCGGTTCTTACCTCGCGCCGTACAACCGGCGCCATCCGTCATGGATCTCATCCGATGAGTCAACAGACTCCGAGATCTCTCCTCCATCTGGGGAACGCACATGCGCATACGCGCCCTCGTGGTCGCCTCCTCCGGCGCCCTCGCTCTCTCCGCCCTCGCCGTCCCGGCCGCCCAGGCCGCTCCGACGGCGGCGCCGAACGTCACCTTCTCCGCCATGAAGGTCAACGCGGGCAAGGCCGTCGTGGTCGGCCCCTCGGCCAAGGTCACCGTCACCGCCACGTACACCGTGACGAAGCCCGCGAGCCTCAGCGCGAGCTCCTTCGACAGCGGTCCGATGCTCTACCGGGGTGCCTCGCTCGGCGCGAACTCCCAGATCATCGCCGGTGACGAGCCGGGCACCTGCAAGACCGTCTCCACGACGGTCCTCAGCTGCACCGCCAAGATCCAGTTCCGTCCCACCGTCTCCAGCGCGTACGACGACCTGGCCAACAGCCAGGCCGGCACCTGGAAGGTGGGCGCTCTCGCCCTCCCGCACGACGCCGCCGCCGAGACCGACCTGAAGTGGCAGAGCAACCTGGGCGCGGTCAACGTGCAGCGCCAGGCGCAGCTGACGGCCGACGCCACGCCCGAGCCGGTGAAGAAGGGCAAGACCCTCACCATCACGGGCAAGCTGACCCGCGCCAACTGGGACACCAACAAGCTCGGCGGCTACGCGGCCCAGCCGGTGAAGCTCCAGTTCAAGAAGAAGGGCAGCACCACCTACACCACGGTCAAGACCGTGAAGACCAGCTCGACCGGCGCCCTGAAGACCACGGTCAAGGCCGCCGCCGACGGCTACTACCGCTACAGCTTCGCCGGCACCACGACGACCCCGGCGGTCAGCGCGGCGGGCGACTTCGTCGACGTCAAGTGACAAGCCAGCTAGTTAGCTAGGCAGGGAAACGGCGGTCGACCCATTTCCAGGAGATCTCCAGGGCGACCGCCGCCACCGCCGCCACCCCCACCGCGATCCACGGCATGGTCATCCCGACCAGCTTCAGGGCGAAGAAGTCCTGAAGCCACGGGACCACCAGCACCAGCACGAACGCTGCGCCCATCGAGGCCACCAGCAGCACCCGCCACCAGGTGTAGGGGCGGGCGATGATCGCCAGCACCCACATCGAGATCAGGAACAGCGTGAGGGTCGCCGCACTGGTCTCGGCCTCCAAGGAGCCCGCACCGGTGTAGTGGTGACGGGCGACCAGGTAGGTGGCGAAGGTCGCGATCCCGGCCAGCACCCCGCCGGGGATCGAGTACCGCATCACGCGTCGTACGAAGTGCGGCCGGGCCCGTTCGGTGTTGGGGGCGAGGGCGAGGAAGAAGGCCGGGATGCCGATCGTGAGGGTGGACAGCAGCGTCAGGTGCCGGGGCAGGAAGGGGTATTCGACCTGCCAGCAGACCACCAGCAGGGCCAGCAGCACCGAGTAGACCGTCTTCACCAGGAACAGGGTCGCGACGCGCGTGATGTTGCCGATGACCCGCCGGCCCTCCGCCACCACCGACGGCAGGGTCGCGAAGCTGTTGTTCAGCAGCACGATCTGCGCGACTGCCCGGGTGGCCTCGGAGCCCGAGCCCATCGCGACGCCGATGTCGGCGTCCTTCAGCGCGAGGACGTCGTTGACTCCGTCCCCGGTCATCGCGACCGTGTGCCCGCGCGACTGGAGCGCGCCGACGATGTCCCGCTTCTGCTGCGGGGTGACCCGGCCGAACACCGTTCCCTCGTCCAGGGCCCGGCCCATGCCCTCCGGCTCGGCGGGCAGCCGGCGCGCGTCGACCGTACGGCCGTCCAGCCCGAGCTTCGCGGCCACCGCCCCCACCGACACCGCGTTGTCGCCGGAGATGATTTTGGCGCGGACGTCCTGCTCGGCGAAGTAGCGCAGGGTGTCGGCGGCGTCCGGCCGCAGCCGCTGTTCGAGTACGACGAGTGCGGCGGGCTTGGCGCCGCGTGCGGGTTCGGGGTCGTCGAGGTCGCGGGCGGCGCGGGCCAGCAGCAGCACCCGCAGGCCCTGCTCGTTGAGCCGCTCGGTCTCGGCGAGGGCGGGATCGTCGTCGGGCAGCAGCACGTCGGGTGCCCCCAGCAGCCAGGTGCCGTTCTCCCCGTTGCCCTCGCTGAGACTGGCGCCGCTGTACTTGCGGGCGGAGGAGAAGGGCAGGGACTCGGTGCAGCGCCAGTCCTCGGCGTCCGGGTAGGCGTCGATGATCGCCTGGAGCGAGGCGTTCGGCCTCGGGTCGGACTCGCCGAGGGCCCCGAGCACCCGGCGTACGTACGCCTCGTCGTAGCCGTCGAGGGTGTTCAGCCCGGTGACGTCCATGCCGCCCTCGGTGAGCGTGCCGGTCTTGTCCAGGCAGACGGTGTCGACGCGGGCGAGGCCCTCGATGGCCGGCAGCTCCTGCACCAGGCACTGTTTTCGGCCGAGTCGGATGACGCCGATCGCGAAGGCGACCGAGGTGAGCAGGACGAGCCCCTCGGGGACCATCGGGACGATGCCTCCGACGGTGCGGGCGATGGACTCCTTGAGGTCGTTGTTCTTGACGAAGAGCTGTGTGACGACCAGGCCGATCGCGGCCGGGACCATCATCCAGGTCACGTACTTGAGGATCGTGGAGATGCCGGAGCGCAGCTCGGAGTGGACGAGCGTGAAGCGGGAGGCCTCCTCCGCGAGCTGGGCGGCGTAGGCCTCCCGGCCGACCTTCGTGGCCTGGAAGGCGCCGCCGCCGGCCACCACGAAGCTGCCCGACATGACCTGGTCGCCCGGCCGTTTGACGACGGGGTCGGCCTCGCCGGTGAGCAGTGACTCGTCGATCTCCAGCCCGTCCGCCTCGGCGCACACCCCGTCCACGGCGATTTTGTCCCCGGGGCCGATCTCGATGAGGTCGTCCAGGACGAGTGCGGAGGTGGAGACCTCGACGGCGGTGCCGTCGCGGCGGACGGTGGGCCGGGCCTCGCCGACGACCGCGAGGGAGTCCAGGGTCTGCTTCGCCCGCCACTCCTGGATGATGCCAATGCCGGTGTTGGCGAGGATGACGAAGCCGAACAGGCCGTCCTGGATGGGCGCGACGAACAGCATGACCACCCAGAGGACGCCGATGATCGCGTTGAACCGGGTGAAGACGTTCGCCCGGACGATCTCGCCCACGGAGCGGCTGCTGCGGACGGGTACGTCGTTCACCTGACCGCGCGCGACCCGGTCCGCGACCTCGGCGGCGGTGAGGCCGGTCGCCGTCGGCACGGAGACGGGGGCGTCGGTGTGGGCCATGGGATCGACGGTACGTGTGGATCTGGGGCTTCACCCCCCGGGGACGCCGAAGATCCGACCTCGGGAGGAGGGGCGCGGCGCCGTCCGGTACCTCGGTAGTAGCGCCCTGGGACCTGCCTGGGGGAGAGCCTGGGGGACAGCCCCTAGTCGGTGACCGGGCCCACGGGCTCGGCCGGCTCGCTCGCGGCGTCCCGTTTGATCGCCGCGTCCCGTTTGCGGACGTACCAGATGCCGATGAGGCCGAGTCCGGCGCCCGCGAGGCACGTCCAGATCCACCATGCGTGGCCGTGGTCGTCGTACCAGCCGTAGAAGGGGAGCTGGACGAGGAAGAGGACGAACCAGAGGATCGTGCCGCCGGTGACGGTGGCGACCACGGGGCCCTCCAGGGGTTCCGGCGCCTCGTGTTCAGGGATCCACTTCTTCATGGTGCTCAGCTTACGAGGCAGTCGGGTCTACGCGCGGAGATGGCCGATCCGAACGTTATATGTTCATACTGAAACGGTTTGGTACTGACCACTTCTCTTCGTAGGAAACTCCAAAAAGATGCCCACGTCGGCCCCCGCCAAGGTCCCCGCCCCTGAACAGCCGGGAGCCACGCCCCTCTTCGGCGCCCTCGACCGTTACTTCAGGATCACCGAACGGGGCAGCACCCTGCCCCGCGAGATCCGGGGCGGTTTCGCCACCTTCTTCGCGATGGCGTACATCATCGTGCTGAACCCGATCATCCTCGGCAGCGCGAAGGACATGTACGGGCATCAGCTCGACAACGGCCAGCTGGTCACCGCCACCTGTGTGACGGCCGCCTTCACCACGCTCCTCATGGGTGTGATCGGCAACGTGCCCATCGCGCTGGCCGCCGGCCTCGGCGTGAACTCGGTGGTCGCGCTCCAGCTCGCCCCCCGGATGTCCTGGGCGGACGCCATGGGCATGGTCGTGCTCGCGGGCTTCGTGGTCATGCTCCTGGTCGCCACCGGTCTGCGTGAGCGCGTCATGAACGCGGTGCCCTTCGGCCTGCGCAAGGCGATCAGCATCGGTATCGGCCTGTTCATCATGCTGATCGGGCTCGTCGACTCCGGCTTCGTCAGCCGGATCCCGGACGCCGCCCACACCACCGTCCCGCTCCAGCTCGGCGCCGACGGTCACCTGAACGGCTGGCCGGTCCTCGTCTTCATCCTGGGCGCCCTGCTCACGCTGGCCCTGATCACCCGCAAGGTGCCCGGCGCGATCCTCATCTCGATCGTCGCGATGACCGTTCTCGCGCTGATCATCAACGCGGTGGCGACGATCCCGTCCTGGGGTCTCACCACCCCCGAGTGGCCCGGCAACCCCGTCGCCAGCCCCGACTTCGGGCTCATCGGCGAGTTCAGCCTCTTCGGCGGATTCGGCAAGGTCGGCGTCCTGACCGGCGTCCTCTTCGTCTTCACGGTCCTGCTGTCGTGCTTCTTCGACGCGATGGGCACGATCATGGGCGTCAGCGACGAGGCCAAGCTGACCAACGCCAAGGGCGAGATGCCCGGCATCAACAAGGTCCTCTTCGTCGACGGCCTCGCGGTCGCCGCGGGCGGCGCCAGCTCCTCCTCCGCCACCACCGCCTTCGTGGAGTCCACGGCCGGCGTCGGCGAGGGCGCGCGCACCGGCCTCGCGAACATCGTCACCGGCGGCCTCTTCACCGTCGCGCTGTTCCTCACGCCGATCGCCACGATGGTCCCGTCCCAGGCCGCCACGCCCGCCCTGCTCGCGGTGGGCTTCCTGATCCTGGCCGGCTCGGTCAAGGAGATCGACTGGGCCGACCACACCATCGCCATCCCGGCCTTCATCACCATGGTGATGATGCCGTTCACCTACTCGATCACCAACGGCATCGGCATGGGCTTCATCACCTTCGTGCTGCTGCGTCTGGCGGCCGGGCGTGGCCGGGAGGTCCCGGCGCCGATGTACGTGGTCTTCGCCGTCTTCGCCTTCTACTACCTGATGCCGGCCCTCGGCCTCACCTGACGGCCCTCGGCCCTGACGGCCCCCGGCCTCACCTGATCCCCGCCCGCCCGCGGCGGTTCAGGTGAGGCCGTAGAACTTCTCCGTCTCCTCGACGGCGGTCTGGAACCGCTCGTCGAAGTCATCGCGAATGAGCGTCTGGACGACATAGTCCTGGACGCTCATTCCCCTTTTCGCGGCATGCTGCCGGAGCCGCTCGAGCAGCTCCTCGTCTATCCGCAGGCTGAGCACACTGGTCCCCATGGGACGAGGGTCGCGGGCACGTACCGCAGTCCGGTCACTTTCCGCTGCCTACTCACTCGTTCGAGTGATGGAGAGGTTTCCGTGGCCGGGGTCCTGGGGAATCGCGGCACCCCTCAGCTTGTTTAGCCAGAGTAATGAGTTATCCTAAAGAGATGCCTGACCTCACCCATGGCGACAACGCTGCCGCCGTGAACTCCCTGCGTTCGGCCGTGATGCGGCTGTCCCGTCGACTCAAGCACCAGCGGGTCGACGAGTCGCTGAGCCCCACCGAGATGTCGGTGCTCGGCACCCTCTCCCTCTGCGGCAGTGCCACCCCGGGCGAGCTCGCCCGCAAGGAGCACGTGCAGCCGCCCTCGATGACCCGCATCGTGGCGTTGCTGGAGGCCAAGGGTCTGGTCCGGCTGGAGCCGCACCCCGAGGACCGGCGCCAGAAGGTCGTCACCAAGACCGAGCAGGCCGAGGCCATGCTCGAGGAGAGCCGCGCCAAGCGGAACGCCTTCCTGGCCACCCTGGTCGACGGCCTCGACGAGGACGAGTGGGCGAAACTGCGCGCCGCCGCCCCCGTGCTGGAGAAACTCGCACACCTGTAGACAGCCGTCAGGCCTTGAGGAGGCGACCCTTTTGAGTTCGGGATCCGGAGCAGACTCCGCCCCCGCACCGACCACCCACGAGACCCTTGTCGAGGAGCCCGCCGCGGGCGCCCGCAAGTCATCCATGTTCAGCTCTCTGAAGGTCAGGAACTACCGCCTGTTCTTCATGGGCCAGGTCGTGTCCAACATCGGCACCTGGATGCAGCGCATCGCCCAGGACTGGCTGGTCCTCAGCCTCACCGGCTCCGCGACCGCCGTCGGCGTCACGACGGCCCTCCAGTTCCTGCCGATGCTGCTCTTCGGCCTCTACGGCGGCGTGCTCGTCGACCGGCTGCCCAAGCGCCGGACGCTGCTGTTCACCCAGTCCGCGATGGCCCTCACCGGCATCGCGCTCGCCGTCCTCACGCTCTCCGGCCACGTCCAGGTCTGGCACGTCTACGTCGCCGCCTTCGCCGTGGGCCTCGCGACCGTCCTGGACAACCCGGCCCGCCAGACCTTCGTCTCCGAGATGGTCGGGCCCGACCAGCTCCAGAACGCGGTCAGCCTCAACTCCGCGAACTTCCAGTCGGCGCGGCTGGTCGGCCCGGCGGTGGCCGGCGTGATGATCACCGGCGTCGGGACCGGCTGGGCGTTCCTCCTCAACGGGCTGTCCTTCGTCGCCCCCCTCGCCGGCCTGCTGCTGATGCGCTCGCGCGAGCTGCACGCCGTCCACCGCGCCCCACGCGGCAAGGGCCAGCTGCGCGAGGGGCTCCACTACGTCGCCGGGCGCCCCGAGCTGATCTGGACGATCGTCCTGGTCGGGTTCGTCAGCACCTTCGGCTTCAACTTCCCCGTCTACCTCTCGGCCTTCGCCGACGACGTCTTCCACGCGGGCGCCGGCTCCTACAGCCTGTTCAACACGCTGATGGCGGTGGGCTCCCTGGCGGGCGCCCTGCTCGCGGCCCGGCGCGGCACGGCCCGGATGCGGGTGCTGGTCGCCGGAGCGGTGGCCTTCGGCACCATGGAGATCGTGGCCTCCATGGCCCCCTCCCTGTGGCTGTTCGCCCTGCTCATGGCCCCGATCGGCATGTTCGGCATGACGGTCAACGTCACCGCCAACAGCAGCGTCCAGATGAGCACCGACCCGGCCATGCGCGGCCGGGTGATGGCCCTCTACATGATGGTGTTCATGGGCGGCGCCCCGATCGGCGCGCCGATCGCCGGCTGGATCACCGACGCGTACGGCGTCCGGGCGGGCCTGGCGGCGGGCGGGGTCGTCTCGGCCGCCGCGGCCGCCACCATCGGCCTGGTCCTGGCCCGGATGGGCAACCTGCGTCTGACGGTGGGCTGGAACCGCGGCCACCCGAGCGTGCGGTTCGTGCCCAGGGAGAACCGGGAACTCGCCGCGGTGGCGTGACGCCGACGCCGTACGCCGTCACCCGTCCCGCCGTCGTCCGTCACTGTCAGCCGTCAGCCGTCAGCCGTCAGCCGTCAGCCGTCAGTCGACAGCCGGCGCCCGTAGCCCGTCGCCGTCACCCGTCATTCGGAGGGTGCGGCGGGGGGGCCGCACCCTGCGGGCCAGCACCTGGCCCGGCCAGGCGTGTTCGCCGACGGTGTACGCCTCGGTCGAGGTGAAGCCGTTGGCCTCGTAATAGGCGACGAGCTTGCGGTCGTCGCCCGCGTAGCAGTCCACCCGCAGCAGGGCGACGCCCGCCCGCCGGGTCTCCTCGGCGGCGTGCGCGAGCAGCGCGCTGCCCACGCCGTGGCCCTTGAAGCGGCGGTCGGAGGCGAGCCAGTGGATGTACCGCTCCGGCTCCCCGGGCGGCGACAGATGGGCCAGATACGCGCCGGGCGAGTCGGTGAGGGTCAGGGCGGCGGCCGGCACGCCGTCGGCCTCGGCGATGAACGCCCAGCCCTCGTCGACGTACCGGGCGACCGACTCCACCGTCTTCGGGTTCTCCGACAGGGGACTCGTCCCCCACTGGCCGGGACGCCCCTGCGCGGCCAGCCACGCCACGCTGCTGTCGAGCATGCCGAGTATCACGGGGACGTCGTCGGGCCCGCCGTCTCTGATGGTGATCCGCATGACGCCCATCATGCCGGGCGTGCGGCCCCGCCGGCCGGGAAAATCGGGGGCATGAGACTCTTCGCCGCCGTGCTGCCCCCGGACGACATCGTCGACGAACTCGCCGCGGCGGTCGCCCGGTTGCACACCCTGCCCGGTGCGGAAGGCCTGCGCTGGACGGGCCGCCCCGGCTGGCACTTCACCCTCGCCTTCTACGGAGAGGTCGACGACGACCTCGTACCGGAGCTGACGGCACGGCTGGGCCGGGCCGCGCGTCGCGGCACGCCCTTCGCGCTGGCCGTGCGGGGCGGGGGACAGTTCGGGCACGGGCGGGCGCTGTGGGCCGGAGCGGCCGGGGACGTACCGGAGCTGCGGCTGCTGGCCGACCGGGCGGAGGCGGCGGCCCGGAAGGCCGGCGTGGAGATGGGGGAGCACCGCCGCTACAAGGCCCACCTGACGCTGGCCCGCAGCCGGGACGCGGTGGACGTGCGGCGGTTCGTCGAGGCGCTGGACGTCTTCGAGGGCCGTACCTGGACGGTGGGGGAGCTGGTGCTGGTGCGCAGCAACCTGCCGAAGTCCGGCGTTCCCGGGGAGCAGCCCCGTTACGAGGCGGTCGGGCGCTGGGCGCTCGGCGGGGCCGGTTAGGCTCGACGCGTGGACCCGAAGACCCGGAACCGGATCATGGCCGGTGCGCTAGTGCTGATGTTCGTCGTGGTGGCGATGGCGGCGGCGGTCGGCAGATAGCCGAAGCCACCGAACCTACCGCCGCCGCCGTGCCGTGCCGTGTCGTGCCCGCGGGCGGGCGGACGGGCCCCTGTCAGGGCCCTGCCGCCGCTACCAGGCGAAGGCCTCCGGGGACGGCCCCGGGCCGGGGAAGATGTCGTCCAGGCCGGACAGCAGCTCCTCGCTCAGCTCCAGTTCGACCGCGCGCAGGGCGGAGTCGAGCTGCTCGGCGGTGCGCGGACCGACGATCGGTCCGGTCACGCCGGGGCGGGTGAGCAGCCAGGCCAGGGCGGCCTCGCCGGGCTCGATGCCGTGCTTGTCCAGGAGGTCCTCGTAGGCCTGGATCTGCGCGCGTGAGGTGGGGTCGGCGAGGGTGTCCGCGGCCCGGCCGGAGGACCGGCGCCCGCCCGACACCTCCTTCTTGATCACACCGCCGAGGAGACCTCCTTGGAGCGGCGACCAGGGGATGACCCCGAGCCCGTACTCCTGCGCGGCCGGGATGACCTCCATCTCGGCGCGGCGCTCGGCGAGGTTGTACAGGCACTGCTCGCTGACGAGACCGATGGTGCCGCCACGGCGGGCGGCGATCTCGTTGGCCTGGGCGATCTTGTAGCCGGGGAAGTTGGACGACCCGGCGTAGAGGATCTTGCCCTGCTGCACCAGTACGTCGATGGCCTGCCAGATCTCCTCGAAGGGAGTGCTGCGGTCGACGTGGTGGAACTGGTAGAGGTCGATGTGGTCGGTGCCGAGCCGCTTGAGGCTGGCGTCGACGGCCCGCCGGATGTTCAGCGCGGAGAGCTTGTCGTGGTTCGGCCAGGCGTCGCCGTCGGCCATGTTGCCGTACACCTTGGTGGCGAGGACCACCTGGTCACGGCGTCCGCCACCCTTCGCGAACCAGCTGCCGATGATCTCCTCGGTACGGCCCTTGTTCTCACCCCAGCCGTACACGTTCGCGGTGTCGAAGAAGTTGATGCCCGCGCCGAGCGCCGCGTCCATGATCGCGTGGCTGTCGGTCTCGTCGGTCTGCGGGCCGAAGTTCATGGTGCCGAGGACGAGGCGGCTGACCTTGAGTCCGGTACGTCCGAGCTGCGTGTACTTCATGGAGTACAAGCCAACGACCTGGAGTGCGCTCCATGCAAGGGGGACCGGCCGGGGAACGGGTCAGTCGCGGGGGAACTCGTCGGTCTTGAGGGCGAGGCCGACCACCGTCCCGGTGAGGTCGATGTCGTCGCCGAAGTCGACCTTCGTCCGCGTGACGTAGTCGCCCTCCTTAGGGTGGGTGTAGAGGTAGCACCGGCCCTTGTAGGGATCGGCGATGAGGTACACCGGGACTTCGGCCGTGGCGTAGGCGAGCTTCTTCGGGCCGTAGTCGTTCGCTGCTGTGTCTTTGGAGATGACCTCGGCCACGAACTCGACGTCCTGGTAGCGCCAGCGGCCCTTGCTGTCCTTCACGGAGCGGTCGGCCATGGCGGCCATGTCGCATGCAAAGCCGTTCAGGTGGCCAGGGAAGTCGATGCGCACGTCGGATGCGAGTCGCTTGCGGGGGTATTTGTCCCGCAGCTGCTCGAAAATGGCCGAGATGATCTCCCAGTGGTGCTGCCGTTGCGGTGACATGAAGATGTTTCCCCCGACGATTTCAACTTTCGTTCCCTCGGGGACGGGCATCTTCTCGAGCCACTCGAACATGACGTCCAGAGACAGCTCGTCGCTCTCTTCGGCCATCGTGATCCTGTCCTCAATGACGGTCATCGTGGCGCTCCTCCCCGGCGGCCCCACGGACCGGTGCCGCCGCGCAGTACAACGATACGCACGGTGACCGAGTCACGGCGCGGAGCGCATATGCCAGAAGGTGGGGGCGGACGCGGACCTCAGCCCGCGTACTCCCCGCCCAGTTCCCACCCCTGGTACATCGCCTCCGCGAAGGCCGACGCCAGCTGGTGTTCGCCGTTCGTGTTCGGGTGGGTGCCGTCGTAGGTGTCGGTGTCGATGTCCCAGGTCGGCGGGACCGAGGCCAGCAGGATGGGGGAGTTCGGCTCGTCCAGGTCGGCGGCCGTCTTCGCCAGGAGTTCGTTGAAGCGGGCGACCTGGGCGGCGAAGGGCTCGTCGTTCGCGGCGCGGATGTTGGGGATGACCGGCAGCCACACCATGGCGATCCGCGGGTTCGCGGCGCGGGCCTCGGCGGTGAAGGCGCGCGCGTTCTCCGCGGTCTGCTCGGCGTTCGTGTAGAAGCCCAGATCGATCAGGCCGAGCGAGACCAGCAGGACGTCCGCCCGGGACTTCCGTACGGCCTCGCCGATCAGCGGGGCCATGTGCAGCCAGCCCTCGCCCCAGCCGGCCAGATGACCGCGCGGGAACTCGGGGTCGGCGTAGGCGTACGACACGGGCGAGTCCGTCGCCTTGTCGTAGAGCGTCTCGCGGGGGCCGGACAGGGTGAACGGGCCGCCGTACGTCGCGCACAGGTGCCGCCACATGTGGTAGCGCCATGTGTGGTCGCCCGTGCTGCCGATCGTCATCGAGTCGCCTACGGGCATGAACCTGAGCATCCGCTCATGATGGAGGATCGGCAGAGGATCACCGTCGCCGGGGGCGTGTGAGACGGGCCACGAATCCGTGAACGGGAGGGCGGGATGGCAGGCTTGTGGCATGCGCCGATCTTTCGCCGTCCGAGCCGGAGCCCTTCTCGCCGGAGTCCTCCTCTCGGGTGCCTTCACCGTGCTCGCCGCGTCCACCGCCCACGCGGCCGACGGGGACAAGGGATTCACCATCGAGGATCCGCGCATCACCGAGTCCAGCGGCCTCGCCGCCTCCCGTCAGCACCCGGGCGTCTACTGGACCCACAACGACAGCGACGACGGCCCCTACCTCTACGCCGTCGACAGCGCGACCGGGAAGACGGTCGCCCGCCTCACCCTGACCGGCATCGGCACCCCCCGCGACGTCGAGGCGATCTCCATCGGTCCCGGCAACGAGATCTGGGTCGGCGACATCGGCGACAACCTCGGCGGCACCTGGCAGTACGTGTGGATCTACCGGCTGCCCGAGCCGAAGGAACTCGTCGACCGGACCGTCAAGGCCACGCAGTACGTCGTGAAGTACTCCGACGGCGCCCGCGACGCCGAGTCGCTCCTCGTGCACCCCAAGACCGGGCGGGTCTACGTCATCGACAAGAAGGAGGACGGCGGGCACCTCTACGAGGGGCCGGCGAAGCTCTCCGCCTCCGGGGCGAACATCTTCAAGCCCGTCGCCGCCGTCGACCTCTGGGCCACCGACGCCGCCTTCTCCCCGGACGGCGCCCAGCTCGCCGTCCGCGGCTACTTCGGCGGCATCTCCTACGCCTGGAACGGCGGCAAGATCAAGCGTGAGGGGCGGCTCGACGTGCCGCTGCAACGACAGGGGGAGTCCGTCAGCTACTCCGCCGACGGCACCAAGGTCATGTACGGGAGCGAGGGTTCCGGGAGCTCCGTGGTGGCGGAGGACGCGCCCGAAGGCGCCGCTTCGGGTACCAAGTCGCCGTCCGGGGGCGGAGGTTCGAGTGCCTCGGGGGAGGACGGCGGATCCTCGGCCGGCGTCGGCGTCAAGTTCGGCGCGCTGGCGGTCGCCGCGGTCTGCGTCGCCGTCTTCGGTCTCCGCCGGCTTCTGCGCCGTAACTGAGCGGCTTTGCGCGACGCCACCATTGCCGCTCTTCTTGACGTGGTCATGGTGTGTCAGTTTCCTGGGTGGTGCGCGGTGTGTGGGAGCGCTCCCATATGTTTCGGGCCCGCGCCTCCCGAGAGGAAGCAGCGAGATGTCCCGCAGCTTGCGAAGAATGCTGTGCGGCCTGGCCGCCGCACTTCTGATCCCGCTGGGAGCCGGAGCGCAGACGGCCCACGCGGCAGACACCACCGTGGCGGACGCCGTCGCGGCCGAGGCCGGGGCCGGCTACTGGCACACCAGCGGCCGGCAGATCCTGGACGCCGCCGGACAGCCGGTCCGGATCGCCGGGATCAACTGGTTCGGCTTCGAGACCGGCAACTACGTCGTCCACGGACTCTGGTCCCGTGACTACAAGAGCATGATCGACCAGATGAGGTCGCTGGGCTACAACACGATCCGCATCCCCTACAACGACGACCTCTTCAAGAGCACCACCGTCCCCAACAGCATCGACTTCAGCAGCGGCAAGAACGCCGACCTCCAGGGCCTGAACTCGCTCCAGATCCTGGACCGGCTCGTCTCGTACGCCGGTCAGGACGGTCTGAAGGTCATCCTCGACCGGCACCGGCCGGACGCGGGCGGGCAGTCGGCGCTCTGGTACACGGCCGCGGTCCCCGAGTCGACGTGGATCACCAACCTCAAGGCCCTCGCGACCCGTTACAAGGGCCAGGACACGGTCGTCGGCATCGATCTGCACAACGAGCCCCACGATCCCGCCTGCTGGGGCTGCGGGGACACCGCGACCGACTGGCGGCTGGCCGCGCAGCGCGCCGGCAACGCCGTCCTGTCGGTCAACCCCGCCCTCCTGATCTTCGTCGAGGGCGTGCAGTCCTTCAACGGCGTCTCCGGCTGGTGGGGCGGCAACCTGATGGGCGTCGGCCAGTACCCGGTGCAGCTCGACGTGGCGAACCGGGTCGTGTACTCGGCCCACGACTACGCGACGAGCGTCGCCCAGCAGAGCTGGTTCAGCGACCCGACGTTCCCCGCGAACATGCCGGGGATCTGGGACAAGTACTGGGGCTACATCTTCAAGCAGAACATCGCGCCCGTCTGGGTGGGCGAGTTCGGCACCACCCTCCAGTCGACGGTGGACCAGAAGTGGCTGGCGGCCCTGGTGAGCTACCTCCGGCCGACGTCGACGTACGGCGCCGACTCCTTCCACTGGACCTTCTGGTCCTGGAACCCCAACTCCGGTGACACGGGCGGCATCCTCAAGGACGACTGGCAGACCGTCGACACCGTGAAGGACGGGTACCTGACGAGCGTCAAGGCGCCGGGCTTCCCGGGGACCGGCGGGAGCGGCGGAGGGGGCGGTGGTGGCGGCGGCACGGCCACCTGCGCCGCCGCCTACACCGTCAGCAGCGACTGGGGCGGCGGCTTCAACGCCGAGGTGAAGGTCACCAACACCGGGACCACGGCGATCGGTTCCTGGAAGGTGACCTGGGCCTTCGGCGGCGCGCAGCAGATCACCAGCATGTGGAACGCCTCGTACACCCAGAGCGGGGCCGGCGTGACCGCGGTGAACGTCTCGCACAACGGGGCGGTCCCGGCGGGCGGTTCGGCGAGCTTCGGATTCGGTGGTGCGCCCGGGGGCGGGGGTGTGCCGAGCGTGACCTGCACGGCAGCCTGACCGGTGCACGACGAGGGCGCCCGACGCGACGTCGCGCCGGGCGCCCGGCGGGACCTGCCGACCCCGACCCCCTCGAACGGCGAAACCGAGGAGGGGCGCTCCGCGGTGTTCCGCGGGGCGCCCCTCGTCGTCGTACGTCGTCGTACGCGAGTCATCGTCGTACGGGAGAAGTGATCAGAGCTTCTCGATCACGTAGTCGATGCTCTTCGTGAGCGCCTCGACGTCGGCCGGGTCGACCGCCGGGAACATCGCGACGCGCAGCTGGTTGCGGCCGAGCTTGCGGTAGGGCTCGGTGTCGACGATGCCGTTGGCGCGCAGCACCTTGGCGACGGCGGCGGCGTCGATCTCGTCGGAGAAGTCGATCGTGCCGATGACCTGGGAGCGCTTGGCCGGGTCCGTGACGAACGGAGTCGCGTGCTTCGACTCCTCGGCCCAGCTGTAGAGGCGGGTGGAGGAGTCCTTCGTACGGGCCGTGGACCAGGCCAGGCCGCCCTGGCCGTTGATCCACTCCAGCTGCTGGTTCAGCAGGAAGAGGGTGGACAGAGCCGGGGTGTTGTACGTCTGGTTCTTGCGGGAGTTGTCGATCGCCGTGGGCAGCGAGAAGAACTCCGGGATGTGGCGGCCGGACGCGTGGATCCGCTCCGCGCGCTCGATCGCGGCGGGGGAGAACACGCCGATCCACAGGCCGCCGTCGGAGGCGAAGGACTTCTGCGGGGCGAAGTAGTAGACGTCGGTCTCGGCGATGTCGACCGGCAGGCCGCCCGCGCCGGAGGTGGCGTCCACGAGGACCAGGGACCCGGAGTCCGCGCCCGCGACCCGCTTCAGCGGGGCGGCGACACCGGTCGACGTCTCGTTGTGCGTGAACGCGTAGACGTCGACGCCCGCCTCGGCCGCCGGCTCGGGGTGGGTGCCCGGGTCGGAGGAGATGACGGTCGGCTCCGCGAGCCAGGGGGCGAGCTTCGCCGCCTTCGCGAACTTGGAGCTGAACTCACCGAACGTGAGGTGCTGCGACTTGTTCTCGATCAGGCCATGGGTCGCGATGTCCCAGAACGCGGTGGAGCCGCCGTTGCCGAGGATGACCTCGTAGCCCTCGGGGAGGGAGAACAGCTCGGAGATGCCCTCGCGCACCTGGCCGACCAGGTTCTTGACCGGGGCCTGGCGGTGGGACGTGCCGAGGAGGGACGTACCGGTTGCGGCCAGGGCGTCCAGCGCCTCGACCCGCACCTTGGAGGGGCCCGCGCCGAATCGACCGTCGGCGGGCTTGATGTCAGCAGGAATCTGGATCTCAGCCACGGAAGGGAGGTTAGCCGGTGGGGGAAACCTGGGTGAAACCTGGTCCGTCGGGTGAGACGGTTCGTGTCGCCGTGCCGGGGCCGTGCCGGGGCTCCCCCCCGGTCCCCCTTCCGGCCTGGACGACCAGGCCCCCTTTTGGCCTGGGAGCCCCAACAGGCTGTAGGCGCGGGCGCATGCTGGTTTGCTGAAGTCATGACGGATCTCGAGGCCGAGCTGCGCAAGGCCGTCCGGGGTGATGTCGGCTTCGACGTCACCTCCCGGGCGCTCGTGACCATGGACGCGTCGAACTACCGCCGCGTCCCCCTGGGCGTGGTCGCGCCCCGGGACGGTGACGACGTGGCGGCCGTGCTGGAGGTGTGCCGGTCGGCCGGGGTCCCGGTGGTGGCGCGAGGCGGGGGTACGTCCATCGCGGGGCAGGCCACCGGCGTCGGCGTGGTGCTGGACTTCACCCGTCATATGAACCGGTTGGTCGCCCTGGATCCGGAGGCGCGGACGGCCGTCGTGCAGCCGGGGCTGGTCCTCGACCGGCTCCAGGCGGCCGCCGCCCCGCACGGGCTGCGCTTCGGCCCCGACCCCTCCACCCACA
The DNA here is from genome assembly GCF_044766465.1 of Streptomyces sp. NPDC102259. Taxonomy (NCBI): domain Bacteria; kingdom Bacillati; phylum Actinomycetota; class Actinomycetes; order Kitasatosporales; family Streptomycetaceae; genus Streptomyces; species Streptomyces sp. NPDC102259. The sequence continues at coordinate 142,190 of NZ_JBIWMA010000008.1, read as the reverse complement.
GCCGCTGCACGCTCGGCGGGATGATCGGCAACAACTCGTGCGGCTCCCACTCGGTGGCGTGGGGGACGACGGCGGACGGTGTGCGCGAGCTGGAGGTCGTCACCGCGCGGGGGCGGCGGCTGCGGCTCGGGCAGGGGTGGGCAGGGGCGCCGGACGGCCTGCGCGCACTGGTGGACGGGGAGCTCGCCCGGCTGCGGACCGGCTTTCCCGAGCTGCCCCGCCGTATCTCGGGGTACGCGCTGGACGCGCTGCTGCCGGAGAACGGCACCGACGTCGCCCGTTCCTTCTGCGGCGGCGAAGGCACCCTGGGCGTGCTCACGGAGGCCGTCGTACGGCTCGTCGAGGCTCCACGCGCGCGTGTGCTCGCGGTGCTCGGCTACGCCGACGAGGCCGCCGCCGCCGAGGCCGCGGCCGGACTGCTGCCGTTCGGGCCGCTGACGGTGGAGGGGATGGCGGCCGACCTGGTGCCGCCGGGCGCGGCGGCCGGGCTGCCGCGGGGCGGTGCCTGGCTGTTCGTGGAGACGGGCGGCGAGTCGCGGAGCGAGGCACGCGCGCGTGCGGAGGCGATCGTGCGCGCGGCGGACGTCCTGGACGCGCGGGTCGTGCGGGATCCCGCCGGGCAGCGGGCGCTGTGGCGGATCCGGGAGGACGCGAGCGGGACGGCGACCCGCATGGCGGACGGCACGGAGGCCTGGCCCGGCTGGGAGGACTGCGCGGTGCCGCCGGCCCGGCTCGGCGCGTATCTGCGGGACTTCCGGGTGCTGCTCACCGACCACGGTCTGCGCGGCACGCCGTACGGGCATTTCGGGGACGGCTGCATCCACGTCCGTATCGACTTCGACCTGCTGACGGGGGCGGGGATCGCCCGTTTCCGTCGGTTCTCCGAGGAGCTGGCCGAATTGGTCGTGGCCCACGGCGGCTCCCTCTCCGGCGAACACGGCGACGGCCAGGCCCGCGCCGAACTGCTGCCGAAGATGTACGGGGCGGACATGGTCGCGCTGTTCGAGCGGGCCAAGGCGGCCTGGGACCCGGACGACCTCCTCAACCCGGGGATGCTGGTGCGTCCCGCGCCCCTCGACAGCAACCTGCGCTTCGCCGTCCTCCCGCGCGAGCCGGTCGACGTGGCCTTCGGCTACCCGTCCGACGGCGGTGACTTCTCGGCGGCGGTGCGCCGGTGCGTCGGCGTGGCGAAGTGCCGTACGACGACCGTGCCGGGGGCTGGGGCTGGGGCTGGGGCTGGGGCGGGGGTGATGTGTCCCTCGTTCCGGGTCACGGGCCGGGAGGAGCACTCCACGCGCGGGCGGGCCCGGCTGCTGCACGAGATGCTGGCCGGTGAGCTGGTGACCGACGGCTGGCGCTCCACGGAGGTCCGGGACGCGCTCGACCTGTGCCTGTCCTGCAAGGGCTGCCGCTCCGACTGCCCCGTCGAGGTCGACATGGCCACCTACAAGGCGGAGTTCCTGCACCACCACTACGAGGGGCGCCGACGCCCGGCCGCCCACTACAGCATGGGGCGGCTGCCGGTGTGGCTGCGGTGGGCGAGCCGGCTGCGGGCGGCCGCCCTGCTCAACGCGCTCGCCTCGGTCGGGCCGCTCGCGGGCGTCGCCAAGCGGCTGGGCGGGATCGCGGCCGAGCGGGACATCCCGCGGCTGGCGCGGGAGACGTTCAGCGGGTGGTGGCGGCGCAGGGCGCCCGTTTCCGGGCCGGGGCGGGCCGGCGACCTGGTCGTCCTGTGGCCCGACACCTTCACCGAGCACCTCTCACCGTCCGTGGGCCGGGCCGCCGTACGGGTCCTGGAGGCGGCCGGGCTGCGGGTGGCGCTGCCGCCGACCCTGCGGATGCGGGGCCGGCCGGTGGGCGACGGCCGGTCGAGGAGCGCGGCCGCGTTGCTGCCTACCGCCCGCCGGGGCCGGGTCTGCTGCGGGCTGACGTACGTCTCCACCGGCCAGCTCGACCACGCGCGCGTGGTGCTGCGCCGCACGCTCGACCTGATGGAGCCGGTGCTGGAGACGGCCGCGCCGGTCGTCGTCCTGGAGCCGAGCTGTGCGGCCGCCCTGCGCACCGACCTGCCCGAGCTGTTGCACGACGATCCGCGCGCGGCCCGCCTCGCCGCCCGCGTCCTGACCTTCGCGGAGGCCCTGGAGCGGCACGCGCCCGAGTGGACCCCGCCCCGCCTCGACCGTCCGGCGGTCGGCCAGACCCACTGCCACCAGCACGCGGTCCTGGGCGACGCGGCCGAGCGGCGGCTGCGCGAGGCCGCGGGTCTCACCGGCGACCTGAGCGGCGGGTGCTGCGGTCTGGCCGGCAACTTCGGCTTCGAGAAGGGCCACTTCGAGGTGTCGGCGGCCTGTGCGCGGGAGCAGCTCCTGCCGGCCGTGCGGGACGCTCCCGAGGGAGCGGTGGTCCTGGCGGACGGCTTCTCCTGCCGCACCCAGCTGGACCAGTTGGCGGGGGTCCGGGGGAGGCACCTCGCGGAGGTCCTGGCGGACCACCTGGAGGACGAGGGACGGGAGCACTGAGGGGAGGGCGGCCTGCGCGGGTGGTGGCGGGCGGTGGCGGGCGTGGCTGACCCCGGGACGTGCGGGGGCGGCTCCTACGCTGGCCGGGACGGTCGTCCGGCGATGCGAACGGGCGATTCGAACAGTCATTCGAAGGAGCTCGTGTATGAGTCTGCGCGTCCAGTCCGTCACCCGTGACGAGCACCTGGCGTTCGTCGCGGCCCGCCCCTCCGCCAGCCATATGCAGCTCCCGTCCTGGGGCGACGTGAAGCCGGACTGGCGGGCGGAGAGCCTGGGTTGGACCGACGGGACGGGCGCGCTCGTGGGGGCGGGGCTGGTGCTGCTCCGGCCGTTGCCGAGACTGAAGCCGAAGAGGTACCTGGCGTATCTGCCCGAGGGGCCGCTCGTCGACTGGCACGCGCCGGATCTGGTCGAACGCTGGCTGGAGCCGATGCTCGCGTGGCTGAAGGCGCGGGGGGCGTTCTCCGTGAAGATGGGCCCACCCGTCGTCGTACGGCGATGGAGCGCCGACGCGGTGAAGGCGGCCGTCGCCGACCTGGGCGCCCACCGGCTGCGGGACGCCGAGGCGACCTCGTACGAGCCGCGCGCCCTCGAAGTCGCCGACCGGCTGCGCCGCGCGGGCTGGCAGCAGACCGAGCCGGGCGGAGAGGACGGCTTCGCGGCCGGCCAGCCCCGCTACGTCTTCCAGGTCCCGTTCGCCGGTCGCACGCTGGAGGACGTCCACAGCGGCCTCAACCAGCAGTGGCGGCGCAACATCAAGAAGGCCGAGAAGGCCGGCGTGAAGGTCGTCCGGGGCGGCGCCGAGGACCTTCCGGCGTTCTACGGGCTGTACACCGAGACCGCCGAGCGCGACCGCTTCATCCCGCGCCCGCTGTCCTACTTCCAGCGTATGTGGGGCGCGCTGAACGCCGAACACCCCGACCGTATGCGGCTCTACCTCGCCCACCACGACGGCGAGGTCCTGGCCGGGGCGACCATGCTGACCGTCGGCGTGCACGTCTGGTACTCCTACGGCGCCTCCACCGGCCGCAGGCGCGAGGTCCAGCCGAACAACGCCATGCAGTGGCGCATGATGTGCGACGCCCATGAACTCGGCGCCGCCGTCTACGACTTGAGGGGCATCACCGACACCCTGGAGGAGTCCAACCACCTGCTCGGCCTGCTCCGCTTCAAGGTGGGCACGGGCGGACAGGCCGTGGAGTACCTGGGTGAGTGGGACTTCCCGCTCAACAAGCTGCTGCACAGGGCACTGGACCTCTACATGGCCCGCAGATAGCTGCCCGCCCCAACTCCCAGGTTCTCCAAGGGTATTCACAGCAGGGCTTTGCTCATTTTGCCGTGCGCTTGAATGAGAACCGTGTAAGTTTCTGGGTGTCGGGAACCGGACGCGGAATTCCCGAAGAGTTGACGAAAGTACAGCGCCATCTCCCCCCTAAGGAGTCGCAATGAGCTTCAAGAAGCTTGCCCCGCTGCCCCCCAAGCCCAAGTCGAAGCAGCTCCCGCCTCCGCCGAAGCCCAAGCCGAAGAAGAAGCTCCAGCCGCAGCCCCCGCTGCCCGGCCGGGACAACTGAGCAGTTCCCGAAAGGGCCGATGGTGCACCGTCGGCCCCTTCTTCTTTTATTCCTGAGCTGGAGGCGCGAAATGGGCAAGGAATATGAGGAAGGGGAGGATGGTGTGGAGGAAGAGGAATTCGAATACGAAACTCCCACCATTCCGGCCCGCACCGCTTTCCGTCGTTTCTTTCCGCTGACCAGAGGCCTGCGGAAATGGCTGGTGATCGTCTGGGTGTGCACGGTCCTCGCCGCGCTCGCCGAGACCGAGGCGATCCTGCTCTTCGGCGAACTCACCGACAACGCCCTGCGGCAGGGTTCGCTCGGAGCGTTCTGGGCGCCGGCCGCGAAGTGGCTGGCCGTCGCCGTCGTCGGCGCGCTCGTCGCCTACGCGGGCAACTCCCTGGCCGCGTGGGCCACCGAACGCTTCGTGATGCGGCTGCGCGAGCATGTCTTCGACCACGTACAGCGGTTGCCGCCCCACTTCTTCCAACGTCACCGCCAGGGCGACCTGTTGTCCCGCCTGACGAGTGACGTCGAGGCGATCGAGACGCTGGTGGTGTCCGGGCTGGTGGGCGCCGCCTCGGCGGTCTTCAGCGCGCTCTTCTACGCGGCCGCCGCCTTCTGGCTGCGCTGGGACCTGGCCGCCGCCACCTTCGTCCTGGCCCCGCTCTTCTGGCTGGCCGCCCGCCGCTTCTCCGGCTCCATCAAGGACGTGTCGAGGGCCGGCCGGGTGGCGGACGGCGCGATCACCTCCGTCGTCGAGGAGTCCCTCGGCAACATCGTCCTCACCCAGGCCTACGACCGTCGCGACGCCGAACGCCGGCGTCTGCACGAGGAGGCGACCGCCTGGTTCCGTGCCTCCGTCCGGTCGACCCGGTTGAACGAGGCGTACGAGCAGTCGGTGCAGGTCATCGAGACGGTCTGCGTGCTCGCGGTGATCGGCATCGGCGCCTGGGAGATCTCCACCGGCCGGATGACCCTCGGCCAGCTCCTCGCCTTCGCCGCCTTCCTCGGCTACCTCTACCCGCCCGTCCAGGGGCTGGCCCAGCTCGGCCTGACCGTCACCGCGGCCACGGCGGGCGCGGAACGGCTGATCGAGATCCTGGACGTCGACCCCTCCGTCGAAGACCCCAGGAGCGCTGTCGAGGTGGGCCGCCCGGACGGCACGGTCGAGGTCAGGGACGTCGGCTTCCGCTATCCCGGCGCGGACCGGAGCGCCCTGGAGGGGCTGTCGTTCACCGTGCGCCCCGGCGAGCTGGTGATCATCACCGGCCCGAGCGGCGCGGGCAAGTCCACCGTCTCCAAGCTGCTGCTGCGCTTCTACGACCCGGACGCGGGCGACGTCCTGCTCGACGGCGTCCCCCTACGGGACTTCCCCCTGGCCCGGCTGCGCGAGTACGTGACCCTGCTCCCGCAGGAGACGCTCGTCCTGCACGACACCGTCCGCGCGAACATCGCCTGCGGCCGGCCCGGCGCCAGCGACCAGGCGATCGAGGAGGCGGCTCGGGCGGCCGACGCGCACGGCTTCATCGCCGCGCTTCCCGACGGCTACGACACGAGGGTCGACCCCCACTCCGCCCGGCTCTCCGGCGGCCAGCTCCAACGTCTGGCGATCGCCCGGGCGATCCTGCGCGACGCGCCCGTCCTGGTCCTGGACGAGCCGACGACGGGCCTGGACGCGATCGCCGCCCGCCGGGTCGTGAAGCCCCTGCGCCGCCTGATGGCGGGCCGCACCACGATCATGATCACCCACGACCTCAACCTCGCTCCCGACGCCGACCGCATCCTCGTCGTCGACTGCGGCCGGATCGCGGAGTCGGGCCGCCACGAGGAGCTCCTGGCCCGCGGCGGCGCGTACGCCCGGCTGCACCGCTCGCAGAACAACGCGGTGACGGACACGGGCGAGCTGCGGTTGCCGTTGTTCGTGGCGGGACCGGCGGCAGAGCCTACGGCGGCACCCCAGGCGTACGCGTACCAGGCGTACGCGTACGGGTACGGCGACGCATACGACCACGGATACGCCGGTCACGCCGACTTCTACGGGCAGGGGGACGGTTACGCGTACGGGCAGCCCTACGGGCAGGGGCAGGCGTACGGGCAGGGCCAGACGTACGGGCAGGGACCCGCCCCGGAGGCGTACGTCCCGGAGGCGTACGTCCCGGAGGTCTACGTCCAGGCGGCCTTCGTCCCGGAGGCGCACGCACCAGGGGTCCACGCCCCGCAGGCGTACGCCGCAGCTTGGGCGGGAGCCACGGCCTGGACCGGGCGGCAGCCCGCTCCCGGGACGTACGGAACCGTCCCGACGACCCTCGCCGACGGCCGCCCGCTGTTTCGCGACGAGGAGTACCCGGCGCCGTCGGGCAGCTGACGTCTCACAGCCCGAGACAGTGGCATAACGGCTTCACACCCCTGACCAAGTCCACTACCCTGGACTGGACAGTGCATCGTGATGTACACGCCTCGTGCCGAGCCCCAGGACCGCCCGTGACTGCCCCCGACACCGCCGCCCCACTCCAGCTCGCCCCCGACGCCACGGCGACCGGCGCCCCCGGATCCCCGGGCCGTCTGGGCGCCCTCGGCCCGGTCGGCCTCGTGCTCGCCGGGGGCATCTCGGTGCAGTTCGGCGGCGCGCTGGCGGTGACGCTGATGCCGAGGGCGGGCGCGCTGGGCGTGGTGGCGCTGCGGCTCCTGGTGGCGGCGGTGGTCCTGCTGGTGATCTGCCGGCCACGGCTGCGCGGCCACTCCCGCACGGACTGGGGCACGGTCGTCGTCTTCGGCGTCACGATGGCCGCGATGAACGGCCTCTTCTACCAAGCCGTGGACCGCATCCCGCTGGGTGCGGCGGTGACCCTGGAGGTCCTCGGCCCCCTCGCGCTGTCGGTCGTGGTCTCGCGCCGCGCGCTGAACCTCGTCTGGGCCGGCCTCGCTCTCGCGGGCGTCTTCCTGCTCAGCGGAGGCGGCGGCGGGGACGGCGGGCACGGCGGGGGGTTCGGCGGCGGCCTCGACCTGGTGGGTGTCGCGTTCGCGCTGGGGGCGGGGGCCATGTGGGCGGCGTACATCGTCTTCAGCGCCCGCACCGGCCGCCGTTTCCCACAGGCGGACGGTCTGGCGCTGGCGATGGCGGTGGGCGCGCTGCTCTTCCTCCCGCTGGGCCTCGCCGAGTCGGGCACGAAACTGGCCGACCCGGTGACGCTGGGCCTGGGCGCGGCGGTGGCTTTGCTCTCCTCGGTCCTCCCCTACACCCTCGAACTCCTCGCCCTGCGCCGCATGCCCGCCTCGACCTTCGCGATCATGATGAGTCTGGAGCCGGCCGTCGCCGCCGTCGCGGGCTTCCTGATCCTCGACCAGACCCTGACCACGATCCAGGCGGCCGCGATCGCCCTGGTCGTCGCGGCGAGCATGGGCGCGGTCCGGACGCAGGTGGGGCGGTCGAAGCCGGCGGTCCCGGAGGCCTGACGGGCGCCTCGACCGCCCACGGACCGCCGGAGGCGGCCCGGTCACGATGACCGGTCGGGTCGTACTCAAGGGAGTGCGGCAAGGGATCGATCCGGCCGAGGCAGGGGTGCCGGTTCACCGCCGACGACCTCGCGGGCCAGTCTCTCGGCCTGCACGTCACCGGCATGGCCGCGCCGCAGGGCGTCGGCGCCGCCCTCGCGGGCACGCCGGCCCAACTGATCTCCCCGGCCGCCGCGATGACGCCGACGGCGGCCGGCTCGGTCGCCGTGACCCTGGCCCTCGCGGCGCTGGGCAGGCGCGAGGAGCGTCGGCGGCCGGCCGTTTCCGGTGCGCGTCCGGGCGTCCTGCCGGCACCCGCGGTCGACGACTGACCGGGCCGGAAGGGGGCGGCCGCGTCTCTCCCCGCCCGGCGTCGATCGAGGAGCGGGTGGAGGGAAATTAATGCAAGCATGCTTGATTGTTTCTTGCCCCGCTGCCATGCTCCACCCCATGGCCGACCCGACGCCCGTGCTCGACGACCTCCGCGCCGAAAGCGATCAACTCGACCGGCTGGTTGCCGAGTTGAGTGCCGATCGGTGGACGCTCCCGACCCCCGCCCCCGGCTGGACCGTCGCCCACCAGATCGCGCACCTCGCCTGGACCGACCACTCCTCCGTGCTGGCCGTGACCGATCAGGACGCGTTCGCCCATGAGGTCGAGAAGGCGCTCGCCGCGCCCGGGGACTTCGTCGACAACGGCGCGCGGGAGGGGGCGGCCAAGCCGCCCGAGCGGTTGCTCGCGGACTGGCGGGCCGGTCGCGAGGCCCTGGCGGACGCGCTGCGGAAGGCGCCCGCGGGAGCGCGATTCCCCTGGTACGGGCCGCCCATGTCGGCCGCCTCCATGGCCACCGCCCGGCTCATGGAGACCTGGGCCCACGGCCAGGACGTGGCGGAAGCGCTGGGCGAGGCGCCCGCACCCACCGACCGGCTCCGGCACATCGTCCGCCTCGGCGTCCGCACCCGGGACTTCGCCTTCGGCGTGCACGGACTGTCCACGCCGTTCGAGGAATTCCGCGTCGAACTCCGCTCCCCGTCCGGCGAGTTGTGGACGTACGGCCCCGAGGACGCCACGGATCGCGTGACCGGCCCCGCCCTCGACTTCTGCCTCCTGGTCACCCAGCGCGCCCACCGCGCCGACCTCGCCCTGCGCGCCGAAGGCCCCGACGCCGACCGCTGGCTGGACATCGCCCAGGCCTTCGCGGGCCCGCCCGGCACCGGGCGCCCGCCCAAGGGGGCCACCCGGTGACGGTCCTGCGCATAGGCAACGCCTCCGGCTTCTACGGCGACCGCTTCGACGCCCTGCGCGACATGCTCACCGGCGGCGAACTCGACGTCGTCACCGGCGACTACCTCGCCGAGCTGACCATGCTGATCCTCGGCCGCGACCGGCTGAAGAACCCCGCCGCCGGATACGCCCGCACCTTCCTCCGGCAACTGGAGGAGTCCCTCGGCCTCGCCCACGACCGAGGCGTCCGCGTCGTGACCAACGCCGGAGGTCTCAACCCGGCCGGACTCGCGGACGCCGTACGGCAGTTGGCGGAGCGGCTCGGCATCCCGGCACGCGTCGCGCACGTCGAGGGCGACGACCTCGGCGCGCGGTATCCCGGCAGCCTCACCGCCCACGCCTATCTCGGCGGCTCCGGCATCGCCGCCTGCCTGCGGGAGGGCGCGGACGTCGTCGTCACCGGGCGGGTCACCGACGCGGCCCTCGTCACCGGCCCCGCCGCCGCCCACTTCGGCTGGGGGTCCGAGGAGTACGACCGGCTAGCGGGCGCCGTCGTCGCCGGACACGTCCTGGAGTGCGGGACGCAGGCCACCGGCGGCAACTACGCCTTCTTCGCCGAGGGCGGCCGTGACCTGCGGCGACCCGGCTTCCCGCTCGCCGAGATCCACGAGGACGGCAGCTGCGTCATCACCAAGCACCCGGGCACCGGCGGCTTCGTCGACGTCGGCACGGTGACCGCCCAGCTGCTGTACGAGACGACGGGCGCCCGATACGCCGGCCCCGACGTCACCGCCCGCCTGGACACCGTACGGCTCACCCAGGACGGCCCCGACCGGGTACGGATCCACGGCGTGCGCGGGGAGGCCCCGCCCCCGACCCTCAAGGTCGGCCGCACCCGCCTCGGCGGTTTCCGCAACGAGGTCGTGTTCGTGCTCACCGGCCTGGACATCGAGGCCAAGGCCGCGCTCGTGCGGGAACAGATGGCGCAGGCGTTCCTCACGACGCGCCCGGCGGAGGTCCGTTGGGAGCTGGTCCGCACCGACCGGGCCGACGCCGACACCGAGGAGACCGCGAGCGCCCTGCTCCGGCTCGTCGTACGCGACCCCGAACAGGAGGCCGTGGGGCGCGCGTTGAGCGGGGCGGCCGTGGAGCTGGCGCTGGCGAGCTATCCCGGCTTCCATGTGCTCGCGCCACCCGGGAACGGTTCCCCCTACGGGGTGTTCGAGGCCGCGTACGTGCCGCAGGAGGACGTCGCCCACATCGCCGCCCTCGACGACGGCCGCCGCCTGCCCGTTGCCGCGCCCCCGGCCGTCGGCACCCGGGTACTCGAGGACGTACCGGAACCGGACCTGCCGGATCCGCTGTCCCCAGGCCCCGTACGGCGCGCCCCCCTCGGGCTCGTGGCCGGCGCCCGCAGCGGCGACAAGGGCGGCAACGCCAACGTGGGGGTGTGGGCCCGCACGGACGACGCCTGGCGCTGGCTCGCCCACGAACTGACGGCCGACCGGTTCCGGCAGCTCATCCCCGAGAGCCGCGAGCTGACCGTCACCCGTCACGCCCTGCCCCGGCTGCGCGCCCTGAACTTCGTCGTCGAGGGCGTCCTCGGCGCCGGGGTGGCCGCCCAGCACCGCTTCGACCCGCAGGCCAAGGCACTCGGCGAATGGCTGCGCTCCCGACACCTGGACATCCCGGAGGCCCTCCTGTGACGGCTCTCACGTCCGCCCTGGACCCTCAGGGCCCCGACTACCGCGCGCACCGCGAGGCCATGCTCGCCAAGCTCGCCGACCTCGACACCGAGCACGCGAAGGCCCTCGCGGGAGGAGGGGAGAAGTACGTCGCCAGGCACCGCGCGCGCGGCAAGCTCCTCGCCCGCGAGCGCATCGAGCTGCTCCTCGACCCCGACACGCCGTTCCTGGAACTGTCACCGCTGGCCGCCTGGGGAAGCGACTACACGGTGGGAGCCTCCCTCATCACCGGCATCGGGGTCGTCGAGGGCGTGGAGTGCCTGATCATTGCCAACGATCCGACCGTGCGCGGGGGCGCCAGCAACCCCTGGTCCCTGAAGAAGGCCCTGCGCGCCAACGACATCGCCCTCGCCAACCGGCTGCCCTGCATCAGCCTGGTGGAGTCCGGCGGGGCCGACCTGCCCTCGCAGAAGGAGATCTTCATCCCGGGCGGGGCCGTCTTCCGCGACCTGACCCGGCTGTCCGCCGCCGGGATCCCGACCGTCGCCGTCGTCTTCGGGAACTCGACCGCGGGCGGCGCGTACATCCCCGGCATGTCCGACCACGCGATCATGGTCAAGGAGCGGGCGAAGGTGTTCCTCGGCGGGCCGCCCCTGGTGAAGATGGCCACCGGCGAGGAGAGTGACGACGAGTCCCTGGGCGGCGCGGAGATGCACGCGCGCGTGTCCGGCCTCGCCGACCACTTCGCCGTCGACGAGCGGGACGCGCTGCGGCAGGCGCGCCGCGTGGTGGCCCGCCTCAACCATCGCAAGGCCTACCGGGACCCTGGTCCGGCGATCCCTCCCAAGTACGACGAGGAAGAACTCCTCGGCATCGTCCCCGGGGATCTGCGCACCCCCTTCGACCCGCGCGAGGTGATCGCGCGGATCGTCGACGCCTCCGACTTCGACGAGTTCAAGCCCCTCTACGGGACGAGCCTCGTCACCGGCTGGGCGACCCTGCACGGCTACCCGGTCGGGATCCTGGCCAACGCCCAGGGCGTGCTGTTCAGCGCTGAGTCCCAGAAGGCCGCCCAGTTCATCCAGCTCGCCAACCAGCGCGACATCCCGCTCCTCTTCCTGCACAACACCACCGGCTACATGGTCGGAAAGGAGTACGAGCAGGGCGGCATCATCAAGCACGGCGCGATGATGATCAACGCGGTCGCCAACTCGAAGGTCCCGCACCTGTCCGTCCTCGTGGGCGCCTCGTACGGGGCCGGCCACTACGGCATGTGCGGGCGCGCCTACGACCCCCGGTTCCTCTTCGCCTGGCCGAGCGCCAAGTCGGCGGTGATGGGCCCGCAGCAGCTCGCCGGGGTCCTGTCGATCGTCGCCCGGCAGTCTTCGGCCGCGAAGGGCCTGCCCTACGACGACGACGCGGACGCCGCCCTGCGCGCCATGGTGGAGCAGCAGATCGAGTCCGAGTCGCTGCCGATGTTCCTGTCCGGGCGGCTGTACGACGACGGTGTCATCGACCCGCGCGACACCCGCACCGTTCTCGGCCTGTGCCTGTCGGCCGTCCACACCGCGCCCTTCGAAGGTGCGCGGGGCGGCTTCGGCGTCTTCCGGATGTGAGGCTCATGATTACTTCCGTTCTGGTGGCCAACCGCGGCGAGATCGCCTGCCGCGTCTTCCGCACCTGCCGCGAGGCGGGCATCCGCACCGTCGCCGTGCACTCGGACGCCGACGCGGGCGCCCTCCACGCGCGCGTGGCCGACTCGGCCGTACGGCTGCCGGGCGGCGCGCCCGCGGACACCTACCTGCGAGCCGACCTCGTGGTGAAGGCCGCCGTCGGCGCGGGCGCGGACGCCGTGCACCCCGGCTACGGCTTCCTCTCCGAGAACGCCGACTTCGCGCGCGCCGTCCTGGACGCGGGCCTCGTCTGGATCGGACCGCCGCCCGAGGCGATCGAGGCGATGGCGTCCAAGACGCGCGCCAAGCAGCTCATGGGGCTCGCCCCGCTCGCCGCGGACGAGGTGACGGAAGCCGATCTGCCGGTGCTGGTGAAGGCGGCCGCGGGCGGCGGCGGGCGCGGTATGCGCATCGTGCGCCGGCTGGCGGAGCTGGGCGCCGCGCTGGAGGGGGCCCGCGCCGAGGCCGCGAGCGCCTTCGGTGACGGCGAGGTGTTCGTCGAGCCGTACGTCGAGAACGGCCGCCATGTCGAGGTGCAGATCCTCGCCGACACACACGGCACGGTGTGGGCGCTCGGCACCCGCGACTGCTCCCTCCAGCGGCGCCACCAGAAGGTGATCGAGGAGGCGCCGGCGCCGGGCCTGTCCGAGCGGTCGGCGCAGGAACTGCGCGCGCTGGCCGTGCGCGCCGCGCGGGCCGTCTCGTACGTCGGCGCCGGCACCGTCGAGTTCCTCGTCGCCGACGGCCGCGCGCACTTCCTGGAGATGAACACCCGCCTCCAGGTCGAACACCCCGTCACGGAGGCCGTCTTCGGGCTCGACCTGGTGGCCGAGCAGATCAGGGTCGCGGAGGGCGCCGCCCTGGACCCCGAGCCCCCACGCGCGCGTGGCCACGCGGTCGAGGCCCGTCTCTACGCCGAGGACCCGGCGAACGACTGGACCCCGCAGACCGGCACCCTGCACCGGCTGACCGTGCCCGAGGGCGTCCGCCTGGACACCGGCTACGGCGACGGCGACGACATCGGCGTCCACTACGACCCCATGCTCGCCAAGGTCGTCGCCCACGCCCCCACGCGCGCGGAGGCGATCCGCAAGCTCGCGGGCGCCCTGGAACGCACGGTCCTGCACGGCCCGGTCACCAACCGCGACCTGCTGGTCCGCTCCCTGCGCCACCCGGAGTTCACCGCCGCCCGCATGGACACCGGCTTCTACGACCGGCACCTCGGCGACCTCACCGTCCCGGCCCCCGACCCGTACGCCCCGCTGGCCGCCGCCCTCGCGGACGCGCGCACCCGCTCGCCGCTGGGCGGCTGGCGCAACCTGCCGTCCCAGCCGCAGACGAAGCGGTACGCGACGGCGGGCGAGGAGACGGAGGTCCGCTACCGCCACACCCGGACCGGCCTCACGGCCGAGGGCGTGCAGGTGGTGCACGCCGACCCCGGCCTGGTCGTCCTGGAGATCGACGGCGTACGGCGCCGCTTCGAGGTCGCCCGCTACGGCGACCGCGTCCACGTCAACGGCACCGCCCTCACCGCGCTGCCCCGCTTTCCCGACCCGGAGGCCCAGCACGCCCCCGGCTCCCTGCTCGCGCCGATGCCCGGCACGGTCGTCAAGCTCGCGGACGGTCTCATCACCGGATCGAGTGTCCGGGCCGGTGAACCGCTGCTGTGGCTCGAAGCGATGAAGATGCAGCACGTCATTTCGGCCCCGGTGGAGGGCACGGTGACGGCATTGCCGGTGACGACAGGACAGCAGGTGCAGGTCGGCACCCTGCTGGCGGTAGTGCAGGAGACCTAGGGGCGCGACCAGCCACGACGAACCGCACGCGAAGGAGCCCCATGACCACCCTCATCGAATCCGACGAGCACAAGGCACTCCGTGAGGCCGTCTCGGCCTTCGCCAAGAGTCACGCCCACGACTCCGGCCCGGGCTACGACCCCGGCCCCGGGCCCGGCTCCGGCCCTGGCTCCGGCTCCGGCTCCGGCTCCGAGAGGAGCAGCCTCTGGCAGGAAGCAGCCAAGCTCGGCTACATCGGCGTCAACCTGCCGGAGGCGTACGGCGGCGGAGGCGGCGGCATCACCGAGCTCTCCCTGGTCCTCGAAGAGCTCGGCGCCGCCGGAGCCCCGCTCCTGATGATGATCGTCTCCCCGGCGATCTGCGGCACGGTCATCGCCCGCTTCGGCACCGAGGCGCAGAAGCGGGAGTGGCTCCCGGCCCTGGCCGACGGCAGCCGCCTCATGGCCTTCGGCATCACCGAACCCGACGCCGGCTCCAACAGCCACCGCATCACCACCACCGCCCGCCGCGACCCCGCGAGCGGCGACTGGCTGCTGACCGGCCGCAAGGTCTTCGTCTCCGGCGTCGACATCGCCGACGCCACCCTGATCGTCGGCCGCACCGAGGACGCCCGCACCGGCAGCCTCAAGCCCTGCCTGTTCATCGTCCCGCGGGACGCCGAAGGCTTCTCCCGCCGCCGCATCGACATGGAACTGACCAGCGTGGAGAAGCAGTTCGAGCTCGTCCTGGACGAGGTGCGGCTCCCGGCGGAGGCGCTCGTCGGCGACGAGGACGCGGGCCTGCTCCAGCTCTTCGCCGGACTCAACCCCGAGCGCATCATGACGGCCGCCTTCGCGATCGGCATGGGCCGCCACGCGCTCGCCAAGGCGATCGCGTACGCGCGCGAGCGCACCGTCTGGAAGAGCCCGATCGGCGCCCACCAGGCCATCGCGCACCCCCTCGCGCAGGCCCACATCGACCTGGAACTGGCCCGTCTGATGATGCAGAAGGCGGCCCACCTGTACGACGCGGGGGACGACGTCGGCGCGGGCGAGGCCGCCAACATGGCGAAGTACGCGGCCGGGGAGGCCTGTGTGAAGGCGGTCGACCAGGCCGTGCACACCCTCGGCGGCAACGGCCTCACACGCGAGTTCGGCCTCGCCAAGCTGATAACCGCCTCCCGCGTGGCTCGTATCGCCCCGGTGAGCCGGGAGATGATTCTCAACTACGTCTCCCACCAGACCCTGGGTCTGCCCAAGTCGTACTGACCGCAGCCGGCAACCGTCGTGTCCGGCGCGCGAGGAGGAACCATGTTCCGCAGCGAGTTCGCAGACGTCCCGCCCGTGGAACTCCCCATCCACGACGCCGTGCTGGGCCGCGCCGCCGAGTTCGGCGAACTTCCGGCGCTCGTCGACGGCACGGACGGCACCACCCTCACGTACGACCAGGTGGACCGGTTCCACCGGAGGGTCGCCGCCGCGCTCGCCGAGGCCGGGGTCCGCAAGGGCGACGTACTGGCCCTGCACAGCCCCAACACCGTCGCCTTCCCGCTCGCCTTCTACGCGGCCACGCGCGCGGGCGCCACGGTCACCACCGTGCACCCGCTCGCCACCGCCGAGGAGTTCGCCAAACAGCTCGACGACTCCGCCGCCCGCTGGATCATCACCGTCTCCCCGCTGCTCCAGACCGCTCGGAGGGCGGCCGAACTCGTGGGCGGCGTCGAGGAGATCTTCGTCTGCGACACCGCCGCCGGGCACCGCTCGCTCGTCGACATGCTCGCCTCGGCGGCCCCGGAACCGCAGGTGGACATCGACCCGGTGGAGGACGTGGCGGCCCTGCCGTACTCCTCCGGGACCACCGGCGTCCCCAAGGGCGTGATGCTCACCCACCGGCAGATCGCCACCAACCTCGCCCAGCTCCGCTCGGTGATGTCCGCGGGCCCCGGCGACCGCATCCTCGCCGTGCTGCCGTTCTTCCACATCTACGGCCTGACCGCCCTGATGAACGCGCCCCTGCGGCAGGGCGCCACCGTCGTGGTGCTGCCCCGCTTCGACCTGGAGAGCTTCCTCGCGGCCATCCAGAACCACCGCATCACGGGCCTGTACGTGGCCCCGCCGATCGTCCTCGCCCTCGCCAAGCACCCGGCGGTCGCCCAGTACGACCTGTCGTCCCTGCGGTACGTCGTCAGCGCGGCCGCGCCCCTGGACGCCGACCTCGCCGCCGCCTGCGCCCAGCGCCTGGGCCTGCCTCCGGTCGGCCAGGCCTACGGCATGACGGAACTGTCCCCGGGCACCCACGTCGTCCCGCTCGACGCCATGCGGGACGCCCCCGCCGGCACCGTCGGCAAGCTCATCGCCGGCACCGAGATGCGGATCGTCTCCCTCGACGACCCCGACAAGGACCTCGACGTCGACGAGCCCGGCGAGATCCTCATCCGGGGACCGCAGATCATGAAGGGCTACCTGGGGCGCCCCGACGCCACCGCCGACATGATCGACGGCGACGGCTGGCTGCACACCGGCGACGTCGGGCGGGTCGACCCGGACGGCTGGCTGTTCGTCGTCGACCGGGTCAAGGAACTGATCAAGTACAAGGGCTTCCAGGTGGCCCCCGCCGAACTCGAGGCCCTCCTGCTCACCCACCCCGGCATAGCGGACGCGGCCGTCATCGGCGTCTACAACGACGACGGCAACGAGGTCCCGCACGCGTACGTGGTCCGGCAGCCCACGTCACCCGACCTCTCCGAAGGAGAGATCGCGATGTACGTCGCCGAGCGGGTCGCCCCCTACAAGCGCGTCCGTCAGGTCACCTTCATCGACGCCGTGCCGCGCGCCGTCTCCGGGAAGATCCTGCGCCGCCAACTGAGGGAGCGTGCATGACGACCGCCCTGGTCGGACGGACCCGCGTCCGAGGAGTCGAGACCCTCAGCCTCGACTCGCCCGCCACCCGCAACGCCCTCTCGGGCGCCCTCGTGAGCGAACTGACGGACGCGCTCGGAAGGTGCGACAAGGACGACGACGTACGCGCCGTCGTCCTCACCCACACCGGCAACACCTTCAGCGCGGGCGCCGACCTGAAGGACCCGCCGCCGCCCCACGCGGTGCCCGCGCTGCTCCGGCGGATCATCGAGCTGCGCAAGCCCGTGGTGGCCCGGGTCGCCGGGCACGTGCGGGCGGGCGGTCTGGGCGTGCTCGGGGCCTGCGACCTCGCGTTCGCCTCCGGGGCGGCCACCTTCGCGTTCACGGAGGTGCGCATCGGGGTCGCGCCCGCCGTCATCTCGCTGCCGCTGCTGCCCCGCGTCGACCCGCGTGCCCTCGCCCGCTACTGCCTCACCGGCGAGACCTTCGGCGCGGCCGAGGCGGCCCGGATCGGCCTCGTCACCCAGTCGGCCGGCGACGCGGGCCTGGACGAGGCCCTCGCACCCGTCCTCGACGGCCTGCGCCGGGCCGCACCCGAGGCCCTGGCGAGGACGAAGGAGCTGCTCACGGCTAAGGTGCTGGAGGCCTTCGTCGAGGACGCGGGCGAGATGACCAGGCTCTCGGCCTCGTTGTTCGCCGGCCCCGACGCCCGCGAGGGAATGACGGCCTTCCTCGAACGACGGGATCCTCCATGGGTGTTGTGACCACGGACGACCGCACCCCGGACGACCGCACCCCGGACGACCGCACCCCGGGTGACCGTGCCCCGGCCGACCGCACTCCGGCCGACCGGGTGCCCAAGCAGGACCGCAGCCGGGCCACCCGGCAGCGGCTCCTGGCGGCGGCCGTGGCCTGCCTCGCCGAACGCGGCTGGGCGGGCTCCACGGTCTCCGTCGTCGCCGAGCGCGCGGGCGTCTCCCGGGGCGCGGCCCAGCACCACTTCCCCACCCGCGAGGACCTCTTCACCGCGGCCGTCGAGTACGTCGCCGAGGAACGCTCGGAGGCGTTGCGCGCGCTGTTCCCGCAGGGAGCGACGGGCGACCGGCGTGCGGTCGTCACCGCTCTCGTGGGCCTCTACACCGGCCCCCTCTTCCGCGCCGCCCTGCACCTGTGGGTGGCCGCCTCCAACGAGGAGCAGCTGCGCCCGCGCGTGACCGAGCTGGAGGCCCGCGTGGGCCGCGAGAGCCACCGCATAGCCGTCGAGCTCCTGGGCGCCGACGAGTCCGCGCCCGGCGTCCGCGAGACCGTCCAGGGCCTGCTGGACATGGCGCGCGGCCTCGGCCTCGCCAACCTCCTCACCGACGACGCGGGGCGCCGCGAGCGAGTGGTGGCGCAGTGGGCGGGACTCCTGGACGACACGCTCGGCTGAACCCACCACCGGCTCCGCCCCGGCCCGACGGTTCCGCCCCCCGGGTCCGAAGCCCTCGTCCTCGTCCTTGTTCCCGCTCCCGCTCCCGCTCCCGCCCCCGGTCCGGTCACGGGCTGAGCCGCTCCACCTGCCAGCTCCCGTCCGGCTCCGCCACGTACCGCAGCCGGTCGTGCAGCCGGTTCAGTCGTCCCTGCCAGAACTCCACCGACTGCGGGGCCACCCGGAAACCGCCCCAGTGCGGCGGCACCGGCACCTGCTCGCCCTCCGGGTAGCGGGCCGCCAGCTCGGCGTAGGAGGCGTCGAGGTCGGCGCGGCCGGCGATCACCGAGGACTGGGCGCTGGCCCAGGCGCCGAGCTGGGAGCCGTGCGGCCGGGTCCGGAAGTACGCGGCGGTCTCGTCGCGCCCGGTGCGCCGGGCCACGCCCCGCACGATGACCTGCCGGGCCATCGGATGCCAGGGGAAGAGCAGCGAGACGTACGGGTTCTCGGCGAGGTCGCGGGCCTTGCGGGAGTCGTAGTTGGTGTAGAAGACGAAGCCCTGCTCGTCGAAGTGCTTCAGCAGCACCGTGCGGGAGCCGGGCCGGCCCTCGGCGTCCGCGGTGGAGACGACCATGGCGTTCGGCTCGAAGAGATGGGCCTCGACGGCCGCGTCCTTGAACCAGCGGGCGAACTGCTCCACGGGTGTGGCGGCCAGCCCGGCCTCGGACAGCCCCTCGGCCCGGTACTGCTTGCGCATGGCGGCGGGATCGGGGACGGGGCCGGGGGAGACGGCGTCTGCGTCGGTCACGTGGTCATCTTGCCGTATGGCCCACCGACGCAGACCACCCCACCGAAGGTGGCACTGAGTGCCGCGACCACTCCCCAAAGGTGGCACTCGGAGATATGGTGCAGAGGCACCCGTCGCCGCCGTTCCGCCCCGGTGGGGTGCCGGTCGGGTGACCGACGGCCGCACGGGGCATCACTGGAGTACCGCCCAGGACCGCGAGTCTTCGCACCCTCAATGCACAGGACCGTGGAACCATCGGCGCCGCCCGTCGCACACCCGCTGTCGCCCACATCCCGTCGCACACATCACGAGGAGCCGCCCGATGTCCGACTTCGTACCCGGACTCGAAGGAGTCGTCGCGTTCGAGACGGAGATCGCCGAACCCGACAAGGAGGGCGGCGCCCTGCGGTACCGGGGCGTCGACATCGAGGACCTGGTCGGCCACGTTTCCTTCGGCAACGTCTGGGGCCTGCTCGTCGACGGCGCCTTCAACCCGGGTCTGCCGCCCGCCGAGCCGTTCCCGATCCCCGTCCACTCCGGCGACATCCGCGTCGACGTGCAGTCCGCGCTCGCCATGCTCGCGCCGGTCTGGGGCCTCAAACCCCTGCTCGACATCGATGCCGAGCAGGCCCGCGCGGACCTGGCCCGCGCCGCCGTCATGGCCCTCTCCTACGTCGCCCAGTCCGCGCGCGGACAGGGCCGGCCGATGGTCCCGCAGCGGGAGATCGACAAGGCGCAGTCCGTCGTCGAGCGGTTCATGATCCGCTGGCGCGGCGAACCGGACCCCAAGCACGTGGCCGCGGTCGACGCCTACTGGACGTCAGCCGCCGAACACGGCATGAACGCGTCCACGTTCACGGCACGGGTGATCGCCTCCACGGGCGCCGACGTCGCCGCCGCCCTGTCCGGCGCCGTGGGAGCCATGTCGGGCCCGCTGCACGGCGGCGCCCCCTCCCGCGTCCTCGGCATGATCGAGGAGATCGAGCGGACCGGGGACGCGGAGGCGTACGTCAAGCAGGCCCTCGACAAGGGTGAGCGACTCATGGGCTTCGGCCACCGCGTCTACCGAGCCGAGGACCCCCGCGCGCGGGTGCTGCGCCGTACGGCCCGTGAGCTGGGCGCGCCGCGCTTCGAGATCGCCGAAGCCCTGGAGAAGGCGGCCCTCGCGGAACTCCACGCCCGCCGCCCCGACCGGGTCCTGGCGACGAACGTCGAGTTCTGGGCGGCCATCATCCTGGACTTCGCCGAGGTCCCGGCGCACATGTTCACCTCGATGTTCACCTGCGCCCGCACGGCGGGCTGGTCGGCGCACATCCTGGAGCAGAAGCGCACCGGCCGCCTGGTCCGCCCCTCGGCCCGTTACATCGGCCCGGGCTCCCGCGGCCCTCAGGAGATCGAGGGCTACGGGGCCATCAGCGGTTAGGGCGGCTGTTGCGGCGGAATCACACCGTCACAAGCGGCATCACGCGGGGCTGAGCAGCTCCGCGTGATGCCGTTCGGCCACCAGCGGGTGGGCCCGCAGCTTGCCCTTCAGCTCGTTGAAGCCGTACTCGGCGAAGAGCGGGTTGGCCGGGTCGTCGGTCACGCCGGGCGCGGCGGAGGCGTGCGGGAAGGGCAGCGGCTCGACGCGGGCGTCCAGACGGGGGTTGTAGAAGAAGGGCACGGAGAACCGCTCGACGGCGCTCGGCGGCGACACGACCCGGTGGTTGGTGGCCACGAGATACCCGTTGGTCGCCACCTCAAGCAGCTCACCCAGGTTGACGACGAAGGCGCCGGGCAGCGGCGGGACGTCGTGGAACAGCCCGTCCGCGCGCTGCACCTGGAGCCCGCCGACCTGGTCCTGGAGCAGCAGCGTCAGGAACCCGTAGTCCTTGTGCGCCCCGACGCCCTGACCGGCGCCGTCGCCCGCGCTTCCCGGATACCGCACGAGCTTCAGATGCGGATGCGCCCGCTCCCCGAAGGCCTGGTCGTAGAAGTCGACGGGCGCCCCGATCGAGGCGAGCAGCTCGTGCAGCAGCTTCTCGGCGACGGCGCTCAGCCGCTCGATCCACGCGAGCGCGGCGGTCCGCAGCGCGGGCAGTCCGGCGGGCCACTGGTTGGGCCCCTCCAGCCACCAGTAGGCGGGCTCGTCGGGCCCGGGCGTCCGGGCGGGCCGCTCGGCCCCTATGTCGAGCTGGTCCCGCCAGTCCTGCCGTCCGCCGGTCCGCTCGTCACCGGTCCGCGTGTAGCCGCGGAAGTGCGGCGAGCGCACGTTGTCGATGGCGAGCCGCTCGGCCTCGGGCAGTGCGAAGAAGGCCCGCATGGCGGACAGCAGCTCGCCGGTCTCCCGCTCGCCGACCCCGTGCCCGACCAGCTGGAAGAACCCCACGTCGTGCGCGGCACTGTGCAGCTGAGCGTGCAGCAGCGCCCGCGCCTGGGGACCGCGGTCGGCGGCGGAGAGATCGATGATCGGCAGTTGCTGGTACGACGGGTTCGTCATGGTACGTCCGCAGGTGTACGGGGCCCGGCCGCCGCCGTGGGTGGGTGGCGCACGGGTGCCAGGTGGGCAAGAGGGAGGGGAACGCAGGCGGATGTGAACCGCGGAAGGGGCTGGAGGCTCAGAGGGAGCGTCGACAGCCCATGCTCGTGACGCGGACGTAGTCCACGTGGCGGCGTCGAACGAGCGCAAGCATGCGCCCAGGGTACTGCCTGACGAAAGATCCGTACGTGGCGCGGATCACGCCCCGCAAACCCTGCGGGCGGAAGGCCGGGAAAGCGGAAGCCGGGAAAGCGGAAGCCGGGGAAGCGGAAGGCCGGAAAAGCAGGCGACCCGCGAGTCTGGTCCTCGCTCAGGAGGGCCGGCCGGACGTACCGGCGACTCGCGGGTCGGGTGACTGCGTTGAATTGGCCGGTTGCGTGCAACTCACACACGCCGGTCCGGCACCGCACTCAGTGGGCGACGGGCCTAGCCCGCAGCCACCTCCGACGTCCGGTGTGCATACATGCTTCGGACCACCTCCTTTCCTTCGGTACCGCACACCCTAGGAACCCATCTCCGATCGCTCAAGTGTTTTTCTCGGATGTTGACTCGGCGGACCGGAAGACGATTCCCTGCTCGCGTGACCGATCTTCGTCAGCCGGTGGCGACCGTCATCGCGCGCGTGCGGACGGCCTGCGGTTCGCGCGGGCACGCGGCTTCGCCGAGGTCGAGCGGTAGGTGCTCGACGGCGGGACGGCGGAATGGGTCGACCTGCGGCTCCTGCCCCGCGATGGGAAGGGCGCGGTACAACGATTCCTCTGCAATCTTGCGGGAACCATATGTGGGCTGCGTCACGTTCGAGTTGAATGAGGGCAAGTGAGCGAACCTGCAGGGGGTCCAGGTGAGTGCTTCCCGACGTAGTGGGACCACCGACGAGCTGGGGCCGGACGAGCCCGAGCGGTCGGGCGGTGACGGCCCCACGCCCCCGGACGGCGCGGAGACCCCGGTCGGCCCGGTCGGCCCGGACGGCACCGATCTGCTCGCCGCGCTGCTCGACGGCATGGACGCGGCGCTCTGCGCGTTCGACGGCGACGGCATCGTCACCCACTGGAACCGCGAGGCCGAGCGCATCCTCGGCTGGAGCGCCACCGAGGCGGTCGGCCGGCACGGCTTCGCGGGATGGGCCGTGCGCAAGGCCGACGCCGAGGACATCGAGGGCCGGCTGATGTCCGCCATGCACGCGCCGGGCCGTCAGGTCCACGAGTTCGCGCTGCTGACCAAGGACGGCGGCCGCGTCCTCGTGCGCAGCCAGTCCGCCGCCGTGCGCGGGCCCGACGGCAAACCCGCGGGGCTGTACTTCGCCTTCAGCGAGGTGCACGCCCAGATCGACCTGGAGCGCTCCATCGCGCTCAGCGAGGCCCTCTTCGACGACGCCTCCTGGGGGGTCGTCCTGGTCGACGCCGACCTGCGTCCCGCCGTCGTCAACGCGCACGCCGCCCGCGCGCTCGGCACGGGCCGTACGGCCGCCCTGGGCCGCCCCCTGGGCGATCTGCTCACCCGGGGCGTCGAGGAGCTGGAGAACGCGCTGACGTACGTCCTCGCCGAGGGCGCCCCGCCGGCCCCCGCCGAGCTGTGGGTCGGGGTGCGCACCCCGGAGGGCGAGAAGCGGCGCTGCTGGCGCAGCGGCTTCCTGAGGCTGGCCTCGCCGCTCGCCGAGGAGCCGGTGCCCCTCGGGGTCGGCTGGATCTTCCAGGACGTCACCGAGGCGAAGCAGGGCGAGCAGGAGGCCTCGCTGCTGCGCTTCCGCGGCAACCAGCTGCACCGGGCCGCCCGCGCGGCGGCCGAGTGCGAGGACCCCGCCGAGGCGGCCACCGTGCACCTGGACTTCGCGCTCGCCGGGTTCGCCGACCACGCCCTGGTCGACCGGGTGATGGGCGGCGCCTCGGCCGACACGGAGGGGGCCGGGCCGCTGCGGCTGATGCGGATCGCGGCCACCCCGTCGGGCGGGCCGGGTCCCGCCGCGCTCACCGGGCACACGGGCCTGCCCGTCCGCTACGGCGAGGCGCACCCGGCGCTCCAGTGCGTGGCGCGGGCCGGTTCGGTGCGGGCCGGGGTGGGCTCCGTGCCGGCCGACGAGGCGAGGGAGTGGGCCCGGGCGCGCCTGTGGCCCGACGACACGGTGCACGCCCTGTGCGCGGTACTGCGCAGCCGGGGTCGCACCCTGGGGGTCGTGACGTTCCTGCGCGGCGGTGGCCGCACGGCCTTCGAGCGTTCCGACGCGATCTACGCCGAGGACGTCGCCGTCCGGATGGCCGCGGCCCTGGACCTCGCCGATCTGACCGGAGCCGCCGACGCGGCGGGCCGGGGCGACGACGTCTGACCCTGGGCGACGGCGCCTGACCCGCGCGGTCGGTCCCCGGGCTGCCGGTGGCGCGGGTTCAGCGGCGGTAGAAGATCCGGTCCCGGTACTCCTCCATGATCCGCCCGTTCCAGTCGTGGCCGCCGTCGACGTTGCCGGAGCGCAGCAGCGGGGGCTCGATGCCGCCCTCGGCGAGGACGCCGGCCGCGGTGGCCATCACGGCCTGGAGGAGGGCCGAGGTGACGACCGTGGAGGCGGGGGCGAAGGGCGCGGGGACGGTGTCGAGGGTGAGCTCGGCGTCACCGACCGCGATCTTCGAGTCGAGGACGATGTCGCAGTGGTCCTTCAGGAACGTTCCGGAGGCGTTGCGGGGCGTCGTCTGCGACGCGTAGGCCACCGATGTCAGGCCGATGACCCGGACGCCCAGGGCGCGGGCGTTCTGGGCCATCTCCACGGGCAGGGCGTTGCGGCCGGACAGCGAGATGATGACGAGGGCGTCGCCCGCGCGCAGGGGCGATGTGTCCAGGACGGCGCCGGCGAGGCCTTCGACGCGCTCCAGGGCGGAGCCGAGGGTGGCGGGGGAGACGTCGACGCCGACGACGCCCGGGACCGCGAGCAGGTTCATCAGGGCGAGGCCGCCCGCGCGGTAGACGACGTCCTGAGCGGCGAGGGAGGAGTGACCGGCGCCGAAGGCGAAGAGGCGGCCGCCGGCGGCCACGGTGTCGGCGAGCAGCGTGCCGGCGGCCTCGACGGTGTCGGCCTCCTCGTCGCGGGCCCGCTGGAGCAGGGCGATCGCGGCGTCGAAGAACTGGGCGGCGAGCTTGCGGTCGCTCATCCGAAGGGCCCCTTTGCCGTGGCGGGTGTCCGTGTCGCGGATCACCGTGCGGTCTGGACCAGTGCGCTGTCAATACGCCCGGTGACGTTGGGGCGGCCGGGGCGACGGTCGGCCCGCGCCGGCTGCGCACGCCCCGATGTAACCGCCTCGTTTCAACGGCGCGGCACGCTTGTCAGTGGTATCCGGCAGAATTGACTCCAGGGCCAGCGCACGCGCCGGAGAGCCGTTCAGCCTTCGGCAGAGCCAGCAGAGCTAATCGAGGGGCACACATGTCCGGACTGATCGACACCACGGAGATGTATCTCCGCACCATCCTCGAGCTGGAGGAGGAAGGCGTGGTGCCCATGCGTGCCCGGATCGCCGAACGCCTCGACCAGAGCGGGCCGACGGTCAGCCAGACGGTGGCGCGCATGGAGCGCGACGGTCTGGTCTCCGTGGCCAGCGACCGCCACCTCGAGCTCACCGACGAGGGCCGCCGGCTGGCGACGCGCGTGATGCGCAAGCACCGCCTCGCCGAGTGTCTCCTGGTCGACGTGATCGGCCTGGAGTGGGAGCAGGTGCACGCCGAGGCCTGCCGCTGGGAGCACGTGATGAGCGAGGCCGTCGAGCGTCGCGTGCTGGAGCTGCTGCGGCACCCGACCGAGTCGCCGTACGGCAACCCGATCCCGGGCCTGGAGGAGCTGGGCGAGAAGGACGGCGCCGACCCGTTCCTGGACGAGGGCATGGTCTCGCTGGCCGACCTCGACCCGGGCCTGGAGGGCAAGACGGTCGTCGTGCGCCGGATCGGCGAGCCGATCCAGACGGACGCGCAGCTGATGTACACGCTGCGTCGCGCGGGCGTGCAGCCCGGTTCGGTGGTGAGTGTGACGGAGTCGGCGGGCGGTGTCCTGGTGGGCAGCGGCGGCGAGGCGGCCGAGCTGGAGTCGGACGTCGCGTCCCACGTGTTCGTCGCGAAGCGCTGAGCTCCGCCCGGCGGGCGCGGCACGTCGTCAGGGCGGCCCCCGTCGTCGAAACGCTGAGGATTGTTCAACTCCTGGGGAGCGTGGGGAAGTTGGGCCGTTGCGTCGATCTCGTCGATTCGCAGATTCCCTGTGTCGAATCGCAGCGCTCCGGCGCTTCACGTGCCAGGCTGTCGCGTGGGGCATATGACCTGAGGGGGGCCTGATGCCGTGGCGTGGAGCAGTGGAGAGCCCCGGTGCCGTAAGGCACCGGGGCCTGTCCTCCCCTGTTCTGACCCGGAGCCCCGAGCTCTCAGGGTCATTCCCCGCGGACCGATTTCCCCGAGCGGTCCGCCTCCCGCTGAAGGTCTCCCCTCGGCAGCGGCGATCATTCCTTGAGTGTGGTCACTCGAACGAGGGGTGTTGTGCGCGGAGAGTGCATTTCTCGAAAGGCCATTCGATAGCCTGCGGGTGATTGAAGGCAGTACGAAGGCATCGGAAGCGCAGCGGTATGACGGCTAGGGGGTGCCAGGACCTATGGCGCGACGCATCGACGTGACCGGGGCGGGCGGCGTACGCCTGGCGGCCTGGGAGTTCGGTGACCCGCCCAAGGGCGACCCGGCGAAAGCGGTGACGGAGCCCGTGATTCCGCCCCAGTCCGCGCGGAAGCGGGAGGGGGTCCGGTCCGCCGAGCCCCTTGAGAACGGCGCCGGACGCAGGCCGGGCGTCCTGTTACTGCACGGTCTGATGGGCCGGGCCTCGCACTGGGCGTCCACCGCCCGCTGGCTCTCCGAGCGGCACCGCGCGGTCGCCCTCGACCAGCGCGGTCACGGCCAGAGCGCTAAGTCGCCCGGGGCCGCCTTCACCCGCGAGGCCTATGTCGAGGACGCGGAGGCCGCCCTGGAGCAGCTCGGCCTCGCCCCGGCCGTCCTCATCGGCCACGCCATGGGCGCCCTCACCGCGTGGCAGCTCGCCGCCAAGCGCCCCGACCTGGTGCAGGGCCTGATCGTCTGCGACATGCGGGCCTCCGCGCTGGGAGCGGCCTCGCAGCGCGAGTGGGGCGACTGGTTCAAGTCCTGGCCGGCCCCCTTCGCCACGCTCGCCGACGTCCGCAAGTGGTTCGGCGAGGACGACCCCTGGGTGGAACGCCCGAACCCGTCCCGGGGCGAGTTCTACGCCGAGGTGATGCACGAGTCGCCGGACGGCTGGCGTCCCGTCTTCGAGCCCGAGCAGATGCTCAAGTCCCGCGAGACCTGGGTCTACGACGCGCACTGGGAGGAGCTCACCCAGGTCCAGTGCCCGGCGCTGGTGGTGCGCGGCCTGGACGGCGAGCTCGGCCGCGCCGAGGCCCAGGAGATGGTGCGGGTCCTGCCGCGCGGCGCGTACGCGGAGGTCGCCGACGCCGGGCACCTGGTGCACTACGACCAGCCGGAGGGATGGCGCACGGCGATCGAACCGTTCCTCGACGCCGTACTCGCCCCCGAAACCCCCTGAAGCCTCCTCCGAGCCCCCGAACCCCCGAGCCCCGAACCCGCCGAGAGGCCCACCCAAGCCCCCTGAGGCCCGCCCAAGCCCCTGAGGCCCTCCGGGCCCGCAGGTCGGGCCCCTCGACGGCCGGGCGGTCGCCCAGCCATGCCGGTCCGGCAGCCGGGCGGTCACCCAGCCATGCCGGTCCGGCGGTCGGGTGGTCACCCGGTCGCTCCGGTCGGGCGGTCAGCCCTTGCTCACCGCCGTCAGGATCTCCGGAAGGCGCGCCGCCGTGCGGGGAGCGGCCAGGCGCAGTCCCAGCAGCGTGATCGCCGCGCCGTACACCGCGCCCCCGGGCAGCAGCAGCCAGGTCCAGGAGTCCCCGCCCTCGGTGACGTGCAGCCAGATCGTCACCGCGATGACGGGCGCGCACAGCAGGGCCGCCGAGACCATCCCGCCGAAGATCGCGATCCAGGCGAGCCCGGCCTGGCCGGGGGCGACGTTCTTGTAGCCCTCCTGCGGGATCGAGTAGGGGAAGCGGGCCGAGGTCCAGGCGCCCGTCGCCAGCATCGCGCCGAGCAGCGCGAGGGACAGCCCCAGCGCCTCGGGCAGCTTCGACCAGTCGCCGAGCATCGCCGTCGTCAGCACGGTCACCAGCGTCGCGTACGGCAGGGTGATCAGCAGCAGGGCCAGCGCCCGCGCGCGCAGCTCGGCGTACGCGTCCCGGCGCGAGGAGATCGTCATCGCGACCATCCAGAACGCGGACGTGTCCTGCCCGAACTGGTTGTACATCTGGATGCCGAGCATCCCGGCGGCGAAGCAGGCGAAGTAGATCGAGCCGGTGCCCTGCAAGGCGTTGAAGACGGGCACGATCAGCCCGATCGCCAGCGACGTCACCCAGGCCGCCTTGGTCTTCGGGTCGCGCCAGATGTAGCGCAGCCCGCGCTCCATGACGGTGCCGGTGCGCCCGCCCGGCAGCAACCGCCCGAGCCCCGCCGAGTTCCGTCGGTCCCGCGCGGCCGGCTCGGCCCCCTGGAGGGTGGACCCGTCGGGCGAGATCATCAACCGGGTCAGGCTCCGCGTCCACGCCCGCACCAGCAGCACCAGAGCGCCCGCGCTGACGGCGATCTGCGCGGCGGCCATCCCGTACGCGCCCTCGCTCACCGAGTCCACCGCGCCGATCGTCGAGGCGGGCGGCAGCCAGCGCAGCACGTCCGCCGCCGGATCGAGCTGCCCGAGACCGGACGTCCCGAGCCGCTGCGCCCCGAAGTTGACGAGCTGCGCCCCGATCGCGATGACCAGCCCGCTCAGCACCGCGAGATCGCGTCCCTTACGGCTGGTCAGCAGCCGGATGTTGGCGGCGGCCACGGCCCGGGCGAGCGCCACGCACACCAGCAGCCCGAGGGCGACGGCGAGCACGCCCACCGCCCACGCGGCGGCCCCGTGCGCCACGGACACCACCGACCCCACCAGCATCAGCAGCGTGAACAACGGCCCGATGCCCACCAGCGAGGCCGCCAGCAGCGCCCGTACCAGCGGCCGGGGCCGCAGCGGCAGGATCACCAGCCGGGTCGGGTCCAGGGTCTCGTCACCACTGGGGAAGAACAGCGGCATCACCGCCCAGCCCAGCCCCAGCACCGCCGCGAGCAGCACCACCAGCGACACCGCGTGGTCGTGCCCGCGCAACGCGATCAGGCCGAGCAGCTGAAGCGCGGCGAACAGCAGCGTGACGACGGCCGAGGCGACGTACGCGGCCCGCCGCCCACCCGACTGCCGCAGCCCGTTGCGCAGCAGCGACAGCTTCAGCCGTACGACGGTGGGGACGAGGCCCGGCGGGGAGGTCGGCTCGCTCACCGGGCCGCCCCGCCGCCCAGCCAGTCGAGGTCGGAGCCGGTGTCCCGCCCCTGCGCCCCGACGAGTTCGAGAAACGCCTGCTGCAGGGAGGGAGCCGACCCCCGCACCTCCTCCAGCGTCCCGTGCGCCCGGATCCGGCCCGCCGCCAGCACCGCCACCCAGTCGCACAGCGACTCGACGAGCTCCATGACATGGGAGGAGAAGACGACCGTCGCCCCGGACGCGGTGTACCGCTCCAGCACGCCCCGGATGATCTGCGCGGACACCGGGTCGACGCCCTCGAACGGCTCGTCCAGGAAGAGCACTTCGGGGTTGTGCAGCAGCGCGGTCGCGAGCCCGATCTTCTTGCGCATGCCGGTCGAGTAGTCGACGACGAGCTTGTGCTGGGCCCCGGCCAGATCGAGGACGTCGAGCAGCTGCGTGGCCCGCTTGTCGACCTCGGCGCCCGGCAGCCCCCGCAACCGCCCGCTGTAGCCGAGGAGTTCACGCCCCGACAGCCGTTCGAACAGCCGCAGCCCCTCCGGCAGCACCCCGATCCGCGCCTTCACCTCGACGGGATCCCGCCACACGTCGTGCCCGACGACCTCGACGGACCCCTGATCGGGCCGCAACAGCCCGGTCACCATCGACAGGGTCGTGGTCTTCCCGGCCCCGTTCGGCCCGACGAGCCCGATGAACTTCCCGGAGGGCAGATCGAGATCGATCCCGGCGACGGCGACCTGCTGCCCGAACCGCTTCCAGAGGTTGCGCACGCGTACGGACGTCATGCACGAACCCTACGGTGGAACGCCCCACGTGGGGGCGCGGGACGGTGCTCGACATGCGGCTGCGCCGCGTGGGCGCGAATGACCACGACGAACCCGTGTCCGCCGCCCAAGACCGACCACGCGGACCACGAGGCCGACGCGGATCAAGCGGATCGAAGGGCGCCGTCAGCGGTCGCGCCCGCAGGCGTAGGCGAGCGGTGAGATCAACTCCTCCGCGTCCGGCAGCCACCGGTTCGCGGCGGTGGGCCGGCACGCCCACTGCACGGCCCCCCGGGACCCGAACCGCGTGGGCGGGGCGGCGACGTACATGCCCTCGCCGAGCGTCACGAGATCGAGGGCGCCCAGCGACCAGCCCAACTTGCGCACCAGGTCCGGCACCTTCGCCGACGCCCCCGGCAACACGAAGAACTGCATCCGCAGGTCCGGCGTCAATGTGACGGGACCGAGCGTCAACTCCATCCGTTCCATCCGCGCCAGCGCGAGAAACCCGGCCGTCTCCGGAACGGAGATCGCGTCGAACGTGCGCCCGGTGGGCAGCAGGATCGAGGCGGTCGGCTGCTTCTGCCACATCCGTCGCGCGACCGTCGCGCTGCCGGTGGCCTGGGTGGCCCAGTCAGGGCGCGCGGGGTGCGCGCCCGGCGCCGCACACGCGCCGTCGCCGCAGGAGCAGCGCTGCACTCCGTCGACGGGTTCCAGCCAGGTGCCGGGGAACACGTCCCAATGACGTTCCTCGGCGTAACGAACGGCGGTCTCGAGCAGCGATTCCCCGCGCTGCTTCGGGATTTGAGTGGCTTCGGCGCCCGCGATGGTCTCTTCCACGATGAACACAACTCTAGTCGTCACCAGGGGTTACGCCCGCCACATTGCGCGGGGGAGGAGCATCGATTCCGCGTCCGGGGCGCATGGGTGCACGGGCGGGGGCGCGCGGGAGGAACGGGCGCGGGAGCGGGTAACCAGGTAGAGGGGGCGGGGCTTCCGTCGGTAACCCGGCAATTCTCTGTATTCCTCGGCAAGTCTTGGCAATCCTCACATGCCTCGCATTTTCACTGTGGCTGTGGGGCATTGATCTTCTCGGCCGGAACTTTTCGGTGGAAGACACGTCAACTCGGTGTGTGGGCGGGCACCCGCCGTCCCGGTCACCGCAGCCACAGGGGGTAGTGCCCATGGCCGCAAGGCCGCTAGTCGCGCGGCAGCCGAACGAACGGTTGCAGGCGCTCATCCAGGAGGCGGGGTGCTCGAACGCCGGGCTCGCCCGCCGCGTCAACATGTGCGGCGCCGAGCACGGTCTCGACCTGCGCTACGACAAGACGTCCGTGGCCCGTTGGCTGCGCGGACAGCAGCCGCGCGGCCGCGCCCCGGCGATCATCGCGGAGGCGCTGGGCCGCAAGCTCGGCCGTACGGTCACGATCGACGAGATCGGCATGGCCAACGGCAAGAACCTCGCCTCGGGCGTGGGTCTCCAGTTCTCGCCGACGGTACTGGGGGCCATCGAGCAGGTCTGCGAACTGTGGCGCAGTGACGTGGGCCGACGCGACTTCCTCTCCGGTTCGTCCGTGGCCGCCTCCGCGCTGGTCGAGCCGAGCCGGGACTGGCTGATCTCCTCACCCGACGCGCAGGTCGCGCGGTCGGCCGGGCCCCGGGTGGGCCTCTCCGACGTCGCGGCCGTCAAGGCGATGACCCAGGCGCTGGTCGACCTGGACCACCAGTACGGCAGCGGGCATGTGCGCCCGGTCGTCGTGCACTACCTCAACAGCGTCGTCTCGGGCCTGCTGGCGGGCTCCTACCGGGAGGCGGTGGGCCGGGAACTCTTCGCGTCCGTGGCCCGGTTGACGGAGCTCGCGGGCTACATGGCCGTCGACACCGGCCAACCCGGCCTCGCCCAGCGCTACTACATCCAGGCGCTGCGGCTCGCCCAGGCGGCGGGCGACAGAGGGTACGGCGGGTACATCCTCGCCGCCTCCATGAGCCACCTCGCCGCGCAGCTCGGGAACCCGCGGGAGATCGCGCAGTTGGCGCGCGCGGCGCAGGAGGGAGCGCGAGGGCGGGTGACACCGCGCGCGGAGGCGATGTTCCTCGCGGCGGAGGCGCGCGGCCACGCGCTGCTCGGGGACGCGCGCGGGGCGCAGGCGGCGTCCGGGCGGGCGGTGTCGGCACTGGAGGCGGCCGATCCGTCCGCCGGGGACGACCCCGCGTGGATCGCGCACTTCGACGAGGCCTATCTGGCCGACGAGTTGGCGCACTGCCACCGCGACCTGGGCCAGGCCGAGGCGGCGGCGCGCCGTGCCGAGGAGTCGCTGGCCGGGCATCCGGAGAACCGGGCGCGCCGGCGGGCGATCGGCTACGTCCTGCTGGCCACCGCGCAGGTGCAGCAGCGCGAGATCGAACAGGCCTGCCACACGGGTCTCAAGGCGGTCGAGCTCCTCGAGACGCTCCGCTCCAACCGGGGCGCGGAGTACCTGGAGGACTTCCAGCAGCGACTGGAACCGTTCCGGGACGAGTCGGTGGTAAGGGAGTTCGGGGCGCGGCTGGAGCTACAGACCGCGGCGTGAACGGACGGGGCGCCGGCGCGTGAACACGCGGGAAACGGCATGGTCGCGCCGATGAAGGGCGGATACAGCGCACGGCGCTCCGGATCCGTCACCGATGTCACCGCCGAACCCGGTGGGAGGGAGATCACGTTCTGAGCTGCGTGGCACGGGGTTCCGGGGACCCGGTAGCGTGAGCCGATGATTCCGAAGGTCCCCCATTCGTAGGAGTCCCGGTGACGCAGAGTGGACAGGGCGAGGAGCCCTCGGCGCAACCCGCGCGCGAAGGCATCGTGCTGCCCTCCGACGGTGGGGAACCCCTGCTGCCGGGAATGACGGCGAGCGCACCGCGGCCGGCGCCCCGCCAGGGCCCGCCGCCCGGCCCGCCGTCGGGCCACCACTCCGGCCAGTACGGCGCTGAGCAGTACGGGCAGCAGCAGTACGGACAGGACGAGTACGGGCAGCAGCAGTACGGGCAACCGGACTACGGCCGGCACGGCCAGCAGGCGCAGCACGGCCGGCACGGGCAGCAGGCGCCCCAGGGGCAGCCCGAGTACGGGCAGCAGGCGCCGGCCGGCGGGCAGACCTGGGGGGATCCCTGGGGTCCCGGCGGGCAGGCGGCCGCCCCGCAGCAGTCCGCCCAGGGCTGGCCGCTCCCGGCGGACCAGACGGACGGACCGGGCCGGACGGACCAGGCCCACCAGCAGCACCAGTCACAGCACCAGCAGCAGCCACAGCACCCGCACCAGCCGCAGGCCCAGTGGAACAGCGGACAGCCGGCCCCGTGGAACGGCGGCGCCCCTGCGGGCGCCGGCCCGCTCCCGCCCGAGAGCGCACCGGCGCCGGGCGCCCCCCTGCCGCCGGCCGCCCCCGCCCCGATCGACGACGGCGCGACGCAGTACATACCGCCGGTCCCGGCCGACCCCGCCGCCGACGGCCGCGGCCCGTACCTGCCGCCGTACGCCGCGCCCGGCGCCGCCGACGAGGGCGCCACCCAGTACCTGCCGCCGGTCCCCGCCACCCCGGTCGACGAGGGCGCGACGCAGTACCTGCCCCCGGTCCCCGCCACCCCGGTCGACGAGGGCGCGACGCAGTACATACCGCCGGTGGCACCGGGCGCGCTGCCGCCCGAGGTTCCGGCCGAGTCGACCCAGTACCTGGGCCGTACCCCGCAGAACGCCCCGGGACCGATGCCGGCCCCCGGGACGCAGCCCGGCGCGTACTCCGACTCCGAGCCCACGCAGTACATACCGCCCGTCGCCGCACAGGACGGCGGGGACCGGCAGCCGCCCGCCGAGTTCGAGAACCTCTTCCGCATCGGACCGGGCGGCGACAGCCCGGCCGGGGCCACACAGCAGCTCCCGCGCTTCTCCGAGCCGGACCTCCCCGGACGCGGCCACGGCGGCCCGCGCGGCCCCGGGCACGGTGGCGCACCGGGCTACGGCACCGGACCCGCCGCCCGCTCCCCGCAGCCCGCCTACACCCCACCCGGTGACCCGGCGGCGGGCGGGCGGCGCGGGGCGCGTGACGGCGGCGGCCGGGGAGGCCGTACCGGCTCGCGGCTGCCGTTGTTCGCGGCGATCGGCGTGGCTCTCGCGGTCGTCGGCGTCGGCGCGGGCGCGCTGCTCGCGGGCGGGGGCGGTGACCAGGGTGACGACAACAAGACCGTCGCCGCGTCGGCCCCCGCGACCGAGGGGTCCGCGTCGGCGTCCACCGGCGCGGCCGAGCAGCAGGCCGTCGAACTCGACAAGCTGCTCGCGGACAGCGGCAGCAGCCGCGCCAGTGTGATCAGCGCGGTGGCCGACGTGAAGGCGTGCGGCAATCTCGCCCAGGCCGCCACGGACCTGCGGGACGCGGCGAAGCAGCGCACCGACCTGGTCACCAGGCTGTCCGCGCTGAAGGTCGACCAGCTGCCGGACCACGCCTCGCTGACCACCGCCCTCACCAAGGCGTGGCAGGCGTCCGCGTCCGCCGACGACCACTACGCGGCCTGGGCCGACCAGGTCGCCGCCGGCAAGAACAAGAGCTGCAAGAAGGGCTCGGCCCGCACCACCTCGGAGACCCAGGCCGGCAACCGCGCCAGCGGCACCGCCAGCGCCCAGAAGACGCAGGCCGCGAAGTTGTGGAACAAGATCGCGCGGACCTACGGCCTGACCGAGCGCCAGCCCACCCAGTTGTAGACGCGCGCCGGCCGACACCGTCGCCGAGACGGGTCGGCCGGGCTGGGCGGGTTGGGCGGGTCAGTCGACGTCGGCCTTCTCCAGGGTCTTCGTCACGTCCACGAAGCCCTTCTTGGCGGCCACCAGCCGGCCCTTCCGCACGGCCTGAAGGGTGACCTCGGCGTTGACCAGGCGGGGGAAGCCGATGGAGGCGAGCTGGTCGGTGAACTCCCAGCGGAGCGTCGGCGTGAGTCCGCCCGTGGTGACCTTCAGACCGTCGTCCAGGGCGCCCCGTACGGAGTCGGCGGTCACCTCGCCGCCGTCCAGCGACTCCACGGCCTGCCGGAACACGGTGTAGGCGATCCAGGTGGTCTGCACGCCGGTGTCGGTGGGGTCGATCCGGGTGTCGGAGAACGCCTCCTCGCTGATCACCTTCTTCATCGGCGCCCAGGCGGGGTCGCTCGACACCGGGTACCAGCCGGTGACGTAAGCCCCCTCGAAGGGTCCGGAGGCGGCGCCGGCGGCGTTGATCACCGTCTGGTCGACGCTGCCGAGGACGGTGCCGGTGCGGATGC
This sequence comes from Streptomyces sp. NPDC102259, assembly GCF_044766465.1. NCBI lineage: Bacteria > Bacillati > Actinomycetota > Actinomycetes > Kitasatosporales > Streptomycetaceae > Streptomyces > Streptomyces sp. NPDC102259. The sequence goes on along the minus strand of NZ_JBIWMA010000008.1, from coordinate 107,276 downwards.
CGGGGTGGTCCTCGCGGGTGCGCCGGAAGGAGTCCATGAAGGTGGCGGTGCGGTCTCCGAGCGCGGTGACCACGCACCCCTTCTCGTCCGCGGCCGAGTCGCCGGTCGCGTTGTCCAGGGCGGCCTCGGCCTGCGTCGCGTACTCGGTTGCGTCCTCGGGCGCCCGCTGGTCCTCGGCCTTGTCGTGCCCGCCCGCGGTCAGCCCGGCGTTGAGCATCGGGGGCAGCGCGTCACCGGCGATGGTGTCGGGGCGGACGAGCGAGACGGGACCGCAGGTCGTGCCGAGTTCCTTGCCGAGACCGGCCAGCAGCGAGGGCTGGCCGCCGTTGACGGGGTAGGACAGCGGGCTGGTGAACTCGGCGTTCGTGACGCCGTAGCCGCCTATGTAGGGGATGCCGGCGCCTTCCAGGTGCGGGAAGAAGGCGTCGGAGTGCTGGCTGTAGGAGCCGACCACGGCGACCGCGTGCTCCTTGACGGCGCGCCGGGCGCACGCCGCGGCGGACACCGTGTCGTTGTGGTCGTTGCAGGTCAGGACCTTGAGCTTGCGGCCGTTGAGGCCGCCGTTCGCATTGATCCAGCGGGCGTAGGCGAGGGCGAAGGCGGGCATGCCCGGCTTGTTGGTGGCGGACGTCTCCTCGGGCGCCCACGTCATGACGACGATCGGGTCGTCCCCGGAGCCCCCCGAGACACCGGGGACGACCCCGCAGCCGACGGCGAGTGACGCACAGGCGGCCAGGGCACCCGCCGAGAGGGCGGTCGCTCTGACGGACCTGGTGAAGCGGAAGGACCTGGGGAGGAAGGTGCTTCGCGTTGACGTGCGTCGCTTGCCGGTCATGGACACGCACGATTCCGTCACATCACTAACCTGGGAGTGACCCATGGTCAACGGGCGGTGACGGCCAGGTGAATTACAGGGGCACCTGCGGTACGCGGGAGCGGGAAACGTACGATCTATGACCGTGCAAGGTTCGGAGAACTCTTCCCGTCGCGGCCGTCGCTCCCCCACCATGGGCGGCATGCCACTCAACGACATGCCGTGGTGGCGCTGGCGCAGCAATGTGCGCTCCGCGCTGCACATGCTCTCCGACCCGGTGTTCCAGCAGAACGTCTGGCTGGCCGGCGTCGAGGGGTACGGGGACGTCACCGACGCCGTGTACCGCCTCGTCGAGGACACCTGGCTCGACAACTGGTCCGCCGAGAAGTACGTCGGCACGATCTTCCGCGACTCGCAGGAGGCGGCCCTCGTCGACACCGCCGTGCTGCGGGTGCTGCGGATCATGCACCAGGTAGGGCCGGACGCCCAGGTCTCCGCGTACGTCGACCACCAGGCGTGGCCGGAGGCGGTACGGGCGGCGCGGGACGCGCACGTGCGGATGGCGGCCAGCGACGGCGACGACGCCGACGCGCCGCCGCGCACCCTCGAGGTGCTGCGCATCATGACGCGGGCCGCGTAGGCGGCGAGGCGGGCCGGGGCGGCGGGGCGGGCGCCGTGTTCCGTCCTGCGGGACGATTGCCCACGGCGTCGGCCGGTGTGCGACCCTGTCGGGCATGAACGCGCAGCCCACCCGAGCCGCGGCGACCGCCGCCGACCAGTACGTCCTCACCCTTTCCTGCCCCGACAAGCAGGGCATCGTGCACGCCGTGTCGAGCTATCTCTTCATGACCGGCTGCAACATCGAGGACAGTCAGCAGTTCGGCGACCACGACACGGGTCTGTTCTTCCTGCGCGTCCACTTCTCGGCCGAGCCTCCGGTGACCGTGGACAAGCTCCGGGCGAGCTTCGCGGCGATCGGCGACTCCTTCCACATGGACTGGCAGATCAACCGGGCCGACGAGAAGATGCGCGTCGTCCTGATGGTCAGCAAGTTCGGGCACTGCCTGAACGACCTGCTGTTCCGCGCCAGTATCGGCGCGCTGCCGGTGGAGATCGCGGCCGTGGTGTCCAACCACACCGACTTCGCCGAGCTGGTGGGCTCGTACAACATCCCCTTCCGCCATATCCCCGTGACGAGGGAGAACAAGGCGCAGGCCGAGGCGGAGCTGCTCGAGCTGGTGCGGGAGCAGGACGTCGAACTGGTCGTCCTCGCCCGTTACATGCAGGTCCTCTCCGACGACCTGTGCAAGCAGCTCAGCGGCCGGATCATCAACATCCACCACTCCTTCCTGCCGAGCTTCAAGGGCGCCAAGCCGTACCACCAGGCGCACGCGCGGGGCGTCAAGCTGATCGGCGCGACGGCGCACTACGTGACGGCCGACCTCGACGAGGGGCCGATCATCGAGCAGGAGGTCGAGCGCGTGGGGCACGGCGTCACGCCGGACCAGCTCGTCGCCGTCGGACGGGACGTGGAGTGCCAGGCGCTGGCACGGGCCGTGAAGTGGCACGCGGAGCGGCGGATCCTGCTCAACGGGCGACGTACGGTCGTCTTCGCCTAGTCGTCGCGTCGCACGGTCCCCCGGACGCCTCTCTGCCCCCGCACCCGGCTTCTGCCCCCGCACCCGGGCGCATCTGGCTTCAGCCCTGCACCGGGCGCACCCGGGTTCGTCCGGCTGCCCCGGGTTCGTCCGGCTACATGCGGCTCAGCGACGCCGCCGCGAACAGTACGTCCCTGATCGCCTCGCGGTCGCCCAGCTGGCCCGCCGCGGCCTCCTCGGGAGAGACGTGGCCGGCGGCCAGGCGGCAGAACTCCACGTCGTCCAGGGCGACGTGGGCCACCTCGTGGTCGGCGGAGCCCACCGCGCCCGGTGAGTCCAGCGGGATCAGCCACTGGCCGCCGCCCGAGCCCTCGATCTCCAGGCGCAGGCTGCGGCCTGGGCGGCCCGCGGTCACCAGATGGCGGGTGTGCGAGGGAGCGGCGAGCCCCGCGCGGCGGCGGGCCGCGAGCGGCTCGGGCAGCATCCGCGCGGCGAGGTCGATCATGCCGTGCAGGTGGCGTGGGGCGGGCGGCGCGTAGGGGTAGTCGACCGCTTCCGCGATGTCCTCGGCGTGCACCCAGCACTCGAACGCCCGGTCCAGCATCGCGTCGCGCAGGGGCAGTTCGAAGCCGCCGTACGACACCGGCATGGTGCCGGGGCCCCCGCCGGTGAAGGACACCGTCCGCACCAGGGCGTGGGTCTGGTCGCGCCAGGGGCCGCGCACGGAACGGGTGGGCGGGAAGTGCGAGCCCGCCCAGAACGACTCGGTGCGCCGGGCCGGTGTGTCCACCGGTCCGCGCGGCCCGGGCGGCTCGTTCCGTCCGTTCCGCCCGTCGGCCTCCTCCGCCTTGCCCGCCTTGTCCGTCTCGTCGGTCCTGCCCGGCCTGCCGCCCGTGGCGAACGGGGTCAGCGGGTCGTCCAGCCCCAGGGCGACGGCCACCAGCCCGTCCACGGCGAGCAGGTGGGCGATGACTCCGGCGACGGTGGTCCGGCGGCTCGTGGCCCCCTCGCCGCGGAACCAGCGCAGCCGCACCGGCGCGTGCCACTCGGCGTCCCCGAAGTCCTGGAGCAAGGCGTCGAGCCGCGCGGTCTCGGCGTCGTACGACGCCGCCCAGACGGGCACCGGAATGCGGGGCGGGCGCCGGTCCAGGCAGCCGTCGAGGACGCGGGTGCGAAGGCCCGGGTCGAGGTCGAGGCTCTCCGGGCGCTGGAGCAGGCCGACCGCCTCGCGCAGCCGCCGTGCCTCGTCCGCGCAGGCTCCGCAGTCGCCGAGGTGCTCCTCGACGGCCTCCGTCTCCTCGGCCGAGCAGGCCGCCAGCGCCCAGGCGCCCAACAGGGACTTGAGCACCGGGTGCTCAAGGGTGAGCGACCCCGGGCCTGCGGGCTCCGCGGGCGGCAGTGGCAGCCCGCTGTCCTCCACGGAGGCGCGGGGGAGTGGGATGCGCGGCGGGCGGCCGGGTTCGCGGGCCGGAGGCGTGCCGTTCCAGCCACCGGAACCACCGTCACCGGAACCACCGTCACCGGAACCGCTCGTTCCGCTGCCGCTGCTGTCGTCGCCGGACGCCGTTGCCCTGCCCTCCTTCGGATACCTCTCCGGATCCCGGTCCCGGTCCTGCTCCTGGTCCCGGTCCTTCTCCTCGTCCTTCTCCTGGTTCCTCTTCATGTCCTCTTCGTCTTCGCCGTCCTCGGGTGGCGGGAACACGTTCTCGCCACTCACGCCGCACCCCCGTAACCGGGCGGTGCCCCGGGGGCCGCGGAGTCGTAGGCGGTGGAGAGGAGCTGGAGGCCGAGGCGGAGCCGGCGGCGGGCCTCGTCCTCGGTGACGCCGAGGTCGGCCGCGGTCTGGCGGTAGTCGCGCCGCTGGAAGTAGGCCAGTTCCAGAGCGGCGCGCAGCGGGGCGGGCATCGCCTGGACGATGTAGTCGGCGCGGGCGGCGACGGAGGCGTGCCGCACCCTGCGTTCCAGCTCCTCGGACGCCTCGGCGGATCCGGAGCCGGATCCGGGGCCGGCCTCGGCCAGCGCTGCGGTCTCGGTGGCGCGCAGGCGTTGCACGGCGAGGCGGTGGGTCAACGCGGCGACCCAGGTGCGCAGCGGGCCCTGCTTCGGGTCGTAGGCGTCGGGGTGTTCCCAGACATGCGTGAAGACCTCGCGGGTGATGCCGTCGGCCGCCCGTTCGTCTTCGAGCACGCGATGGGCGAGACCGTGCACGAGCGAAGCGAACCGGTCATAGAGCTCGCCGAGGGCGGCCGCCTCACCGCGCGCGAGCCGTTGCTGCATCTTGCGGTCCCAGCGGGGCGGTGCGTCCTTCTTCGCCATGCGACCCCCTCACCCGTGCGCGTGCCTCTGACCGTGCGTGTGTCCAGCGTGCGTCCACTGTCACCTCGAATGTAGTCGGCACGTCGGACAACGCACGCCCCTTTGTTTCAATGTGCGCCCCCTGTCCGCGAGAGGGTGGTATGGGCGGCGCCTACCCGACAGACAAGGATCGAATCGGACGGGATGTGACTGAAACAAGCCTCTTTCTCTCCGTTTCTGTTTTTGCTTCGGCGTTTCGGGGCACGGCCGCTGGGCAGCCGCGCTGCATGGAAGCGAAGGGACAGCTTCCGTTTTCCGCGAGCTACAGCGAGCGAAGGGCGTGGTGGTGGCCTTCAAAGTGACCGGCTGGGAGCAGGGCGGATGGGCCGTGCTCCATGTGTCGGGCGAGCTGGACCTGGTGACGTCGCCGGTGCTGCGGCAGAAGGTGCACGACGAGGTGGCCGAGGGGCGCCACAGTCTCGTCCTGGACCTCTCCGAGGTGTACTTCTGCGACTCCAGCGGCGTCGGCGTCCTCATCGCCTCGCGCCGCCTCATCCGCTCCTGCCGGGGACGCCTGCGCCTGATACTCCCCGCGCGGGGAGCGGCGGAGGGCTCCCACGTCAACCGGGTGCTGGGCGCGCTGGGCGTCCGCCGCCTCTTCGATGTCTACGGGGACCTCGCGGACGCCGTGGACGACGGGACGGAACCGCTCTCGGCGTAGGCCCGCGCGAGCCGACGGGGGCCCGCTCCGCTACACACTCGTCCCGGAATTCCCCCGGTATTGGCACAGGCGTCGCTTTCCCGCTGCCCGGAAGTCGCCGGCGTCGTACGCTCCCTGCCGGAACCACTCTCAGCAGCATCTCCACGCGATCACGTAAGGCGGCCCGAGAAGACATGGTCAGCAGTGAGTACGAACACAGGATCGCCGCCCGGTTCGCCACCTTCGACCAGGACGGCAACGGCTACATCGACCGTGCGGACTTCGGCGCGGCGGCCAAGGCGCTGCTCGCCGAGTTCGGCACCGCGGCCCGGTCCGACAAGGGGCAGGCGCTGTACGCGGGCGCCGAGGCGTTCTGGCAGGGCATGGCCGGCATCGCCGACCGGGACGGCGACCAGCGCATCACCCGGGACGAGTTCGTGAACGGCGCGGTCAAGCGCCTGCGCGACAACCCGGAGCGGTTCGCCGAGATCGCGCGCCCCTTCCTGCACGCGGCCCTGGACATCGCCGATGCCGACGGCGACGGCCGGGCCACGGTCGCGGACACCGTACGGGTGCTCCGGGCGCTCGGAGCACCCGAAGAGGTCGCGCAGGGGGCCGCCGCCGTCCTCGACGCCGACGCGGACGGCAAGGTCGGCGAGGCCGAGATCGTCCCCGCCTTCGCCCGCTACTTCACGGTCGCCGAGTAGCACCCGCCCGACCGGTACGCAGCCGAGCGGCTGTCACCCGACGGGTACGCAGCCGAGCGGTACTCACGCGAGCAGTACTCGCCCGAGCGGCAGTCACGCGCACAGTACTCACCCGAGCAGGGGTCGCTCGAGGAGCGGTCGCACGAGCGGTGGTCACCGGGAGAAGCGTTCGCGCAGTTTGTACTTCAGCACCTTCCGCAGTGTCTCGTTGCGCGGCAGGGCGTCCACCACCTCCAGCCGCTCCGGCAGCTTGTGGACCGACAGTCCGCCCGCGCGCAGATACGAGGTCATCGTCTCGAGCGTCAACGGTTCCCCGGCCCCCGGCGCCGGTTCCACCACCGCGCACACCAGCTCCCCGCGCTCCGCGTCGGGCAGGCCGACCACCGCCACGTCCCCGACGGCCGGGTGGGCGGCGAGCAGGTCCTCGATCTCCTTGGCCGACACGTTCTCCCCCTTGCGGATGATCACGTCCTTCAGCCGCCCGGTGAGGACCAGATGCCCGCTGCCGGTCACGTGCCCCAGGTCGCCGGTGCGCAGGAACCCCTCCGCGTCGAAGGCCTCGGCCGTCTGGGCGGGATCCAGGTACCCCTGGCACACGGCCTCCCCGCGCAGCCGCACCTCGCCCTCCACCACGCGTATCCGCATGCCCTCCGGTGGCCGGCCCTCCGTCGTCGCGAGGTTCTCCGCGGTGTCGTCCGGCGCCCCCATGGTGATCATCGGCACCTCGGTCATCCCGTACCCGTGGGTCAGCTGCACCCCCATCTCGCGCACGACGGCGTGGTACACCTCGGGCGGCTTGGGCGCTCCGCCGCCCGCGAGCAGCCGCAGCGAGGGGATCAGGGGCGCGTCGGGCCGCTTGCGCTGCTCGGCGAGGAACATCGAGTAGAACGCCGTCGAGCCGCCCGCGACCGTCACCCCGTGCCGTCGGTACCCCTCCAGCGCGTCCGGCAGCGCGAAGTGCTCGAACATCACCGCGGGGAAGCCGTAGAGCAGCAGCATGACGGTGTAGTCGGGGCCGGCGATGTGGGCGTACGGGAACGCCATCGAGCCGACGTCGTCCGCGGTGAGGCGCAGCGCGTGGGCGAGGCAGGAGCCGCCCGCGATCAGTGAACGGTCGGTGTGCAGCACGCCCTTGGGATCGGACGTGGTGCCCGAGGTCCAGTAGATCCAGCGCACCGAGGTGCCCTCGGCGGGCGGCGGCGGAAGCACGGCCGGGTCCCCGTCCGGCAGCTCGTCGTACGCCTCGAAGACGCCCTTGGCGCCCAGCCGTCGTGCCATCTCGGCATGGTCGAAGCCGCGCCAGACGCCCGGCACCGCGAAGTACTCCGCCTTCGACTCGCGCAGCGCGAAGCCGACCTCCCGGTCGCGGTAGAAGGGGATCACGGGCGACTGCACGGCCCCCAGGCGGGCCAGCGCGAACGACAGGACGGCCGTCTCCAGGCGGGTCGGCAGCTGCCAGGCGACGACGGTGCCGGGGCGTACGCCCATGTCGTGCAGCCCGGCCGCGACCCGCTCGGCGCGCTCGCGCAGCTCACCGAAGGTGAGGGCGCGCTCATCCTGGAGGAGGACCCGGCGGCCGGGGGTGAGGTCGGCGCGGCGGGCGAGCAGGTCCCAGAGGGTGCGGGACGCGCTCAGCTCGTGGGCGGTGGCGGTGGCGGTGTCATTCACGTCGGCCCCCTGGCTGAACTGACGGACTGTCAGATTTTGGGCAGAGCGTAGGGCTGGTCGCCTTGTCGGTCCAGGGGGCGGGGGCTAGCCTGCTGGGGAGAGTAAATCTGACGGGCCATCAGATAGCCGTGGGGCGGCAGGCCGGACAGCAGGCCGGACAGCGAGCCGCACGGTCGGCCGGACGGCGGGGTCGGACGGCCCGTCGGGACGGCCCGTCGGACCAGCGCACCGGACACGTCCATCGGACAACTGGCGTTCCGCCAGGCGGAGGGGAAGCCATGACCGAACTGCCGCGCATCGTCAGCGTCGACGACCATGTGATCGAGCCCGCGCACCTCTTCGCGACCTGGCTGCCGCGGAAGTACCGGGACCGGGGCCCGCAGCCCCTCACCGCCGGGATCGGCGAGCTCGCCTACGTCGCCGGGAAGTACCAGATCACGATGGACCCGGACGGCCAGCCCACCGACTGGTGGATCTACGAGGACCTGAAGTTCCCGTACAAGCGCAACATCGCCGCCGTCGGCTTCGACCGGGACGAGATGACGCTGGAGGGCATCACCCGGGAGCAGATGCGGCGCGGCTGCTGGGACCCGAAGGCCCGGCTGGCGGACATGGACCTCAACCATGTCGAGGCCTCCCTCTGCTTCCCCTCCTTCCCCCGCTTCTGCGGACAGACCTTCGCCGAGGCGCACGACAAGGAGGTCGCGCTGGCCTGTGTGCGCGCCTACAACGACTGGATGGTCGAGGAGTGGTGCGGGGACAGCGGCGGGCGGCTCATCCCGCTCTGCCTGATCCCGCTGTGGGACATCGACCTGGCGGTCGCCGAGATCCGGCGCAACGCGGCCCGCGGGGTGCGCGCGGTGACCTTCTCCGAGATCCCCAGCCATCTGGGGCTGCCGTCGATCCACTCGGGCTACTGGGACCCGTTCTTCGCGGTCTGCGAGGAGACCGGGACGGTCGTCAACATGCACATCGGTTCGTCCTCACAGATGCCGGCCGCCTCGCCGGACGCGCCCCCGGCCGTCCAGGCGTCCCTTTCGTTCAACAACGCGATGGCCTCGATGATGGACTTCCTGTTCAGCGGGGTGCTGGTGAAGTTCCCGCGCCTCAAACTCGCCTACTCCGAGGGTCAGATGGGCTGGATCCCGTACGCCCTGGAGCGCGCCGACGACGTCTGGGAGGAGCACCGCGCGTGGGGCGGGGTCAGGGACCTCGTCCCCGAGCCGCCGTCGACGTACTACTACCGGCAGATCTTCTGCTGCTTCTTCCGCGACAAGCACGGGGTCGCGTCCCTGGACGTGGTGGGGCGCGACAACGCGACCTTCGAGACCGACTACCCGCACGTCGACTCGACCTTCCCGCACACCAAGGAGGTCGCCCTCGACCACGTGAAGGGCCTCGACGACGAGACGGTCCACAAGCTCATGCGGGGCAACGCGATCCGCATGCTGGACCTGGACCTCGACAAGTAGCCGGGGCCGGGACCAGGGCAGGGGGATCAGGACCATGGACCTCGCGGACAGCCCCGAGGACGCGGAGTTCCGGGCCCGGCTGCGCGAGTGGCTCGGCAAGGTGCTGCCCACGCTCCCGCCGAAACCGTCCCCGGACGACTGGCCCGGCCGCCGCGCCCACGACCTCGGCTGGCAGCGGACGCTGTACGACGCCGGGTACGCCGACGTGCACTGGCAGGCCTCGCCGGGCACCCGGCTGATCTTCCTGGAGGAGACGGAGAAGGCGGGCGCGCCGTACGTGGGGGCCGGCTTCGTCGGGCTGCTGCACGCCGGGCCGACGATCGCCGCCGAGGGAACGGCCGCACAGCGGGCCCGCTGGCTGCCGCCCATCCTGCGCGGCGAGGAGGTGTGGTGCCAGGGCTTCAGCGAGCCCGACGCCGGGTCGGACCTCGCGGCGCTGCGCACGCGCGCGTGGCGCGACGGCGACGACTACGTGGTGAGCGGGTCCAAGATCTGGACCTCGCACGCGGAGGTCGCCGACTGGTGCGAACTGCTGGTCCGCACGGATCCGGGGGCGCCGAAGCACAAGGGCATCACCTGGCTGGCCATGCCCATGGACGCCCCGGGCATCACCGTACGGCCGCTGCGCACCCTCGCCGGATCCGCCGAGTTCGCCGAGGTGTTCCTCGACGAGGTGCGGGTGCCGGTCGGCCATCGGGTGGGGGAGGAGAACGACGGCTGGCGGGTGACGATGGTGACGCTGTCGTTCGAGCGCGGCACCGCCTTCGTGGGCGAGGTCGTCGCCTGTCGGCGCGTGCTGGGCGAACTCGCCGTGGAGGCACGGAGGAACGGCCGCTGGGACGATCCCGCCCTGCGGCGGCGGCTGGGCGCCCTCAACGCCGAGTTCCGGGCGCTCTGGCGGCTGACGCAGTGGAACGTGAGCGAGGCGGAGGCCCAGGGCGGGCTGCCGGGCGTCGGGGGTTCGGTTTTCAAACTGAGGTACTCGCAGGCCCGCCAGGAGCTGTACGACGCGGCCGCCGACCTCCTGGGCGACGAGAGCCTCGACCTCGACCGCCCCTGGGTCCACGACCGGCTGTCCTCCCTCTCGTACACCATCGCGGCCGGGACCTCGCAGATCCAGCGGAACATCGTGGCCGAACGGATCCTGGGCCTGCCGAAGGGACGGTGAACTCGACGTCATGCGATTTCGACTGACGGAGGACCAGCGGGCGCTGCGTGACGGGATGCGGGGGCTGGTGGCGCGCCGCTTCGACCGGGCGGCGCTGCGGGCCGCCGTGGACCGGCCGGGGCGGCTGGACCGGGCACTGTGGCGGGAGCTGGGGGCGGCCGGGTTCTTCGCGCTGCGGCTGCCCGAGGCGGACGGCGGGGTCGGACTCGGGCTGCCCGAGACCGTGTTGGCGTTCGAGGAGGCCGGCCGGGCCCTGCTGCCGGGGCCGCTGGTGGCCACCCACCTCGCGGCGGGCCGCGTGCCCGGCGCGGCCGACGGGGAGACGGTCGTGACGGCCGTGGACGGCGGCGGGCTGGTGGAGTGGCTGACGGAGGCGGACGTCGTGTGCGGGGAGACCGGCGGGGCTGTGCCGCTGCGGTCGGTGGACCCGCTGACACCGCTGCACCGCGTTCCGGGCGTCTCGGCGGCCGTCGATCCCGTCGCCGTTCTCCTCACGGCGGCCGAGCAGCTCGGCACGGCCACGCGCGCGTGCGAGCTGGCCGTGCAACACGCCCGGGCGCGCGAACAGTTCGGGCAGCCGATCGGAGCCTTCCAGGCGATCAAGCATCTGTGCGCGGAACTGCTGGTGCGGGTCGAGGTGGCCCGCGCGGCGGTCTACGCGGCCGCCGTCACCGCCGACCCGGCCGACATCGCGGCCGCCCGGCTGCTCGCCGACGAGGCCGCCGTACGCGGCGCGCGCGACTGCCTCCAGGTGCACGGCGGCATGGGCTTCACCTGGGAGGCGGACGTACATCTGCTGCTCAAGCGGGCCTGGCTGCGCACCCGGCGTGCGGGTGGCGGCACGGAGAGTGAGGAGCTGCTCGCGGCCGACCTGCTGTCCGGCGCGGGCCGTTAGCGGCGCCCGCCTGCGCTGAAGGCGGGGGCGGCGCGTGGACGGCCGTACGGGTGTCGCGGATTGTGGCATACCGGAATCACAGAGCGTTGATACCGGGTTGTGTCCGATGCGTGACCCGTCACGGCCCGGAGTCGGCAGGCCTCTCCGGTACCTTCTGTGGGATGCGAGTGGTTCCGAGCATGAGCCATGCCGGCGGTGCCCCTGGGGCGGTGCCGGATCCGGCGGTGCGCGCCGCCGCTCGCAGGGCGGACGGCCTTCTGGCGCCCGCCTGTTCGACTCCCCGCAACGAGCGTCGCACAGTATGCCGCACGGGTACTCCTTCGCGCTGGAATATGCCCGAAGCGCTTGTTGAGGTGACTGTATGTCAACCAAGCTGTCTCGTAAGGGATTCACGTTCCGTCACCCTGCCTCTGGCTGTTGTTCTGGCCATGCAGAAAATGGCTACGATCGTGGCCCCCGTCGTCATGGTGCACACGCGGCTCGCGTGGCTTGCGTGGCGCACGGCCATGTGTCCGCCGGTTCGGATGGTGTGAGCGGTGCAGGTGCTTCAAGTGCAGCTGGAGATCCGGCCCGACCCCGCTGAGGTGGGGCGCGCCCGCAGGTGGGCCCGTTCGCGCCTCGCCGGGTCCGGGATAGGGGACGAGGAGCCGCTCGCCGAGACGCTGATCCTGCTCGTCTCCGAACTGGTCACCAACGCCGTGGTGCACACCGGCTGTCCGGCCGTGCTGCGGCTCTCCCTGCCGGGCGGGACGGCCGAGCCGTCCACCGTCCGTCTGGAGGTGGCCGACACCAGCGACCGTGCGCCCGTGCCCCGCTGCGCCGGCGACGAGGCGACCGGCGGTCGTGGTCTGGCCCTGGTCGACGGCCTCGCGGACCGCTGGGGCTGGAGCGTCGAGGGCGCCGGCAAACGCATCTGGTGCGAACTGGACCGCTGTGGGGAGCCCGGTCGGGCCGAGGCGGACCACGGGGGCGTGGAGGAGTGCCGGGGCGCGGTCCCGGCGGAGTCCGAGGCGGCTTACGGAGGGCTCGCGTACGAGGTCGTCTGAGCGGCGGGCGGACGGCGGGCGGACGACCGGCGCGCGGCGATGTGACCGGCGATGTGTGACCGGCGTGGCCGGTGGTGCGGGCGGCGGGCGAGGGCGCACGCGTGCGGAGCGCCCCGCGGACCGCGGTGCACGGGCGCAGAAAGCGCTGTCGCGGACGGTCCCGGTCGGCATCGGTGCGCCCGGCTGTGCTTCCGTGCGCGCCCACCGCAAAGGGGATGTAAGTAACAAATCGCCGGTCAGGTGTTGACGCGACGTGTCCGTTTGATCACGCTTGTGGTCAGCGATTCGCCGAGAGGGGACGACGAGGGCTTCGGTGACGGAGGCTCTCGCCGAGTGCGGGTCGCGATTCGGCGCCGACTCCCTCAGGGCCGAGGGGAGTCGGTGGGGGTCCCTCCCGCTCGGGCGATGCCGGGAGTGGGGGAGGGTGCGCCGGAGTCGGATGGCGGTGCGCGGTGCCGTGCTCGGGGCGGGCAGCCGCGCGCCGCCAGCCGACGTGAGGGGTGCGTCTGTTGCTAGAGCACCGCCACGGGGGCCACCGGAGTGCCCGTCCCGCCGACGAAGGGCTCGGGCATCGCCGACAGCAGGAACGCGTAGCGGCCAGTTTGTCCACAGGCTGTGGACAACTCTTCGAGATTCCAGTTCTGGCCCTGGAGCATCCCCATCTCCACCAGGTCGAGCGCGTGCACCGGCAGCCACAGATCGTCGATCTCGGGCGGGAAGATCTCGAACGTGAGGGTGTCGTTGGCGACCGCCGCCACGTCGCGCGCGTGGAACCACTCCGGCGTGCGGACCGAGAGGCCGGGTGACGGATAGCCGTACCCCTGCTTGTCGCCCGCCAGATAGAGCCGCACCTGCCCGGTGCGGACGAGCGCGATGTCGCCGGCGCGCACCCGGGTGCCGGCCAGCTCCTCGGCCGCCGTCAGGTCCTCCGGGGTGACCGCGTGCCCGCCGTCCAGCCGGTCGACGCCCCGCGCGCGTGCCACGTCGAGAAGCACCCCGCGCGAGACGACGTGCCGCGCTTTGTCGATGCCGCTGAACTCGGCGCCGCCGTGCGGGGTGACGGTGGTGGCCGGGCGGCCGTTGTAGAGCTTCCCCGAGTGCGAGACATGGGTCAGTGCGTCCCAGTGCGTGCCGGCCTGGAGGCCCATGGTCACGGCGTCGTCGCTGCACGCCACCGTGCCGGGACCGAAGATCTCCTGGTTGATCTGCACCATGGCGTGCAGGGGGTTGACCCGCCCCGGGATCAGCCCGGTCTGCACGCCGTCCTCCCGCAGGGGCAGCGCGAGCGGGACGCGGCGGCCGGTGCGGATCTCGGCGGCGGCCGCGCGGACGACGTCGTCGGTGATGAGGTTCAGGGTGCCGATCTCGTCGTCGGCCCCCCAGCGCCCCCAGTTGTTGACGCGCTTCGCGATGTCGTGGAACTCGACCGGCAGTGTCATTCCGTGCCTCCCCGGGGCTTGTCCCCGACCGACGGACGGGTCAATGTAGACCTCGAATCTCAAATCTAACGGTCCGTCAGAAACTGTGGGAGGGGGCCGGACGTGGGGAACTTCCTGACCGGCAAGGTCGTCGCCGTCACGGGGGCGGGACGAGGCATCGGACGGGCGGTGGCGCTCGCGGCCGCGGCCGAGGGCGCGCGGGTCGTCGTCAACGACTACGGGGTCTCGGTGGACGGCGCCTCACCCACCAGCGAGGTCGCCGAGTCCGTCGTCAAGGAGATCGAGGCGGCGGGCGGGGAGGCGGTCGCCGTCGGCGACGACATCTCGACGATGGCCGGCGGGCAGCGGGTCGTCGACACCGCCCTGGCGTCGTACGGACGGCTCGACGGGGTCGTGTGCGTCGCCGGGATCCTGCGGGAGCGGATGCTGTTCAACATGTCCGAGGCGGAGTGGGACCCGGTCGTCGCCACCCATCTCAAGGGCACGTTCACCGTGTTCCGGGCCGCGTCGGCCGTGATGCGCGGACAGCGCTCCGGCACGCTGATCGGCTTCACCAGCGGCAACCACCAGGGCTCCGTCTCGCAGGCCAACTACAGCGCCGCCAAGGGCGGGATCATCTCGCTCGTACGGAGCGCCGCGCTGGGTCTGCACAAGTACGGGGTGACCGCCAACGCGGTGGCCCCCGTGGCCCGTACGCGGATGTCCGCGGGCGTGCCCATGGAGTTGACGGAGATCGGCGAACCGGAGGACGTGGCCGCGTTCGTGGTGTACCTGCTGTCGGACCGCGCGCGGGACGCGGGGGTCACCGGGCAGGTGTACACCGTCGCGGGGCCGAAGATCGCGGTGTGGGCGCAGCCCAGTGAACTGCGTTCGGCTTACGCGGAGGGGGGTTCCTGGACGCCTGAGCGGATCGCGGAGGTGTTGCCGGGGACGGTGGGGGTGGATCCGATGCCGATGCTCGTTCGGCTGGAGGAGATGGCTCGGGCCGCGCGGGAGGGGAGCCGGCCCAACGCCTGAGCGTGCTTCCTGTGGTCTTCGGGTGCGGGTCGTCCGTGGCTGGTCGCGCGGTTCCCCGCGCCCCTGAGGTACCTGCGGTCACCCCTTCTCGAGGAGGTCAGCGTGGATTTCGGTTTCACCCCGGCGGACGACTCCTTCCGCGTCGAAGCACGTGACTGGTTGGCCGCACACGCTCCGCGAGCCGCCGACCGGCGGGCCTGGGAGCGGGCGCTCGGGGCGGCCGGGTGGATCGGGATCGGTTGGGGGGAGGGCGGGTACGGCAACCGGACCGCGACCCTCACGCAACAGGTCGCCTGGGCCGAGGAGTACGCCCGGTCGGGTGCCCCGGCCCGCTCCGGGCACATCGGGGAGAACCTGCTCGCGCCGACCCTCCTCGCGCACGGCACGGCGGAGCAGAAGGCGCGCTTCCTGCCGCCGATCGCCGCCGGCGCCGAGCTGTGGTGCCAGGGGTACAGCGAGCCGGACGCGGGATCCGACCTGGCCGGAGTCCGTACGAAAGCCGAACTCGCCCCCGACGGACGGTCGTACCGCGTCACCGGGCAGAAGATCTGGACCTCGCTCGCCCAGGAGGCCGACTGGTGTTTCGTGCTCGCCCGCACCGATCCGAAGTCCCGGCGGCACCACGGACTGAGCTTTCTCCTCGTCCCCATGGACCAGCCGGGGCGGATCGAGGTGCGGCCCATCCGGCAGCTGACCGGCACGAGCGACTTCAACGAGGTCTTCTTCGACGGGGCGCACGCGCGCGTGGAGCACGTCGTCGGCGCGGCGGGCGACGGCTGGCGGGTGGCGATGAGCCTCCTCGGCTTCGAACGCGGGGTGTCGACCCTCGCCCAGCAGATCGGCTTCGCCCAGGAGCTGGAGCGGGTCGTGCGTACGGCGGTGCGGACGGGGGCGGCCGACGACCCCGTCGTACGCGAGCGGCTGGTGCGGCTGTGGGCCGAGCTGCGCACCATGCGGTGGAACGCGTTGCGGACGCTGGGAGGCTCCGGCGGACCGGGCGCGCCCAGCGTGGCGAAGCTGCTGTGGGCGGGCTGGCATCAGCGGCTGGGGGAGGTGGCGGTGCAGGTGCGGGGGGCGGCGGCGAGTGCCGGCCCCGCGGACTGGACGCCGTCCGCGCCGTACGAAATCGACGACGCGCAGCACCTGTTCCTGTTCTCCCGGGCCGACACGATCTACGGCGGGTCGGACCAGATCCAGCGCACGATCATCGCCGAGCGGGTGCTCGGCCTGCCCAGGCAGCCCAAGGGATAGCGGACCGGACGGAGGGGACGCGATGCGAGGCGTGGTGTTCGACGGGAAGCGGGCCGAGGTCGTCGACGATCTGGCGGTCCGCGATCCCGGACCGGGTGAGGTGCTCGTCGCGATCTCGGCGGCCGGGCTGTGCCACAGCGACCTCTCGGTCGTCGACGGGACGATTCCCTTCCCGGCGCCCGTGGTCCTCGGCCACGAGGGCGCGGGGGTCGTCGAGGCGGTCGGCGCGGGGGTCGGTCATGTCGTACCGGGGGACCATGTCGCGCTGTCCACGCTCGCCAACTGCGGCACCTGCGCGCAGTGCGACCGGGGCAGGCCGACGATGTGCCGGCAGGCCATCGGGCGCCCGCGGAAGCCGTTCACGCGCGCGGGAGGCGCGGTGTACCAGTTCGCGTCCAACTCCGCCTTCGCCGAGCGCACGGTGGTGAAGGCCGTACAGGCGGTCCGGATCCCGAAGGACATCCCGCTGACGTCCGCCGCGCTGATCGGGTGCGGGGTGCTGACCGGTGTCGGGGCCGTGCTCAACCGGGCGCGGGTGGGGTACGGGGAGAGCGTCGTCGTCATCGGGACGGGCGGGATCGGGCTGAACGTGGTGCAGGGCGCGCGGATCGCGGGCGCGTCGCTGATCGTGGCGGTGGACGCGAACCCGGCGAAGGAGGCGGTGGCCCGCCGGTTCGGCGCGACCGACTTCCTGACCTCGACGGACGCGGTGCGGGACGTGCTGTCCACGGGCGCGGACCACGTCTTCGAGTGCGTCGGCCGGGTCGAGCTGATCCGGCAGGCGATCGACCTGCTGGACCGGCACGGCCAGGCGGTGCTCCTCGGGGTGCCGCCGGCCACCGCCGAGGCGTCCTTCCTGGTCTCGTCGATGTACCTGGACAAGTCGATCCTGGGCTGCCGGTACGGCTCCTCGCGCCCGCAGCGGGACATCGCGCTGTACGCCGAGCTGTACCGGGCCGGCCGTCTGCTCCTCGACGAACTGGTGACGGACACCTACCCGGTGGAGGACTTCGCGAAGGCGGCCGCGGACGCGGAGGCGGGGAGGGTGGCGCGGGCGGTGCTCACGTTCTGACCGGAAATCCCGTGGGCTGACCGAGAACGCGGCGGGCCGGCCGGAGCGCCGTCCGGCGGTCCGGAGAGCCGGTGGTGGGATTCGAGGAGCAGCCGTCGGCCGGTCCGGGGAGCAGCTGTTGGCCGGTCCGGGGAGCCGTTGGTGGGTTCGGGGAGCCCGTCCATCGGCCCGGAAAACCCGTGGGGCGGTGTCGGTGCCACCCCCTACGGTCCTTGCATGACCTACCGCGACGTCGCCTCCCGACAGGTCCTGATCTGGTGCTGCACCGCGGTCGGCGCCCGGATGCCGGTCGCCATGGCCCCGCTGGCGCTGGTGTTCCTGGTGCGCGAGCGCCCCGGCGGCTACACGCTGGGCGCGATCCTCGCGGCGGCCTACGTCGTCGGTGAGATCGTGGGCGCCCCCGTCCTCGGGATGCGGCTGCGCCCCGGGCGCGCCCGCGTCCACCTGGCCGTCGGGCTGGCGGCCGGGGCCGCGGGATTCGCCGGGCTCGGGGCGTTCCCGGCCGCGCATCCGGCGGTTCTCGGCGGGTTCGCGGTCCTGGCCGGGGCCGCGCCGGCCGCCGCCACCGGTGGGCTGCGCACGCTGCTCACCGCGCTGGTTCCGGAGCGTGCCGCGGCACAGGCGCTGTCCGTCGAGTCGATGCTGACGGCCGGGGTGTGGGCCGTCTCCCCGGCTGCGGTCGCCGGTCTGGCGCTCGGCGTCGCGCCGCGCGTCCCGCTGCTCCTCGCGGCCGTCCTGATGGCCTCGTCGGTCGCGGGCCTGTGGTTCCTCCCGGCGGCCTGGGGCGCGGCGGGCGCCGGTGACGCGAGGGATCCGGGTGACCCGGGCGACCCGCGGGGCGAGGACCGCGCGGGCGCGTCGCCGCTGCGGGTCCTGACCGGCGCCTGGCCGGTGTACGTGACCGGTGCGGCCAGCCTCACCCTGCTCGGGCTCGCCGAACTCGTCCTGCCCGCCCTGCTCGAACAGCGGGGCGTCGGCGTCGGCTGGTCCGGTCCGCTGCTCACCGGGATGGCGGTGGGCGGGGGGCTCGGCGCGTTCGCCTACGGTCTGCGGGCGTGGCCGGGACGGCTGCGCACCCGCAGCGTGGTGCTGATGGCGGGGACGTCGGTCTGTGTGACGCTCGCCGCGCTGACCCCGGACGCGGTGGGGATCGCGGCGGCGCTGGCCGTGGGAGGCGTCCTCCAGTCCGCTGCGATGCTCACCCGCAACCTGTCCCTGCGCGAGGCCCTGCCGCCGCACGCCCTGGCCGCGGGGTACTCCGTCATGTACGCGGCGGCGGGAGCGGGTTACGCGGCCACGGGCTCCCTCGCCGGCGCCCTGCTGAAGGTGGTCGCCCCGTCGACGGCGATCCTGGCCGGCGTCGGGGTGACCCTGCTCCTCACGGCGGTCGGCTGGTGGGGCGAGGCGCGCGTCGCCGGGCGGTCACCGCAGGGCGGCGTCGAGGACGTCGTGACCCCCGCTCTCGCCGCTCCCGGTGCGGATGGTGCGGACGGTGCGGAAGGTGCGGCGATACGCGGTCGGCGTGACCCCGAGGGCCGCCTGTAGGTGCTGGCGCATCGACTGGGCGGTGCCGAAACCGGCGTCCCGGGCGATCTGGTCGACGGAGCGGTCGCTGGACTCCAGCAGGTGCCGGGCCCGCTCGACCCGCTGCTGGGTGAGCCACTGGCCGGGGCTGATGCCCACCTCCTCGCGGAAGCGGCGGGTGAACGTCCGTACCGACATGGCCTCCTGCTCGGCCATGTCGCGCAGGGGGATCGGCTCGTGGAGGCGGCCGAGCGCCCATGCGCGGGCGGCGGTCGTGGTCGCCTGCTGCGGGTCGGGCACGGGGCGCTCGATGTACTGGGCCTGGCCGCCGTCGCGATGCGGCGGGACGACCGTACGGCGTGCCACCTCGTTGGCGACCGCGGCGCCGTGGTCACGGCGCAGGAGATGGAGGCAGAGGTCGATCCCGGCCGCCACACCGGCGGAGGTGAGGACGTCGCCGTCGTCGATGAAGAGGACGTCGGCGTCGACCCGGATCCTCGGGAAGAGCCGCTGGAAGTGCTCGGCGTGCATCCAGTGCGTGGTGGCCGGGCGGCCGTCCAGGTAGCCCGCGGCGGCGAGGACGTATCCGCCGGTGCAGATCGAGACGAGGCGGGTGCCGGGTCGCAGGCGGGCGAGGGCGGCGGCCAGTTCGGGGGTGAGCACGCCCTGCTCGTAGACGGGGCCCAGCTCGTAGGAGGTGGGGATGACGAGGGTGTCGGCGGTGGCCAGCGCCTCGGGACCGTTGCCGATCAGGACGGCGTAGTCGGCGTCCGTCTCGACGGGGCCCGGCGGCCGGACGGAGCAGGTGACGACGTCGTACAGGCGGCGGCCCGCCGCGTCGCGCGCCTTGCCGAAGATGCGTTGCGGGATGCCCAGTTCGAAGGGCATCAGCCCGTCGAGGGCGAGGACGACGACGCGGTGGCGGGAGGATGCGTACGGTTCGGCCATGGCCCGATCCTAGCGAATGCTGTCCCTCGGGCCACTCGTCCGGGAGGGTCCGATATCGGAAGCTCTGTGACGTGACCCAGACAACCGATACACCGGCGTCCGCCGAGGAACAGAGGCCCGCGTCCGATCGCGTCCCCGGCCGCGTTCGCGGGCGCGTTCTCGGCCGTCGCCGCGGCCGTGTCCATCGCGCCTGGTTCGTCGCCGCCGTCACCTTCGTCACGATCATCGGCGCGGCGGCCTTCCGTTCCCTCCCCGGCCTGCTCATCGACCCGCTGCACCAGGAGTTCGGCTGGTCGCGCGGCACGATCGGCGCGGCGGTCTCGATCAACCTGGCGCTGTACGGCCTCACCGCCCCGTTCGCGGCGGCGCTGATGGACCGCTTCGGCATCCGCCGGGTGGTGGCGGTGGCCCTGACCGTGATCTCGGTCGGCTCGCTCCTGACGGTCTGGATGACGGCGGCCTGGCAGCTGCTGCTGTACTGGGGCCTGCTGGTGGGCCTCGGCTCGGGCTCGATGGCGCTCGCCTTCGCCGCGACGGTCACCAACCGCTGGTTCACCACGCGCCGGGGTCTGGTCAGCGGCATCCTGACCGCGGCCTCAGCCTCCGGCCAGCTGATCTTCCTGCCGCTGCTGTCCTGGCTGGTCACGCGGCACGACTGGCGCCCCGCGGCGGTGACGGTCGCGCTGGCCGCGCTGGCCGTCGTCCCCTTCGTGTGGCTGCTGCTGCGGGACCATCCGGCGGACGTGGGCCAGAAGCCGTACGGCGCGACGGAGTTCGTCCCGAAGCCGGACCCGGTGCGGGGCGCCGCGCGCCGCACGCTGCGGGTCCTCTTCTCGGCGGTCCGCACGGGCCCGTTCTGGCTGCTGGCCGGCACCTTCGCGATCTGCGGCGCCTCCACGAACGGCCTGGTCCAGACGCACTTCGTGCCCGCCGCCCACGACCACGGCATGCCGATCACGGCGGCGGCCTCGCTGCTCGCGGTCATCGGCGTCTTCGACGTGGTCGGCACGATCGCCTCCGGCTGGTTCACCGACCGCTTCGAGCCGCGTCGGCTGCTGGCGGTGTACTACGCGCTGCGGGGCGTCTCGCTGCTGTTCCTGCCGATGCTGCTGGCGCCTTCCGTGCACCCGCCGATGATCTTCTTCATCGTCTTCTACGGCCTCGACTGGGTCGCCACCGTCCCGCCCACCCTGGCGCTGTGCCGTGAGCAGTACGGCGAGGACAGCGCCATCGTCTTCGGCTGGGTCCTGGCCTCCCACCAGGTCGGCGCGGCCCTGGTGGCCTTCCTGGGCGGCATGGCGCGGGACGCGTTCGGCACGTACGACATGGTCTGGTACGCGTCGGGGGCGCTGTGCGCCGCGGCGGCGCTGATGGCGCTGGTGATCCGGCGGCGACCGGCGGTCCCCGCACCGATCCCCGCACCGGCGACCGCCTGAGCCGACGACTGCCGGAGCCGGTGCCCGTGCGGGCCGGTGTCCGAGCCGGTGGCTGTGTGAGCCGGTGTCCGTCCGATCCGGTGCCTGTCCGGGTCGGTGAGGCGGAGGTGATTTCGGGGCTCCTTTACGTACCATATGGGCACATTCCGACACGGATGGCTGCGTTGTGCGGCCTCCGTGTCGTCGCTCTGCCCATGGAGGCGATACGTGACTTCTCTGGCTCGTCGTGGCGTGCTCAAGTGCCTGCCGGTCGCCGCCGGGGCGGTCGTGACCGGCCTGGCGGCGAGTCCGCGCGCGGTGGCGCGACAGCAGACCGACCCCTCGTTCCCGCAGCCGGAGACCCGCAGGACGGCACCGGACACGGGGCGGCTGGAGACCCGGCTGACCGTCGAGTTCACCGAGCAGGTGATCCCCGGCGTCGGCACGGTGACCACGCGCGCCTACGAAGGGACGATCCCCGGGCCGACGCTGCGGGTGCGTCCGGGGGACTCTCTCGAGATCACGCAGGTCAACGCGCTGCCGCCGAACGCCGACGCGACGCATGCCGACGCGACGCATCAGGACATGAACATCCCGCACGACTTCAACACCTTCAACCTGCACACCCACGGCATGCATGTGGATCCCACGGGCGAGGCGGACAACATCTACCGCGTCTTCGCGCCCTCCGACACACCGGGGAACACCACCACCTACCGCACGAGTGTCGACGTCCCGGCGGACCATCCGGTCGGCACGTTCTGGTACCACCCCCACCACCACGGCTCCACGGCGACCCAGCTGCTGAACGGCATGGGGGGCGTCATCGTCGTCGAGGGGGACGTCGACGAGGTGCCCGAGATCGCCGCCGCCAAGGACGTCGTCGTCTGCATCAACGAACTCAAGCTGTCCGGCGGACGGGTCCCGGACCTGACCTCGCACGGCGTCTACGAGGGCGTCACCTCGACCTTCCTGGTCAACGGCGTGAAGAATCCCGTGCTGACCATCGCCCCGGGTGAGGTCCAGCGCTGGCGGGTCGTCAACGCCGGTGCGATCACCGCTCACTTCCTGAGCCTGCGCGGGCACGAGCTGCACCAGATCGCCTGCGACGGCATCACCTTCATGGAGCCCGTCGCCACCACCGGACTGACGCTGCCGATGGGCGGGCGCGCCGACCTGCTGATCCGCGGGGGCGAGCCCGGCACGTACAAGCTGTCCGGCGGGGGCCCCTCGCAGACCCTGCTGACGCTCGTCGTCACCGGCGAGCCCCGCTCGATGTCGCTGCCGACCAGCCTGCCCGGCAGGCCCCCCGAGCTGCCCGAGCCCACCCGCACCCGGGCCCTTACCTTCCGCAGCTACGAGAACGTCTTCTCAGGCGCCTTCCCGAACGCCTACCGCATTCTCGGCGACGGCGAGACCCCGCCCGCCGACCCGCTGGCCGGCCGCCACGATCTCGCCTGGGGCCGTCTCTCGTCCGACTTCGTCAACCAGCGCGTCCGGCTGGGCGAGGTCGAGGAGTGGACGGTCGTCAACGACTCGCACGCCCACAGCCATCACCCCTTCCACCTGCACACCAACCACTTCCTGCTCACGGCCGTCGACAACCGCCGCCTGGCCACGCCGGTCTGGCACGACACCGTCAGCATCCCGCCGAACGGCTCGATCACCTTCCGGCTGCGCGCCGAGGACTTCACCGGCCGTTCCATGCTGCACTGCCACCAGCTCCAGCTCCAGCACGGCGACGAAGGCATGATGCAGATCGTCGACTACGTGCGCTGAGCGCGCGTGCCGGTCGGGCGGGGCGTGCCGGTCGGGCGGGCCGACGTTCAGAGGAAGCGGCCCCGGTGGAACAGCAGGGGCGGTTCGTCCGCGCACTCGCCCGCCCCCAGGGCGTTCACCCGGCCCACGACGACGAGGTGGTCGCCGCCCGTGTGGACGGCGTGGACCGTGCAGTCGATCCAGGCGAGCGTGCCGGTGAGGCGGGGCGCCCCCGACACCGGGGTCGCGTCGTGGGCGACACCCGCGAACTTGTCGGTGCCGCTCGCCGCGAAGGCGCGGCACAGACCGGCCTGGCCGGCGCTCAGCACGTTGACGCAGAAGACGCCCGCGCGGGCGATGCGCGGCCAGGTCGTGGACGTACGGCCGACCATGAAGGCGACCAGGGGCGGATCGAGGGAGAGGGAGGAGAAGGACTGGCAGGCGAAGCCGGCGGGGCCCGCGCCCGCACCCTCGCCCTCGCCCCTGTCTCCGTCCCCGCCCTCGACGGCCGGTGCGGTCACGACCGTCACGCCCGACGCGAAGCTCCCCAGCACCCGCCGGAACTCGCCCTGGTCCACCGGTGCGCGTTCGTCCTCGCGGACACAGCGCAGTTCCGGGCGAGGCAGTGCCTCGACCGGGTGGTCCGCCCTGAGGTAACGGACGGCCGCGGCCGCCATGCCCACATGTCCCATCATGTGTTCCATTGAAACTGACGGCATGTCAGATAGGAAGGGTCGCGGCGGCCGGGACCCGTCACCGGCCCCGGAACCTCGGCTCGCGGCGTTCCACGAAGCTCGTCACGCCCTCCCGCGCGTCCGCCGTCGTCATGTTGATCTCCTGCGCGGCGGCCTCGGCGGCGAAGGCGGCGGCCCGGTCGGCGTCCAGGGAACCGTTGACCAGTTGCTTGGTGAGCGCCAGGGCGCGGGTGGGACCGGCGGCCAGGCGGGCCGCCCACTCACGGGCCGTCTTGTCCAGCTCGCCGTCCGGGACCACCCGGTTGACCAGCCCGAGACGTTCGGCGTCCGGCGCGGTGAGCGCGTCGCCGAAGAACATCAGCTCCTTGGCCCGCCGGGGTCCGATCAGACGGGGGAGGAGATAGGCGCCGCCGCCGTCCGGGACCAGGCCCCGGCGGACGAACACCTCGATGAACCTCGCCGATTCCGCGGCCAGCACCAGGTCGCAGGCGAACGCGAGGTGCGCGCCCAGGCCGGCCGCCGTGCCGTTCACCGCGGCGATCACCGGCTTCTCGCAGTCGAGGACGGCGCAGATCAGGCGCTGGGCGCCGAGCCGGAGGGTCCGGCTCACATCGCCGGCCACACGCTCGCCGCCCGGGGCGCCACCCCGCAGATCCGCCCCCGAGCAGAAGCCGCGGCCGGTGCCGGTGAGGACCACCGCCCGGACGTCCGGATCGGCCGACGCCTGCGCGAGGAGGTCGATCAGGTGGTCCCGCATGTCGGGGGTGAGGGCGTTGAGGGTCTCGGGGCGGTCGAGGGCGAGGTGGGTGACCTGTCGGTCGGTCGTCTGCGACGAGGTGATGCTCACCGGCACACCGCCAGTGCGTCCAGCGCCACCGCGCCCTGCCCCCAGGGCAGGACCACCAGGGGGTTGATGTCGAGCTCGGCGAGGTCGTCGCCCAGCTCCAGGGCCATCCGCTGCACGCGCAGGATCACCTCGACGAGCGCGTCCAGATCGGCCGGAGGTCGGCCCCGTACGCCGTCCAGCAGCGCTCTCCCGCGCAGTTCGGCCAGCATGTCGCGGGCCTGGTCCTCGCCGAACGGCGGCACGCGCACGGCGGCGTCGTGCAGGACCTCCACCAGGACCCCGCCGAGGCCCACCGTCACCGTCGGGCCGAACAGGTCGTCGTGGGTCACGCCGACCACCATCTCCACCCCCCGCTCGACCATCTGGCACACCAGGACGCCGTCCAGCGAGACCCCTTCGTAGCGGGCGATGTCGGTCAACTCGCGGTAGGCGTCCCGGACCTGGCTGGCCGAGGTGAGACCGACCTTCACCAGACCCAGCTCGGTCTTGTGGGCGATCTGCGCACCGGACGCCTTCATCACCACCGGGTAGCCGACCAGCCCGGCCGCCCGCACCGAAGCCGCGGCGCTGGTCACCAGTTGCTCGCGCGGGACCCGGATGCCGTACGCCCGCAGCAGTTGCTTCGCGCCGTGCTCGCTCAGCTGCTGCCCCGGCCGCATCAGCAGCTGCGCCTTGCGGAAGGACGGCGACTGGACGCGCGGCGCCTGGTCGAAGGGGGAGTGGTAGTCGCTCACGAAGCGGTGGTGCTCGAGGTGGGCGCGGACGGCCGAGATGCAGTTGGCGAGGGTGCGGAAGGTCGCCACCCGGGACGAGCCCAGCAGGACTTCGCGGTAGGCCGCTTCGGTGCCCACCGGCGAGCCCCAGACCACGCACACCAGCTTGTCCGTCCGTTCCGCCGCGTCGACCAGGTCCTGGACCAGGCGGTCGCTGAGCGGGGGGAACGGGCCGGTGATCGGGCAGATCAGGACGCCGACGGCCGGGTCGTCGAGGATCGAGTCGATGATCTTCCGGCCGCGGTGGTCGCCCACCGGATGGCCGCCGTTGTCGACCGGGTTGGCCACGTTCAGGTACCCGGGGATCCACTGGTGCAGCTCGGCCTGTCTGTCCGCCGACAGGGTCGGCAGGGTGAGGCCCGCCGCCGTCGCCAGGTCGGCCGCGTGGGCGCCGGTGCCGCCCGAGATCGAGTAGACGACGACCCCGTCGGCCTGCGGCGGCCGGGCGCGGGCCAACAGGGCTGCGGTGTCCTGGAGTTCGTCGAGACCGTCCACCCGGATCACGCCGTACTGGCGCATCGCCGCGTCGACGACCTCGTCCGCGCCGGTCAGCTTGCCGGTGTGGGAGGCGGCGGTGCGGGCGCCGGTCTCGGTACGGCCGACCTTGACCGCGACGACCGGCACCCCGCGCCGGGCGGCCCGGTCGGCGGCGAGGAGGAAGGACCGGCCGTCCTTCAGCCCCTCCACGTAGCAGGCGATCGCGCCGACCTCGGGGCGCTCGGCGAAGTAGGAGAGGAAGTCGGCGGTCTCCAGGTCGGCCTCGTTGCCGGTCGGCGCCCAGTGGGAGAGGCGGATGCCGAGTTCCTGGAGGGCGAAGACCGGGCGGCCCTGGTGGCCGGACTGGGTGATCAGCGCGATCGACGGGCCGGGGAGATCGTCGCGGAACCGCTCGAAGGCGTTGAGGTTGGTGTTGGGGCCGAGGAGGCGGATGCCCGAGCGGGCCACCGCCGCCGCGAGGCGGGCCTGCGCGGCCGCGCCCTCCTCGCCCGTCTCCGCGAAGCCGGAGGCGAAGACGACGGCGAACTTCACCTTCGTCTCGGCGAGTTGCTCGATGACGGGCAGCGGGTCGGCGACCAGCAGCACGGCCAGATCGACCTGTTCGGGCAGGTCGACCACGGACGGCGAGCAGGGCAGGCCGAAGACGCTCCCGCGGGTGGGGTGCACGGGATGCAGCCGTGCCCCCACCCGCTCGGCCCAGCCCACCAGTTGCCGGGTGACACCGGTGTTCGGGCGTCCTTCGGCGTCCGAGGCGCCGATGACCGCGACCGACTCCGGCCGGAAGAACCGGTCCAGATCGGGGACGTCCGCATACAGCGGACGGCCGCTGACGTCGAGGTCGTCCGCCTCGGCCGGCCGGCCGTGGACGGCGGGCCCCGGATGCTCGCCGCACGCGATGACCCGGGCCCGGCGGGAGTCGGTGGTGAGGGTGCCGTGGGTTGATCCAAGCATCGGTCCGCCCGCTCCTGTGTGACTGCCATGAGTGACCGTCAAGTAACTGACACTCTGTCAGGTTACATACCTGACGGAGTGTCAGGAATGGTCGTGCACACAGAAAGGAGCGGGCGGCGGCGGACGCGGGCGGCGACTACAGCACCGCCAGCACCTCCTTAGCCACCCGTTCGCCCGACCGCACGGCTCCGTCCATGAAGCCCATCCAGTGGACGGAGGTCTCCGTCCCGGCCCAGTGGATCCCGCCGACCGGCGCGCGCAGGGCCGGGCCGTACTGCGTCAGGACGCCCGGTGCGGCGATCGAGACGGGGCCGCCGCGGGTGTAGGCCTCGTTGTTCCAGCGTTGCAGGACGAACGAGGAAGGGGAGGCGGCTTTCTCGCCGAAGTACGTCACGTAGTCCTTGAGCACGGCCGCCCTGACCTCCGCCTCGCTCGCCGCGTCCAGCTTCCGGGCCTCGTCGGCCTCGATGAAGCCCATCAGCGCGCCGTACGAGGCGTCGGGCGGCGAGTTGTCGAAGGTGGAGCTGATCACCCCGGTGTCGCTGACGACCTGGCCGTTGAGGCCGTCGGCCCGCCAGAAGGGGGTGTCGTAGATCGCGATGGCCTTGCCGACCGAAGCCATCGGCAGCCGCTGGGTGAGCTGGTCGCGGGCGGCGGGCAGCAGTGGGTCGTACTGGATGCGGGCGGCGAGCGGCGGGGGCACGGCGACGACGACCCGCTTGGCGGTGACGGTGACGCCGTCGGCGGTGACGACGTACTTGCCGCCGGACCGGACGATCGTGCGCACCGGGGCGTTCAGCACCACCCGGTCGCCGAGGGTGGCGGCGAGCTTGACCGGCACCAGTTGCGAGCCGCCGACGAAGCGCAGTTCCTGGGCGCCGTTCGCGGTCTCGGTGAGGCGTTCCAGGGTGCCGGGGGTCGATTCGTTGCCGGCGGCCGCGATGTAGAAGAGGACGAAGAGGAGCGAGAGTTCGCGCGGCTCGGCCGAGAAGATCGAGGTGCAGGCCACGTCGAGGAGGAACTTCGCCGACGGGACGACCGCGTTGGCGTTCAGCCAGCTCTCGAAGGTCTGCTTGTCCCACTCGGCGGCCTTGGCGGCGGTCCAGGGCGCGTCGACCGGCACCTGCTTGGCCATGTCGTCCAGCGAGGCCTGCACGATCGCGGCGTTGGCGAGGCCCGCGACGTCGACGGGCGGGACCGAGCCGAGGAGGCCGTCGGTGGCGTACGGGGTCTTCTTGCCGTCCTTGTAGAGGAGGTTCTTGCCGGTGTTGTAGGTGGCGAAGGTGGCCACGCCCAGGGAGTCGGCGAGCGCCTTGACGCGGTCCTGGGTGGGGCCGATGAACTCGCCGCCGCCCTCGGTGACTCCCCCGTTGGCCAGCGGCAGGTTGACCACCCTGCCGCCCACCCGGTCACGGGCCTCCAGGACGGCGACCGTCCGGCCGGCGGCCACGAGGTCGCGGGCCGCGGTGAGGCCGGCGAGGCCGGCGCCGACGATCGCGACGTCCACGTCCCGGGTGGCGGCCGCGGCGGCCGTACCGGCGGCGGTCGCGGTCAGGGCGGTGGCGCCGGCGGCCACGGCGGCGGTGCGGCCGAGCAGGGAACGGCGGGACATGCCGCCGTCGTCGGAACGGCGGGAGTGCTGTCTTTCACTTGCCACGTGCGTCCTCCGTCGAGCTTCGAGAGCGAGCGGGGGTGGAACCAGAAAGATGAACAGGGCTCACATTCTGGCTCCGTGAGAGGGCACGGGACAACGTTCTCGTCACATCTGACACAGGTGTAACGGGCAGCGAGGTGTGGTGAGTTGGCCGCCGCAGCCGACGGGGTGAGGGGGCGGCGGCCGGAGCCGGCTGCCGGGGTTGGCCGGGGCCGGCTGCCGAAGCCGGCCGGGGCGGGCTGCCGGGGCCGGCTACCGGAGGTGGCGGCGTACGGCCTTCGCGATCTTCTCCGCGTCGATCGCCAGCTCGCGAAGCGTGCCGCTGATGGGGGTGGTGAAGCCGGTGAAGTACAGGCCGGGGGTGTCCTTCGGGGCGTGGGCGCCATGGCCGACGGGTCTGCCGCGGTCGTCGAGCACGCCGAGGTGACCGACCAGCTCCTCCAGGCCGCGGACGTACCCGGTGGCGGCGACGACCACGTCCGGGGTGATCCGGGCGCCGTCGGCGAGGACGATCCCGCCGCCCTCCTCGAAGCCCGTCACGGCGGCCACGACCTCCACGCTGCCCTTGCGCACGGCGTCGATCAGGCCGACGTCCTGCACCGGGATGGCGCCTTCCCTGACGCGGGAGTAGAGGCCGCTGTCGGGTCGGGGCAGCCCGTGCGCCGCGAGGTCCGGCACGCTGAGCTTCGCCATCGGCCGCGCGAGCCGGTCCACGAGGCGGACCGGCAGCCGCCGGACGAGCACGGCCGTGTACTGCGCGGCCCAGCCGGCCGTCGAGCGGCGCACGATGTGCGGGGCGGTGCGCACGGACAGCCGCACCCGGGCCGCACCGCTCTCCACCAGGTCGACGGCGATCTCGGCGCCGGTGTTGCCGACGCCGACGACGAGGACGTCCCGGCCGGCGTACTCCTTGCCGCTGCGGTAGGCGGCGGCGTGCGTCAGTTCGCCCGTGAACGCCTCACGGCCGGGCCAGTCCGGCAGGTGCGGGGTGTGGTTGTAGCCGGTGGAGACGACCACCGCCGAGCCGACGAGCTCGCGTCCGCCGGTGGCGTGCAGCAGCCAGCCGGTGCCGTCGGGGGTGCGCTCGACGCGGGAGACCTCGACGCCCGTGACGATCTCCAGCTCATGGACCTCGGCGTACTTCTCCAGGTACCGCACCATGTCGTCGCGTGCCACCCACCGGCCGAACCGGCGCGGCATCGCCAGCCCGGGCAGCGCCGAAAGGCGCCGGGTGGTGTGCAGATGCAGCCGGTCGTAATGGCGCCGCCAGGACGCGCCCACCCCGTCGGACTTCTCCACGACGACGGCCCGTATGCCCTGGGCACGCAGCGCGTACGCGGTGGCGAGGCCGCCGGGACCGCCGCCGATGACGTAGACGGGCCGGTCGGCCGGGTTCGCGGTGGTGATCGCCTGGGGGGTCGGACGCGGTGCGGAGTCTTCCATGAGCGCGAGCGTAATCACGCGTGCGGTTGATGGGTCTCGGTCAAGACCGGAATTGGTTGCGGATCGATCACGTGTGGGGGAAGTGCGGGTAGGACCGGTGACGTAGGCCACTCGGTTGTGCGCGACAAGGTTGAGGTGGTGGCGAATCCGGGTGGGGCCGGGCGGTGCCGAACCGGTGGGGCCGACGCTGCGGGACCGGTGGGGAAAAGGTGCGACGCCTGGCCCAGGTGCGCTCGGGCCAGGCGTCGCGTGCGACGGCGTCGGTGACTTATGACGGGAAACGGACGCCGGCGCGGGCGGGGGCGTTCGTGACTTATGACGGGAAACGCACGCCCTCCGCGTTCAGGATGCCCACCGGACGGACCGGGAGGCGCGGAACCACTACTTCTCGACCTTGGCGCCGGCCTTCGCCTTGTGCCCCGTCACCTTGGCGATCCAGGCGATGAAATCACCCGGGTCGGTGTTGGCGCCGTGGCCCTCGTCCCAGTAGTAGAGGTGGTCGACGTCGTCGCCGAGACCGTTCGCCGCGGCGGCGATGTTGGCGGAGACCGTCAGCGAGGTGTCGGAGTCCTTCGTGCCCAGGCGGATCCACCAGTGCTTGCTGCGGCCCTCGTTGGGCTTGTCGGCCAGGAAGTACATCGGGTTCATCAGCCGCAGCATCTCGGGGACGTCGCTGTCGAGTCGCTTGGCGGTGAGCCCGGTGGTGTCATTCTTCAGGCTGTACGCCGTGAAGTGACGTGAGATGACCGTGCCCTTTCCGAACTCATTGTTCTCGCCCGCCGACAGGTCGAAGGCGTCGAAGGCCGGGGTGTTCTTCTTGCGGGCGCCGACGTGGGTGAGGAAGTCCGCCCAGGAGAAGGTGGCCTTGCCGTTCTTCCAGGTGATGAAGGTGTTGGCGGCGAGATACGTCGCGCGGGCGGAGTCGGAGAGGGCCGTGAGGTAGGCGGTGGCCGACGGCTCCAGGTACTGCTCGACCAGGTACTCGTCGTAGTTGCGGGCGTTCAGCGTGCCGAAGCCGTTCAGGCCCCGCAGCTTCAGTCCGGCCTGGTACTCGGCGAACTGCGACCGGAGCGTCTTCGACACCGTCTGGTCGACCTGCTCGCCGGTGCTGAGCGCGTTGGCGCCCCAGTTCCACTCGTAGGAGCCGTCGGCGTGCTCCAGGTCGGTGATCGGGCACCAGGCGCCGGTCGCGAAGATCGCGTCGGAGGCGTCGGCCGCGCCGAGCTCCTTGAGGTACTCGGCGTAGAGCGGGCTGTCGCCGGACGCGCCGAGCAGCGAGGAGAGCGCGCCGCCCGCGCTGGTGCCGGCGGACACGATCCGGTCGGTGTCACCGGGGATGACGCCCTTGTTGGCCCGCACGTACCGCACGGCGGCCTTGAGGTCGACGATCGCGGCGGGAGCCACGCCGTAGTACTCGCCGGCGGAGTTCTTGAGCGTACGGCCGCGGGCGCCGGGCTCGACGACGACGTATCCGGCGGCCAGCGCCAGGAGCTGGTTGACGGCCAGCGCACCGCCGGTGGCGTTGGTGTTGCCGTTGGCCCCGGGGGCCGTGGCGGAGGCGGAAGCCGAGGCGGAGGCCGAGGTCGAGGGTGCTCCGCCGGGTGCGCCGCCGCCCATCCCGCCGCCCATGCCGCCGGCGCCGATCCCGGTGGCGTCCGCCACGGAGGACGGCATGTAGCCGCCGACGGAGTTCGCGAACAGGATCGGCGCGTCGCTCGCGTCGACCGCCGTGCCGTCGATCTCGACCGGCACGCTGACGTTCAGCGACTGGTAGGCGGCGTCCACCGGCTTGGCGACGTAGGTGATCGCCTTCCAGAAGTGGTACGTCACGGAGTGCTCGTCGCCGGCGGTGTCCGTGACGGTCGTCGTGAGCTTGGTGTAGGCGTCCGGGTCGAAGGACAGGGAGCCGGTGTCCGAGGACGAGGATGTCGAGGTGCCGTTGGACGCCTGCGCGCTCAGGGCGATGCCGCCCACTGCCGCGACACCCGCGGTGGCGCCGAGCCCCAAGACGACCGACCTGCGCTTGACTGCCCTGTGCTTCACGATGCTGCCTCTCGATGAACCGGGTGGTGACTGCGTGCTCTCCGGGCTTGCGGTGGTGAACGTAATTCGGAGCCAACAAAATCGTCAACAATCTGCGGGACATTCACGGGCGACGCACAGTTTCATGGCGGACGCACAGGGATCTCTCATGGCGGCCCGAGGAAGGGCGTGCGGGGTGTCACGGGGAACGCCACGAGGAGGGCGGTGAGGAGTGTCACGAGGAGTGCGGAGTGCCGGGGGAAGTGCCGTGGGCGGGGCGGAGTGCCGGGGGTGTGCGGTCTTCCCGGATCCGACGGTCTGACGTACCGTCAGAACCATGGAGATGGGCAACCGTTTCGACGTCCCCGAGGTCGACGCCTTCACCCGCGCGTACTGGGACGCGGCCGCCGGGGGTCGGCTGCTGATCCGGCGCTGCGGGGCCTGCGCACGGGCCCACCACTACCCCCGCGAGTTCTGCCCGCACTGCTGGAGCGAGGACGTGACCTGGGAGGACGCGAGCGGCCGGGCCACCCTCTACACCTGGTCCGTCGTCCACCGCAACGACCTGCCGCCCTTCGGCGGGCGGACCCCGTACGTCGCGGCGGTGGTCGACCTGGCGGAGGGGCCGCGGATGTCCACGGAGATCGTGGGGGAGGGTGCGGGGCCGGAGCTGCGGGCGGGGCTGGAGCTGACGGTCGCGTTCCGGGACGGGGTGCCGGTGTTCCGGCCCGCGCCGTGAAAGACCGGCGGTGTTCAATGGCCGGATGACCGACATACGCGCGCCGCACCCGGCCCCCGCCGCCACCGGTCTCCACGGCCACGGCCTGACCCTGCGGCCCTGGGACCCGGAGTCCGCCACCGACGTGGAGGCCTGGCTGCGCGGGCACTTGGACCCGGAGTTCGTGCGCTGGAACACCCCGCTGCGGACGATCGTCGACACGGCCGGCGCCCGGGCCTCCCTGGAGGCCAAGAGCGCGGACGTGGCCGCCGGACGCGCCGTGACGTTCTGTGTCACGGACGCGGCGGACGGCACGATCCTCGGGCAGATCGCCGTCAACATGATCGACCACGTGCTGAGCTTCGCCAGAGTCGGCTACTGGGTCCTGCCGGAGGCGCGCGGCCGGCACGTCGCCACCCGTTCCCTGCTGCTCGCGGCCCGGTGGACGTTCACCGAGACAGGCCTGCACCGGCTGGAGCTGGGCCACGCGCTCGGTCACGACGCCTCCTGCCGGATCGCCGAACGCTGCGGCTTCCGGTGCGAGGGGACCCTGCGCGGCGCGATGTGGGAATCAGGCCGCCGGGACGCCTTCCGCGACGTCCACCTGCACGGCCGACTGGCCACGGACCCGGAGCCGGAGGGGCTGCGGCGGTGACGTCATTCGGAGGCGGTCTCCGGTGTCCGGGCGTGACCATGTGGGCGGCGCGCGGCCCGGGCCGACTGGCCTCACGGCCTCACGGCCACAGTTGTTCTTTGGTCCATGACCGGTCTGTTCGGCGGTAGCGGAGGCGGGCGTGGCGGCGGGTGCTGTCTCCCTGGAAGAACTCGACCTCGTCCGGGCGCAGTCGGTAGAGGGTCCAGGTCGGGGACTTGGCCGTCGGGTTCTCCTGGGCGTGTTGCCAGGCGGCCCGCGATGCCTTCGCCAGGTCTTCCGGTGAGGTCAGGACCTCGCTCTGGCGGCCGGTCAGCGCGGCGGCCAGGGCGCCCGTCGAGCGGGCGTGCAGGTCGGCCTGGGCCTCCTCGGAGGGGGCGGAGGTGACCGGGCCGCGTACTCGGACCTGGCGGCCGAGCACCGGCCAGTAGAAGGTGAGGGCCGCGTAGGGGCGGGCGGCGAGCTGGCGGCCCTTGCGGCTGGTGGCGTGGGTCGCGAAGGCCCAGCCGTCCGCGTCGGCGCCGTGCAGCATCACGATGCGGGCGTCGGGCAGACCCTCCTCGTCCGAGGTCGACAGCGTCATCGTGTGCGGCTCCCGCTCACCCGCCGTCACCGCCTCGGCGAACCAGTTCGTGAAGAGAGGCAGCGGCTCGGCGGGCGCGGACTCCGGGGTGAACGGCGGCAGCGCGGTCACCTCCGGGTCCCACACCCGCAGCGACCTCAGCAGCTCATGAAGATCCTTGGCCATGCAGCGAGAGTATGCGGTCAGTGCCGGGCGAACTGGACCCGCGTCGACTGCACCACGTTCGCCCGGACGGCGAGTCCCTCGACCGTCAGCTGCTCGCCGTAGATGTCGGTGAGCCGGATCGCGGCGCCGCAGCCGGTGCCCTGCTCGGAGAGGAAGTAGTTGTAGTCGGTGCGCGCCAGCCGGGTCCAGCCGGCGCCGGTGCGGACCTCCAGTCGGGCCAGCGGGTTGCGGTGGCCGATCGCCTGGATGCCGCACCAGTACTGGGTGGAACCGGTCTTGTAGCGGATCGAGATCGTGTCGGACGTGGCGGGGCTCAGCAGGCTCCAGGTGATCGGGATCCGGCCCGCCGAGAGGTCGGCCAGCTTGGCGAAGGCCTGTCGGCTGAGGTCGAGTTGGCCGGCCTCGCAGGGCGCCGGGCACTCGTTGGTGATCCGGACCGTGATCGACGCTCCGCTTCCGGCCCGGACGAGGACGTACGCGCCGCACGCCTTGGACGTCTCGTAGTCGGCGGTGTTCATCGCCGCCGTCATGACGTCGGAGGTCGGTCCGTAGGAACAGGCGCCGTTGCCGTCGCCGATGTCGTAGGAGGTGGCGACGCCCCGGTAGGCGGTCCCGGGCGCGATCCGCCCCGCCAGCGGCGCCGCGCCGGACGCGGTCCGGGCGGCGGGCGCGGCCGAGGACCCGCTCGACGAGCCGGACGCGCCGGACTTGCCGGACTTTCCGGTCGGGGTGGCCCCGGCTGTGGCCTTCGTGCCGGCCGTCGCGCTCGGGGACGCCGTCGACGGTGTCGGCTTCGGCGTCGGTGACACGGCGGTCCGGGTCGCCTTCGGCGAACCGCTCGCCTGGGCGCCGGCCGCGGGCTCGACCGCACGCGCCCCGCCGTCGGATCCGCCGTCGGGACGGAAGGCCACGACCAGGGAGACGACGAGGGCGACGGCCGCCACGGCGACCAGCGTGACGACGGGGACGCGGCCCGTGCGCCGCTCGGCGCGGGATCGCTCGGGGCGGGATCGGCGGTGCGAGGGGGATGCCACGGATGAATCCTTACGCGGTTCGGCGGAGCACGTCCTGGAAAGCGTTCGACTCGTCAGTCGCCGCCGGTCCGGGAAAGGTTGCCGCCGGTCCCCGAAAGGTTCCGGTCCACCGCGGGAAGTCGGACCGGCGCCTCAGTCCCGGCCCAGCACCACCGTTCCCGAGGAGCAGAACCAGCCCCCGGTCCCGGAGGCGACCCCGAGCCGGGGCAACTCCCCGTCCGGCCGCCGTACCTGTCGCTCGCCGCCCTCGCCGCGCAGTTGCCGTACCGCCTCCACCAGCAGGAACAGCCCCCGCATGCCCGGATGCTGGGCCGAGAGGCCGCCCCCGTCGGTGTTCACCGGCAGAGCGCCGGACAGGGTCAGCCGCCCCTTCTCCACGAACGCGCCGCCCTCGCCCTTCGCGCAGAAGCCGAGGTCTTCGAGGGTCACCAGCGTCATGTAGGTGAACGCGTCGTAGATCTCGGCGAAGTCCATCTCGCTCGGACGCAGCCCCGCCCGCTCGAACGCCAGCCGGCCGCTCACCGCCGCCGGGGAGACCGTGAAGTCGTCCCACTCGGACATCGAGGCGTGCGAGACGTGCTCCCCCGTCCCGAGGATCCACACCGGGGCCGTGCGGCAGTCGCGTACGTACTCCTCGGCCGCCAGGAGCACCGCCGCGCCGCCGTCGGAGCGCAGACAGCAGTGCAGTTTCGTGAAGGGGTCCGCGATCATCGGGCCGGACAGGACGTCGTCCACCGTCACCGGCTCGCGGAACATCGCGTCGGGGTTCAGGGCAGCGTTCGCCCTGGCCTGGACCGCCACCTCCGCCAACTGCTCGATCGTCGTGCCGTACTGGAGCATGTGGCGGCGGGCGGCCATCGCGTACTTGGCGATCAGGGTGTGGCCGTAGGGGACCTCGAACTGGAGCGGACCGCGGCCGCCGAAGGCGAAGGTGCCGGTGCGGCGGCCCGCCTTCACGTCCGCGCGGGCCGTCGAGCCGTACGCCAGCAGGACCGCGTTCGCGTGACCGGCGGCGATGGCGTCGGCCGCGTGCGCCGCCATGACCTCCCAGGTCGAACCGCCGACGGAGGTGGAGTCGACCCAGGTGGGTCGCAGGCCGAGATAGTCCGCCACCTCGACGGGGGCCAGCGTGCCGAGCCCGGCGGACGCGAAGCCGTCCACCCGGGGCCGGTCGAGCCCCGAGTCCGCCAGCGCCCGCCGGGCCGCCTGGGCGTGCAGGGCGTAGGGGGTGACGTCGTCCACTCGCCCGCAGTCGGAGAGGGCGACGCCGACCACGGCCACTTTCCGGGTCCCGGATGCGGACGTGGATGCGGATGCGGATGCGGGTGACATAAATCTGACGGTACATCAGATATCGGCAGTCATGACAGGTGCCGTCTCTCTGGGCATTCCCGTCCCCCCGCCCTAATATGACGCACCGTCAGATCAGGATGAGAGGGGTGGCCATGGACCCCGGCTTCACCGCCGAACAGGACGGGATCCGCCGCACGTTGCGCGAACTGCTCCACAAACGCTGCGGCCCCGAAGAACTGCGCGCCGCTCTGGACACCCCCCGCGGCCACGATCCCGCGCTCTGGACCGCCCTCGCCGAGCAGCTCGGGCTGCCCGGCCTCGCACTCCCCGAGACGTACGGCGGTGTCGGCTGCCCGGTGACCGACCTCGCCCTCGCCGCCGAGGAGACCGGCCGGGCGCTCGCCCCCACCCCGCTCCTCGCGACCTCGGTCCTCGCCGCGCCGCTGATCCTCGCCCTCGGCACCGACGCCCAGCGCGCCGACCTGCTGCCCCCGATCTCCGACGGCACCCTGACCGCCGCCCTCGCCGTGCCCGCACCCGCCCTGGCCACCGCCCTCGCCCTCACCGGCCCCCGGGGCGGCGACTGGTCCGGCGGCGGGCGCGCGGGCGGGATCCAGGCCCGGCGGGTCCAGGGCGTCTGGCGGCTGTACGGGGAGGCCGCGCAGGTGCTCGACGGGCACAGCGCCGGGGCGCTGGTGGCCGCCGCGCACACCGGCGGGTTCGTACGGTCGCGCACCCTGCTGTTCGTCGTGGCGGGGGACGCCGTCGGGCTCGTCCGCACCCGGCAGACGGCCCTGGACGCGACCCGCCCGCAGGCCAGGGTCCAACTTCGCGACGTACGAGCCGACTTGCTCGGGAGCGAGGAAAAGGAGGCGGCGGCGGCCGTACCGCAGGCCCTCACCCACGCCGGTGACTTCGCGGCCGCCTTCCTCGCCTGCGAGGCCGTCGGGGCGGCCGACCGCGCACTGGAGCGGACCGTCGAGTACCTCGGCCGACGGGAACAGTTCGGGCGGGCGATCGGCTCCTTCCAGGCGGTCCAGCACCGACTGGCCGATGTGTACGTACAGGTCCAGGCGGCCCGGTCCGCCGCGTACTACGCCGCCTGGGCGACGGGCGGCCAGGGCGGCCAGGGCGGCCAGGGCGGCCCAGCCGACCGCGGGGGTATCGACAGGCACCGTGAGCGGGTCGGTGGGCTTGCGCTCGCCCAGGCGCTGGAGGCCCTGCGCCGCGCGGCCGCCGAGGGCATTCAGGTGCACGGTGGCATCGGCTTCACCTGGGAGCACGAGGCGCATCTGTTCTTCAAGCGGGCGGCCGGCGACGAGCTGCTGTTCGGGCCCGTGCACCGGCTGCGCGCGCACGCGGCCGAGGAGGCCCGGCTCTTCGAGCGGACGGAGGTGTCGGTGTGATCGGCGTCCGGGTGGTGCAGAAGATCTCCTCGACGCGGACCTTCGCGAAGGTGGCGCCGCATGTCATCCCCGCCCTCGACCGGGCCGTCCACCGTCTCACCAGGGGAAAGGTGCTGCTCAGCGCCCAGATGCTGCCCGGGGTGATCCTGACGTCCACCGGGGCGAGAAGCGGGCTGCCGCGTCGCGCGCCGCTTGCCTGCATGCCCGAGGAGGGCGGCGGGAGCTGGATCCTGATCGGCTCCAACTTCGGCCGCACCGGGCACCCCGCCTGGACCGGCAACCTGCTCGCCCACCCGGACGCCGAGATCAACTGGAAGGGCACGGACATCCCGGTGACGGCCGTGCTGCTGACGGGGGAGGAGCGGGCGGCCGTCTGGAAGGCGCTGCTGACGTTCTGGCCGCCGTACGCGACGTACCAGGCACGGGTGGAGCGGGAGATCAGGCTGTTCCGGCTCACCCCCAGGAGCTAGGAACCAGGGGCGCCCGGGTCCGGCTCGCCCCCGGGAGCCAGAGGCCGGGTAGGCGGGTAGCCGGGTGGCCTCTGGCTTCCGGGTGGCCGGGTGGCCGGGTGGCCTCTGGCTTCCGGTGGGGGCCTCTGGCTTCCGGTGGCCGGGTGGCCGGGTGGAGTCAGAAGGCGTGCTGTATCAGCAGGAACGTGCCGATCCCCAGCATCGCCGCGCCGGACGTGCGGGTCACCGCGCGGGCCGCCGCCGGGCGGGCGCCCAGCAGCCTGCGGGCCAGGACGCCCACCGTGAGGTAGACGGCGGCGCAGCACGCCATGTGCAGGAGCCCGAGGGCGGTCGTCTGGACGGCCACCGGCAGGTGCCCGTCCCCCGTTCGCCCGCCCCCCGTGGTGAGGAACTGCGGCAGGACCGAGAGGTAGAGCAGCAGGCCCTTGGGGTTCAGGCCGCTGATCGTGGCCCCGCGCAGGAACACCCGCGCGCCGCCCGCCGTGATCTCCTCCCCCGCGCCCGGTGTCCCCGGCCGCCGCAGCACGGCCCACCCGAGCCACACCAGGTACGCCGCGCCCGCCACCGTCAGCGCGGTGAGCAGCGTCGGCGACCTGGCGACCAGCACGGCGAGGCCCGCCGCGGCCAGCACCGTGTGCAGGGCGTACCCGCTCACCAGACCGCCCACCGCCGCGCCCACCGACCGGCCGCGCAGCCCGGCGGAGATCACGTAGGCCCAGTCGGCGCCCGGCACGCACACCAGCAGCAGGTCGACGACGAGGAAGGAAATCAGCGTTCCGGAGTCCATATCGGGAACATTAGGCGCGATAGGGCCGAAAGTGTTTCCGAAGTTTTCGCAGATCAGCGTGATCCGAGGGAAGATCTTCCTCATGGATGACGTGGACCGGAAGATTCTTGCCGAGCTTCAGCAGGACGGGCGGCTGACCGTGACCGAGCTGGCCGCGCGGGTGCGGCTGAGCGTCTCGCCCTGTCACCGGCGGCTGCGGGAGCTGGAGCGGTCCGGGGCGATCAGCGGCTACCGGGCGGTGGTGAAGCCGTCCGCCGTCGGGCTGACCTTCGAGGCGCTGGTCTTCGTCTCGATGCGGCAGGAGGACCGGGACACGGTCGCCGAGTTCGAGCGGGCGGTGGGCGAGGTGGAACACGTCCTGGACGCGCAGCGGCTGTTCGGGGAGCCCGACTATCTGCTGCGGGTGGCCACCGCCGACCTCGCGGCCTTCCAGCGGCTGTACGACGAGCGACTCGCCACCCTGCCGGGGGTGCAGCGGCTGACGTCGACGTTGGTGATGAAGCACGTGGTGAAGGACCGGGCGCTGCCCGGCTGAGGCCGACAGCGCGGCAGGCGGCAGCTCACCCGGGTGAGCTGCCGCCTGACAGACAGGACTTGACCGTAAAGACAGATGGGGGCCGGGCTACTTCGTCGGCTTCTTGCCGGTGATGCCCAGGTGCACCAGCAGGGCCAGGTTCGGCTTGAGTTCAGCCTGCTTGACGCCCCAGGTCTGGAAGCCCTTCTGGTGCGAGGCGACCGCCGCGAGCATCGCGACGAGCGCGCCGGCGACCGCGGCCGGGTTCACGTCCTTGTCGACCTTGCCCTTGGACTGCAACTCGGCGACCGCGTCCGACAGGGAGTTGTTCACCGAGTTGAGGATCTTCATGCGGAGTTTGTAGAAGCGCTTGTCCCCCTCCGCCGCGCCGAGGTCGACGACCCGGAGGATCGCGTCGTTCCTCCGCCAGAACTCCAGGAAACCGTCCACGAGTTCCTGCGCCGTCTGCCAGCCCGCCTTGCCGACCCACGACCGTCCCGCGACGAGGCCGGTCAACTCGGCCCCCTCGGTGGCCATTTGCTCGGCGATCTCCAGGACGGCGCCTTCGACGTCCGGGAAGTACTGGTAGAAGGTCGCGGGCGAAGTGCCCGCCTTCCGGGCGACGTCGATGACCTTGACGTCGCGGTACGGAGAAGAGCTGAGCATCTCGCTGAGGCAGTCGAGCAGCTTCTGCCGCGTCGCCTGCCCGCGCCGACCGGCCACGCGGCCGTCGACGGTACGCACTTGTCCTGTCATGCCGTCAGCTTACCGAGGGGTGATCGGAGCGCTATTCGGCCGACTGCAAATGGGGTGCGCGGGTGTGCGGAGGCGGGTGTGCCTGGTCTGCGGCTTGCGTGAACCGCCGTTAGTTTGGCTGCATGGCCGAAAACAGGGCATCGGTGTACGCAGAGGGCGTCCCCTGCTGGGTGGACGCGCAGCTCCCCGACGTGGACGCGGGCAAGCGGTTCTACGGTGAGCTCTTCGGGTGGGGTTTCGAGGAGGCGTACGGCTCCTCCGTGTGGGCCCGGCTGGAGGGGGAGCCGGTGGCCGCGCTCGCCCACAAGACGGACGGCCGGATGCCCACCGTCTGGACGGTGTACTTCGCGACCCCGGACGCGCGGAAGACCGTCCGCCGCATCCGCAACGCCGGCGGGCAGGTCATCATGGGGCCGCTGCCGGTCGGCGGGGCGGGCACCGCCGTGCTCGCCGCCGACCCCGAGGGCGCGGTCTTCGGCCTGTGGCAGCCGGACGGCCATCCCGGCTTCGGCGTACGGCACCGGCCGGGCGCGTTCGCCTGGGCGCAGCTCTACGCCCGGGACACCGAGGCCGCCAACACGTTCTACGGTCATCTCTTCCACGAGGCGCTGTTCGGTCCGGGCGCCGAACCCGACTTCGGGCGGGCGCCGGTCGGCGATGTCTTCCCGGAGATGATGCCGCCGCATTTCCTCGTCCACTTCGGTGTGCGGGACTGCGAGGCCGCTCTCGGCGCGGTGACCCGGCTCGGCGGGCGGGTGCAGGCGGGCCCGTTCACCGCTTCGTACGGAATCGTGGCGGTCGTCACGGACAATCAAGGGGCGTCGTTCGCGCTTCTCCAGCGCTGACAGGTGCCATGTGCGTGCTGTATACGCGTATATGAGATGAGACACCCCGATTGCCCCCGGGTTCGCAACCGGCCGTCCGGCCAGGAAGAATCAGGGTGCGTGCCGCCATGGCGGTGCGGTGGTGAGACGCTGCACGGGGCCGTGTACACAAGTGGGTGACGCGGTTCGTACGGGGAGGTGGCAGGCAAGTGGTGGATCAGCTGACGCAGCACGATCCGCGGCGGATCGGGCCGTTCGAGGTGCTGGGACGGCTGGGCGCCGGCGGCATGGGGCTGGTCTATCTGGCCCGTTCGGCCTCGGGCCGGCGGGTGGCGATCAAGACGGTCCGGACCGAGCTCGCCGAGGACCAGCTCTTCCGGGTGCGTTTCACGCGCGAGGTGGAGGCGGCCCGGGCGGTCTCCGGTTTCTACACGGCCGCCGTCGTCGACGCCGATCCCCGCGCCGCCGTGCCCTGGCTGGCCACCGCGTACGTTCCCGCGCCCTCCCTCGAGGAAATAGTGAACGACTGCGGGCCGATGCCCGCCCAGGCGGTGCGCTGGCTGGCGGCGGGCGTCGCCGAGGCGCTCCAGTCGATCCACGGCGCGGGGCTGGTCCACCGTGACCTCAAGCCGTCCAACGTGCTCGTCGTCGAGGACGGGCCCCGGGTGATCGACTTCGGCATCGCGTCCGGTGTCTCGAACACGCGTTTGACGATGACGAACGTGGCCGTCGGCACGCCCGCCTACATGTCCCCCGAGCAGGCGAAGGACTCGCGCAGCGTGACCGGCGCGAGCGACGTCTTCTCGCTCGGCTCGATGCTCGTGTTCGCCGCCACCGGTCACCCGCCCTTCCACGGCGCCAACCCGGTCGAGACGGTCTTCATGCTGCTGCGCGAGGGACCGGACCTGGAGGGCCTGCCCGACGAGCTGCGTCCGCTCATCGAGTCCTGTATGCAGATGGAGGCCACGGCCCGGCCCAACCCGGCCGACCTCCAGGCCCAGCTCGCCCCCCACCTGTTCGGCTCCGGCTCCGACGACAGCGGTACGGCGTCGGCGTGGCTGCCCGAGAAGGCGGTCACCCTCATCGAGACGCGCCGGGGCGGCCGTCCGGCGAAACCGGCGCCCCCGAGCCCCCGCAGCGGAGGCGGTGGCGGCGGTGTGGGCATGGCCCGGCCCGTCGTACCGGCCGTACCGCCCCCGCCGTCCCACGCCCCCGTGGTCCTCTCCCGCCCGGCGCAGTCGGCCGTGGCCGTCGGCGCCCCCGACATCGGTCCCGTCCGGCTGGCGGGCGCCGCCGTGCCGATCGGGCCGGGTCCGCGCGTCGCCGACGTCCGTGCCACGGCCGCCGTGAAGGCGCCGGTGGCCGAGCCCGGCCTGGTCGCCAGCTGGTCCCGCCCGCGCCCCGGAGTCAACGGCGCCGACACGACCGTACCGGCCCCCCAGAGCGCGCCCTCGGAGACCCCGGCGGGCTGGCGGCCCTGGCGTTTCCGCATGTCGAACGATGTGTGGGGCACGCCGTCCGTCGCCGGGGACCTCGTCTACGTCACCTCCTTCGAGGTGCACGCCCTGGATGTGGCCACCGGCCGCCGGCGCTTCAAGACGCGGGACGTGGCCTGGTCGATGGCGGTCGCGGACGGCAGGGTGCACGCCTCCGACGGCCCCACCCTGTTCGCCCTGGACGCCCGCGAGGGCGGCGACCTGTGGCGGCTGTCGACGGACGCCTGGGTGTACTCGCTCAAGGCGGACCGGGGCACGGTCGTCACCGGCACGCGCGGCGGCGGCGTCCAGGCCTGGGAGGCCTCGGCCGGGCAGAAGCTGTGGGAGATCACCGGCTGCCAGACCGACTTCGAGTCCCCGGAGGCCGGCCCGGTCCTGCACGAGGGCACGGTCTACGTCTGGCAGGACGCCCGGCTGAAGGCCCTGGACGCCCGCACGGGCGAGGAACGCTGGTCGTACCCCATCGGCGACACGGCCTCCTGCGGCGGTGTCCCGGTCCGCGTCACCCCGGCCCCCGACGGCTATGTCTACCTCTCCGCAGGCACCCGCGTCCTCGCCGTCGACGTCGCGAGCGGCATGGTGCGCTGGCACTTCGAGGCCCCGGCGGTGTTCCTGTCCCCGCCGACCTTCGTGCCCGGCCCGGCGGTGACCGGCGGCGGCGTCTACCTCGCCGACTACCTCGGCACCGTGTACGCCATCGACGCCACCGACGGCCGCGACCGCTGGCGTATCGCCACCGAGGCCCGCGCGTCCGTCGACCCGGTGCTGGTGGCCGCCGGCCATGTCCACGTCGGCAGCGGCAAGGGGCTCTACACCCTGGACGCGGTCACCGGCACGCCCAAGTGGCGCTTCCAGGCGGGCGGCGACATCGTGGGCGCCCCGGCGGTGGCGGAGGGCCGTATCCATTTCGGCTCGACGGACCACCTGCTGTACACC
The DNA here is from genome assembly GCF_044766465.1 of Streptomyces sp. NPDC102259. NCBI lineage: Bacteria > Bacillati > Actinomycetota > Actinomycetes > Kitasatosporales > Streptomycetaceae > Streptomyces > Streptomyces sp. NPDC102259. Next base: position 63,972 of record NZ_JBIWMA010000008.1, on the reverse strand, counting down.
CTGAAGGCCGACGACGGCCGACTGCGCTGGAAGCTGGCGACCGGCGGCGAGATCACCGGCTCCCCGGTGGTCCGCGACGGCGTCGTGTACGCGTCCAGCAAGGACCGCTGCGTGTACGCGCTGGACGCGGAGAAGGGCACGGGCACGGCGAGAACGGCCTGAGCCGACCGACCCGCGCGATGCCCGGACGACCGCGCGATGCCCGGACGGTCGCTCGGTGCCCGGACGGCTGTCGTACCCGGTGGGACGGCTGTCGTGCCGGGACGGCCGTCGTGCCGGGCGTACGGAAGGGATCCGGACGGCGGCCGCCGTCGCCGACGCTACGCCGGGGACCGCCCCATCGCCACGCAGTGACATGGTCGTGACAGGTGTTGCCTAGGCTGTCCGTATGGATCGACGGGGGCAGAAACTCAAGTTCACAGCGGTGGCCGTGGTCGTCGTCCTGGCGCTGACGGGCTTCTCGACGAGCAAGGGCCACAGCCGCGCCGGCCGTCACAGCGACGGCGGGGGCGGCGGATGCAGCAGCTCCAGCCAGAACCACGACAGCTCGTCGTCGAGCAGCGGCGGCAGTTCGGGCAGCACCTACCACGACTACGACGACGATGACGACTACACGGACGACACCTACGGCGACGGCGGCTCGTCCAGCACGTCCACGACGCGGCAGGACGCCACGGTGAGGCTGATCGACTGCGCGACGCCGAGCGAGCCCTACGCGACGGTCGAGGTCACCAACCCCAACGCGACCGGCGGCTACTTCACCGATCACGGTCGACTTCCTCGACGCCGGTTCCGACCGGGTGGAGGAGCGGACCACCGACGAGTACGTCGCCGGGAACGACTCGACGACCGTGCAGGTGGACCTGTCCGGTCCGGGCGTCGCGGCGAAGGTCGACCACTGCGACCCGGAACCCTACGCACCGGCGGGGTGACGGTCGTAGTGCAAAGTGCTAAGCCGCGACCTTCTGTCGTGCCAGATTTCCCGCGCGTTCGTTCAGATCACGTGCTTTCGAGTTGCCGAGAAAGGGCCGGATGCGTTTCCGCATGATGGCGAAATGTTCGTCGGCTCGGGCGGAGGAAAGCCGCTCGTAGTCGTCGAGGAAGGCTCCCCAGGTCACGCAGGCGGCTTCGAGATGACCGATTTCCAACTGGCGTTGGGCGAGCAGGCCGTTCGCGTGGGCATTGCCTTGACGTTCAACCGAGGGGCGGGCCCGGTTCGACGCTTGAAGGGCTTCGATCGAGCCGGTGACGTCGTGGAGGGCGTACAGGACGCTGGCCACGTGGAATTCGTAGGCGGCACGGTCGTAACCGCCGACGGCGTCACGGCGGTTGTCGGCCTTCGAGAGAGCGGCCTCGGTCTCGTGGAGGCGGGCGAAGGCCAGCGCCTTGTCCCCTACCAGCGCGGCCCCGTGCGCCTGTTGGCCCCGAAGAAAGGCCTGGAGGCGAGGGCCGGCCGAAGGCGCCGCTTCGGCGGCGGAGTCGGCGAGTTCGAGGGCGGGTCTGCCCACTCTCGGCCAAGCGGGTGCGGAGGACGAGTCGGGCCGAGGCCTGCTTCTCGTCGATGCGGTCGCCGACCGCTGGGGCTACGACCTGCGTCGCTCGGGCCGACGCCCATGGGGCAAGGAAGTCTGGGCCGAACTCCGTGTCAGGGGCGACGAATGAACACCCGTGGTCGCCAGGCACCGCACCTCCCGGGTCTGTCGGTCCCCGGCATTCCGCTCTTAGGACCTGATCCCTGCCCACCTCTCAGCGGCCTTGGAGGCTGCACTCCCACTCCCTCCGCTCACCCTTCCAGCCCGTTGCGAGGAGACCTGATGACGACCGTCGTCGAACAGCCCACGACCGGGCGCCCCTGGGGCGCCGACCGTCTTGCGCCCTACCCGGTCACTGTCCAGCGTCCGCATGCCACGGTCACCGTCGACCCCGACACACAGCTCGGCGTGTTCCGCGATCGCGCGGGTCAGGTGGTCGAGATGGGCGCGCACGGCACCAGCAAGGGCACTGAGACGTCGACCGTCACGAACTCGGACTCCAAGAACGACCAGGGGCACGACCAGGACTCCGAGCAGGACTGACGACGTGACCGAGGAGATGCCGGTTCTCGTGGTCACGGAGGCGGACGACCTGACTGCTGACTTGGTGATTGCCGAACTCAACCGGCGGAATGTACCCGTGGTCAGGTTCGATCCCGCGGACATCGGCGCCGATCTGACGGTCTCGGCTCGGTTCGGCACCTGCCCGCCCTCCATGGCCGGGCAGGTGCGCACGTCGTCGAGGACCGCCGACCTGACCCGTGTCCGAGCGGTGTACTGGCGGCGCCCCGAATGGCCCGCCTTCTCCCATCTGGCTCCGGACGACGCCCGATTCGCGGCTGCCCAGGTCCGCTTCGGGCTCGGCGGCATCCTCTACGCGATGGACTGTCCGCTCTGGGTCAACCATCCCCTGCTCATCGCTGCCGCCGACTACAAGCCCGCTCAACTCGCCCTTGCCCAGCGACTCGGCCTGGCCGTGCCCCCGACCCTCGTCACCAATGACCCGGACGAGGCGAGCGAGTTCGTCACCGGTCAGCGTGACGTGATCTTCAAGACCTTGCGCTGGACCCCGTACGCGCGCGAAGGCGTGCCGGTCACCGGCTGGGCCGATCCGGTGTCCGCCGACGAGATCGACGAGAGCGTTCGCGTCACCCCACACCTGTTCCAGGCTCGTGTGGACAAAGTCGCCGACCTCCGCGTGCTGATCGTCGGCCGTCACACGTTCGCCGTGCGCATCGACTCCGGCCTGCTGGACTGGCGCAAGGACTACGAAGCTCTCACCTACACCGTCGAGCACCTCCCCGACCGGGTGAGCAAGGCGCTGCACCGCTACCTGGACCACCTCGGTCTGGTCTCGGGGAGCTTCGATCTCGCGGTGGACCGGGCCGGGGACCACTGGTGGCTGGAGCTGAACCCGAACGGCCAGTGGGGGTGGCTGGAGAGGGAGACCGGCCTCCCGATGTCCGCCGCCTTCGCCGACCTGCTCAGCAAGGAGACGACCCATGAATGACTCGACGCCCGAGCGCCACCGCCTCGCCGAACTGCTGGCACGGAACGGCGCCCTCACCTCCCCTTGGCTGCGCAGGGCCGTCGAGGCCGTACCACGCGAGGTCTTCCTCGACCCTGGTGTGTTCCTCGACGAAGGCGGCAGGTGGCGGCCGGTCACGGCGGCCGGCACCGACCCTGCCGAGTGGCTGGAGACCGCGTACACCTGCGACACCCTCACCACACAGCTCGACGGCCGCCTGACCGCCGACCAGGTCAGCGGCCCCGTCGAAGGGATCCCCACCTCTTCCTCCACCACCCCTGCCACGGTGGTCGGCATGATCGAGAGCCTGGACCTGGAGACGGGCCATCGAGTGCTGGAGATCGGTACGGGTACCGGTTACTCCTCCGCTCTGATGTGTCACTACCTCGGCGAGGACAACGTGACCACGGTCGAGGTGGACCCGGAGGTGGCGGGCCGGGCGGACGCCGCGCTCGAATCGGTCGGCTTCTCGACGTGGACCGTCACCGGCGACGGCCTTCTCGGGCATCCCCGGCGCGCGCCGTACGACCGCGTGATCTCCACATGTGCCGTACGCCGCATCCCGCACACCTGGGTCCGGCAGACGAGGCCCGGTGGCGTGATCCTGAGCACCGTGGGCTCCTGGCCGTACGGGACGGGCCTGGCCAAGGTCACGGTCGACGACGACGGCACCGCCGAGGGCAGGATCATCGGCAGGTCATCGTTCATGCAGGCGCGGGCACAGGCCGTCGTTCCGGTGGCCGGCGACCTTTCCGCCCGGACGGCCTACGCGGACAGCGAGAGGGAGACGAAGGCACCTCCCACGATGCTGGAGGAGTGGATGCCCGCCTTCCTCGCCCAGCTCGCCGCGCCTGGGGCGCAGTTCGTCCGCGCCGCGCGGAGTGACGGGACCAAGCTCCTGTACGTATTCGATCCGGAGCGAGAGTCCTTCGCCCAGTTCATCGCCGAGAGTGACACCTGGACGGTCCGGCAGGGCGGCCCCGTGGCGTTGTGGGACGCCATTGAGGAGTCCCTCGTTGCGTGGCGGCACGCGAGCAGCCCCGACATCGACACCGTGCGACTCCGGATCACACCCGTCTCCCACGTGTACTGGATCGACGGCAATCCGTCCTTGCGCTGGGAGCACAGCCTCGTCTGAACGGCGATGCGGTGCGAGACCTCGGGCGCGGCCCGCCGCTCGGGCTGCGCACCCTTCGGCTCCCTCCACAGGCGGGTCGAAGGCCGGGCGACGCCGTTCCCGAGGCGGCCGGGCCTCGGTCGCCGTCCGCGTTCCGGGCTCACCGGGCCCTTGTTCGCGAGGGTCCGGTGGGCCGCTGACCTCCTGAAAGAACCGGGGGAAAGAACTTCCCGCCCACCCACCCTCCCCGGCCGCGAAGTTCGCGTCACCCGTACGGGTGACCGGCTTGCAGCAGCGGGATACGGGCGGTTACGTTCGCCGCGACCACCACAGACGAATACGGCCCCCGGCCGGGACTGGCATCCCGAACGAGGGCCTGACCGATCAGGAAGCAACACCTTCCCAATGGCTGAATCGCAGTCTAACGCGCCCCTGCGCGCCGACGCCGGAGCTCCGACGTCCGGAGTGATCCATGTCCGCAACCGGCTCACGGCCGACTTCACGGTGATCTCCAACGCCCTCGCCCAGCGACGCGGCAGCGCGGTCGCGATCGGCGTCGCGGCGTACATCGCCTCCCTGCCAGACGGCTCCCCCGTGACGATCACCGCCCTGTGCGAGCACTTCAGCGAGGGCGAGATCCTGATCTCGCGAGCGCTGAGGGAGCTGGAGGCGGCCGGGTACCTGGAGCGCCGCCGCGAGCGAACGCCCACCGGACATTTCCGTACCCGGACGTACTTCTACGACGTACCCGACGGCGCGCCGCATCCGGACGGGCCTCCCGAGCCGCCGAAGCCCCGTCGTCCCCGCGAGCAGCCCGCCGTCGTACGCGGACCGCTGCGGCCGCCGGTCCAGCCCGAGGTGGAGATCCCGGCCCCGCTCACCGATGTCGCCGACGTTGCCGGTGTCGCCGACGTTGCCGATGGTGCCGGTGTCGGCGACGTTGCCGATGGTGCCGGTGTCGGCGACGTTGCCGATGGTGCCGACGCCGACCCCCGAGCCGTCGCCGTACTCACCGCCCTGCGCCGGGTCGACCCCCGCCTCATCCTGTCCGCGCGGGAAGTCGCCCGCCTCGCCCCGGCAGTCACCCGGTGGCTTGCGGCAGGTCTCCTGCCCACGCACATCACGGACCACCTCACCGCAAGGCTCCCGGACCGGTTGCTGGTCCGCCCGGCCGGCATCCTCGCCTACCGGCTCAAAGAGACGCCCCTTCCCCTGCCCGCACCGGCCGGAAGCACGGAAAACCCCGGACGCCCCGAGGTCGTGCGCATGCGGAACTGCGACGGCTGCGACCGGGGAATGCGTACGGCGGAACACGTCCGCTGCCGGGACTGCCGGACCCGGGACCAACTCAGCGCGGCCGGCTGAGCCGATGACCCCGATGACCGGGCGTGCGGTCCACCCACAGGTGGGAGGCTTGGTGTGGCACGATGCGAAACCCGGTGGCACGAGGAGGTGGGGCATGGTCGACAGGTTCAAGGACGGGCTCCTGACGTCCACGGAAACGGCCTCCTACCTGCAGATTCCGCAGTCGACGCTCACCTCGTGGCTGAAGGGCAGGGCCGCGGGAGCGCCACTGGTTCACCAAGTGGAGCCGCTGCGCAAGGGACAGCCCTCGGTGCCGTTCATCGCGGTGGCCGAGGCACACGTGCTCCGCTCCCTGCGTTCCCTCGGGCTCCGCATGAGTGAGATCAAGGAAGCGGCCGCCGCCGTACGGGACGCCTTCGACACCCCTTACGGCCTCGTGTCGAAACGCATCGCGACGGACGGTGTGGACATCTTCGTCGAACACGGTCTCGGAGATCTCCGCAGAGCCCGGGACGGCCAGGCCCCCATCCAGGAAGTGGTCTCCAGCTATCTCCGGTACCTGAACTGGGACGCCGGTGACGACTTTCCCTCCAGCTTGAGACTGAGGCAGTACCCGGACTCCGTCCCCGTTGTGATCGACCCCAGGTTCGGCCAGGGACTTCCCGTGGTGGCGGCCAATCGCGTCTCGGTCAAGGCGATCACCGACCTGTGGGAGGCCGGGGAGAGCGTCGAGGACATCGCATACGACTACGCCATGACGCCAGAGCAGGTGGACGCTCTCTGCCGCCGTACCTGACCTCGGGCCGGACTCCGGGGTGGGCTCAGCGGGTCCGGGGCTGCTGCGGCGAGCGGCCCGTGAAGAGTCTCGCCTGTTCCTCGCTCGGCAGGTTCCCCAGCGAGATGAGGTGCGGCGCCTGTGCGAAACCCGTCGTGCGGGCCGTCTCCTTCGCCGCCCACAGGGCCCGTACCGTGCCCTGGATCCCGGCGGCGGGGTATCCGGCGATGACGGTCGCGCAGGTCGTCGCGGCTTCCAACGCGGCCCCGGTGTGGGTGAGTTCGGAGACCAGGCCTACGTCGAAGGCGCGCCGGGCGGAGATCCGTTCCGCCGTCCCCATGAGCATCATCCGCGCGACCTCCCCGTACGGCATCCGCTGCGCGAGGAGCACCGACTCGTACGCGCTGACCATCCCGTACGTGGTGTGCGGGTCGAAGAACACGGCGTCGGCGCCGGCGACGATGAACTCGCACTCCCCGAGCAGGTAGAAGGCGCCCCCGCAGGCCATGCCCTCCACGGCGGCGACTACCGGCTTCCACAGGTCGTTCGCCTTGGGGCCGACGGTGAGCAGCGGATCGTCCTGCATGTAGGGGGAGGGGGGCTGCGGTACGACGGCGTCCCGGTCCAGGCCGGTGGAGAAGGCCCGCTGTCCGGCCCCGGTGAGGACGACGGCCCGGGCCGAGTCGTCGAACCGCAACGCCCGCCAGACGTGCTGGAGTTCACGGACGGTCTCGAGGTCGAGGGCGTTCAGCCGGGCCGGCCGGTCGAGGGTGACGACGGCGACCCCGGTGTCCTTGTCGATGTCCAGCCGCACACTCACGGCCGCTCCAGAACCCACTGCGGGAGCCCGGCGCCGTCGAAGACGACCTGCACGCGGGCGCCGATCCGGATGCGGTCGGGGGAGAGGGAGTTCAGCGGGGCCCCCGCTTCGCTCACCAGGTTCCCCACCAGCCGGATCCGGGGCGTCTCGGCCAGCTCGACGAGGATCACGTTGTAGGGGGCCTGTGCGGCGTAGTCGGGCAGCAGGGGCGGATGCGGGACGACGTAGGACCAGATGCGGCCGCGTCCCGAGGTGCGCCGCCACTCGCTGGCGAAGGACTGGCAGAGCGGGCAGCAGGGGCGGGGCGGGAAGCGGGGTTCGCCGCAGTCGGCGCAGGCCTGGACGCGGAGTTCGCCCTGGGCGGCGTACCGCCAGAAGGGGGCGCCGTCGGCGTCGGTGACGGGGGTGAGCATCGCGGGATCAACTCCTCGGTGCGTTCTCCTCGGTGGGTTTCAGTTCCTGAGCAGCAGGGCTGAGGTCGGGACGCCCTCGCCCGCGGTGACGAGGCAGGTCGCGGCGCCCGGCACCTGGGCGGTGCTGGTCCCGCGCAGCTGCTTGACGCCTTCGTTGATGAGGTTGAAGCCGTGGACGTAGGCCTCGCTGAGCCCGCCCCCGCCGGTGTTGAGGGGCAGCCGTCCGCCGGTCTCCAGGGCGCCGCCCTCGGTGAACGCCCCGCCCTCTCCCCGGCCGCAGAACCCGTACCCCTCCAGGGAGAGCGGCACGAGGGGCGTGAAGGCGTCGTAGATCTGTGCGACGTCGACGTCGGGCGGGGTGAAGTCGGCGTGTTTCCACAGGTGCCGGGCGGCCGCCCAGGCGGGGCCGGTCAGCGGGTCGTCGTTCCAGTAGTTGACCATGCCGTGGTGCTGGGCGGGCAGGCCCTGGGCGGCGGAGTGGACGTACACGGGTCGCCGGCGGCAGTCCCGGGCCCGTTCGGCGCTCACCACCACGCACGCCAACGCCCCGTCCGTCTCGAGGCAGTTGTCGTACAGGCACAGGGGCTCGCTGATCCACCGGGCCGACATGTACATCTCGCGGGTGAGGGGCCGTTCGTACATCACGGCGGCCGGGTTCTGGTTGGCGCGGTTGCGGCAGGCGAGGGCGACGTTGAAGAGGTGGTCGCGGGTGGCGCCGTACTCGTGCAGATAGCGGCGGGCGAGCATGGCTATCTCGTCGGCGGGCCGCAGCAGCCCGAAGGGCCGGGTCCACTGGGCGGGGGTGGGGAGCTGGACGGCCGTGTTGGTCCACGGACGGGGCCCGGAGCCCCTCTTCCGTGACCGCCAGGCGACGCCGACCGTGGCCTGCCCGGCGGCGATGGCGGCGGCGAGGTGGGCGACGGTGGCGCAGGAACCGCCGCCGCCGAACCCGATCTTGCTGAAGAAGCTCAGGTCGCCGAACCCGACGGCCTTCGCGAGCTCGACCTCGTCCGTCTCCTCCATGGTGTAGGAGGCGAGCGCGTCGACCTCGCCGGGGGCGATCCCGGCGTCGTCGAGGGCGGCCAGGACGGCCCGGCAGGCGAGGGTCCGCTCGTCCTCGGGGAGGTGCTTGGCGAAGGACGTCTGCCCGATCCCGACGATGGCCGTGGCGTCCTTGATTCCGGTCACTGCGGGCATGCCGCACCCACCTCCACACGGCGACAGTGCTGCTGACAGTCCGTCAGGTTACCGCTAATCTGACGGTCAGTCAGCTACTGGGCTCGTGGGCTAGTGGGGAGACCGCTCATGCGTGGTGACATGGAGTGCATGGAGTGGGGGACGATCCCCGGCCTGGTCCGCTGGTCGGCCGAGCGGTACGCGACGACCGAGGCGGTGGTGGAGGGCCGTACCCGGATCTCGTACGCCGAACTCGGCGCCCGCGTCGAACGCGCGGCGGCGGCCTGTCTGGCGAACGGGGTGCGGGCGGGCGACCGCGTCGCCATCTGGGCCCCGAACTCCCTGGACTGGATGGTGGCGGCGCTCGGCGCGGTGGGGGCGGGAGCGGTGCTCGTGCCGCTGAACACCCGCTTCAAGGGCACGGAGGCGGCGGACGTACTGCGCCGCAGCGGGACCCGTCTGCTCTTCGTGACGGGCACCTTCCTGGGGACGTCGTACGTGGCGTCGCTGCGGCGGGCGACGGCGGAGGGCGCCGGGACCGGCCCGCTGCCGGGGCTTCCCGCGCTGGAGCAGGTGGTGGTGCTCGCGGACGACGCCCCGGCGGACTTCCGGCCCTGGAAGGACTTCCTGGCGAGCGGGGAGGACGTCGGCACGGCGGAGGTCCGGGCGCGGGCGGACCGGGTGGCGGGGGAGTGGCCCTCGGACATCGTCTTCACCTCGGGCACGACGGGCCGCCCCAAGGGCGCGGTGATCACCCACGCGCAGACGCTGCGGGCGTACGAGATCTGGACCGACCTGGCGGGACTGCGGCAGGGCGACCGCTACCTGATCGTGAACCCCTTCTTCCACACCTTCGGCTACAAGGCGGGCGTGATCGCCTGTCTGATGCGGGGCGCGACGATGATCCCCCAGCCGGTGTTCAACGTGGACACGGTCCTCGCGAACGTGGCGTCGGAACGGGTGTCGGTCCTCCCCGGACCGCCCACCCTGCACCAGTCGCTCCTGGACCACGCGTCCCGCGACAAGCACGACCTGTCGGCGCTGCGGCTGGTGGTGACGGGCGCGGCCGTGGTGCCGCTGCGGCTCGTCGAACGCCTGCGGGGCGAACTGGGCGTGGAGACCGTCCTGACGGCGTACGGCCTCTCGGAGGCGAGCGGAGTCGTCACCATGTGCCGTCGCGGGGACGACCCCACGGTCATCGCCTCGACGTCGGGCCGCGCGATCCCCGGCACCGAGGTGCGGGTGGACGCGGCGCCGGGCGAACCCGGGGAGGTCCTGGTCCGGGGCTTCAACGTGATGCGCGGCTACTACGAGGACGAGACGGCGACGGCGGAGGCCCTCACGGAGGACGGCTGGCTGCGCACCGGCGACGTGGGCGTCCTGGACCCCGCCGGCAACCTCCGGATCACCGACCGCCTCAAGGACATGTTCATCGTCGGCGGCTTCAACGCCTACCCGGCGGAGATAGAGCAGCGCCTCGGCCTGCACCCGGACGTGGCCGACGTGGCCGTGATCGGCGTCCCGGATCCCCGCCTGGGCGAGGTGGGCAAGGCGTACGTGGTCCGGCGGCCGGGAGCGGTCTGCACGGCCGACGACCTGATCGCCTGGGCCCGCCGGGAGATGGCCAACTACAAGGTCCCGAGAACGGTGGAGTTCGTGACCACCCTCCCCCGCAACGCGAGCGGCAAGGTACTGAAGGGGGAGCTGCGGGCCCGGTGACCGTGCCCCCGGACACACCTCGGCCGCGGCGGCTCCCCTCCGCGCCGCCGCGGCCGATCCCCGTCGTAACGGTTCCTGCGTGGCGCCTACTTGCCGCCCAGGTCCAGGGCGGGCGGGGCGGGCGAGTGGTTCTCCAGCGTGGTGATCTCTTCGTCGGTCGACGGCACGGTCGTCGTGGTCTTCTGCGTCACCGCGTCCTTGAGCGCCGGCGGCACGGGCGAGTGGTTCTCCAACGTGGTGATGTCCGGCGACTGCTTCTCGGTGCTGCTCATGTTCACGCTTCCCCTGTGAATGGTGTTCAAGTGAGTGGGACGCCTCTGACCGGCGATTCCCCCGAGTATCGCCGGACAGAGGCGGATGCCGGAGCCCACCCCCCAGTGGGCTCGTACGGGCCGTCTGTCCCCCGATGCGACGGGCCGTTGAGGTAGACCATGCCAGCCGCTCATAAACGTTCGATGAACGCCGACGCCGGGACGCTCACGGCGAGTCCAGGGGTGCCAGCAGCCGGCGCACCTCGGCGGTCTCGGGCGCTCCCGACCGTTCCATGAGGGACAGAGCCTCGTGCCAACAGGCTCGTGCCCGGTCGGACTGGCCCAACGCGCGCAGGCTCTTGCCCAGTGTGTTGAGGACGCTGCCTCGGATCAGGTCACCGCCGATGACCCCGATGGCGAGGGACTGTTCCGCGTGCTGAGCGGCCTGTGCCGGGCGGTGGGCGGCCAGGTGCAGCTGGGCGATGCGGAGATGGGTCGTGCCCTCCCACAACCGTTGCCGGTTGGCGGCGAAGATCAGCAGGGCGTCCGTGAGCTGTGCCAGACCCTCCGCCAGCCGCCCGGCGCGGGTGAGCGCCACGCCCAGGGAATACCGGCCGTTCGCGAGGCGCAGACTGAGACCGAGCTGCTGGAACATGTCGACGCCCTGCTGCGCCAGCAGAACCGCGCTGTCGGCACGGTCCATGCGCTGATGCAGCTGAGCGAGGTTGCAGAGCGCGCTCGCCTCACCCGGGCGGTTGCCGTCGGCGCGATAGCCGTCCCGGGCCGTCGTCAGAAGCCGCTCGGCCTCCTCGTACCGCCCTTGGTTGAGGGCGATGATCCCCCGGTCCGTAGCCGCCCAGCTGATCGGCGTCGCGTCGTCCGCCGCCGTGGCGAGTTCGATCGCGCGCCGCGCCTCCTCGTCCGCCTCGGAGTAACGTCCGGCGGCCAGATGGACGTTGGACAGCGCCGTCCGGGCGCGACTCTCCGCGCGGACGTCGGCGGCGTCCTGCGCGGCGTCCCGCAGGGCCGTGGCCGCCCACTCGTACTGCTTCGCGTTCGCGCCCGACTCCGCCAGGTCCTTGGCGGCCCAGAGGAGGTCGACGGCACGACGCAGCCCGCTGCCCGTGTGCTGCTGCTGTGCGCACGCCAGCAGGCACTGCGCCTCCGCGAAGAGCCAGTCGAGGGCCTGTGTCCGTTCGCCGAAGGAGAGCCCCCGGTACGAGGTGGGCTCCAGGTGGACGACCGTGCGGTCGCCGGGTCGTTCGATCGCGTAGACGCCCGCCGCCGTCGCCAGGTAGAAGTCCAGCAGTCGTGACAGCGCGGCCCCGCGTTCGCCGGGGGGTGATTCGTCCCGTTCGGCGCACGCACGCGCGTAGAGGCGGACCAGGTCGTGGAACCGGTAGCGGCCGGGGGCCGCCGATTCCAGCAGGGAGGTGTCCACGAGGGACTCCAGGAGGTCCTCGGTGTCCTCCACCGGCAGGTCCAGGACCGCCGCGGCCGCCGCCAGGGAGGTGTCCGGGCCGTCGGCCAGGCCCAGCAGCCGGAACGCGCGGGCCTGGGCGGGCTCCAGGGCGCCGTAGCCGAGTTCGAAGGTCGCCTTCACCGCCAGGTCGCCCGCCTGGAGCTCGTCCAGCCGGCGCCGTTCGTCCGCCAGCTTGGCGGCGAGCACGGAGACCGTCCAGGTGCGGCGGGCGGCCAGCCGGGAGGCCGCGATCCGGATCGCCAGCGGCAGGAAGCCGCACGCGGCCACCACGTCCAGCGCGGCCTTGCGCTCCGCCGCCACCCGCTCCTCGCCGACGATCCGGGTGAAGAGGGCGAGGGCCTCCTCGGGGGACATCACGTCCAGGTCGACGAGATGCGCTCCCGCCAGGTCCACCATCCGCACCCGTGAGGTGACCAGCGCCGCGCAGCCTTCCGTGCCCGGCAGCAGGGGGCGTATCTGGGCCGCGTCCTTCGCGTTGTCCAGCAGTACCAGCACGCGGCGGCCGTCCAGCACGGAGCGGTACAGCGCCGCCCGCTCCTCCAGGGAGTCGGGGATCGCCGAGTCCGCCGTGCCCAGGGCGCGCAGGAACGACCCGAGGACGGTCTCCGGTTCGGCGGACCGTGGACCCGCGCCCTGGAGGTCGACGTACAACTGCCCGTCGGGGAAGGCCGGACGGGCCTGGTGGGCCACGTGCACGGCGAGGGTCGTCTTGCCCACGCCCCCGATGCCCGCGAGCGCGGACACCGCCATCACCCGGCCGCCCGCGCCCGTGCCGTCACCGGCCCGTGCCAGCACCTCGCTCAGTTCCCGCACGAACGAGGAGCGGCCGGTGAAGTCGGGGACGGTGGCGGGCAGTTGTGCGGGCCGTACCCGCGTGACCGGCGGTTCCGCCGCCGGCGCCGAGGGCTCCGCCAGTTCCGGGTCGGCCTGGAGGATGCGCTGCTGCAACCGCCGCAGTCCGGCCCGCGGATCCACCCCCAGTTCCTCCGCCAGCAGCCGCCGGGTGTCCGCGTACACCGCGAGCGCCTCCGCCTGCCGGCCGCTGCGGTACAGCGCCAGCATCAGCAGTTCGCGCAGCCGTTCGCGCAGCGGGTACGCCGCGGTGAGCGCGGTGAGTTCGGAGACCGCCTCCGCGTGGCAGCCCTGCTCCAGGTCCATGTCCAGCCGGGATTCGAGCAGTCCCAGACGCCATTCCTCCAGCCGGACGCGCTGCGCCTCCGCGTACGGTCCGGGGACGCCGGCCAGGGCCTCCCCGTCCCACAGGCCGAGCGTCCGGTTCAGCACCTCGCGGGCGTGGGACAGGTCACCTGCGGTCCGTGCCTTCTCCGCCTGTGCCGCCCACTCCTGCGCCACCGCGAGATCCAGCGCGCCCGCGGCCGGCACGCGCACCGCGTAGCCGCCCGACTCGCTCACCAGGACGCCCGGGTCGAGCACCTTGCGCAGCCGGGACGCGTAGGTCCGTACCGCCGCCAGGGCCTGCGACGGAGGCTCCTCGCCCCACAGCGCGTCGATCAGCTCGGCGGCCGTCGCCGTGCGGCCCTCGCGCAGCAACAGGGCGGCCAGCAGGGCGCGTTGCTGTGGTGAACCGGTGGCCAGCCGCTCGTCGCCGCGACGTGCGCGTACCGGGCCGAGCACGTCGAAGCGCAGCGTCGCCGGCTCCTCGGGGGAACCGGGACGTCTCTGCTCCGGCACACGCGGGTCGCGGTGTCCTACCCGGTCGTCCATCAGGGCTCCCTTTAGGCATCCGTGTTACTAGGTCAGTTTGCCCTGTCCATGCCGGAAGCGTCAGCTTGCCCGGCAGGTGCACGGGAGTCCACACACCCCTCACATCCGGTGTGCACACATCCCCACAGAGTCGATCAACTCCGGCCAGTGCCCACTAGCTGACGATCCGTCAGATCGGCGCTACCGTGCCCCCATGGAGAACGCAATGGAGAACGTGTCGCAGCACGCCTCGCGGACCGCGAAGGCCTCGGAGAACCTCCCGCTGATCATCTCCGTCGACGACCACACCGTGGAGCCGAGCACCGTCTGGCAGGACCGCCTCCCGAAGAAGTACCTCGACATCGGGCCCCGCGTCGTCCGGGCCCCGCTGAAGGAGATGACCTTCCTCGGCGGCCGCTTCAAGCCCGTCATGGGCGAACCCGGCGACGACGGCCCGATCGGCGACTGGTGGATCTACGAGGACCTGCACCGCCCCCTCACCCGCCTGGACACCGCCGTCGGCTTCAGCCGGGACGAGATCAAGCTGGAGGTCATCACCTACGAGCAGATGCGCCCGGGGTCCTACGACGTCCCGTCCCGCCTCGCCGACATGGACGTCAACCACGTCCAGTCCGCCGTCTGCTTCCCCACCTTCCCCCGCTTCTGCGGCCAGACCTTCACCGAGGCCGCCGACCACGAACTGGGTCTGCTGTGCGTGCGCGCCTACAACGACTGGACGGTGGAGGAGTGGTGCGGCCCGCAGGCGCGCGGCCGGCTGGTCCCGCTCACCCTCATCCCGCTCTGGGACGCCGAACTGGCGGCGGCGGAGGTGCGCAGGAACGCGGCCCGCGGGGTCCGGGCGGTCGCCTTCTCCGAGATACCCCCGCACCTGGGCCTGCCCTCCGTCCACACCGACTACTGGGACCCCTTCCTCGCCGCCTGCGACGAGACCGGCACGGTCGTTGCCATGCACATCGGCTCCTCCAGCCGGATGCCGTCCACCTCGGCCGACGCCCCGCCCGCCGTCGGTTCCACCATCACCTTCGCCAACTGCTGCTTCTCGATGGTCGACTGGCTGATGAGCGGCAAGTTCGAGCGCTTCCCGAACCTGAAGGTGATGTACGCGGAGGGCCAGATCGGCTGGATCCCCTACATCCTGGAGCGCGCCGACGTGGTGTGGGAGGAGAACCGGGGCTGGGGCGGGGTCGCGGACAAGGTCCACCGTCCGCCGTCGGAGCTGTTCGCCGACCACGTCTTCGGCTGCTTCTTCGACGACGCCTTCGGCCTCAGGAACCTGGACTCCATCGGCGTCGGGAACGTCCTCTACGAGACCGACTACCCGCACTCGGACTCCACCTGGCCGAAGTCGCGCGAGGTCGGCGAGGCGCAGATGGGCCACCTGGCGCCGGACGTGGTGGAGCGGATCGTACGGGGCAACGCGATCGAGCTGCTGGGGCTGACCCCGGACGGCCTCTGGAGCCCGCGGTGAGCCTCGACTACGGCATCCAGCTCCCGGTCCAGTCCCAGTCCAGGCTCTACGCCGAACCCTGGGAGGCGGACGCGGGCCCCGCCGACCTCGTCGAGGTCGCCCGCGCCGCCGACCGCGCCGGATTCGCCTACGTCGCCGCCTGCGACCACGTGGCGATCCCGCACCGGCTGGCAGAGGCCATGAGCACGGTCTGGTACGACCCCGTGGCCACCCTCGCCCACCTCGCCGCCGTGACCGAACACGTCCGGCTGCTGGCGCACGTCGCCGTCGTCGGGCTGCGCCACCCGCTGCTCACCGCCAAGCAGTACGCGACCCTGGACCACCTCAGCGGCGGCCGGCTGATCCTCGGCGTCGGAGCCGGTCACGTACGGGAGGAGTTCGAGGCGCTGGGAGTGGACTTCGAGCGGCGGGGAGCGGTCCTCGACGAGACGATCGACGCGCTGCGCGCCGCGCTCGGGCCGGACGAATACCCCTCCCACCACGGCAAGTCGTACGACTTCGAGGGGCTCGGGCAACGGCCCCGGCCGACCCAGGCGCGGGTGCCGCTCTGGGTCGGCGGATCCTCCCCGGCCGCCGTCCGCCGGGCCGCCCTCAAGGGCGACGGCTGGCTGCCCCAGGGCGATCCGAGGGGCCGGCTGCCCGCGCAGATCGAGACCCTGCGGCGGCTGCGCGGCGACGGACCTCCGCTCACGATCGGCGCCATCACGGAGCCGCTGTACGTCGGCGCCCCCGGCTGGGAGGTGGGCCGCCGCACCCTCACCGGGCCGCCGGAGGCCCTCGCCGAGTCGCTGCGGGCCTACGGGGCGATGGGCGTGGACCAGATCCAGGTGCGCTTCCGCTGCCGGAGCCGCACCGAACTCACCGACCAGATCGGCCTGTTCGGAGCCGAGGTGGGACCCCTGCTCGACAGCGCTCCTTGAAGTTTGAACATGTCCACGCCGAGCCGCGTATGTACGGACGTACGGACGTGATGGTTCCGGCGGAAGGACCCCGTAAGTGCGCTCCTCCCAGCGACTCTCCGTCGCTCTCGCCCGCGCCGAGGACGACCGGCCGGACGACGACTGGCCGGACGGCGGCTGGCCCGCCCCCGACGACCCGTACGTGGGCCGGGTGACGCGGGTCGCCCCGCCCTACGACACCCTGCGCGAGGGCGGGCCGGACGTCGTCGTGCTGCGCTGCGCGGAGCCGGCGACGTCCTTCCCGGAACTGCTCGGGGCGCTGGACGGCCGCGACGTCCCGGTGATCGTCGTCAGCCCGCGCACGGACACCGGGACGGTCGTCGAGGTCTTCCGGGGCGGGGCGGGCTATCTGGTCGAGGGCGACTACTGCACCCACATGCTGTCCTCGGCGGTGATGGCGGCCACCGTCGGCCACACCTACCTCTCCCCGACCGCGTGCGCCGCCCTGCGGGAGGGCGCCCGGCGGATGCCGGCAGGACCCCGTGAACACGACGCGATCGAGCGGCTGCGCGCACTGCTCTCACCGCGCGAGCGGCAGGTCATGGAACTGCTGTCGACCGGCCTCGGCGCACAGGAGATCGGGCTGCGATTACGGCTGAGCGAGAAGACCGTCCGCAACAACCTCAGCAACATCTACGCCAAGCTCGACGCCCGGGGCGGCACGGACGCGGTCCTGCGATGGCTCGGCGCCACCCCGGCCACGCCCGTGCTTCGCACCTGAGAAGGCGTCGGGGCGTCCGTCAGGACGCGGGGACCTCGGCGAGCGGGACCTCGACGTCGGTGACGTTGGCGCCGCCCTCGTCGAATCCCGGTTCGGCCCGCAGGCTGTTCCCCGAATTCAGGATTCCGTTGGCCTCGGGCGTCCCGCATTTCACGTTGCGCAGCCACAGTCGGCCGTCGGGCGTGCCATTCTTCAGGATCTGCGGATAGAAGACGTGCACGCTCGTGGCGCCCTCACTCGGCGCGAAGAACACCTGCCGGCCGTCCTGCGCCTCCTTGTAGGTGGCCCGCAGGAATCCGCTCACGTCGGTGCGCTTGGCGGACCACATGAAGAATCCGATGCTGTCCGGCTGGACGGTGTCGGAGCGGCTGAACGCCAGCCCCGTCGTCTTGTCGTCACGGGTGATGTTGAATTCCGTGCTGTTGAACTTGATGCCGATCTCGAAGAACGAGCTGCCCAGCTTCGTGTCGGCGGCGGCGGTGAATCCGTCCTCCAGCTGAATGGTCCGGGTGACGGACGTGCTCACGGCGAAGGTGTTCGTCGCCGCCGTCGTCGATCCGCAGTTCTCGGTCACCGGCGAGACACGCTGGTTGGGGCCGAGGCTGTTCGCCTTGAACTGGACGTCGACGAACTCGCAGTTCTCCAGCTTGTCCGAGTCGGCGGAACAGTCGGCGGTCACCTCGGAAGGAGTGGCGGCGCCCGCCTGGTTCATCAGCGGGACGATCACCGCCAGGGCCGCCACGGGGGCCAGGACGAGGGTGACGCGCTTCTTCTTGCTGCGGTGGCTTCTCGCGCGGGGGGTGCGGGTGGTCATGGGTTCTCCTGAGTAGACATACCTGGTGAGCTGGGACTTTCTGGTGCCGCTACCGGATCGGCCGGGTCAGCAGTCCTCCAGGACCGCCTTGGAGGTGCCGTCCACGACCCCGGGCGCGCCTGCCGCGCCCGGCAGGATCACGGGGCCCTCGACGACGTCCGGCGCCACGAAGTTCTGCTCGGGGGAGGGGTTCACGGCGAAGCTGCCGGGGTCGGCGTCGACACGGACCCGCCATTCGCCGGTCATGCGCTGGAGTTTCGGCGTGAACTCCATGTGGAGCACCTTGCCGACCGGCACCTCCCGCTGTTCCGTGGCGCCGGCGGTGGCCGACTTCACGGTCATGTCCAGGGTGCCCTTGTGTTTGAGCCAGGATCCGCTGAGGAATCCGAAGAGCCCTCCGCCGCCGCCCTGCTGGGTCGCCTTGTAGATGCCCTCGCCCTGGGCCGCCGTGGCCATCCAGGTGACGGAGACCTTCGCCGGGTCGGTGGCGTTCGGCTCGCAGTTCGGGAAATCGATGGACGCCTTCTCGGTGGGGCCGTCGAAGGTCTCGAAATTCGTCTCGACGTAGTCGCAGTTGTCGGCCATGAATCCGTCCGCGAAGGCGCCGCCGAAGTCGTTCACCGACCGCTGCTTTCCGCTGACGACCGCCGACCTCTCGCACATCGTCATGATCTGGTCCGGCGTCTTCGCGTCCGCCGCGTCGGCCGTGGGGAGCAGGGCGACGATGCCCCCGCCGGTCGCCAGTGCCGCGCCGATCGCCACGTACCGGACTTTCCTGTTCCGTAGTCTCCGCTTGGCCATGCCGAACTCCGTTTCTTGGTAGGGGCTTTACCTGGCTGTGAAGGAGTATTGGGGTCGCGTGCAGCCACTGGACAGAGTCAAATGTCCCTACTTCCCGGTCACTTGATGTGTGCTTGTGCAATCAACGGGCGCATGTCTGACGCTTCGTCAGATCCGGCGTTACGATGCGAAGTTCCAGCGATGCGAGGCGATTTCGACGCGATGGAGGACGGCATGGGCAAGCTCGACGGACGGGTGGTCCTCGTCACCGGCTCGGCGCGCGGCCAGGGCGAGCAGGAGGCGCGGCTGTTCCGGGAGGAGGGCGCCGAGGTGGTCGTCGCCGACGTGCTCGACGAGCAGGGGAAGGCGCTGGCCGAGGAGATCGGCGCGCTGTACGTCCACCTCGACGTGGGGGTGGAGGAGGAGTGGGCCGCGGCGGTGCGGGAGGCCAAACGGGCGTACGGCCATCTCGACGGCCTCGTCAACAACGCCGGCATCCTGCGCTTCAACGCCCTCGTCGACACCCCCCTCGACGAGTTCATGCAGGTCGTACGGGTCAACCAGGTCGGCTGCTTCCTGGGCATCCGGACCGCCGCGCCGGAGCTGTCCGACGGCGCCACCATCGTCAACACCGCCTCCTACACCGGGCTCACCGGCATGGCGGCCGTCGGCGCCTACGCGGCGACCAAGCACGCCGTACTCGGCCTCACCCGGGTCGCCGCCCTGGAGCTCGCGCCCCGCCGTATCCGGGTCAACGCGGTGTGTCCCGGAGCCGTCGACACCGCGATGTCCAACCCGTCCCGGCTGGAACCGGACTCCGACCCCGA
The DNA here is from genome assembly GCF_044766465.1 of Streptomyces sp. NPDC102259. Taxonomy (NCBI): domain Bacteria; kingdom Bacillati; phylum Actinomycetota; class Actinomycetes; order Kitasatosporales; family Streptomycetaceae; genus Streptomyces; species Streptomyces sp. NPDC102259. Next base: position 44,559 of record NZ_JBIWMA010000008.1, on the reverse strand, counting down.
GGAGACGACCCGCGCCCTGGACTCCCTCTACCGCAAGCTCGTGCCCCTGGGCCGGATCGGCCGCGCGGACGAGGTGGCCCGGCTCGCCCTCTTCCTCACCTCGGAGGACTCGTCGTACATCACCGGGCAGCCGTTCGTGATCGACGGGGGATGGCTGGCGGGCGTTTCCGTCATCTGACCGTTCGTCAGCTCTTGACCATCCCGGTGCCCGGTGCCACAGTCGGCGGCATCCGCTGCATCTGACGAACCGTCAGGTAACCGCGATCAGATACCGCGATCAGAACCGCGACCAGATACCGCGATCCAGAAAACCGCGATCCAGAAACCGGGACGGTGAACCTCCGTGGAATTCGGGCTCTTTGTACAGGGATACGTGGGCAAGCGCGCCGAGACCGATCCGCTCGCCGAGCACAAGGCGCTGATGGAGGAGACCGAGTACGTCATCCAGGCGGACAAGTCCGGCTTCAAGTACGCCTGGGCGTCCGAGCACCACTTCCTGGAGGAGTACTCCCACCTCTCCGCCAACGACGTCTTCCTCGGCTACCTCGCCCACGCGACCGACCGCATCCACCTCGGCTCGGGCATCTTCAACCCGCTCGCCCAGGTCAACCACCCGGTGAAGGTCGCCGAGAAGGTCGCCATGCTCGACCACCTCAGCGAGAACCGCTTCGAGTTCGGCAGCGGACGCGGCGCCGGCTCGCACGAGATCCTCGGCTTCCTCCCCGGCATCACCGACATGAACTACACGAAGGAGATCTGGGAGGAGACCATCGCCGAGTTCCCGAAGATGTGGCTCCAGGACGAGTACGTCGGCTTCCAGGGCAAGCACTGGCAGCTGCCGCCGCGCAAGATCCTGCCGAAGCCGTACGGGAAGTCGCACCCGGCGATGTGGTACGCGGCCGGCTCGCCGCCCTCGTACGCGATGGCCGCCCGCAAGGGGCTCGGGGTGCTCGGCTTCAGCATCCAGAAGGTGTCCGACATGGAGTGGGTGCTGGAGCAGTACAAGACGGCGGTGGTGAACGCCGAGCCGATCGGCGACTTCGTCAACGACAACGTCATGGTGACGACGACGGCGATCTGCGCGCCGACGCACGACGAGGCGATCCGGATCGCCGTCAACGGCGGGCTGCACTATCTGCCGTCGCTGGTGTTCCGGTACCACGACACCTTCCCCCGGCCCGAGGGCTTCCCGGTCTGGCCGGAGACCCTGCCCGAGTACAACGCCGAGTTCGTCGAACTCCTCGTCGAGGAGGAGCTGCTGATCTGCGGCGATCCGGACGAGGTGCTGCGCCAGTGCAAGCGGTGGGAGCAGGCGGGAGCGGATCAGCTGTCCTTCGGGCTGCCGGTGGGGGTGCCGAAGGAGGACACCCTCCAGACGATCCGGCTGATCGGGGAGCACGTGATCCCGAAGATCGACACGGATCCCGTGCATCGCACGACGCGGTTCCGCCAGGGCGCGTGACGCTGCCGCGGACCTGCGCTGCGGGGCCGCGGGTCGTCCGGCGGCCGCGGCTCCGTCGTGGCTGGTCGCGCCCACGCGGCGGAGCCGCATATCGATACAGTCCCGCGCCCCAGGTAGGCGTGCCTCACGCATCCCGAGGAGTCACCCCATGCTCGATCACGTCATCAAGGGCGCGACCGTCGTCGACGGGACGGGCGCGCCCGGGTTCGTCGCCGACGTCGGGATCCGGGACGGGCGGATCGCCGTCATCGGATCGGTCACCGAGGAGGCGCGGAGCAGCGAGGACGCGCACGGGCTCGTCCTCGTCCCCGGGTTCGTCGATCCGCATACGCACTACGACGCCCAGCTGTTCTGGGATCCGTACGCCACCCCGTCCCTGAACCACGGGGTGACGACCGTCGCGGCCGGGAACTGCGGGTTCACGCTGGCCCCGCTGAATCCGGAGCGCCCGGACGACGCCGACTACACGCGCCGCATGATGTCCAAGGTCGAGGGCATGTCCCTGATCGCCCTGGAGGAAGGTGCGCCCTGGAGCTGGCACAGCTTCGGCGAGTACCTGGACGCCCTCGAAGGCCGTATCGCCGTCAACGCGGGCTTCATGGTGGGGCACTGCGCGCTGCGCCGGTACGTGATGGGGCCGGACGCGATCGGCGGGCAACCGACCGACGAGCAACTGGACGTCATGCTCCGCCTGTTCCACGAGTCCATGGAGGCCGGCGCCTGGGGGTTCTCCACCACCCAGTCTTCCACCCACTCCGACGGCGACGGACAGCCGGTCGCCTCCCGGCACGCGAAACCGGCGGAGCTGCTGGCGCTCTCGCGTGCCGTCGGCGAGCACGAGGGCACGCAGATCGAGGCGATCGTCGCGGGCTGCCTCGACCAGTTCGGCGACGCGGAGATCGACCTGTTCGTGGAGATGAGCGCGGCCGCGGGACGTCCCCTGAACTGGAACGTCCTGACCATCGACGCCTCCGTCCCCGAACGCGTCCCCCGGCAGCTGTTCGCGAGCGAGCGGGCGCGCAAGGCGGGCGGCCGGGTCGTGGCCCTCACCATGCCGATCCTCACCCCGATGAACATGTCGCTGGGCACCTTCTGCGCACTGAACCTGATACCCGGGTGGGGTCCGATCCTGGGACTGCCGGTCCCGGAGCGGATCGCGAAGCTGCGGGACGCGGACGTGCGGGCCGAGATGCTGCGCCGCGCCGGGTCCAAGGAGGCGGGCGTCTTCCGGCGGCTCGCGAACTTCGGGCGGTACGTCATCGGCGACACGTACGGTGAGGCGAACGAGGGGCTGACGGGACGGGTGGTCGGCGACATCGCCCGGGAGCGCGGCCAGGACCCCTTCCAGTGCCTGGTCGAGATCTGCGCCGCCGACGAACTGCGCACGGTCCTGTGGCCCATGCCGACGGACAACGACCCCGCCTCCTGGGCCCTGCGGGCGGACACCTGGAGCCACGAGGACGTCCTGCTCGGCGGCTCCGACGCGGGCGCGCACCTGGACCGGATGTGCGGGGCGCCGTACACCACGCGCTTCCTCGGCGACTGTCTGCGCGGCCGGAAGCTGGCGGGCCTGGAGCAGGCGGTGAAGATGCTGACGGACGACCCGGCGCGGCTGTTCGGCCTGCGGGAGAGGGGCCGGATCCAGGAGGGCTGGCACGCGGACCTGGTCCTCTTCGACCCGGAGCGGATCGACGCGGGCAAGGCCACCCTCGTGCACGACCTGCCGGGCGACAGTCCGCGGCTGGACTCGAAGGCGATCGGCGTACGGGCGGTCTGGGTCAACGGGGTGGCGGCCATCCGGGACGACGTCGTGACGGGCGCCGTCCCGGGCCGGGTGCTGCGCTCGGGCCGGGACACCAGGACGGTGAGCACCAGGTGACCGACGGGATCGCCGGTGCCGACGGGATGGCCGGGGCCGACGGGCAGAGGCTGTTCGTGGGCGGCGTCTGGGTGGAGCCCGACGGTGGGCACTACGAGGTCGTCGACCCGGCGACCGAGGGAACCGTCGGCTGGGCTCCGGAGGCCTCCAGGGACCAGGCGCGCGCGGCCTGCGCGGCGGCCCGCGAGGCCTTCGGGCCGTGGTCGCGCACCCCGCCGGAGGAACGGGCGGCGATCCTCGCCCGAGCGGCCGACATCATGCGCGCCCGGCTGCTGCCGTACGCCGAGCTGGCCCAGGCGGAGACCGGCGCCACGACCGGGACCGCGCGCGGGATGCAGGTCGGGGTGGGTGTGGCCCGCTTCCGCCGCTACGCGCGCGTGGAGCCCGCCGAGTGGCCGATCGCGCCGCAGGTCAACGAGGCCGGACCGATGGGCAGGGCGGGCGTGATGGGCGCGGTCGCCGTACGGCAGCCGGTCGGGGTCGTCACGTGCGTCACGTCCTACAACAATCCCTGGGCGAACCCGGCCGGAAAGGTCGCCCCCGCCCTCGCCATGGGCAACACGGTGGTCGTGAAACCGGCCCCGCAGGATCCTCTGTCCGTCTACCGGATGGCCGAGGCGCTGGAGGCGGCGGGCGTGCCGCGCGGGGTGGTGAACGTCGTCTCCGGGCGCGGCGTCGAGATCGGCGAGACGGCGGTGTCGTCGCCGGACGTCGACATGGTGAGCTTCACCGGCTCGACGGCGGTCGGGCAGCGCATCGCCGAGGTGTGCGGCCGGGACATGCGACGCCAGCTGATGGAGCTGGGCGGGAAGGGCGCGGCGGTCGTCCTCGACGACGCGGACCTCGCCTCGGCGGTGGCCGGCATCGGCACCACCTTCTCTTTCTACAGCGGCCAGATCTGCACCGCCCCGACGCGGGTGCTGGCGCAGCGCGCGGTGTACGACCGGCTGGTGGAGCAACTGGCGGCCTACGCGGCCCGGTTGAAGGTGGGAGACCCCCGGGAGCCGGACACGGTCGTCGGCCCGGTGATCTCGGCCGCGCACCGGGACCGGGTGGAGTCGTACGTCGAACTCGGCCGGAAGGAAGGGGCGGTGGTCGTCGCGGGCGGCGAACGCCCGCCGCTGGACCGGGGCTTCTTCGTCGCCCCCACCCTTCTCGCCGACTGCACGAACGACATGCGGGTGGCGCGGGAGGAGATCTTCGGCCCGGTGGTCACGGTCGTCCCCTTCGACGAGGAGGAAGAGGGGATCGCCCTGGCCAACGACAGCGACTACGGCCTGATCGACTACGTGTGGAGCGGGGACGTGGCGAGGGCCTTCCGGGTCGCGCGACGCCTGCGGGCCGGCGGCGTCGGCGTCAACACCGTGGGCCGCAACATGGAGGCCCCGTTCGGCGGCTTCAAGCGGAGCGGCGTCGGCCGGGACGTCGGCTCGTACGCGCTGCACGCCTACAGCGAGGTGCAGGCGATCGTCTGGCCGGGGTGAGGTGCCCTTCGAGTCACGGGGACTGGCCTCGGGGTGCAGACCGTGCGGTGCGGAAGGCCTCAAATCGGCCGACCGGCCCGGGATTCCCCGCACGGACCCGTAGCGTCCCGGCGCAGAGAAAGACAAGGACAGCCTCTTTCTCTACCCCGTGAACTATATTCAAAAACCTTCCCGGAGAACACACTTGAAGCTCGTCAAGCGTCTCGTCCTCACCAGCACGGCCGTCGCCACCGTGGCCGTCGGCACCTTCCTGGGCACGGCGGCCGGCCACGCCGCCGGCTCCGGGCCCGCCCTCACCGCCGTCAAGGCCCCCGCCGCGCTCGCCGTCCCCGACGGCAACAGGCTGACCGGCGTCTTCCCCGCCCGGGGCGTCCAGACCTACACCTGCACCGACGGCGTCTGGAAGCTCCTGGAGCCGGCCGCCACCCTGACGGACAAGAGAGACCGCGCCCACCGCACCGTCGCCCTGCACTCTCGCGGCCCTGTCTGGGTGTCCACGGTCGACGGCAGCGCGGTGAACGCCGCCGCCCTCGTCACCTCCCCCAAGACCGGCACGATCCCGGAGCTGCTCCTGAAGTCCACCGCCACCCGGGGCGCGGGCGTCTTCGCGGACGTCTCCTACATCCAGCGCCTCGACACCACCGGCGGCGTCGCCCCGACCACCGCCTGCACCGGCACCGAGCAGGTCAGCGTCCCGTACACGGCGACCTACGCCTTCTACAAGCCCGCCAAGTGACGCCGGTCGTGAGGTAGTCGTGCGGCAGGCCGAGCGGTAGACCCGGCGGTGGGCGGCCTCTCAGTCGGTCAGGTCCACCCGTAGCGTCAGAAGCCCCGTCCCGAGGGCCCGTACGGCCGCGCTGTTGGCCCTGGGCAGGGTGCGCAGACGGGCGACCGGGTCGTCGTCGGGCAGCAGGTGGGCGGTGCCGTCGTGCCACCGCCCACCGATCCGCACCCGCACCCGCGGATCGGCCCGGATGTTGCGGACGTACTGCGACCGCTCGCCGAACTCCGAGACCAGCCAGAAGGCGTCGCCGACCCGGCGGCCGCCCACCGGGGTGCGCCGGGGCAGCCCGGAGACCCGGCCGGTCGTCTCCAGCAGCGTGTGGAACGGCAGGCGGCGCATGAGCGGGTTGGCGACGTACCGCTGGAGGGCGGTGGTCGCGCGGAACCGGAGATCGCTGGAACGGGCCATGATCCGTGGGACTCCTTCGCACACAGGTTTGTTGCTTCAATGGTCCCCCGACGCCGTCGACATGACGAGAGCGGGTGGCTGCACATGCGAGTGGTGACCTGGAACCTGTGGTGGCGGTTCGGCCCCTGGCGGGAACGCCAGAAGGCCGTCCTGGCCGTACTGCGCGAGCTGGACCCCGACGTGGTCGGCCTCCAGGAAGTGTGGGCGGCCGGCGGCGAGAACCTCGCCGAGTGGCTGGCCGACGAACTCGGCCTGCACTGCGCCTGGGCCCCGTCACCGGCCCCCGAACGCTGGCGGAAGCGGATCAAGGACCCCGACGCCGGCTCGGTCGACATCGGCAACGCGGTGCTGAGCCGCTGGCCGGTGGTGGAACGGGAGACGCTGCTGCTGCCCGCGCCCCCCGACCTGGCCGACGGCCGCGCGGCCCTCTACGCGCGCGTGGCCGCCCCCGCCTTCGACATCCCCTTCTTCACCACCCACCTCACCTCGGCCCCGCACGCCTCGGCCGTGCGCCGCGCCCAGGTGACCGCCCTCGCGGAACTCGTCGCCCGGCACCGCGGCGGCACCCCCTTCCCGCCCGTCGTCACCGGCGACTTCAACGCCTGGCCCGACTCCGACGAGGTGCGTCTCCTCGGCGGGACGAGGACCGCTTCGGCCGTCCCCGGCCTGGTCCTGTACGACGCCTGGGACTACGCCGACCCGACCGCCCCCGCCGCCACCTGGACCCCCGAGAACCCCTACGCGGCCCGCCTGTTGGAACCCGCCGTCCGCATCGACTACATCCACGTGGGCCCACCCGGCCCGATCGGCGAGGGCCACGTCCGGCACGTCCGCCGGGCGGGCCACGGCCCCGTGGACGGCGTCTGGCCCTCGGACCACGCGGCGGTGGTCGCGGACCTGGCGGAGGAGGAGACGGCGATCGTCTGACTGACCACACGCTCGGACGACACACGACCGCCCCCAGGAATCGTCTCGCCCCGATCATGTCCCGACGGTCACGAGCCGCGCTCAAGGCCGCCCTTCTCGAAGGCGCGCCGCCATGAGACACCGGCCACGTCCGCGGCGACGGTGCCCCGCGACCGCGGCGGGGAACCGCCACTGTCAGACCCAGGTGGCAGCATCACCGAAGTGAACGCCCTGAGGCGTCCTCAACTCACTTCCGTAGCAAACGAAGAGGAGCATTCTCCTTGCGACTGCATCGTGTAGCGCCCGGCATCGCGGCGGGCATCCTCGCCCCGGCCCTCCTGCTCGCCAACCCGTCCTTCGCCGCCACGGCGGCACCGACCGCGGTGACGGTGGCCGTGGTGTCCTCGTCCGCGGACGAGCCGGACGCCGACGACCTGAGGGTGGCCATGGTCCGGATCCTCGCCGACCCGGACAGCGGCCGGCGTGTGACACGAGAAGCCAACGCCCTCCGGGACGCCAACGACCCCGAGGCGATGCGCGCCTGGCTGGAGACCGGCTACCGGATCGCCCAGGCCGAGGACGACCGCGTCGCCATCGCCCGCATCCTCGCCGACCCGTCCATCAGCCCGGCCCTGCGCGCGGCAGCCAACGCCGCCCTCGACGACAACACACCCGAAGCACTGCGCCACTTCCTGGAAGTCGGCAGGTACCAGGTCGCCTGACCGGCACGGCGCCGCACCACAGCGCGTCGCCCGGGTGGCACCCCCTGCCGCACGCCCGGTCGCCGGAACGCCGAGAATCCGGGCGGGGCCACCTGCACCTCTGAGTGCCGGCGGCCCCGCCCGGCGGCCTCGCCCGGCGGGCCCTGTGCCGGCTCGGTGCCCTCCGCAGAGCTCTGTGGCCTCGTCGCCCGGTGCGGCACGGCCCACTGACACCTCCGACAGCAGAAAGCACATTCTTCGATGACCACACAACCCCCACGCACCGAGCGCAGCGGTCCGCAGACCGCTTCCGTCGTGACCGACCCGCCGTTCAAGCCTCAGCTCGTCAAAGCGGTGTTCAGGGACGTGACCTCGTTGCACGTCTCCCGGCCGGCCGCCTGGGCCGCCGCGTCGGTGACGCGGACCGTGCTGACGGAGATCATCGACGGCGCGAGAAGCGCGGCGGCCGAGGAGGCCAGGAAGAAGCTGATTCCCAAGGACCTCATCTCGGCGATCGACCGGAACATCGAGGTGGAGGTGGGATCGGCGTGGTACCTGCACAGCCCGACCTTCCACGGCCTGATGGGCGAGGTACGCAACGCCGATGGTGCGCTCGTGTCTCTTCGTGAGCGCCGCGGGACGCGTACACCGAGTGGTGTGGCCGGCGCCCACCGGTTCGAGGCCGGGGTGAGAAGGCTGCTGGGGAGCCGGGGGGTGAGGGCGGTCCCGGCGATGGTCCGCGACCTGGACGGAATCGCGAGCGTGTTCCTGACGGCCCTGGCCCGGGACGCGGCCAAGGTCGTCCGCGAGCGCGGGGTCAAGCGGTTCGGGACGGTCAGCCTGGTGGTGCCGGGCGAGCCGACCCCGTCCCCGCTGCTCAAGGACCCCCTCCTCGCCCTGTCCACCCGCCGCGGGGACGGGCGGACCGTTGGCGGAGACGACGTCCTGGCCGCCGTCACGATGCAGCTGTTCGGCGATCTCGGACAACGCGCCATCACCGAGGCAGCCGAGATGACACGGAACACGTCGGCCAACTGATCGGGCCCGCCCCTACGCTCTGCCCACTGCGCACGGTTCCCACGTGTGCGCGGCTCCCGGAATCAGCGGCCCGCTCTCCTGAACTTCATTCTGAAACGATCAGTAAGAAACGGCGTCTAAGCCGTTTCCGCTGTCGCGTTCGTCGCGAACGCCCGGGCGACGGCGAGGCTGTCCTCGTACACGTGGTGCCGGGTGACCAGGCCGTCCTCGATCGTGAGGTGCAGGGCGAACCGGGCGCGATAGGCCCGCCCGGTGGCGCGGGCGGTCTGGCGGATCTCGCCGAGCACGACGGCGTCGTCCCCGTCGACGAGGATGCGCTCGATCTCGGTGGCCGCCTGCCCGGGCACGTGGTGCTCGGCGAGCTCGCGGAAGTGGGCGGCGGCGTCGGCCCGGGTGGCCCGGTGACGGATCCACGGCGTGGCGCTCCGCGCCCGACCGTGCTCGTCCTGCGGCCAGTCCAACTTCCAGTCGCCCCGCTCGGCGTACAACTCCGCGATGCGCTCGGGGTCCCCTTCGCCGATCCGGCGCAGCAGTTCCTCCACCGCGGCGCGGGTGCTGGTGTGCGTGGCTGACGACAAGAGGGACCCCTCCTCCACTGCGAACCGCGTCCCGGTGACGAGGTCAGGCCGCCATTCTCGACGGCGTCGAGGGCCCGGGGCGATTACCTCCGAGGTAACCGCCGATGCTGGGACGGGAGTTGCCTGGGACCTGGGAGGGTGCGGGTGCGGGAGCACGCAGGGGTGCGTGTACGGCAACGACGGCAGCCGAAGCCTGCCGACATCCGGCAGTGAATCCGTGGCGCGCAACGGCGAAGATCTTTGCACCGACTGTCGGACCACGGAGGAACACACCCATGAGACAGCACCGCGCGGCCTTACTCGTCATGGCCACCGCCCTGACCCCGGCCCTCCTCTTCACCACCCCGGCGTTCGCCACCGGCACGACGGCGACAACGGTCTCGGCGGCGACCACGGCGGCATCGGTGGTGACGCCCGATACGCCGGTGGACGACATGTCCGAGGAGGACCTCCGTGTCGCGATCGCGCGCATCCTGGCGGACGAGGACAGCGGCAGGAGGGTCCTCCGGGAGGCCGGCGAGGCCCTCGACGGCACGGTGGAGGACATGCGCGCCTTCCTGAAGACCGGCTACCGCCTGGCGCAGGCCGAGGACGACCGCGTCGCCATCGGGCGCATCCTGGCGGACAAGAACTCCGGCAGGGGGGTCGTCAGGGAGGCCAACAAGGCCCTCGACGCCGGTACCCCGGAGGCCCTGCGCGCCTTCCTCGAGACCGGCTACCGCCTGGCCCAGGCCGAGGACGACCGCGTCGCCGTCGCCCGCATCCTGGCCGACCCGACCATCAGCGCCGCCCTCCGCGCGGCCGCCGAGGCGGCCATCGACGGCACGCCGGAGGAGCTGCGGTACTTCCTGGAGGTCGGCCGGTACGAGGTGGACGGCTAGACCGGGGCCGAGACTCCCCGGGCGCCGGCGCGGCCACAGCGGCGCCGGCGCCCTCGCCTACGAGGTCACGGCGCGCTGACCGACCCCGTCAGGGAGCCGAGCAGGGCGGCGAAGGCGGCGGGGGTGGTGGTGAGGACCGTCTGGGCGGGGTCGGCGGACTCGGTGAGGTGGATGGTGCCGGGGTCGGCGGATATATGGACGCAGGCCTCCCCTTCTTGGCAGTAGGACGACCTCTGCCAGGTGGGAGTGGTCATGTCGGCTCCTTCACAAATTCTGGGCGATGACACGGATCAGGTCGCGCGACTTCTCGGGGCTAAGGGCGGCAGCTTCCACGACGTCCAGGAGGCGCCGGTACTTCTCGAGGTGGGCCTCAGCGTCCAAAAGCAATGGGCCGTGGAACTGGTCGAGCTGCACGGTGTCCAACTCCGGTACGGGGCCACACAGATAGTTGATGGACTGACCCGACCCCGGGAACGCTCCGACCTCGAAGGGGAGTACTCGCAGGGTGATGGAGTCCCGCTCGCTCATGTCGACGAGGTGCCGGAGCTGAGCACGGGCCACCAGCGGACCACCGACTTGCATGCGCAAGGCCGCCTCGTGGATGACGGTGCGGTACGGATTCGGGCTCGTCCGAAACACGACGTCCTGCCGCTTGATGCGGTGCGAGACGCGGTGCTCGACTTCCGGAGGGGTGGGCGCCGGGATTGCGTGGCTGAAAATTTCCCGGGCATGCTCGGTTGTCTGGAGCATGCCCGGAATGTGCGCGGTGAAGGCAGTGCGGATCGCCGTGGCGTGGTGCTCCAGCTCGGCGAGGGTGAGCAGCCCGGAGGGCAGCACCTCGCGGTACGTTTCCCACCACTGACCGCGCGTCTTCTCCGCGGCCATGTCGGCCAGGGCGTCCACGTACGGCTGGTTCGTGCACGAGTAGATGTTGGCCATCGCCCGGACGCGTTCCGGGCTCACTCCGAACCGCGCCGACTCGACGTTGCTCAGTTGACCCGAGCTCGTGCCAAGCAACTGCGCTGCCTCCGTCGAGGTCAGCCCCGCCCGTTCGCGGAGTTTGCGCAGTTCTGTCGCCAGCCGGACACGTCGGGCCGTGGGTGCAGGCCTTGGCGTCACGAGACCTCCTCGTCCAGGGAGCTTGTCACCCACACGAGGGAGAAAGTGCTGAGTTTCTTCGGAATCACGCAAAGCAGCTTTGCGAGACCCCTATCTTCTTGTCCAGGCGCCCCGCCCGGAAGCGCACCGTGGGACGCCACGGCATCGACACCAGGCACCCGTTCAACTCCCCTCAGTGACCGGAGACTTCCGATGGCCACCGTATCCCCGTCCTGGAACTACACCCTGCACCTTCCCCGTGATCCACGCGCACCGGGTATCGCAAGGGGCGCCCTCAGGCTGATCCTGGCAGCTCACGAGGTACCCGACCTCACCCCCACCGCGGAACTCCTCGCCGCCGAGCTGCTGGCGAACTCGCACCTGCACACCGAGGGCGCGTACGCCCTGCGCCTCATGTCGACGCGGCCCGGCGGGGTCCGCGTGGCTGTCTGGGACACGGACCCGCGCGTCCCTCCCGGCTTCAAGGGAGACCCCCTCGGCGCCGCCCCACCGGCGGACGCCGAGAACGGCCGAGGCCTGCACCTTGTAAGGGCATGCGCGGACGACGTGGGCGTGTCGGTCCTCCGGTACCTGGGGGCATCGAGGGGCGGCAAGCTGCTGTGGGCGGATTGCGGGGGCGAGACGAAGTGGTGAGTACGCGATGCCCGGCCCGGCAGGGCAGCGCCATACTGGGAAGTGGAGCCATGCCCGTTGACCAGGAGCAGACCATGAGCGCACAGCCCGAGCACGGCTGGGGAGCGATGCCCCTCCCGGGGATCCGGACCGTGGACGACCTGCGCAGCGCCCTCAGCCGTTACGGCTTCCCGGGGGACAGGGAACGCTTCGAGGAGGAACTGGAGGCGGCCATAGGAGCCTCCCCGACCAACGACTTCGAGGGCGCGGCGGCGGTTGTGCGGGCCTACCGGCACCGCGTCCTGATCAGGAACTCGCCCGAGGTCATGGCAGCCCTTGAGGACGCGCGCACGGGAGAGGGCAGGGCGTGAGCGAAGTCCCGCTGGAAGAGGCCGAGCCCGCGAGGAAGGCGTTCGGCGACCTGACGGAGGGGGAGCGGGACACCGTCCGGGAGGCGCTCGCCGTGATTGCCCGCGACCCGGCGGCGGGTCGCGAGATCCCCGGTTGGCGGCCACCGTCCACGGAGTACACCTACACCACACCCCTCGCCCGTGACTCGGCAGAAGCGATCACGGTCGTGTACACGCACACACCTGGCCTGGGCGTGACGGTCGTCTTCTACTTCCGTGATCCACAGGTTGTGGACTGAACCCCCTCAGCCCCCGTTACGCCCGCCCCAAGAACACCGGGTTCGTGAACGCCGCCGGTGCCCCGGGCAGTGGGGGCGTCGTCGCCTCGTGGCGGACCTCCGCGCGTACGTACGCCGCGTACGACGGCGTCGTCCGCCAGCCGACGACGCCTGTCCCTGACTCCGGCAGCGGGCCGCTCGTGAACAGCAGCCCCTCGTCCGTCACGAAGCGGACCGTGCAGCGTGGGGCGCCGGTCGCGGAGGGGCGTTCGTAGGTGCAGGCGGCGCGGAATTCCCGGACGCCGGAGGGCACTTCGACGGGCAGATGGACGAAGTCCGGCGACCCGGTGGGCAGGGGGCCCCGGAGGGTGCGGGTCTCCTGGGCCCCCTCCTCCCGGCCAGCCGCGGCTGCGAAACGCACGCTTGCCAAGGTGGGCGCGGCGGCGGTGCCCGTGACGAACACTGTCCCGGGTGTCCGTGAACTCCCCTGGTGTTCGCGCTGGTCCTGCACGTGGTGGTGATCGCGTGGCCGGAGCGCCGGGACCGGTTCGTGGAGTTCTGCCGCGACCTCCCACCTCATCCGGCCGAGGCCGCTCTCGAGCCGGGCAGCGCGAACAGCTCGACCGGCCATGGCCTTTCCGCACTCCGCTGCAGCCGGGCCGGTGGCCGCTGGACACCCCTGGCGTGTTCTGACACCGATGCCGACCAGTCGGTATGGACAGCGGGTCGTTCCGCAGGTACAGATGAGAACGTCACCCGCGACGACGCCGTCGAATGAGCCGTACGCAGCGAAAGGCCCCCCATGCGCATCGCCGTCACGATCTTCCTCACCGACGAGACGATCACCCCCACCCGCCTCGCCCGTGAGCTGGAGCAGCGCGGGTTCGCGGGGCTCTATCTGCCCGAGCACACGCACATCCCGGTCGAGCGGACCAGCCCGTACCCGGCGGGCGGCGAGCTGCCCCGCGAGTACGGCCGCACCCTCGACCCCTTCGTCGCCCTCGGCCAGGCCGCGGCGGTGACGCGGACGCTGGGCCTCGGCACCGGCATCACGCTCGTCGCCCAGCACGACCCGATCGACCTCGCCAAGCAGATCGCGACGGTGGACCATCTCTCCGGCGGCCGGCTCACCCTCGGCCTCGGCTACGGCTGGAACGTGGAGGAGGCCGCCGACCACGGCGTCGAGTGGCGTACCCGCCGTGAGCTGGTCCGGGACCGGATGCGGCTGATGCAGGCCCTGTGGGCGGAGGAGCCGACGGCGTACGACGGCGAGTACGGCAGCGTCCGCGCCAGCACGGCGTACCCCAAGCCCGTGCAGAAGCCGCGCGGGCCGGTCGTCGGCCCCCGCACCCTCGTCGGCGGCGCCGCCGGGCCGAAGCTGTTCTCGCACATCAGCGAGTACGCCGACGGCTGGCTTCCGATCGGCGGCCGCGGCCTCTCCGAGGCGCTGCCCGTGCTGCGCTCGGCGTGGGCGGACGCGGGCCGCGAGCCGGACGCCCTCCAGGTCGTGCCGTACGCCGTCCAGCCGTCCCCCGGCAAGCTCGCCTACTACGCCGAGCTGGGCATCGAGGAGGTCGTGGTGCAGCTGCCGCCGGTGGGCGAGGCGGAGGCGCTGGGCCTGCTGGACGGGTACAGCGCGTACCTGACCGGCGCCACTGACACCGTGTAACGACCCCGCGGGAGGGACGAATAGGGCGTCCCGTCAGCTCTGATCAGCGCGAACGTATGCTCAAAGGATGACGACCTCCGGAACCGGCTCCGGCCCGACCCCCGGCCCCACCGAGAACTCCATGCGTCGCGCTCTCAAACGGGCTCGTGACGGCGTCGCCCTGGACGTCGGCGAGACGGCCGTGCTGCTCCAGGCGCGCGGTGAGGCGCTGGAGGACCTCGCCGCCTCCGCCGCCCGGGTGCGGGACGCCGGCCTGGAGGCGGCCGGCCGGCCCGGCGTCATCACGTACTCGAAGAGCGTCTTCATCCCGCTCACCCGGCTGTGCCGTGACAAGTGCCACTACTGCACCTTCGTCACCGTCCCCGGCAAGCTGCGCCGGGCCGGACACGGGATGTTCATGTCTCCCGACGAGGTGCTCGACATCGCCCGGCGCGGTGCCGCCCTCGGCTGCAAGGAAGCCCTCATCACCCTCGGGGACAAGCCGGAGGAGCGGTGGCCCGAGGCCAGGGAATGGCTCGACGCGCACGGCTACGACGACACCATCGCCTACGTCCGCGCCATCTCCATCCGCATCCTGGAGGAGACGGGGCTGCTGCCGCACCTCAACCCCGGCGTGCTGAGCTGGACCGACTTCCAGCGGCTGAAGCCCGTCGCGCCCAGCATGGGCATGATGCTGGAGACCACCGCCACCCGGCTGTGGTCCGAGCCCGGCGGTCCGCACCACGGCTCCCCCGACAAGGAGCCCGCCGTCCGGCTCCGGGTCCTGGAGGACGCCGGCCGCTCCTCCGTCCCCTTCACCTCCGGGCTCCTGATCGGCATCGGCGAGACCTACGAGGAGCGCGCCGAGTCGCTGTTCGCGCTGCGCAAGATCTCCCGCGCCTACCACGGCGTCCAGGAGCTGATCATCCAGAACTTCCGCGCCAAGCCGGACACCGCGATGCGCGGCATGCCGGACGCGGAACTCGACGAGCTGGTCGCGACCGTGGCCGTGGCCCGCCACATCATGGGCCCGGCCGCCAACCTCCAGGCCCCGCCCAACCTCGTCGACAGCGAGTACGAGCGGCTGATCGGGGCCGGGATCGACGACTGGGGCGGGGTCTCCCCGCTCACCATCGACCACGTCAACCCCGAGCGCCCCTGGCCGCAGATCGAGGAACTCGCCGAGAAGTCGGCGGCGGCCGGGTTCGAGCTGCGGGAACGTCTGTGCGTCTACCCGGAGTTCGTCCGGCGCGGCGAGCCGTGGCTCGACCCGCGGCTGCTGCCGCACGTCCGCGCGCTGGCCGACCCGGAGACGGGACTCGCCGTGTCGGACGCGGTCGTCGAGGGCCGCCCCTGGCAGGAGCCGGAGGAGGTGTTCGTGCCGTCCGGCCGCACCGACCTGCACCGCACCATCGACACCGACGGCCGGACCTCCGACCGGCGCGACGACTTCGACGAGGTGTACGGCGACTGGGGCGCCCTGCGCGAGGCGGCCGCCCCCGGCATGGCGCCCCAGCGCATCGACACGGACGTACGCCAGGCCCTCGCGACGGCCGCCGACGACCCGACGAAGCTCACCGACGACGAGGCCCTCGCTCTGCTCCACGCGGACGGCCCGGCCCTGGACGCCCTGACCCGCATCGCGGACGACGTGCGCCGCGCGACCGTCGGCGACGACGTCACGTACATCGTCACGCGGAACATCAACTTCACCAACGTCTGCTACACCGGCTGCCGTTTCTGCGCCTTCGCGCAGCGCCGCACCGACGCCGACGCGTACACGCTCTCCCTCGACCAGGTCGCCGACCGCGCCCAACAGGCCTGGGAACTGGGCGCGGTGGAGGTCTGCATGCAGGGCGGCATCCACCCCGACCTGCCCGGCACGGCCTACTTCGACATCGCGAAGGCGGTGAAGGAGCGGGTCCCCGGCATGCATGTGCACGCCTTCTCGCCGATGGAGGTCGTCAACGGCGCGACCCGCACCGGCCTGTCGATCCGCGAGTGGCTGACGGCGGCGAAGGAGGCCGGGCTCGACTCCATCCCCGGCACGGCGGCCGAGATCCTCGACGACGAGGTCCGCTGGGTGCTGACCAAGGGCAAGCTGCCGACGGCGACCTGGATCGAGGTCGTCACGACGGCGCACGAGGTCGGGATCCGGTCGTCCTCGACGATGATGTACGGCCATGTCGACCAGCCCAGGCACTGGCTGGGCCATCTGCGGACCCTGGCCGGGATCCAGCAGCGGACCGGCGGATTCACGGAGTTCGTCACCCTCCCGTTCATCCACACGAACGCGCCGGTGTACCTGGCGGGCATCTCCCGCCCCGGTCCGACCATGCGGGACAACCGGGCGGTGACGGCGATGGCCCGGCTGCTCCTGCACCCGCACATCCCCAACATCCAGACCAGCTGGGTGAAGCTGGGCTCGGAGGGGGCCGCGGAGATGCTCCGCTCGGGAGCGAACGACCTGGGCGGCACGCTGATGGAGGAGACGATCTCGCGGATGGCGGGCTCGTCGTACGGCTCCTACAAGTCGGTCAAGGACCTGATCGCGGTCGCGGACGCGGCGGGCCGCCCGGCGAGGCCGCGCACGACGCTGTACGGCGAGGTGCCGCAGGAGCGGCAGCGGGCGGCTTCGGCGTCGGACGGGCATCTGCCGGACCTGCTGCCGGTGCTGGACTGAGGGGACGATCAGGGACCGCTCAGGGACCACTCAGGGACCGGGGAGCGGGCCCCTCGCAGTACGATGATCGGGCCCCGACCGGAGGGGTCCCGTAGCTGAGGAGATGCGTGCCCGTGCCTGCCCGACGGCTTCCCTCCTGGGTTTGGGTCACCGGCCTGACGACCGGCGCGATCGCCGCGGTCGTCTTCCTGACGACGCAGGCCGAGCAGGGCCCGCACCCGACCGCGTCGGCGGCGAACCGCCCGAGCGCCTCGGCGTCGGCCGGCGCGCGGCCCTCGGCCTCGCCGAAACCGTCGGCCACCCCCAAGGCGGCCGAGGTGCCCGGCAGTTCGGGCACCGGCCGGCGGATCGTCTACTCGCTGGGGCAGCACCGGGTCTGGCTGGTCGACGCGGACGACACGGCCCGCCGCACCTTCACGGTCTGGCCCGGCACGGTGAACCCGGCCGTCGGCAGCTTCACCGTGTCGCTCCGCAAGGACGCCACCACGGGCTCCGACGGCGTGGCGATCGAGCACATCGTCTACTTCTCCGCCACCTCGGGCGTCAACATCGCCTTCTCCAACGCCGTCGACGGCTCCTCCCCGCCCCCGGCCGCCGCCGGTACGCAGACCGGCGGCATCCGGATGGCCAAGGCGGACGGGACGGCGCTGTGGGCGTTCGGCGAGACGGGGACGAAGGTCAGAGTCGTCGACTAGGCCCGGAAGCCCGGCGGCCCGAACGTCGCCCCGTCGCGCCGTCACGTCACGTCCCCGACGTCACGCCCGGAAGTCCTCCCGCGCCTGACCGAGCGGCAGATGGTCGACGATCAGCACGACCCCGGCGAACAGGAACGCCCGGGTCGCCGCGTCCAGTCCGTTCCAGGTGTCCGACTGCCACATCGCGAACCACTCCCCGCCGATCGCGATGAACCCGGCGCCGAACAGCAGCATCGTCATGACCAGCCCGTACGTGGACAGCGCCCGACCGCGTATGTGGTCCCGCCGCGCCCAGAACCAGGTCCCGGCGGCCAGCACCACGCCCGCGACGGTCTCCCACGCGATGATCACGACATAGGCGGCGTCCTGAAGCCCCTTGCTCGTCACCGCCCGCCACATCACGTCGTCGTCCTTGAACGTCGTGTCCATCGCCAGCACATGACGTACGAACTGCTGGTTGGTGCCGAAGTCGGTGATGTTCCCGAAGGCGACGAGAAGCATGTAGAGCGCGACCGTCCCGGTGAGGAGGGTGGCGGTGAGCGGCAGCACGCGTGACGCGTGTGGGATACGTGTGGTGGGGGTGGTCATGCCGGTGTCCTTACCCCACCAGGTCTTCATCACCCCTCCACCGGACAGCCCGTGCACAGGGTCAGAACGGCGCGCTGTTCGATTACAGTGACGGACGTCGTATGTACGCACGGTGCGGGAGGGCTGGGTGGGTGCGACTGCCGGGCCCGTCTGGGGCCGTGCCGAACAGCAGGACTTCCGCAGCCGGGTGCGTGGCACGTTGCTGGGCGCGGCCGTCGGTGACGCCCTCGGGGCGCCCGTCGACGGGCTCGGGATCGAGGAGATCCGGCAGGCCCACGGGCCCGAGGGGGTCGTGGACCTGGCCCCCGCCCACGGGCGGCGCGGCGCGGTCACGCATCTCACCCAGCTGACCCTGTTCACCGTGGACGGACTGATCCGCGCCCAGGTACGGCGCGACACCGGCGCCTGGCATCCGCCGACCGATCTGCACCGGGCGTATCTGAGATGGGCGGCCACCCAGCGCGACTGGGGGCCCGACCTGCGCCGCAAGGACGACGGCTGGCTGGCCCGCGAGGAGTGGCTGTACGCCCGGCGCGATCCGACCCGGACGCTGCTGCTCGGGCTCGGCGACGAGGTCATGGGCACCCTGGACTCGCCCAAGAGCCCCGGCGCGGCCGGGCCCGAGGTGGTTCCCCGTTCGGTGCCCTTCGGGCTGCTCGTCGGCTGGGAGCCGCAACTCGTCGCCCAGCTCGCCGTCGAGTGCGCCGCCCAGACCCACGGCCACCCCACGGCGTACCTCGCGGCGGCCGCGTACGCCGTCACCGTGCACGCGCTGGCCTGCGGGGAGAGTCTCGACGGCGCGGTGCAGCGGGCGCTCGCCCTGCTGGCCGCGTGGCCGGGGCACGAGGCGGTGTCGGAGGCGTTGCAGCACGCGTTGGGCGCCGTACGGCAGGGGCTGCCGGGTCCCGCGCGGGTGGAGGAGCTCGCGGGGGCGGGGTCCGCGGAGGCCGTGCTGTCGGGCGCCGTCTACTGCGCCCTCGTCGCGGAGGACGTCCGGCACGGGCTGCGGCTCGCGGTGAACCACGGCGCGCCCTCGGGGCCGACCGCCGCGCTCGCCGGCGGTCTGCTCGGCGCCCTGCACGGCGAGACGGCCCTCCCGCCGGCCTGGCTGGCCGAGCTGGAGGGCCGCCCCACGATCCTGGAACTGGCCGACGACTTCGCCATGGAGATGACCCAGGGGCCGGCCCTGCACGGTCCCGCCGGGGCGTCACCCGGCTGGATGGCCAGGTATCCCAGGGGGAGTTAGTCCGACACGGTGGTCAGTCCGGCACGGTGGTCAGTCCGACACGGTGTTCAGTCCGACACCGTCGTGGGGACCTCGTCCTTGGGTCGCGGCACCTGCGCGGCGGCCGAGGCGCCGCCGTCCCCGTCCGTGTTGATCTGTTCGATGATCGCGAGGCGTTCCGGGGTGTCCTCGGGCTTGATGAAGCCGATGAGGATGTAGAGGACCAGCGACACGAACAGCGGGATCGACACCTGGTACTGGAGCGGCACTCCGCCGTCCACGTTCCAGTTGATCGGGTAGTTGACCAGCCAGAAGGCCAGCAGACCCATCGACCAGCTGGTCAGCGCGGCCGTCGGGCCGGAGCGGCGGAACGGGCGCAGCAGACCCAGCATCATCGGGATCGCCATCGGGCCCATCAGCCCGGCCACCCACTTGATGACGACCGTGATGATGTCCTTGAAGGCGGGGGAGTTGACCTGCGTGGCCGCCGCCATGGACAGACCGAGGAAGACGACCGTCGCGATGCGGGCCGCGATCAGGCCCGTCCGCTGGTTCCACTCCCGCGCGCGGGCCCAGATGACCGGCGCGCAGTCCCGGGTGAAGACGGCGGCGATGGCGTTGGCGTCGGACGAGCACATGGCCATCGTGTGGGAGAAGAAGCCGACGATGACGAGCCCCAACAGGCCGTGCGGCAGCAGCTGTTCGGTCATCAGGGCGTAGGAGTCGGAGCCGTCCGGCTTGTTCGACGTCACCAGCAGCGGCGACATCCACATGGGGAAGAACAGCACCAGCGGCCAGACCAGCCACAGCACCGCCGACAGCCGCGCGGAGCGCTCGGCCTCCTTCGGGCCGGCCGTGGCCATGTACCGCTGGGCCTGGTTGAGCATGCCGCCGTTGTACTCGAAGAGCTTGATGAACAGGAACGCGAGCAGGAACACCGTGCCGTACTGGGCGACCAGCGGCTTGTCGTGGCCCTGGAGGGCAGGCTGGTCCCAGGCGTCCAGGAACCCGATGCCCTTGTCGTTCAGCTTCAGCACGACGGCGATGAACATCGCGATGCCGGCCATCAACTGGATGACGAACTGGCCGAGTTCGGTCAGCGCGTCCGCCCACAGACCGCCGATCGTGCAGTAGACGGCGGTGATCGCGCCGGTGATGAGGATGCCCTGGTTGAGGGAGATCCCGGTGAAGACCGACAACAGGGTCGCGATGGCGGCCCACTTCGCGCCGACGTCCACGATCTTCAGCAGCATCCCCGACCAGGCCAGCGCCTGCTGGGTCTTGAGGTCGTAGCGGTTCTTCAGATACTCCAGCGGGGAAGCCACGTGGAGCCGCGACCGCAGCCGGTTGATGCGCGGCGCGAACAGCTTCGAGCCGATGGCGATACCGAGCGCGATGGGGAAGGACCAGGTGACGAAGGAGGTCACGCCGTAGGTGTAGGCGATGCCCGCGTACCCGGTGAACATCACCGCGCTGTAGCCCGACATGTGGTGCGAGATGCCGGACAGCCACCAGGGCATCTTGCCGCCGGCGGTGAAGAAGTCGCTCACGTTGTCGACGCGCTTGTGCGACCAGACGCCGATCGCGACCATCACGCCGAAATAGCCGATGAGCACGGTCCAGTCGAGACCGTTCATGTGCGCCCTCCCTGAGTTCAGCCCGGCGTTCGGCCCGGCGCTCATCGTGGGCGCTGCCGCGTGAACACGACAAGTAACCGTAAGGTCAAAGGGAGGTAAAGTATTCGGTATGGTGGTTCGCATTCACCTATATGAACTCAACGCATCAGCTCCCCGGCGTTGACCAGCAACGACTGTCCCGTGATCGCCCGCGCCCGGTCCGACGCCAGGAACACCGCCGCGTCCGCCACATCCCCGTCCGTCGCCAGCTCGGGCAACGCCATCCGCTCGGCGAGCCGCCCCAGCACCTCCTCCTCCGCCACCCCCTCCGTCTGCGCGGTGAACTGGACGTAGGCCTGCACCGGCGGCCCCCACATCCACCCCGGCAGCACGGTGTTGACCCGGATCCGATGCGGCCCCCACTCCCGCGCGAGCGAGTACATGGCGCTGGTCAGCGCCCCCTTCGAGGCCGCGTACGCCGCCTGCCGCACCTGCGAGGGAGCCGCCACGGCGGACTGCGTCCCGATGAACACCACCGACCCGCCCCGCGCCCGCAGCCCGGCCAGACACGCCCGCGTCATCCGCAGCGAGCCCAGCAGATTCACGTCGATCACCGACTGCCAGGTCGTGAAGTCGGCGTCCTCGACCCCGCCGAAGTAGGAGTCCCAGGCCGCCACGTTCACCACGGCGTCGATCCCCCCGAACCGCTCCCGCGCCAGCTCGGCCAACGCCTCGCACTGCCCCTCGTCGGTGATGTCGGTGACCCGGTACGCCGTACGCGCCCCCTCGGGGTCGATCCCGGCCGCGCTCTTCGCGAGACTCGCATCGGTCCGCGCCCCCAGCACGGCGTTCCCGCCGTCCCGGACGACCGCGGCGGCGACCTGGTGACCGAGCCCGGCGCCGACTCCCGAGACGACGACGGTCTTGCCGGTGAGCAGTGACATGAATCCTCCCTGACCCCTGACCCTGGCGCATTAACTGACGGAGCGTCAGAGTATGGGCGACCGCAGGAGGACGGAAGGGAAGGGAAGTTCCCATGTCCGAGGAGACCCGCAGCGAGACCTACGCCGAACTGGCCGCCGTCGGCCCCTACGGGGTGCGCCCCGGCCACGCCCTGATCACCATGGTCGAACCGCACCCCGGCCACGAGCACGCCTACAACCGCTGGTACGAGGACGACCACTACTACGCCGGCGCGATGGCGATGCCCTGGATGTACGCGGGCCGCAGGTGGGTGGCGACCCGCGACCTCCAGCTGCTGCGCCGACCGGAGAAGTCGGCGATCGCCCAGCCGGTCACCGCCGGCTGCTACCTCTCCACCTACTGGATCACCGACGGCCGCTACGACGACCACATGAAGTGGACGGTCGCCATCAACAAGCGCCTCAACCGCGACGCCCGCGTCCACCAGGACCGCACCCACGTCTTCACGGCGTTCCAGGACCACGAGGCGACCGTGTACCGGGACGGCGCCGCGGGCCCCCGCGACTTCCACGCCCTGGACCACCCGTACGCGGGCCTGGTGCTCGAGGTGATCGACACCGACTCGGCGCGGCAGCGCGCCGAACTCCTCCAGTGGTTGCGCGCCCGCCACCTCCCCAAGCGGGTGGCCGGCTCCCCGACGGCCATGGTCACCGTCTTCCGCCCCACCCCCCTCCCCGGCGACCGCATGACCTACGTCAAGCAGGTCGAGGGCGTCGACACCCGCCTGACCCTGCTCTGGTTCCTGGAATCGGACCCGAGGGACTGCTGGGAACCGCACTTCACGGGCCTGGCCGAGGCGGTGGCGGAGTCGGGGCTGGGCAGGGTGGAGCTGGTGGCGCCGTTCGTCCCTACGATCCCGGGAACGGACCGGTACGTGGGCCAGCTCCGTTGATCACGGCTGCTCCTTCAGCTCGTCCGGGCACGGGGTGCCCCGGGGCAGCTGGTAGGGCGCGGCCAGCCGGTAGGTCCCCGCCTTCGGCGCGAGCAGCATCGTCCACTTGTCGCCCTCCGCGTCCTCCGCCGTCTCGAACAGGCACCCGTCGACGTTCTCGTACGTCTTCGGCTCCCCCTCGGCCCGGTCCTTGGACGCGTCCGTCTCCTGCGGCGGCTTCAGGCTCTTGCCCTCCGCGTCGACGACGCTCAGCCACGGCGAGTACGGGATCCGGATCAGGATCCGCCCCGCCTTCTTCACGTCGATCGTCATCTCGTCCTGCTTGGCCCGCTGCACCACCGCGTTCGGCTCGGCGAGCGAGGCGGGGTCGGTGACCTTGAACAGCTGCCAGTTGGCGTCGCCCCAGATCTGCACCAGATACGGCAGCCCCCGCTGCACCAGCTCCCGCTCCCGTTCGCCGCCGTCCCCGTCCAGCGCCTCCTTCGGGACGACGACGAAGTGCACGGCCCACCGCTGGAGCCACTCGTGGTAGTTCGCCGAGTTGAGGGTGTCGTCGTAGAAGAGGGGGTTGCGCTCCATGTCGGCCTGGCGGTTCCAGCCCCGGGCCAGATTGACGTACGGCGCGAGCGCGGACGCCTCGCGGTGCGAGCGGGCCGGTACGACCTCCACCCGCCCCTTCTCCGCGCCGATCTCCTGGAGTTCGTTGACGAGCGGCGCCAGCTCACGTGCCCAGGAGGCCGCCGGGGTCGTCCGGACGACGTCGTCGACCGACTTGAAGCCGATCCAGCCGACGAACCCGAGGAACGCCAGGACGATCACGTACCACTTGCGGCTGCGCGGCACGGCGAACGGCAGCGCCGCCATCAGCACCACGCCCGTGAACATCATCGCGAGACGGGTGATGTTGGACCCGATCTGCGAGCTGATCAGCCACACGAGCAGCACGCCGAGCCCGTACACCGCCGACGTGATCCGTACGGTCTTCCAGTCGCGCGGGACGGCCACGAAGACGGCGATCGCGGACAGCAGCGGCAGGGACGCCGACCCGAAGGACATCGGCTGGGTGCCGGAGAACGGGAACAGCCAGGCGGACAGGGCGACCACGGCCGTCGGGGCGAGCCCCAGCGCCCACGCGCCCGGCCGCCGCTTCTGGAGGAACAGCGCGGCGGCGACGAGCCCCACGAAGAGCCCCGCCACCGGCGAGCCCATGGTGGCGAGCGCGGCGAGCGGGGCGGCGCACAGCGCCTTCGCCCACCGTTTGTAGCGCCAGCGGTACGGCCAGCAGAACACGACGGCGACCGCGCCCAGCGCGAACGTGTTGCCCAGCCCGAAGGTCACCCGCCCGGAAGCCGCGTTGCACAGCAGGGCGAAGACCCCGGCCAGCGCCGGCCACAAGGGGTTCTTCACCGGGCGGCAGCGCAACAGGATCAGGGTGAGCAGGCCCGCCGAGAGCGTCCCGGCGATCATCATCGTCGTCCGGACGCCGAGCAGGGACATCAGATACGGCGACACCATGCTGTACGACACCGGGTGCATGCCGCCGTACCAGGCGAGGTTGTACGCGGAGTCGGGGTGCCGGCCGACGAACTCGGCCCAGGCGTCCTGCGCCGCGAGGTCGCCGCCACTGTTCGCGAACGTGAAGAACCAGACGAGGTGCAGGGCGCCGGAGAGTCCCGTCATGGCCAGCACGGGGTGGCGGCGCAGCCAGCCGCCCAGGCGGTCGAGCGCGGATCTCACCCGGGACGGCCCACGGGCGGGGCCCGCGCCGTCCGCGCGGTCGCCCTCGGGGCCGTCCGTCGCCTTGCGGTCCGGAACGCGGTCCCGCTCGAGCTCTACCACCGCGTCACGACCCTCGTGGCCGTCGTGGTCGTCACGGTCGTGGTCGCCCGACTGTGGGGCGGGCACCCTTGGTCGCGGGCCGGCGTCCGGGTCCGGACCGGTGTCGTCGGCGCGTGTCGGCTCCGCAGTGGCCACCTGAAGGCACTCCCCGTGTCCCGTCTTCTGCTCTCGGCCGCATGCCGTTCGCGTCCGCTTCACGGCTGCGTCCTTGCGACCGGCGACCTGTCCCGTTTCGTGACGCTAGCACGCACCCCGCCGGGCGGCTGCCCGACGGGGTGACGGAGGCGTACGAGCGGGTGGCAGGTCAGCCGATGCGCGTCAGCTTGTCCGCAAAGCCCGGCTCGACCAGGTCCGCCTGAAGGGCGACCGGCACCTTCACGGCACTGCTGGAGCCGTCACCGACGGTGAGCGTGCCCACCTGGGTGCCGGCCTTCGCCGTGTGCGGCACGTCATCGGCGGTGAAGGACAGCTTCACCGTCATGCCCGCCCAGCCGAGGGCGGGGACGTCCTTGGTGATGACGACGGGCGTGTGGCCGCCCAGCTTGTCGTCCACATACCCGACGACGTCGCCCTTCTTCAGGATCTTCGCCGAGGCGAGCGCGTCCTGGGCGGCGAGCAGCGCCGTCTGGCTGACCGCGTTGACCGTCTCGAGGATCTTCGGCTTGTGCTGGCCGAGGACCGCGCCGACGAGGGTCACGGTCTGCCCGTCGACCGTCTTGCGGGAGGCGAAGAGCAGGTTGCCGCCGGCCGCGGTGGTGCTGCCGGTCTTGATGCCGATCGCGCCGATCTTGTACGGCAGCTCGTTGTAGTTGTTCCAGTACTTGCCGGAGGGGTCGGTCCAGCTGGCCGCGCTGGAGATGGAGACCAGGGCCGGGACGTTCACGAACGCGCGGCCGAGCTTCACCTGGTCCTCGGCCGTGGAGACGGTGGTCTCCTTCAGGCCCGACGGGTCGGTGTACGTCGTGTTCGTCATCCCCAGGTCCTTGGCGGTGGCGTTCATCTTCTTCACGAACGCCGCCTCCGAACCCGCGTCCCAGCGCGCGAGCAGCCGCGCGATGTTGTTGGCGGAGGGGATCAGGACGGCCGACAAGGCCTGCTTCTCGGTGAGCTTGTCGCCGGCCTTGACGGTGTTGAGCGTCGACTCGTCGCCGGAGACGTCGTAGCCGCCCTCCTTCTCCGCCGTCGCGTCGACCTCGATCTCCGGGCCCTCCTCCCCGGCCTTCATCGGGTGGTCCTTGAGGATGATGTACGCCGTCATGGTCTTGGCGACCGAGCCGATGGCCACGGGCGTCTGCTTGCCGAAGCTGCCCATCGTGCCGACGCCGTCGGCGTCCATCCAGCCCTGCCCCTCACTCGGCCAGGGCAGCTGTGTCTTGCCGCCCTCGAAGGTGTACGAGTCCTTCGCGGTGAGGGTCAACGCGGCCGCCGGGAGCGGTCGTACAGCCTGCGCGATCGCAAATGCGACCAGCAGCAGGATGACCAGGGGCGTCCAGATCTTGAGTCGCCGTCCGAGCGTGCGCAGCGGGGTCGGCGGGGGCGGCGGGGTGTTCGTCAGCTCCGCCAGCAGGTCCAGCGGCGGCCTCGGCGGCAGCGGCTGCTGGGTGGTGCGCTCGGGGCCGACCTGCGGGACGAGGGCGGTGACGTCGGCCGGCTTCGGCGGGCGGGGCTCGTCGAGCGGCTTGAGCGCGACGAACTTGCTGGTCCGCTCGGCGGGGGCCTCGGGCCGGGCCTTCTCGTCGGCCTTCGGGCCGGCCTCGTCCTCGTCCGGCTCGGGCTTGGGCTTGGGCCTGGTGGCGCCACCCAGCTTCAGCATGGTGGTCGGCTGGTCGACGGCGGGCTTGGGCCGGGGGGCCTTGAAGACGGCGGTGGGCTGGTCGACGGGGGAATCGTCGGGCTTGTCGGCGTCCGCGGTGTCGGTAGCAGCGTCGGCGTCGGCGTCGGAGTCGGCGTCGGCATCGGTTTTGGCCGAGGCGTCTGCTGCGGAGTCCTCGGCCTGACCGGGCTTGTCGTCCGGGGCGGCTTTCCCGCCGGCGCCCGACGCCCACTTCGGCGCGGGCTTGGACGCGGACCTGGCGGCGGTCTCGGCTTCGGGCTGGGCCTCGGCTTCGGGCGTCGGCTTCGCGTCGGGCGTCGGCTTCGCGTCGGAGGGCTCGTCGGCTTCGTCGGCCTCCGCGGTGTCGCTCGCGGAACGTTCCTCCGCCTCCGCACCGGTGTCCTCGTCCGACGTGTCCCCGGCCGAGGAGTTGCCGTCCGCCGCCGAGTCCGTCGCGGGCTCTTCCGCGGAGCCCTTGTCGTCCGCCGAGGCCACCCACTGGGCCACAGCCTCCCGCAGGCGCTCGTCACTGCCCCCGGAAGCGCCCCCGGCGGCCTCGGAGGCGCTCGGGGCCGCCACGGCGCCCTCGGGGCCGTCCTGGGCGCCTTCGGAGCCGCTCTCGGCGTCCTCGGTGTCCTCGGCGGACCCGGTCTTCGTGGCCGCACCGCCGTTTTCGGCCCCCGCGGGCTCCTCGGCGTCGACGTCGGAGTCCGCCTCGGGCCGCCCGGTCTTCCCGGCGTCCTCGGCCTCCGTGGCGTCCTCGACCTCCTCGGCGGGCGCGCCCGCCGTGGCCTCGCCGTCGTCCTCGGCTCCCGTGGGCTCCTCGGGCTGTTCGGACTCCGCGGTCTTCAGGTCCCGGACCGAGAACACTCGCGTCGCCGTGTCCACGCCGCCCCGGGCCGCCGACGGCTCGGCCTCCCGTGCCACGGCCACCCGCGGATCGCGGACTTCGCGGGAATCGCGAGGCTCACGTGCCTCGGGAACCGTGCTCGCGCTCCCCGACGTCGGTTCTGCCGACGACTCGCGCTGCTTCGACCTGTCGGGGGACTCGCCCGCCACCGATGCCTCCTCCTGTGCCGCACGCCCACCGCGCGCTCGTGCCGAACCGTGAACCGCCCGCCCGAAACACGCCTCACAGCGTGTCCGAACCATGTACCAGTGTCCTGTGTAGAGCGCTTGGCTCCTGCGGTAGACGAGAACGACATACCTACTGGTTCCACTACAAACAGGTCACGCACCCTCGACAGACCATTGTGAGAGGGGTCACCCTGTCATTCATCCACGCGGGGAGGCATGGATGGGCAGGAGCCGCAGAACAATTCCGGAAGAGCTTTTGTTGCTGGCGCTGGACCCGACCACGGGTACCACCGCACAGCCGCAGTCGCTCGACCTCGGTCTGGCCGGAGCACAGCTAGTGGAGCTGGCGCTGGCCGGACGGATAGCCCCTGACGGGGATCGTATCGCCGTGGTGTCCCCACGGCCGACTGGAGACCCAACGCTGGACTGCGCGTTGGAGTTGCTGCGAAGGCGTGGCGCTCCTGTACGGGCTGTCCACTGGATCGGCGGGCCGCGTCTCGGGCTACGCCAGATTTACCTCTCGCATCTGGAGCGGTGCGGCATGGTTCATGCCGTGGCGGGACAGATGTGCGGAGTGCTGCCGACGACTCGCTACCAGGCGACGGACACCGACATCAGCCGGGAGATCAAGGCCCGGCTGGACTCCGCGATCCGCACCGGCGTACCGCCGGACCCGCGGACCGCGGCGCTCGCCGCACTGGCGCACGCGGTCGGCCTCGGCAAGCACCTGTACCCGGGCAACGAGGGACGTTCGTCCCGCTCCCGGCTGCGGGATCTGATCAGGCACGACCCGATGGGCGGCCTCGTGGCGCACGCCGTGATGGACGTCCAGAACGGCGCGGTGGCACAGCCGCGTCGCAACCAGGCGCCACCCGGCCGGCAGGCCGGACCCGGCGCCAGGCCCGCTCCGGAACCCGCCCGTGGTGTTCCGGCGCAGCCGCACCGCGGTCCCATGGCGCGTGTCGTGGCTCACTGAGCCGCAGTCCCACGACATCGCGCCGGCAGGACCGGGGCACCGCAAGACGTAAGACCCGCAGGGCCGGTTGGACCCGTCGGACCCAGGACCCGTCCGGGAGCCGCAGCGGCCGCGCGGGGTGGTGGGACGCATCGTTCCGCCGCCCCGCGCGGACGCATGTCGGGGACCGACCCGAACTGGCGTGTACCCGCCGCATATCCACCGTTTTCCAGCGGTAGAAAGCACCTTGGTGGCAGTCTGCTCAACAGCAGATACGCAAAGTGTCACTTGCAGACACGCAGCCGGAGGTGCACGTCCCGTGGCGTCCAATGTCAATCCCACTGTCAGGCGACGCCGGCTGGGCCAGGAGCTGCGTCGGCTCCGTGAGCTCAAGGGCATGACGGCCGAAGAAGTGGCCGAGCGCCTGCTGGTGTCCCAGTCGAAGATCAGCCGGCTGGAGAACGGCCGACGCAGCATCAGCCAGCGTGACGTCCGTGATCTGTGCGGGGTGTACGAGGTCGAGGACCAGCGGATGGTCGACTCGCTGATGGAGATGGCCAAGGACTCCCGCCAGCAGGGCTGGTGGCATGCCTTCGGCGATGTTCCGTACAGCGTCTACATCGGTCTGGAGACGGACGCGGCGAGCCTGCGCGTGTACGACCCGCAGGTCGTGCCCGGGCTGCTCCAGACCCGTCAGTACGCGGAGGCGCTGATCTCGGGCGCGCTGCCGGAGGCCCCGCCGGCGGACATCGAGAAGCGGATCCAGGTGCGCCTGCGCCGACAGGAACGTATTTCCACAGCCGACAACCCGTTGCGTCTGTGGGCGGTCCTGGACGAGGCGGCGCTGCGTCGCGAGGTCGGCAACCGGCAGGTGATGATCGAGCAGCTGGACTACCTGCTGGAGATGTCCCAGCTGCCGCACGTGACCGTGCAGTTGATCCCGTTCACCATGGGCGCGCATCCGGGGGTGAGCGGCCAGTACGCGATTCTCGAGTTCCCGGACGCCGCCGACTCCAGCGTGGTCTACATCGAGGGAGTCACCAGCGACCTGTACCTGGAGAAGCCGCAGGACGTCCAGAAGTACAGCGTGATGTACGAGCATCTGCGGGCCCAGGCCCTGAACGCGGACCAGACCCGGGAGTTCATCGCGAAGGTCGCGAAGGACTATGCCAGGGAGGTCGCTTCATGAGGGGCGGCAAGGTACACCGTCGGCCGGGCCGGAGGGAAGTCCCTATGGAATATGCCATCCGGACGGGTGAATAGTCGCTCCGTATCACGATGTTGGCGAGTAGCGTCGATCACGCCATCAAGCAACAACGGTGGCGCAAACCATGCCGTGCAGACGGAGATCTGCGCACGGCGTGGTGACAGCAACTCAGCAACTGACTACCGGAGCGAACATGGCAATTCAGCAGGGCGCCGCGAACGAGTGGGTCAAGTCCTCCTATTCCCAGGGCAACGGCGCGTGCGTCGAGATCAAGTCCCCTCTCCGTGCGGCCATGGCCGTCCGTGACTCCAAGGTCACCGAGGGCCCGACCCTGGCCTTCCCCGCCGACGCGTGGAACACCTTCGTGGCATCGGTCAAGGCGTAAGGGGACGATCCCCTGAGACAGCCCCACCAGCAGGACCAGCAGGACCAGCCCCACCAGCTTCACCCGTACGACCGGCTTCACGCGTACGACCCAAGAGCCCCCTCGACCAGATCGCCGTCCTTGCCGAGGGGGCTCGGCACATCCCCGACGCGGGGCCGCGACCGGGCCCGCTAGGCCCGCTTCACCGGAAACGCCACGTCACACACCGGGTCCTCGGCTCCCGCCGTGTCCCAGTCGGCGAAGTAGATCTCCCGGCAGGGCCCGTCGTAGTCCCAGCCCTCCCGCTTCATCCACGCCTCCACCGCCTCGTACGGGGCGAGGATCTGCGGGTGTGCCACCTGCGCCTTGGTGATCCTCGTGTACGCGAGCCGCCGGGCGGGCTCGACCCGCGCCTGGAACTGCCGGCCCCGACCCCGTGCGGCGGCCGCCCAGCGCCGGGCCGCAGCCTCGTCGGCGACCGGCACGCAGGACTCGACCGGCCCGTCGCTCTCCATGGACACCGCGGAGTGGTAGACGACGTACGGCGCCCCGACGACGCCCCCGCACTCCCCGGCCGCCTCCTCCAGCCGCCCCAGCGAGGCGGGGATCCACGTGGGCAGCTCGTCCGCGAGCGTGTGCCGTGTCTCGGTGACGATCACCTGCTCGGGCACGTCCACCAACCGGACCTCGAACTTCTCGTACATCTCTGAGCTCCTCCCCGACAGCCGTGCACGGAGGTAGGCGGCGAGGGTGCGCTGGGCGGCGAACCGGGTCTCGACATCGCCCCAGTAGGCGGCGAGCAGCTCCCCGGACGCGGGCCCGTCAGTGGTCTCCACCACCTCGGCGATCCGCGCGAGCGGCATGTCGAGCTGGCGCAGCATGGCCACCAGCCGGGCCCGTTCCACCTGGCCGGCCCGGTAGTAGCGGTAACCGCTGACCTCGTCGATGTACGCCGGGGCGAGCAGCCCGAGCCGGTCGTACAGCCGTAGCGCCTTGGCCGAGAGCCGGGCCCGCGCGGCGAACGCGCCGATCGTGAGCAGGGCGCCGTCGTCGCCGATGTCCACCCCGCACCCCCGTCGTCCTCCGTCGCCGGGCGGCCTTCGCGCCCGGCGACGAGGAGGCTCCGCCCTGCCCCAGGGGCAAGGTCAAGCCGGCCGATCCGACCCGACCGGCCCGATCCGACCGGCCAGACCGACCGGTTCGGCCAGACCCGACCGGTTCGACCGGCTCCCGACTAGCCCAGCTGGCTCTCGATGGCCGCGACGACCTCGGCGGCCTCGGGCTCGGTCTGCGGGGAGAAGCGGGCGACGACGGACCCGTCCCGCCCGATCAGGAACTTCTCGAAGTTCCAGCGGATGTCGCCGTCGTGGCCCTCACCGTCCGCGAACCCGACGAGCCGCTCGTACAGCGGGTGCCGCTCCGCGCCGTTGACCTCGACCTTCTCGGTCAGCGGGAAGGACACGCCATAGGTGGCCGAGCAGAACTCGGCGATCTCCTCGGCGGTGCCGGGCTCCTGTCCGAGGAACTGGTTGCAGGGCACGCCGAGCACGGTGAAGCCCTGGGCGGCGTACCGCTCCTGGAGCTTCTCCAGGCCCGTGTACTGCGGGGTCAGGCCGCACTTGGAGGCCACGTTCACCACGAGCACGGCCTTGCCCGCGTACTGGGAGAGCTCCGCGGAACCGCCCTTGAGGGCATCGATCGAGACGTCGAGGGGAGAGGCACCGGCATCAGTAGTCATGCTCCGGATGCTAGCCCCGGGCGGTGAACCCACCCCTTCCGGGGCCGTCCCCCGCTTCCGGTTCCGGCCCGTCGCCGTGCTGCCCCGCCCCGCTCGGCCCCGCGGGACGCCTACCCGGCGGCGGCCCTGGCCAGGACCTCGCCCGCCGCGGTCCGCGAGTACAGCACCGACCGCCCCGCGCGCCGTCGCTCCACCAGTCCCGCGTCCAGCAGTACCCGCAGATGGCGGCCGACCGAGCCGAGGCCCTGCCCGGTCAGGGCGACCAGCTGGGTGGTGCTCAGGGGGCCGGCGAGGAGGATCAGCACCGCGGCCCGCCCCGGCCCCAGCAGGGCGCCCAGCGCGGCGGGTACGGCACGGGCCCGGTCCCGGTGGTCCTCGGCGAGCGCCCCCGTACAGGGATAGACGACGGCGTACCGTTCCCGCTCGTCCCACGACACCCACCCGGTCTTCGGGGTGACCGGCACGAACACCAGTTCGGCACCGGAGATCTCGCGGGGCGGATACTCGTGCAGGTTGACCTGAAACCGACTCTCGCCGAGCCACCGCGTCCCCGGCCGCAGCGAGTCCAGTACGGCGGCCCAGCCGCCCCGGCTCACCTGCGCGGTCCGCGCGACGACATCGGCCTCCAGGACGCGCCGTCGCCGTTCCCAGTGCGGCCGTACGCCCGCCTCCCAGACGTACTCCAGCAGCCCGGCCGCCCGCTCCGGCAGGTCGTCGCGGTCCAGGGCGGCGGGGAGCGGGCCGGCCAGGGACATCCGCAGATGGGCGCGGGCCTGGGCCGGGTCGGCCGCCCGTATGCGGGCCACACCCTCCTCGAAGCTCTCGCCGTCCCTCGGCGTCGGCGTGAGGAAGTCGGCGACCCAGCTCCGTCCGAGCCCGGCCCGCACCAGCAGCGCGGTCACCGGGTCGGCCGCCAGGACGGCGCGGTAGCCGGGGAGACGGTCGCGCAGCCAGTCGTGCTCGCCGGGATGCGTACCCACGCCCGCGTGCAGCAGCTTCAGGCTCGCGAAGGTCTCGGCGAGCGGCGAGAGCACGAACCGGCTGCGCGCCAGGGTGTCCGCGTTCACCTGCCACCAGCCCATACCCCTGCGCCCCTCACCCTCACCCGTGCCCGAGCCCGTGCCCGGACCTGTGTCGGTACCCCTGCCCGTGCGGTGCCCGGACCCGACGTTTCGCGGTCGGGCGAAACAATAACCATCCCGCTACGGCCCGTCGCAGACTCCGCCCCATGACCGGCCACACATACCGACAGCTCTTCCGCACCCCCGAGTTCACGCCCCTCTTCCTTGCCGCCGCCGCTCAGACCGCCGCCGGGACGGTGAGCGGGCTCGCCCTCGGCACGCTCGTCTACCGGGCCACCGACTCCCCGCTGCTGTCGGCGGTGAGCATGTTCGGCCCGTCGCTCGCGCAGGTCTTGGGCGCGACCTTCTTCCTCTCGGGCGCCGACCGGCTGCCCCCGAGGTCGGCGCTGACCGGCCTCTCCCTCGCCTTCGCCGTCGCGACGGCCGTCATGGCGCTGCCCGGGCTGCCGGTGTGGGGGCTCTTCGCGGTCGTGCTCCTCCAGGGGCTGGTCGCCTCGCTCGGCGGGGGCGTCCGCTGGGGCCTGCTGAACGAGATCCTCGCCAAGGACGGCTATCTGCCGGGGCGTTCGCTCTTCAACATGCTGAGCGGGCTGATGCAGATCATCGGATTCGCCGGTGGCGGCGCCCTCGTGACCGCGTTCTCCCCGCGTGCTGTCCTGCTGCTCGCCGCCCTGCTCCACGCGACGGCCGCCGTGGTCACCCGCCTCGGCCTGACCGTCCGCCCCCCGCGGGCCTCCGGCCGTCCCTCGGTCGCGGCGACTCGGCGCACCAACGCGGTCCTGTGGTCCTCCCGCCCCCGCCGCCTCACCTATCTGGGCCTGTGGCTCCCCAACGGCCTGGTCGTCGGCTGCGAGGCGCTCTTCGTGTCCTACGACCCCGAGGCGGCGGGCACGTTGTTCGCGTGCGGGGCGCTGGGCATGCTGGTCGGGGACGTGACCGTGGGGCGGCTCGTCCCGCCGGCCCTGCGTCCCCGTCTGGCCACTCCGCTCCTCCTGCTCCTGGCCACTCCCTACGCCTTCTTCGCCCTGCGCCCGGCCCTCCCGCTCGCCGCGGCCTGCGCCGCCCTCGCCTCCGTCGGCTTCGGCGCGAGCCTGATCCAGCAGGAGCGGCTGATGGCCCTCACCCCGCCCGAACTGAGCGGCCACGCACTGGGGTTGCACTCGGCCGGAATGCTCACGATGCAGGGTGTGAGCGCGGCGCTGGCCGGGGCGGTCGCCCAACTCACCTCACCGGCGACGGCGATGACCGCCATGGCGCTCACGTCGGTCGCGGTGACCTTGACATTGAGGATCGCCGCACGAGCTCACAAGGAGCGCGAAGCGACTTCCGTCGAGTGAGCGGGTGAGCGGGAGATGGCAGGGTCACGCGACGGCAGGGGTCAGGCGGCGGGGTCGGTGGGTCAGGCTGCGGGGTCGGTGAAGACCTCGGGCACCTTGTTGTCGAGGACGACGCGGGCGAGCAGCGCGGCGAGCCGGTCGCGTTCGTTCGTGTTCAGCCCCGAGGGCAGGTTCTCGAGGCGGCGGCACGTCTCGTCGTAGAACCCCTGCGCGAGCCGGTCGCCCTGCTCGGTGAGTCCGACGCGGACGGCCCGCCCGTCCCGCGGATCCGGCTCGCGCCGGACCAGTCCGCGCTGGACGGTCCGGTCCACCAGCCCCGTCAGGCTCGACTTGGCGAGCCCGAGCATCTCGCCGAGTTCGCTCATGCCGTACGGCTGCGGCATCAGCACGCACAGCAGTTGGCCCTGCTGCGGAGTGATGCCGTGGGCGCGGCTCGATTCGGCGTACACGGCGTTCACGAGGAACGCCGACCGCACCAACGCGGCCACGACCGCCATCTGCCCACCTGCGGTTTTCCCCATGAGGGGCAAGACTAGGGCCTCTCTTTCGGATCTTGCCGTCGGTCGTGGGGTCTGGCACGCCCATCTGCGGCGTTGTCGTCGGTCGCCAACTCCCCCACGCTCGACTGCGCTCGCGCGGGGGGACCCCCATCGCGTTGACTCCCTCCTCCGCCTTGCAGCTGCACGCACCAGACCCCACTCGGGTCGCGAACAAGGCACCGCCGCTCCAAGCCGACCTGATCCGAAAGAAAGGCCCTAGCGGCGGGCGCGGGGGCGGTTCGACCCTCTGCCGGACGAGATGTCCGGGCGGCCCGGGTGGTCGTACTCGCCTGTGCCCTAGGTTGATCGGATGGGTTTTTTCGACAAGTTGACCGGAACCAGGCACCCCGAGGGCGGTCTCGTGCCGCGCTCCGCCGAGGAGGTCCGGGCCGCGCTGTTCGCGATCAACGGCCCGGAGGTTCCGTACCGGATACGCGACGCGCTGCCCGAGGAGCGCGCCGATCTGGTGGCGGAGTGGCGGGTCCGGGAGCCCTCCTGGCACACGTACTTCGTCCGGGTGCGGATGCAACAGACGCTGAAGACGCGGATGCGTCTGCTGCCGGGCACCCACGAGGTGCGCAGCGTCGACGAGTGGCGTGAGGTCACCTGGGTCGGTGACCCGCCCCGGCTCGCCGTGGCGCGGGAGTTCGGCCGCGGACAGGTGACCACGGTCTCCCGCCGGTGGGTGGTCGAGCGCGACCCCGACGGCCGCCGGCGCCTCCAGGAGACGTACCGCTTCGACCCGGCGGAGATGAAGGAACCGCTGCGGGAGGCGGTGCTGGCGGCGGGCTGGATCTGGCGCGGGGTGGCGTTCGGCAGGCTGTGAGCCCGAAGCCGGGGGAGGGGCGAGGGGCGTCAGGCGTGCTGGGCGTGGGCGACGGCGGCGTTGTCGACCAGTGAGTGCGGCGGCTGCGGCGAGCGGCGTCTATACGATGTCGGACCGGGAAACGGACGGCGGCGGAGAGGAGACGGGGCGTGACGGATCACCGGCAGCGTCCCCGGCGGCGGGGCCAGGGCGAGCTGGAGGCGTTGGTCCTGTCGGCGCTGCGGGAGGCGGACGGTCCGGCCACCGCCGGGTGGGTGCAGGAACGCCTGGGCGGCGGTCTCGCCTATACGACGGTGATCACGATCCTCACCCGTCTGCTGGCCAAGGGCGCGGTCACCCGCGAGCGCGGCGGGCGCTCGTTCGCATGGCTGCCCGCGTCCGACGAGGCGGGTCTCGCCGCCCACCGCATG
The DNA here is from genome assembly GCF_044766465.1 of Streptomyces sp. NPDC102259. Taxonomy (NCBI): domain Bacteria; kingdom Bacillati; phylum Actinomycetota; class Actinomycetes; order Kitasatosporales; family Streptomycetaceae; genus Streptomyces; species Streptomyces sp. NPDC102259. The sequence goes on along the minus strand of NZ_JBIWMA010000008.1, from coordinate 8,561 downwards.
CGCAGGGTGCTGGACGCCGAGCGGGACCGCGAGGCCGTGCTGGCCAGTTTCGTCGCCGGCCTCGGCCCCGACGACGAACGGCTGCTGCGCGAACTCCTCGGACAGCCCCACGACGAAGACGAAGACGAAGACGAAGACGAAGGTGCAGGCGCAGGCGCAGGCGAGGGCGCAAGCGCAGGCGCAGGCGAAGAGGCTGAGACAACGGCGGACACGACGGCGGACCCAGACCCGGACCCGCGACGCCGCCTCTGACCTTCGGCCGCGTCGGGATGTTTAGCCGGCCGGAAGACGGTAAGCAGGGCCCCGGTAAAGGTGTCGGAGCTTCCCCCCCCCAGCGGGTCCCGGGGCAGGGGGCACGGTCGTGTGAGAGGTGTTCTGGTCTGTCCGGGTTGCGCCAGGAGGGCATCGGGCAGGCCACACTGCCCTCGAACGACACCGAGCCGACACAGGCCGAGCCACCACAGGCTCAGCCACCGCAGGGCGAGCCACCGCAGGCTCAGCCGGCGCAGGCCGCCCCGATGCCCGCCGCCCCGGCGCAGGCCGCGTCCGCGACGACGCGAGACGCCTTCTTCGACAACGCCAAGTACCTGGCGATACTGCTGGTCGCCGTGGGCCACGCCTGGGAGCCCCTGCGCGAGGGCAGCCGCACCGTCACCGCGCTCTACACCCTCGTGTACGCCTTCCACATGCCGGCGTTCATCGTCATCTCCGGCCACTTCTCCCGCGGCTTCGACGGCAGCCCGCGCCGCGTCAAGCGCCTGATCACCGGCGTGGCCGTGCCGTACGTGGTCTTCGAGGTGGCGTACACCCTCGTCACGAGGTGGACCGACGACGCCCCGGAACGCGACATCAGCCTGCTGGACCCCCTCTACCTGACCTGGTTCCTGGCCGCCCTGTTCATCTGGCGGCTGACCGCGCCGGTCTGGCGCCTCGTCCGGTGGCCGCTGCCGCTCGCGCTGGTCGTCGCGATGCTCGCGACCCTCTCGTCCGCCATCGGCACGGACCTCGCCCTCCAACGAGTCCTCCAGTTCCTGCCCTACTTCGTCCTGGGCCTGCTGCTGAAGCCCGAGCACTTCCGGCTGGTGCGCCGCCGCGCGGTACGCGTCCTGGCGGTGCCGGTCTTCGCCGCCGCCCTGGCCGTGGCGTACTGGGCGGCCCCGCGAGGCGTCCACGCCTGGTTCTTCCACGACGACAGCGCCGTGCAACTGGGGGCGCCCGCCTGGTACGGCCCCGTGATGACCCTCGCCACCTTCGGCTGCTCCCTCGTCCTGGTGGCCTGTTTCCTGGCCTGGGTGCCGGGACGCCCCACCTGGTTCACCGCTCTGGGCGCGGCCACGCTCTACGGCTATCTCCTGCACGGCTTCGTCAAGCAGGTCGCCGGACCCGCCCACTGGTACGACCACCCCTGGATCCACCAGCCGCTCGGCGCCCTCGCCGTCACCCTCGTCGCCGCCCTGACCGTCACCCTGCTGTGCACCTCCCCCGTCCGACGGGTCTTCCGGTGCGTGGTGGAGCCGAGGGCGGAGTGGGCGTTCAGGCGGAACGGCGAGGGCGCGCGCACGGCGGCGTAGGCACGGTCACTCGGTGCGCAGGGCGGTGGCGGTGGTCGTCCTGGCGGCCCAGCCGGCCGGCAGCAGGGCGCCCGCCACCGCGATGACCAGCCCGCCCAGGGCGAGCAGGGCCAGCTCGGGCGCGTCGTAGACGCCGATGTGCGAGGGGGGCAGGGTCATGCCGACGGCGTCACCCATGAGCGGCGTGACGTAGTGGTGCAGGGCCACGCCGACCGGGACCGCCAGCGCGCCGGCCGGCAGCCCGATTCCGGCGACCGAGGTGACGACCATGGTCAGGGTCTGGCGGGGGGCCATGCCCAGGGCCTTGAGGACGCCGAGGTCGTGGACGCGCTCGCGGGTGTCGAGGACGACGGTGTTGAGCACCCCCAGACCGGCGACCACGACGAGCATGAGGGTGAGGGTCCCGATCAGCGCGTCCATGGCGGCGATCACGCTGGAGTCGTCGGCGGTGTTCGCCTGGGCGACGGCACCGAGGGGGTCGAGCGTGTCGTTGAGCGAGGCCAGGTAGCGCGCCGGATCCGTGCCCGGTTTCGTCTCCACGTCGTACCGGCCCGGTGTCGCGTCCAGCCCGAGCGCGGTGAGGGTCGAGGCCGGGGTCAGGAGTTCCATGCCGTCGCCCTCGGTGAAGAACGCCTCGCCGACGATCCGTACCGGGACGCTCCGCCCCTGCTCCGTCAGGGTCACCGTGTCGCCGACCCGGATCCCGGCGGCCTTCAGGAACCGGGTGGTGACCACGGCCTGGCCGGGCCCGTCCAGCCAGTCGCCCGAGACCATCGGGGGGCCGCCCCACGAGGCGTCGCCCTGGTAGGCCACCACGGTGGTGGCGCCGGTGACGCCGGACGCGGTCACCTCCGCCTGGGTCGTGCCGTAGAAGCGGCTGGTCCCCTGCTGCGCGCCGAGCGCGGCGGCGATCTCGGCCGGGTCGGCCTTCGGCTCCTCGGGACCGCCGCCCACGTGGACGGCCTGCGCACCGGGCGGCGCCTGCCCGCCGCCCGTCCCGACGACGACCGACCCGCCCGAGTTGAGCATGCGGCCCGACTGGACGGCCCCGAGCGTGAGGGCGAGCCCGACCCCGAAGGTGACGGCGGCGGCGCCGAAGACCACCGCGGCGGCCATCGTCGCCGACCGCGCCGGCCGGGCGAAGGGGCCCGCCAGCCCGAGGCTGACCGCGCGCGGCACCGCGAGCCGTCCCGTGAGCCGCCGCGCCAGGCGCCCCCGGCCGGTGCCGGGCGTGCGTCCGGTGGTGATAGCCGCCACGGTGCGCAGCCGTCCGGCGCGCAGCGCGGGCACCAGAGCGGCGCAGGCGACCAGGGCGAGGGCCGCGGCGGGCACGGCTGCGTCGATCCAGAGGGGGATCGACGCCGACGGACCGTCGAAGGCCTCGCCGACCTCCCCGAGCACGGGGACGGCCAGCAGATTGCCCACCACCAGCCCCAGGGCGCAGCCGACCGCCGCGGGGATCAACGCCTGCCCGACGTAGGCCCGTACGACCTGCGCCGGGGTGAAGCCGACGGACTTGAGGATGCCGATGCGCCGGGTCGCGGCTCCCACCGCGCCACTGACGACGATGCCGATGACCAGGACCGACAGGAGCAGCCCGAGCACACCGAAAGCGGCCAGGAACGGCACGAACGCCATCGCGTTGGCGGTCTCCTCCTGCTTGACCGTCAGATAGGACTGCGACCCGGTCAGCGCGCCCTTCGGCGCCGCCGCGGTGATCGCGGCCCGGTCGGCGGCCACCTGGGCGTCCGTCCCCGCGCGAGCGAAGCGGTAGAGCATCTCGTACGTGGGGGCGCCGCCCGGCGCGTCCAGCGACGCGGCCCGCGAGGGAGTCACCCAGGCGTCCGCGGTGCCGGTCACCGACCGGGCGACCCCGACCACGGTCAGCGTGGGGCTGCCCGGCGCGTCGGGGAACGTCAGCCGCGCGCCCGGTTCGACGGGCAGCATGCCCCTGGCCACCACGATCTGGCCGGGGCCGGTGAGCCAGGCGCCGGACACGAGATCGACCCGGTCGACCCCGCCGCCTGCGTCCTCCCGGCCCGCGACGGTCACCGGCGGCAGATCGACGCCTTCCGGCACGATCTCCGAGGACGAGGCGGTACGCGCGCGTACCGAGACGGTCCGGAAGGGCCCGGCCGCGGCGGTCACGCCCGACGCGTGGGAGGTCGCCGTGAGTTCCGCGGCCGTCACCTTCGCACCGTCGAACCGCGCGGTCAGATGGGCGCCGTGCTGCTGGGCGAAGGCGTGGTCGAAGGGGGCCTGGGACGCGACGAGCAGCCCGGCGGCGAGCACCGACGCGGTGACGGCCATCAGCGTCGTCATGATCATCACGGCGGTCTGCACCCGCCGTCGCCCGACCCCGGCGCGCACCACCCGGCCGAGGGCGCTCATCGGGCCACCGCCGCCGCGCCCCTGACGCTCCTGGTGTCCCGCACGACGCGACCGTCGACCAGCTCGACGGTCCGGGTCGCACACGACGCGGCGAGACTCAGATCGTGGGTCACCAGGACGATCGTCTGCCCCGACGCGTTGAGTTCGGCGAGCAGCTCCCGGACGTCCGCGCCGGAGGCGGTGTCCAGCGCGCCGGTGGGCTCGTCGGCCAGCAGCAGGGCCGGACGGTTCATCAGGGCCCGCGCGACCGCGACCCGCTGCCGCTCCCCGCCGGACAACCTGCCGGGGTAGGCGTCCGCGTGCCGCTCGATGCGCAGGTCCGCCAGCAGACCGGCGGCCCGTGCGCGGGCCTCGGCCCGGGGCATCCCCGCCAACTGGGCGGGCAGCAGCACGTTGTCGGTGACCGTCAGGTCGTCCAGCAGATTGAAGAACTGGAACACCATGCCGACCTTGGTGCGCCGGTACCGCGCCGACCCGGCCTCGCCCAGCTCGTCCACCCGCAGCCCGTCCACCGTGACGCTGCCCGCACTCGGCCGGTCGAGCCCCGCGATCAGGTTGAGCAGCGTGGACTTGCCGCTGCCGGACGGCCCGAGAACGGCGAGCGCTTCCCCGGCGGCCACGCTCAGCGTCACGTCGGCGAGGGCCGGCGGCCCCTCCCCGTACGTCCTGCTCACAGCCCGCATGTCGATGACGGGCGCGGTCGCTGTCACGGTGCCTCCAGGGTCGGCGTTCGACGGTTCGGTCCGAAGCTAGGGGCAGGCCCCGGCCCGGGTCGTCGCCTCTGACGGCGAGACCCGCTCCCGCCCCGGGATGACCCGCCGGACACGTCATCCCTGCGATGTACGCGACGGATGTAGTCCGACGCGCCGTCGTCCGCAGCGGGACGGATGTGGGAGGCCACGCGGGTTGCCACACTGTGCGCATGGGCGGGGCGGGCAGGGCTGTGCGGGCGGAGATCGTGGAGCGGTGGCGGGTGGAGATCGTGGAGCGGTGGCGGACGGGGGCCGCGGCCCTGCTGCGCCGGAGCCCGCTGCCCCGCCCGTCCCGGTGGATGTGGACGGCGGACGCGATCCTCGCCTTCGTCCTCGCCGCCTGCACGGTCCTCGCCGCCTACCGGCAGGGCGGCGGCACCGCGCCGGTCCCTCCGGGACTCGTGCCGGTGCCGCCGCGGATACCCGCGCCCGGCGTCCCGTATATCGGTCCGTTCCCGGACGGGGCAGTGGGCGTGACGCAGCTCGCCGGAGCCGTCCAGCCCTGGCAGCTGGTGCTGGCCGCCCTGACCGCGTTGCCCCTGGTGGTGCGCCGGAGGTACCCGCTGTCCGCGTTCTGGGCGGTGATCGTCGCGAGCCTGCTGTTCAACCAGCACCTGAGCGGCGGCGACCCCACCCCGTACACGTTCCTGTCCTGTGTGGTCGCCGCCTACAGCGCGGCCGTGTACAGCCCGTACCGGGCGCGGGCGCTGGCCGGTCTGGTGGCCGGCGCCGCTCTGCTCGCCGTACTGCGCGACGAGAACTTCCCGTCGTTCGCTCCCGGTCTCGTGCCGTTCCTCGCGCTGCTCGGGGTGGGACTGGGGGCCAACGCGGTCCACATCTGGAAGCAGCGGCTGACCGCTCTGGAGGAGGAGCACGAGGCCGCCATGCGGCTGGCCGTCGACCGCGAGCGTTCCCGGATCGCGCGCGAACTGCACGATGTCGTCACCCACAATGTGAGCGTGATGGTGATCCAGGCGGGCGCGGCCCGCAAGGTGATGGACACCGCGCCCGACCGGGCCCGCCGGGCGCTGCTGGCCGTCGAGGCGGGCGGACGCACGGCGATGGCCGAACTGCGCCACGTCATGGGCCTGCTCACCATGGCCACTGACGGGGAGGACGGGAACGGGGACCCGGAGGGGACCGCGGGCGCCTGCGACCCGGCCGCCGGGGCCGGTCTGGCGCCGCAGCCCGGCCTCGCCCAGGTGCCCGCCCTCACCGACCGGGTGCGCGAGAGCGGCGTGCCCGTCGAGCTGACCGTCACCGGCACCCCGGCCCCGCTCGCCGCCGGCGCCGACCTGGCCGCGTACCGCGTGGTCCAGGAGGCGCTGACCAACACGGTCAGGCATGCCGTCGGCAGCCGGGTGCGGGTCGCCATCGACCACGTCCCCGGCGCGGTGCGCATCGAGGTGTCCGACACCGGCGGCACGTCCGCCGCGCCGGACGGTGCCGGGGGCGGCCGCGGTCTGATCGGCCTCCGCGAACGCCTCGCCGTCTACGGCGCGACCCTGCACGCGAGCGAACGCCCCACCGGCGGCTTCGAGGTCCGCGCCGTCATCCCCGTAGAGCCCGTGGAGCCCGTGGCGCCCGTGGCGGAGCTCGCGTGACCGAGCGGCCGCCGCGCGTGGTGATCGCCGACGACCAGGCGCTGGTCCGCACCGGCTTCGGCATGATCCTGGCGGCGGACGGCATCGACGTCGTCGCCGAGGCCTGCGACGGCGACCAGGCCGTCGACGCGGTCCGCCGCACCCGCCCCGACCTGGTCCTCATGGACATCCGGATGCCCGGGACCGACGGCCTGGAAGCCACCCGGCGGATCCTCTCCGGCGCCGTACCGCCCGACCCGCCCCGCGTCATCATGCTGACCACCTTCGACCTCGACCGTTACGTGTACGCGGCCCTCGCGGCCGGGGCGAGCGGCTTCCTCCTCAAGGACGTCACCCCCGAACACCTGGTCGCCGCCGTCCGGCTCGCCCGTACCGGTGACGCGCTGCTCGCGCCGGCCATCACCCGGCGCCTGGTCGAACGCTTCGTCGCCCGCGAGACGGCGGCCTCCGTCGCCCTGCACCGCGACCTGGCGGTGCTCACCCCTCGCGAACTCGAGGTCCTCCGCTCGCTCGGCACCGGCCTGAGCAACGCCGAACTCGCCGCGCGCTTCCGTCTCAGCGAGGCCACCGTGAAGACCCACGTGGCCCGGATCCTCGCCAAGCTCCGGCTGCGGGACCGCGCCCAGGCCGTCGTCGTGGCCTACGAGACCGGGCTGATCACCCCGGGGACGGTCACCCCGGGGACGGGCGACCCGGCAGGGGACCTCTAGACCGTCCGGGCCGTCTCCGGGCCTCCCCGGACCCGTTCCGGTCATCTCCGGGCACACGTCGGTAAGCGGAGTGATCTGCCTCACATGCTGTCACAGAGATCGACGGCGCGGTGTCTTGAGGCCGAACCACCGAACATGGAGGAGACGTCATGGCTGAGAACACCGATGTCGTCGTGATCGGCGGCGGATACGCCGGCGTCATGGCCGCCAACCGCCTGACGCAGCGCGACGACGTGACCGTGACGCTGATCAACCCGCGCCCGACCTTCGTCGAGCGGATCCGCCTGCACCAACTGGTCGGCGGGTCCGACGACGCGGTCGTCGACTACGCGAAGATCCTGGCCGACCGCGTCCGGCTGACGGTCGACACCGTGACCCGGATCGACGCCGCCGGGCGTCACGTGGAGCTGGCATCGGGCGGCACGGTCGGCTACGACTACCTGATCTACGCGGTGGGCAGCGGCAGCGCCGACCAGAACGTCCCCGGAGCGGCCGAGTTCGCCTACCCGCTCGCCGACCTGGAGGAGGCCGAGCGGCTGCGGCCGGTCGTCGCCGCCGCGCCCGCCTCGGCCGCGGTGACGGTCGTCGGCGCGGGCCCGGCCGGCATCGAGACCGCCGCCGAACTGGCGGAGGCGGGCCGCACCGTCACCCTGGTCTGCGGCGGTGTGCTCGGCCCGTATCTGCACCCCCGGGGCCGACGCGCGGTCGCCAGGCGGCTGGCGGCGCTCGGGGTGACCGTGCTCGACGGCCCCGACACCCAGGTCACGGCGGTGACCCGCGACACCGTGCGGCTCGCCGACGGCCGCGAGCTGCCGAGTGAGGTGACCGTCTGGACCGCCGGGTTCGGCGTGCCGGACCTGGCCGCGCGCAGCGGGCTGAGCACCGACGCCCTGGGCCGCCTGCGCACCGACGAGACCCTGACCAGCGTGGACGACCCGCGCATCGTCGCGGCCGGGGACTCCGCGGCACCGTCGGACCTGCCGTTCCGGCTGGGCTGCCAGTCCGCGGTCCAGCTCGGCCCGCAGGCCACCGAGACCGTGCTCAGCCGGATCGCCGGCGAACGGCCCACACCCATCGACGTGGGGTTCGCCGGCCAGTGCCTGAGCCTCGGGCGGCGCTCCGGCGTCTTCCAGTTCGCCCGCAGGAACGACCTCGCGATCAGCCTCTACCTCGGCGGCCGCCTGGGCGGAAGGCTCAAGGAGTTCGTGTGCAGGAGCACCGTCTGGCAACTGGCGTACGAGGCGCGCAAGCCCGGAGTGCGCACCTGGTGGGTCAAGGACGCCAAGCGCCGGGAACTGCTCCGTGCGAAGCACGGCGAGACCCCCGACACCGCCGGCCGGGCGGCTTAGGAGCTCTCTTTCGGATCTTGCCGTCGGTCGTGGGGTCTGGCACGCCCATCTGCGGCGTTGTCGTCGGTCGCCAACTCCCCCACCGCGTTGACTCCCTCCTCCGCCTTGCAGCTGCACGCACCAGACCCCACTCGGGTCGCGAACAAGGCACCGCCGCTCCAAGCCGACCTGATCCGAAAGAAAG
>NZ_JBIWMA010000007.1:177422-346410 GCF_044766465.1 Streptomyces sp. NPDC102259 | reverse complement strand
GTCAAGGTCGGCAACCAGATCCTGGAGTCCCTCAACCTCAAGCAGCGGGGTCTGGAGATCGTCTCCTGTCCGTCCTGTGGGCGGGCCCAGGTCGATGTCTACAAGCTGGCCGAAGAGGTGACGGCGGGCCTGGAGGGCATGGAGGTCCCGTTGCGCGTCGCGGTCATGGGCTGCGTCGTCAACGGTCCGGGGGAGGCCCGCGAGGCCGACCTCGGCGTCGCCTCCGGCAACGGCAAGGGCCAGATCTTCGTGAAGGGCGAGGTCATCAAGACCGTCCCCGAGTCGAAGATCGTGGAGACCCTCATCGAGGAGGCCCTGAAGCTGGCCGAACAGATGGAGCAGGACGGCGTCGCGGCGGGGGAGCCGGCCGTCACCGTGAGTTGAACAGCACGGACCGAAGGGGGCCCGACGTGACGATCCTGGAGAACATCCGGCAACCACGCGACCTGAAGGCGCTGTCCGAGGCGGAACTCGGTGAACTGACCGAAGAGATCAGGGAGTTCCTGGTGCACGCGGTCGCCAGGACCGGCGGGCACCTGGGGCCCAACCTGGGTGTGGTCGAACTGACCGTCGCGCTCCACCGGGTCTTCGAGTCGCCGGTCGACCGCATCCTGTGGGACACCGGCCACCAGAGCTATGTGCACAAGCTTCTGACCGGGCGTCAGGACTTCTCCAAACTGCGCGGCAAGGGCGGCCTGTCCGGCTACCCCTCCCGTGAGGAGTCCGAGCACGACGTCATCGAGAACAGCCACGCCTCCACCGCCCTCGGCTGGGCCGACGGCCTCGCCAAGGCCCGCCAGGTGCAGGGCGAGAAGGGCCATGTGGTCGCGGTCATCGGCGACGGCGCGCTCACCGGCGGTATGGCCTGGGAGGCGCTGAACAACATCGCGGCCGCCAAGGACCGGCCGTTGATCATCGTCGTCAACGACAACGAGCGCTCGTACGCGCCGACCATCGGCGGACTGGCCAACCACCTCGCGACCCTGCGCACGACCGACGGCTACGAGAAGGTGCTGGCCTGGGGGAAGGACGTACTGCTGCGCACCCCGGTCGTGGGCCATACGGTCTACGAGTCGCTGCACGGCGCGAAGAAGGGCTTCAAGGACGCGTTCGCGCCGCAGGGCATGTTCGAGGATCTCGGCCTGAAGTACGTCGGCCCGATCGACGGGCACGACATCAAGGCCGTCGAGTCCGCGCTGCGGCGGGCCAAGCGCTTCCACGGGCCGGTGCTGGTGCACTGTCTGACCGAGAAGGGGCGCGGCTACGAGCCCGCCCTCGCGCACGAGGAGGACCACTTCCACACCGTGGGTGCGATGGACCCCCTCACCTGCGTGCCGCTCACGCCCGCCGGAGGGCCGTCCTGGACGTCCGTCTTCGGCGAGGAGATCGTGCGGATCGGCGAGGAACGCGACGACGTGGTGGCGATCACTGCGGCGATGCTGCATCCGGTGGGACTCGGCAGGTTCGCCGAGCGCTTCCCGGACCGGGTGTGGGACGTCGGCATAGCCGAACAGCACGCGGCCGTGAGCGCGGCCGGCCTGGCGACCGGTGGTCTGCATCCCGTCGTCGCCGTCTACGCCACCTTCCTCAACCGGGCCTTCGACCAGCTGCTGATGGACGTGGCCCTGCACCGCTGCGGGGTCACGTTCGTGCTGGACCGGGCCGGCGTCACCGGTGTGGACGGGGCCTCGCACAACGGCATGTGGGACATGTCCGTGCTCCAGGTCGTCCCGGGACTGCGCATCGCGGCCCCCCGCGACGCCGAGCAGCTGCGCGCGCAGCTGCGGGAGGCGGTCGCGGTGGACGACGCGCCGACACTGGTCCGCTTCCCGAAGGAGTCGGTCGGGCCCGAGGTGCCGGCCATCGGCCGGGTGGGCGGCATGGACGTGCTGCGCCGCGGCGACCGCGCGCAGGTGCTCCTGGTGGCCGTCGGCGTCATGGCGCCGGTGTGTCTGCGGGCGGCCGAGCTGCTGGAGGCCCGGGGCGTCGCCTGCACGGTCGTCGACCCCCGGTGGGTGAAGCCCGTCGACCCGGCGCTGCCCGGCCTCGCCGCCGAGCACCGGCTGGTGGCCGTCGTCGAGGACAACAGCCGGGCCGCCGGCGTCGGATCGGCGGTGGCGCTGGCCCTGGGCGACGCCGAGGTCGACGTGCCCGTACGGCGGTTCGGGATCCCGGAGCAGTTCCTCGCGCACGCCAAGCGCGGCGAGGTGCTCGCCGACATCGGCCTCACCCCCGTCGAGGTGGCCGGCCGGATCAGCGCGAGCCTGGCCGCCAAGGATGTCGGGTCCGCCGACGCCGCGGTGACCGGCCCACTCAAGGAGAAAGCTGAATGACCACGGAGTTCGACCTCGGCGCCCTCCTGGCCGAGCGCGGAGCCGAGCGCTACGAGCTGCACGGCAGATACCTCAACCACCAACTGCCGCGGATGCTGCACACCCTCGGCTTCGACAAGGTCTACGAGCGCGCTGAGGGCGCGTACTTCTGGGACGCGGACGGGAACGACTACCTGGACATGCTCGCCGGGTTCGGCGTGATGGGGCTGGGCCGCCACCACCCAGTCGTCCGCAAGGCGCTGCACGACGTCCTCGACGCCCAGCTCGCCGACCTGACCCGCTTCGACTGCCAGCCGCTGCCCGGGCTGCTGGCCGAGAAGCTGCTCGCCCACAGCCCGCACCTGGACCGGGTGTTCTTCGGCAACAGCGGCACGGAGGCGGTGGAGACGGCGCTGAAGTTCGCCCGGTACGCCACCGGCAGGCCGAGGGTCCTGTACTGCGACCACGCCTTCCACGGGCTCACCACGGGCTCGCTGTCGGTGAACGGCGAGTCGGGGTTTCGGGACGGGTTCGCGCCCCTGCTGGCCGACACGGCGGTCCCGCTCGGCGATCTCGACGCCCTGGCCGGCGAGCTGAAGAAGGGGGACGTCGCCGCCCTGATCGTCGAGCCGATCCAGGGCAAGGGGGTGCACGAGGCGCCGCCCGGCTATCTGCGCGCGGCGCAGGAGCTGCTGCACCGGCACAAGGCACTGCTGATCGCCGACGAGGTGCAGACGGGTCTCGGCCGGACCGGCGACTTCTACGCCTACCAGCACGAGGAGGGCGTCGAGCCGGACCTGGTGTGCGTGGCCAAGGCGCTGTCCGGGGGCTATGTGCCGGTCGGCGCCACGCTCGGCAAGGACTGGATCTTCAAGAAGGTCTACTCGTCGATGGACCGGGTGCTCGTGCACTCGGCGAGCTTCGGGTCCAACGCACAGGCCATGGCGGCCGGGCTCGCGGTGCTGTCCGTCCTGGAGAACGAGCAGATCGTGGCCGGCGCGCGGGTCACGGGCGAGCTGCTCAGGTCCCGGCTGGCGGCACTGGTCGACAAGTACGAGCTGCTGGCCGACGTCCGCGGCCGGGGTCTGATGATCGGGATCGAGTTCGGGAAGCCCAGATCGCTGAAGCTGCGCAGCCGGTGGGCCATGCTCCAGGCGGCCCGCAAGGGGCTGTTCGCGCAGATGGTGGTGGTACCGCTGCTCCAACGGCACCGGATCCTCACCCAGGTCTCCGGTGACCACCTGGAGGTGATCAAGCTGATCCCGCCGTTGATCGTCGGCGAGCCGGAGGTGGACCGGTTCGTCGACGCCTTCAGCGCCGTGATGGACGACGCGCACAGCGGCGGCGGGCTGATGTGGGACTTCGGCAAGACGCTGGTGAAGCAGGCGGTGGCCAACCGCTGAGCGGCGCGGGAGAGCGGGCGGCCGCGAGAACTGTCCGCGCTCCCGAGCGTTTTTGCCTCTGAGGCAACAAATTTGCCGCAGAGGCAAAATCGCCGTCCAATGGAGTCATGAGCCCGCCCGAGTCCGAGCCCCCGGCGGAGCCGGCCGGGGCTCTTCCCGCCGTCGCCCCCCAGCTGCGCGCCCAGCGCCGCCGGGCCGCCCTCACCCTGGAGGCCGCGGCCCGCGCCGCCGGGCTGTCCCCGGCCCATCTCTCCCGCCTGGAGACGGGGCAGCGCCAGCCCTCGCTGCCGATGCTGCTCGCGCTCGCCCGTATCTACGGTACGACGGTCTCGGAACTGCTCGGCGAGACGTCCGCCGACCGGGACGCCGTCGTCCGCGCCGCCGACATGGAGCCGACCCGCGCGGGCGGCTGGACGTACTGGCAGGCGGGCGGCTCCGGGCGCGGGATGCAGGCCCTGCGCGTCGAGGTGCCGTACGGCTCCCAGGGGGACGTCGTGCGCGTGCACCCCGGGGAGGAGTGGCTGCACGTCCTGCGCGGGCGGCTGCGGCTGCGCCTCGGGGACACCACCGAGCTGCTCGGGCCCGGTGACAGCGCGCACTTCGACTCGCTGACCCCGCACCGCATCGCGGCGCAGGACGCCGACGGGGTCGAGCTGCTCTTCGTCCACACCCTGCTGCAGAGCCCCACGGCCACGTTGTGCCTGGGCCCGACCCCTTCGGACATCGGAGAGACGCCATGAAGGACATCGAGGAGAAGTTCCCTCGCACCCTCTGGATCCGGCTCATCATCTACATCGCGGTGGGACACCTCTTCGCGGGGTTCCTCTTCCTGCTGTTCGAGGTGGGCGCCAACCAGTAGGGCCCCTCCGCGACGCCGGCTCAGTCGAGCAGTCGGTCCCGCAGCCGCTCACGGGTCTCGGGGGAGAGCCCGAGGCCCTCCTCCAGGTAGGCGTCGACGCCGCCCCAGGTCTCCTCGATGGTCTCCATGGCCGCCTCGAGGTACTCCGCGCGCGCGTCGAAGAGCGGACCGAGCAGCTCCATGACCTCGGGGGAGTAGGCCGCGGCGGAGGTGGCGCTGCGGCGCACCCGGTAGCGGCGGTGCTTGGCGTTGGACTCCAGGTAGTCGGCGAGGATCGCCTCGCGCTCCACGCCCAGGGCGAGCAGCGTCACCGCGATGGACAGGCCCGCGCGGTCCTTGCCCGCCGCGCAGTGCATCAGGGCCGGGACGCTGTCCTCGGCGAGCGAGTGCAGCACCTGCGCGTGCTCGGCCGTCCGCTCCTTGATGATCGAGCGGTAGGAGGCGATCATCCGGCCGGCGGCCTTGCCGTCGCCCAGGATCCCGCGCAGCTGGTCGATCTCGCCGTCGCGCACCATCTTCCAGAACTCGGAGCCGTCCGCCGGGTCCGACAGGGGCAGGTTCACATTGCGCACGCCCGGCAGCTCGACGTCCGGGCCCTCCAGCTTCTGGTCCGCGGCGTTGCGGAAGTCGAAGACGGTGTGCAGGCCCAGGCCGGAGAGGAACGCGGCGTCCTCGTCGGTCGCGTGCGCGAGATGGCCGCTGCGGAACAGCACGCCGTGCCGCACCCGACGGCCGTCGACGGTCGGCAGACCGCCCACGTCCCGGAAGTTGCGCACAGCGGCCAGCTCGGGCTCGGTCGACGGGATCTGCTGCGTCACGGGGGCTCCCTCCCTGTCGGTCTCCGTCGGCGCGGCTCGTGGTGGCCGACGGGACACGTCCCCGACGATACGACATGGATTCCCCGGGCAACGGGTTGTCCACAGGGCGGTACCGCGGACGTCTGACCAGGTGAGAGTTGTCCACGGGAAGTTGCCCTGCGGGCCGACCGCATTCGATGATGTTGATGCTTGATCGCACCTGTTCGAATTAGTGGGGGTTTGATGCCCGAGATCGCCGACAACGGCCGCACCTGGCTCCTTACCGGGCCGACGAGCAGCTACGCCCTCCACCTCACCGAGGCCGACGAGCTGGTCCACCTGCACTGGGGCCCCGGCATCGCGCTCGCGGACGCCGAGGCGCTCGCCGCCCTCCCGGCCTCGGAGCGCGGGGCGTCCTTCGAGTCCCCGCTCGACGGCCGGGAGGAGTACCCGGTCGAGGGCGGCCCGCGCTTCGTCCGGCCCGCCCTGTCCGTGCGCACCGACGAGCGCCGCGGCACCGAGTGGTCCTACGAGGACTTCGAGGCCGACGGCGACGAGCTGCGGCTGCGGTTCCGGGACGCCGGGCTGGCCGTCACCCTGCACTACCGGATGCGGGGCGATGTCGTCGAGCGCTGGACGACCCTGTGCAACGACGGCGAGCGGCCGCTGGAACTGCTGCGCGCCGACTCCGCCACCTGGACCCTGCCCGAGCGCGACGACTGGCGGCTGTCGCAGCTGCACGGCCGCTGGGCCGCCGAGTCCCGGCTCACCCGGTCCCCGCTCACCTACGGCGAGCAGGTCATCGGCAGCCGCCGCGGTCACACCGGGCACCAGCACCTGCCCTGGGTCGCCCTGGACACCGACGCCACCGAGGAGCGCGGCGAGGTCTACGGCTGCGCCCTCGGCTGGTCGGGGTCCTGGCGGATCGCCGTCGCCCAACTCCCGGACGCGCGCGTGCAGATCACCGGGGGCGCCGGGTACGACGACTCGGGTCTGCTGCGGCTGGCCGCGGGGGAGTCCTTCACCACGCCCGTCTTCGCCGGGCTGTGGAGCGACGCCGGCTTCGGCGGGGCGAGCCGCACCTGGCACGCCTACCAGCGCGCGTACGTCGTCCCGGACGCCGAACAGGACCGGCCGGTGCTGTTCAACTCCTGGGAGGCCACCTACTTCGACATCTCCGAGGAGCAGCAGGGCGCGCTCGCCCGGCGGGCCGCCGCGATGGGCGTGGAGCTCTTCGTCGTCGACGACGGCTGGTTCGGGGCGCGCACCGGCGACCACGCGGGCCTCGGCGACTGGCGGCCCAACCCCGACCGGTTCCCGGGCGGGCTGAAGCCCCTCGCCGACTACGTGCACGGCCTCGGCATGCAGTTCGGCATCTGGGTCGAGCCCGAGATGGTCAACCCGGACAGCGAGCTGTACCGGGCGCACCCCGACTGGGTGCAGTTCCAATCGGGACGAAAGCGGACGGAGTTCCGCAATCAACTCGTACTGAACCTCGCGCGCGAGGACGTCCAGGAGTACCTCTGGGAGCAGCTCCACGGGCTCCTCTCCAGCGCGCCCGTCGACTATGTGAAGTGGGACTTCAACCGCTGCTTCACCGACGCCGGCTGGCCGGACGACCCCTATCCGCAGCGCCTCTGGGTCGACCACGTCCGGGCCCTGTACGCGCTCCTGGACCGGTTGCGGGCGGCTCATCCCGGGGTCGCCTTCGAGTCCTGCTCCGGCGGCGGCGGTCGTATCGACCTCGGGATCATGAGCCGCACCGACCAGGTGTGGACCTCCGACAACACCGATCCGCTCGACCGGCTCGACATCCAGCACGGCTTCAGCCAGATCCACCCCGCCCGGGTCATGGCGGCGTGGGTCACCGACAGTCCCAACACCCAGCTCAACGGCCGGGTCAGCTCGCTGCGCTTCCGGTTCGTCAGTGCCATGGCCGGTGTGCTCGGCGTCGGCGGGGACCTCTCCGAGTGGAGCGAGGAGGAGCTCTCCGAGGCGCGTCGGTGGGTGGACCTCTACAAGGAGATCCGGCCCCTCGTGCAGCAGGGCGACCTCTACCGGCTGCGGCCCCCGGCGGGCGGCCTGAGCGCCGTCCAGTATGTGCGCGGAGACGAGAGCGTCGTCCTCGCCTGGCTCCAGGCGCAGCGGTTCGGCGAGCCCGTTCCGGCGCTGCGGCTGCGCGGACTCGACCCGACAGCGGCGTACGAATGCCGTGAAACGGGCGAAGTCCACCGGGGGGCGGTGCTCCTGCACCACGGGCTGCGCACCGGACTGCGCGGCGACCTTGATGCGACGGTTATCCGGCTGCGTCGCATCTGAGGTTTCTGTCCGAATTGGATCCTTCGTTCCAACTCGCTCTGGAATAAAGGAACCTGGAGAGCTGTCACGTGAGCAGCGTCATATCCGTGACCGTACGTCGCCCGTCATGTTCACGTAATTCGTATGCATTTCAAGGGTGCTTGCTGTTGCGCGACCCCTTCGGCTCACGCAGGGTGACCGGGGATTCTCACAGCGGATCAAGAGAAAGGCGTTACCGGCGCAACCTCTGCTTGTCCCTGTGCGTCCTGGTCGCCTACGTTCCACACCAATCCGGACGGACGCCGAATCCTGCCACCGCCCGGGGACCGCACACTCACCCGTACGTGGCAGGAGCGGGGGACCCACAGGCACAACCGCCTGTTCCGGTCTCCGGAACAGGCTTCGGGGTAAAGCCGCGCCTCGGCGCGGCCGGGCATCTCCAGTCCGCACCCGACAGCTCACCTCGCAGGCGCCGGAGAGGAATTCGCCATGCCCGCGAAGGGTAAGCACCGCCGTCCGAAAGCCCAGCGCTTCACTCGCTCCATCGCCGTCGCCGGAACCGGCGGCGCCGCGCTCGCCCTTCCGCTGATAGGAGCCGCCGGCGCTCACGCGGCCCCGGCGCAGTCCGTCGCCCAGTCGGCTTCCCAGGCCGTTCCGGAAAAGGCCGTGCAGTCCGTGCCGGTGGCGCAGAAGGCGGCCACCGCCACGACGGCGAAGACCTACACCGTGCGGTCCGGCGACTATCTCTCGAAGATCGCGGACGACCAGAACGTCAGCGGCGGCTGGCAGAAGCTGTACCAGGACAACCGGCAGGCCGTCGGCAGCGACCCGTCGCTGATCCACCCCGGACTGAAGCTCTCCCTCGGCAAGAAGGCCGCGACCTCCACGACCGGCGGGACCGGCTCGTCGTCCGGTTCCTCCTCGTCCTCGTCGAAGTCGAAGGCGTCCGGGACCAAGTCGTCGTCCTCTTCGTCCTCTTCCTCCTCGTCGTCCGGTTCGTCCTCCTCGAAGACGGTCACCCAGGCCGTCGAGAGCGGCACCGGCACCTCCAGCGGTTACACGCTGCCGGTGGCGGGCGCCACCGTCGGCACGGCGTACCACACGGCCGGCAGCATGTGGTCCAGCGGCTACCACACGGGCACCGACTTCGTCGTCCCGACCGGCACCTCCCTCAAGGCCGTGGGCGCGGGCACCGTCGTCTCCGCGGGGTGGGGCGGCGCGTACGGCAACCAGGTCGTCATCAAGCTCGCCGACGGCTACTACGCCCAGTACGCCCACCTGTCCCAGCTCTCCGTCTCGGCCGGCCAGACCGTGACCGCGGGCCAGCAGGTCGGCCTCTCCGGTGCGACCGGCAACGTGACCGGCCCGCACCTGCACTTCGAGATCCGCACCACGCCGGACTACGGCTCGGACGTGGACCCGATCGCCTACCTCCGCTCGCACGGCGTCTCCGTCGGCTGACCCCCTCCGACTCCGACGACCTCCCGCCTGACACGCGGCCGAAGGCCGGACCCCGATCCCCGGGTCCGGCCTTCGGCGTGTCCGGCCTTCGGTATGTCCGGGCGGCGCCGGTGTCGGAGTGTGCGCGTTCATGATCGTTCTATTGCGTTCTTGTGGCATCCCTTCTCGCCCCATCGACAGGTGGGACAGAGTGGGGACACAGTGATCCCCGTCAGTGAGCAAGCGCTTTCTATCGCTCCTCGGAGGTCCTGTGTCCGGCGTCGACCGACGCATCGTCATCAAGGGCGCCGCCGCCGCGGCCGCCGTCACCGTCGCGGCCCTGCTGGGCGGACTCGTCTCCGCGCCCGCCGGGCACGCCACCGAGATCCCGCGCCGGATCGTCGAGAACCTCGACCGCGGCCTGGTCGCCACCCCGTCGGGCGACGGGACCTTCCTCAGCTGGCGGCTGCTCGGCACCGAATACGCGCGCTACGGCGACGCCATCGCCTTCAACGTCTACAAGAACGGCCGCCGCCTCAACCGCGAGCCGATACGGAAATCGACGACCTACCAGGACGACAGCCCGGGGAGGGGGACGTACACCGTCCGCGCCGTCGTCGACGGACATGTGCAGAAGCCGAGTCCGGCGGCCCTGCTCTTCACCGACGGCTACGCCGAGATCCCGCTGGCCGGCGCCGACGGCTACACCGTCCAGCACGCCTGGCCGGGCGACCTCGACGGCGACGGACGCTACGAGCTCGTCGTCAGCCGGCTGTCCGGGACCCGCGACCGGCCGGACCTGCTGGAGGCGTACACGCTCACCGGCGAGCGCCTGTGGCGGGTCGACCTCGGGCCCGGCTCCTACACCCAGGTCGGCGGGAACGGCGCCAACGACCCGGCGCCCGCCGCGATCAGCGGTTCCACGGCGATCGGCGGCTACCGCAACGACGACAACGTCACCGTCTACGACCTCGACGGCGACGGCCGTGCCGAGGTGCTGGCGCACACCGCAGCCGGGACCACCTTCGCCGACGGCTCGCAGGTCACCGCCGCCTCGCCCGCGAACCAGTTCGTGTCGGTGATCGACGGAGCGACCGGCACCGAGCGGACCCGGCAGCCCGTCCCCGACGACTTCGTGGCCGACGGCCCCTCCGGCGGCCACTTCGGCATCGCCTACCTGGACGGTCGGCACCCCAGCCTGGTGACCAAGTTGGTCACCCGCGTCGGAGCCAAGCGCGGTGCGTTCAGGGTCCTGTTCCAGACCTGGGACTTCGACGGCACCGATCTCAGCCGCCGTTGGAAGTACGTCGTGGACCCGACGACCGGCGCGACCAGCTTCCACCAGATCCGCACCGTCGACGTCGACGGGGACGGAAAGGACGAGATCGCCGACGGCAACTACGTCGTGAACAGCGACGGCACGCTGCGCTACGTCGTCGACCGGGCCATCCACGGCGACCGCTTCGACATCGCCGACCTCGACCCCGACCGGCCCGGCCTGGAGGGCTTCGCCATCCAGCAGTCCGAGCTGGGCATCGTCTCCGCGTTCCCCTGGTACTACTACGACGCCGACACCGGCGAGCGGCTGGTGACCGGCTCGCACCCGACGAGCCCCGTGAGCGACGCCGACCTCGACACCGGCCGCGGGAACGCCGCGGACATCGACCCGGGCCACCGCGGCTACGAGTACTGGACGTCCACCGCCGACGTGACCCGGCCCGGCGCGGGCGTCTTCAACGTCCAGGACGGCAAGGTCTCCGCCACCACTCCCAGCGTCAACTTTCGTATCTGGTGGGACGGTGACAAGGCGTCAGAGCTGCTCGACTTCACCCGGGTCGAGAAGTGGGACCCGGCGACCGAGAGCAGCGCGACGGTCTTCGACCCGGCCGGCGTCGTCTCCGGCGCCCGCAACGCCACCCCGTTCTACGGCGACCTCGTCGGCGACTGGCGCGAGGAGATCCTCGCCGAGACCGCCGACCACACCGCCCTGCGCCTCTACACCACCACCGCGCCGACCGGCACCCGCGTCTACACGCTCGCGCAGAACCCCGCGTACCGCCTCGGCTGGACCGTACGCGGCTACCTCCAGTCCACGTACACCGACTACTACCTCGGCACCGAGACCCGCCGTGTCCCCGCGCCGCACCTCACCACCCCCGCCCACTGAAGGAGCCGACCGACATGACGACCACCCGCAGGGCCTTCGGAGCCCTCACGGCAGGCGCGGCGCTGGCCGCCCTCGCCCCGGCGACGGCCGCGACCGCCGCGAGCCCCCGGCCCCGCCACCGCCGCCTGATCGCCCACGACGACTTCCGCCACGGCCTGCGCCAGTGGGCCGTCGAACTGGAGAAGGGCGGAACGGTCACGGCCTCCCGCGGGACCCTGGAGGTCGACGTGCCCGCCGGGGCGACGATCTGGTTCAAGCGGCCGCTCCAAGGGCCGTACGTCCTCGAGTACGTCGCCACGCCCGTCTCCGCGGGCGGGGTCAACGACCGCGTCTCCGACCTCAACAACTTCTGGAACGCCGTCGACGTCCGCTCCCCGGAGGATCTGTTCGCCACCCCGCGCGGCGGCGCCCTCGCCGAGTACGACTACCTCAAGACGTATTACGTCGGCTACGGCGCCAACACCAACACGACGACCCGGCTGCGCCGCTACGTCGGCGAGGCGGGGGTGCGTCCGCTGATCTACGACTACACCGAGCCGCTGCTCGTCGCGAACGAGCCGAACCACGTCCGCATCGTCTCCGACGGTTCGGTCGTCCGCTGGTGGAACAACGGCCGGCTCGTCTTCGACCACAGCGACCCGGAGCCGTACACGGGCGGGCACTTCGCCTTCCGCACCACCTGGAGCCATTTCCGGATCAACGACTTCCGGGCGTGGTCCCTTATTCCCTGATTGGCAAATTCTTTAAGGGTGTCTTATCTCACCGCCCGTCAACCCCTTCCTACGATCGCGTAGGTCACATTCGAAGGTGAATGATGAACTGCTGTGGCAGACGATTCGAAGAGTGACGACAGATCAGTGATCAGGTCGTACGTGGCGGTGGGGGACAGTTTCACCGAGGGCGTCGGCGACCCAGGCCCCGACGGGGCGTTCGTCGGCTGGGCGGACCGCCTCGCGGTGCTCCTGGCCGACCGGCGGCCCGAGGGCGACTTCAACTACACCAACCTCGCGGTCCGCGGAAAGCTGCTCGACCAGATCATGGAGGACCAACTCCCCAGGGCGGTGGAACTCGCCCCGGACCTGGTCTCCTTCTGTGCGGGCGGCAACGACATCCTCCGTCCCGGTACCGACCCGGACGAGGTCGCCGAGCGTTTCGAACGCGCGATCTCGGCCCTGACCGCCGCAGCCGGCACCGTCATGGTGACGACCGGCTTCGACACCCGTGGCGTCCCCGTGCTCAAGCACCTGCGCGGCAAGATCGCCACCTACAACGGGCACGTGCGTGCCGTGGCCGACCGCTACGGCTGTCCGGTGCTCGACCTGTGGTCCCTGAAGTCCATTCAGGACCGCAGGGCCTGGGACGGCGACCGGCTCCACCTCTCCCCGGAGGGGCACACGCGCGTGGCGCTGCGCGGCGGGCTGGCCCTCGGCCTCGAGGTACCGGCCGATCCGGAGCAGCCGTGGCCGCTGCTCCCGCCGCGCGGCACCCTGGACGTGCGGCGCGACGACGTCCACTGGGCGCGCGAGTACCTGGTCCCGTGGATCGGACGCCGGCTGCGCGGGGAGTCCTCCGGCGACCACGTGACCGCCAAGGGCACGCTGTCGGCGGACGACATCAGGATGCGGATAGCGGCCGTGGCCTGAACCGCCGACAGGAGGGGACGCGGCCGGCCGCGGACGACGCACGGCCGGCCGCTCCACCAGTGAGGTGAGCGCACGGGAGTGGCGCCCGGGCGGGGCCGGGCGCCGGTGCTGGGATGACCGCACCCGCACCTGGCACCGCCCGACACCTCCAAGGACCGGTCCCGCATGCCCTTTCCCGGTACGCCCTTCTCCCGTACGCCCCTTCCCCTTACGTCCGTTCCCCGTACGTCTCTCCCCCGGATGTCCGTCGCCGCGGCCCTCGTCACCCTGCTCGCCCTGGGCGTCACGGCGCCCGCCGCGCCGGCGGCGGCGGCCGCGCTGCCCGCCCACCCCGCCGCGACGGCCCGTCCGCTCGCCCCGGACAGCCCCGCCACCGTGACGGTGACCGGCGAGGGCAGCGCGAGCGCACCGCCCGACCTCGCGGTCGTCGGCGCAGGCGTCGAGGCCTCCGCCAAGACCTCGCAGTCCGCGCTGGACGCGCAGAACAAGGCGGCCGCCGCGCTGCTGGCCGCCGTCCGCGCGCAGGGCGTCGCCGACCGGGACATCCGAACGGAGAGCGTCTCCCTCGACGCCGTCTACGACCACACGGGCGGCACCGCCCGCCTGACGGGGTACCAGGCCGCGCAGTCCTTCTCCGTGAAGGTGCGTGAGGTGGCGAAGGTCGGCGCGGTCGTGCAGGCGGTCACCGACGCCGCCGGTGACGCCGCGCGGATCGGCTTCGTGGCCTTCGACGTCGCCGACCCCGCCCCGCTGCGGGCCGGGGCGCGCGAGGCCGCGCACGCCGACGCCCACGCCAAGGCCGAGCAGTACGCCCGCCTCAGCGGCCGTCGCCTGGGCCGTCTCGTCTCGCTCAGCGAGGACGCGTCCAGCTCCCCGCGTCCGGCGCCGTCGGCCGCGGACACCCCCGGGGCCGGCCTCGGCGGTGCGCCCGTCGCGCCCGGCGAGATCCGCGCGACGGCGACGGTGACGGCGGTGTACGAGCTGGACTGACCCCTCCTCCCGCCGGAACCGGCCACGAGCCCGGTCGGACGCCGGACCACCTCGCCAGACCGGCCGGACGACAGCCGTACCGGGCCCCGGCTCGGACGACAGCCGTGCCGGGCCGCGGGTTCGCGGCGGCAGCCGGTCTCTCAGCGCTCCTGGGCGCTCAACGTCTCGGGGCCCAGACCGAGTTCCCGGGCCAGCGCCTCGTCGACCCACTCCTGGGCCCGGGCCCGGGACACCGTGCCCGCGTAGGACGTCAGCTGCACGGCGAGGCCGTCCAGCAGGGCCGTCAGACGCAGGGCCGTGCCGGCCGGGTCCGGGCAACGGAACTCGCCCGCGGCCACGCCCTCCGCGATCACCTCGGCGAGCGCCGCCTTCCACTCCTTGTCGAGATCGCGCGCGACGTCCCGCAGCGCGGGCTCGCGCAGCGACACCGCCCAGCCCTCGATCCACAGCCGCCAGCCCTTGGCCTGCCCCGTGGGCGCGTACCAGCGCACCGCCGACCGCAGCCGGCGCAGGGCCGTGGTACGGCGGCCGACCAGCTTGCGCAGCCGCGTCAGGTCGCCCTCGGCCGCGTAGGCGAACGCGTCGGCGACGAGCTTCTCCTTCGTCGAGAAGTGGTAGAGCACCAGGGCGTTGCTCACGCCGAGGGCCGCGGCCACGTCGGCGATCCTGACCGCCGCCACGCCCCGCGCCTCGATCTGCTCGATGGCCGCCCGCAGCAGTTCCTCGCGCCGCTCGGCCACACTCAACCGGACCCTCACCACGCCGTCACCCTAATCCGTCGGTGTGATCGACGCCGGACCGGTCCGTGGCGGCGGCCGCTCACCCCTCGGGCCGGTACCGCCCGAAGCGTTCCGCGATCACCGGCAGCCGCTGTTCGGCGATCGTGTGCGCGGCGGCCCGGGGCGTCGTGCCGTCCGCCTCGGCGCGGGCCAGCACCAGTTCCACCAGGGCGCGCATCGAGCGCCGCGTGTACGCGAAGGCCTCCGCCGCGTCCGCGCCGATGTCGCCGAACAGCGTCCACCACCACCAGGCGTTCGTCCCGGAGTTGACGACGACGTCCGGCAGCACGCTCACCCCGCGCGCGTGCAGCAGCTTCTCCGCCTCCGGCAGGACGGGCATGTTGGCCGCCTCCGCGATCCACCGGGCGCCGATCCGCTCCTGTTCCTCGACCCCGACGGCGTACGACACGGCGGCCGGCACCAGCACCTCCGCCTCCACCGACAGCCAGGCGTCGCCCGGCAGCTCGAGGTCGTCGGGGCGCAGCACGGAACGGTCCACGGTGCCGTGGGCGTCCCGCGCGGCGAGCAGCGCCTCCACGTCGAGACCGTCCGGGTGGGCGATCGTGCCCTTGACGTCGGCGACGGCCACGATCGTCAGCCCCGCGCGCGTGAGGAAGCGCGCGGTGGCCCCGCCCATGGTGCCGAACCCCTGGAGGGCGACCCGCGTCCCGGCGTACGCCACCCCGGCCCGGTCCAGGGCGGTCAGCACGGACTCGGCGACCCCGCAGCCGCCGACCAGCTCGTCCAGGCCGATGCCGTCCACCTCGACGGCGAAGGCGGCGGCGAGCCGCTCGCGCGCGGCGGACTCGTCGTCCAGCAGCGGGTAGACCGCCTGCACGGACGACACCAGCCCCGCTTCGGCGGCCGCCCGGTCCACCAGGTCCTGGGTCAGCCCCAGGTCCTCGCCGGTGGTCCAGCAGCTCTCCACGTACGGCCGCACCGCCCGCAGGTAGCGCACCAGCAGTCCGTACGCCTCCGGGTCCCGGGGATCACAGTCGATGCCGCCCTTGGCTCCGCCCAGGGGGACGTAGCGGGCCTCGGGGTCGTAGTGCAGCGCCTCCTTGAGGCTCATGCCGCGGGCGAGCCCGGTCACCTCCTCCAGGGTGCAGCCCGGCCGCATCCGCAGCCCGCCGCTGCACACGCCGCGCACCAGCCCGTCGACGACCAGGTGGCCCTGGCGCCCGGTGACGTGGTCGGTCCAGGTGAGCGACAGGAAGGGGGCGGTCATGCGTACTCCTCGACCGGCGGGCCGTTACGGCTGAAACGGCTGGTACTGAACAATGGGTCAGTATCGGAACGCAGGGAAGCCGTGTCAAAGCAGGTCGCGGCGGAATGAGCGGGATACCCCGGCGTTGTTGTCCCGTCGTCGTCCGGCGGAATGAGCGGGGTGACCCCGGCGTTGTCGGAGCGGGCAACCATAATGGAATGCCTCAGCGACTCCCCTGGAGGTACCGTGTCCGGTTTCCGTTCCCTGAGCTCCGGGCTCCGCGCTCTACAGCCCGCGGCCTTCGGCGCGGATCCGAGCGGCGAACGCCTGGCGCGCATCCGCAGATCTCCCCACTTCAAGGACGGCGTCTTCCAGAACCCCGGCGGCGTGGCGAGCACTCGCCCCTCGGGTTCGATGCTCGAGTTCGCCAAGGTCTTCTTCGACAGGGACCAGCGACCCCGCCGTGCCCCCGTGGGCACCGTGCCCGTGCACCCCACCACCCTCGCCGACCTGGCCAAGCCGCCGGCGACGGGCCTGCGGCTGACCTGGATGGGGCACTCCAGCGTGCTCGCGGAGATCGACGGGCAGCGCGTGCTGTTCGACCCCGTCTGGGGCGAGCGCTGTTCCCCGTTCTCCTTCGCGGGACCCAAGCGGCTGCACCCGGTACCGCTGCCGCTGGCCGCGCTGGGCCCGGTCGACGTCGTCGTCATCTCCCACGACCACTACGACCATCTGGACCTGCCCACGATCAAGGCTCTCGCGGACACGGACACCCTGTTCGCCGTGCCGCTCGGCGTCGGCTCCCACCTCGAACACTGGGGCGTGTCCGCCGACCGGGTGCGCGAGC
Organism: Streptomyces sp. NPDC102259; assembly: GCF_044766465.1. Lineage (NCBI taxonomy): Bacteria > Bacillati > Actinomycetota > Actinomycetes > Kitasatosporales > Streptomycetaceae > Streptomyces > Streptomyces sp. NPDC102259. The sequence goes on along the minus strand of NZ_JBIWMA010000007.1, from coordinate 329,668 downwards.
TGGACTGGCACGAGGCGACGAAGGTCGGCGGACTCACCCTGACCGCCACCCCGGCCCGTCACTTCTGCGGCCGCGGACTGCGCAACACCCAGCACACCCTGTGGGCCTCCTGGGTGGTCGCGGGCGATGAGCACCGGATCTACCACAGCGGCGACACCGGCTACTTCGAGGGCTTCAAGGACATCGGCGCCGAGCACGGGCCGTTCGACGCGACCATGATCCAGATCGGGGCCTACTCGGACTTCTGGCCCGACATCCACATGACCCCCGAGGAGGGCATGCGCGCCCACCTGGACCTCCAGGGCGGTCCCGGCGGAGTGATGCTGCCGATCCACTGGGGCACGTTCAACCTCGCCACCCACGCGTGGACCGACCCGGGGGAGGGCACCCTGGCCGCCGCGCGGGCCGTCGGCGCGCGGGCCGCCCTGCCCCGCCCGGGCGAGCCCTTCGAGCCCGGCGCCGAGACCGTCCCGGGCGAGCCGTGGTGGCGGGACGTGGCACGCGCTCCGGCCGCCGGATGGCAGCCCCTGATCGCGACGGCAACCAAGGCCAAAGCCGATACCGAGAGTGACGAAAGTCGGCGCGCCGTCGAGGGCGGCGACGCGCCGGAGGCGGTTCCGGCGGGCTGACCGAGGGCCGGAGGTGTTCGACCGTGCGGGCCGGGGAGCGAAAAGCTCCCCGGCCCGCACGGTCGTTTCCGGACCACCTCTGAACAGGTCTGATCGTCTTCTTTCCGTGTTGCCTGCCCGGTGGTGCGGTCTTATCGGTCTGTCGTGCGAAGCCTCATACCAGAGCGGGACGCTCGCCGGGTGACTTTGTCAACTGCCCACCGCACCTGACACGCTGCCGACTACTGTGAGTGGCCGTCGGGCGACAGTGGGCCGAATTCCTGGGCTCCCCGACCGACGGCCAGGCTCGACGGACCAGTACGAGGACACCCGATGTCGCACCTCCGCGCACCCGCCGCACGTGCCGACCGCCGTGAGGGCGGCCGGCACGGGCGACCGGTCGCCCGCCCCGCACCGGCGCCGGCCGAGACACACATACGGCCCCAGTTGCTGCGGCTCGCCGTGCTCCCGCCGACCGCGGTCGCCCTCAGCGCCTGCGCGGTCGTCCTGTTCACCGTGCGCTCCTCCGGCGTCCGGCCCGGCGCGACCCTGTGGGCGGTCCTCGCCGGCGGCGTCGCGGTGACCGGCGTCGGCATCGTGATCGCCGCCGTGGCCGCGGACCGCGCCGCCCGCTCCGTCAGCGACCGCGTCGCGGCCCTGCGCCGCGGCAGCGCGCGCGGCGAGGCCGACCTGCGGGCCGTCGTCGAGGCGCTGCGCCGGGGCGAGGCCCCGCCCCCGCGCACGTCACGCGGCGGCCCGCCCGGCGACGCCGACGACTTCGAGCTGCTCGCCGCCGACCTGGCCCGGGCCCACGACGGGGCCGTCACCGCCGTCGTCCAGGCCGCGCAGCTGTCCAGTCAGGCCGGCAGCGAACAGAAGCTGGAGGTCTTCGTCAATCTCGCGCGCCGCCTTCAGTCCCTGGTGCACCGCGAGATCTCGATCCTCGACGAGCTGGAGAACGCGATCGAGGACCCCGACCTCCTCAAGGGCCTCTTCCACGTCGACCACCTCGCCACCCGCATCCGCCGGCACGCCGAGAACCTCGCCGTCCTCGGCGGGGCCGTCTCCCGGCGGCAGTGGAGCAACCCCGTCTCCATGACCGAGGTGCTGCGCTCCGCCATCGCCGAGGTCGAGCAGTACGCACGGGTCAAGCTGGTCCCGCCCATCGACGGCGAACTGCGCGGCCACGCCGTCGCCGACGTCATCCACCTGCTCGCCGAACTCGTCGAGAACGCCACGGTGTTCTCCGCCCCGCACACCCAGGTGCTGCTGCGCGCCAACCTCGTCACCTCCGGGCTCGCCGTCGATGTCGAGGACCGCGGCCTCGGTATGCCCGTCGAGGAGCAGAGCAGGATGAACGCCCTGCTCGCCGACCCCGACCAGGTCAACGTCGGACGGCTGCTCGCCGACGGCCGCATCGGCCTGTTCGTCGTCTCCCAGCTCGCCCGACGGCACGGCATCCGGGTCCGTCTCCAGAGCAACATCTACGGCGGCGTCCAGGCCGTCCTCGTGGTGCCGCAGGCGCTGCTGGGCTCCGCGCCGGGCGTCCCCGGGGCGGTATCGCGAGGTCCGGACACCGACGGCGCCGGCCTGCCCCTCGCGCCCGCCGCACCCCCCGCCCCGGCCGCCCCGGTACGGCCGCCCCTGCCCCCCGCCCCGCAGTCCCGCGCCGCCCGGACACCCGATCCCGCACCGCCGCCCCACCCCCGCAACCCCGCGGGCGTGGGCCGGCCGACGGGCTTCGCGCACCCGCAGGACGCGCCGGGCACGGGCGGGTCCCCGGTGCCGTCCCCGGGGCGGGACACCGACGGTGCCGGACGGTCGTTCGTGCCGGTGCGGGTGCCGGACGGCGCCATGCCTCCCGGTCCGTCGGCCGGGTCGCCCCAGGCGTGGGGCATCCCGGGCGGTGGTCGCACCCCGGCCCCGTCCCCGACGCAGGACCCGCCCGGCCCGGGGGCGCACCGGGCCGCCGAGCACCCGCAGGGTCGCCCGAGCGGCTCCGGCCCCGCCCATGCGGCCACGCCGGCCCCGTACCTCGGTCCCGCCCCCGCCGAGCCGGTCCCGCAGCGGCCGGACGCACCCGCGCCCCTGCCCGTCCGCGGGGCCCGCGCGGCACGGCCCAACCCGGCCGAGGCCGTGCCCGGCATCCGGCGCGGCGACCGGCCCGTCGTCGAGGAGCACGCGGGCCTCGCCCCCACCCCGCGCGTCGGCACGGTGCGCGGCACCATGGGCAAGCCCCAACTGCCCCGCCGCCGCGCCCAGGAGCACATCGTGCCCCAGCTGCGCGGCGGCCCCGCGCCGCGCCAGGACTCCGAGCAGCCCGCCGGCCACGACCCCGGCCTGATGGCGGCCTTCCAGCGCGGCATCGGCCTGGCCGAGGCCCAGCAGAGCCTGGAGGCGGACGTCCCGGACCCGGCACCGTCGCGGACGCCCGCCCCCGTCCCCGCCGCTCTCGACCTGCCGCTCGACCCGGCCGCCCACCCGGCGTCGGACCACGAGCGGCGACCCGGCGGCCACGACGCCGTCGATGCCGACGCCCCGCGCGAGGGCGCGCGACAGGGCCGGCTGGTGCCGCTGCCCGTCGACGCCGACGTACGACCGCCGCACCCGTCCCGCATACCGCAGGCGCGCCCCACGCCCGCCGCAGCGCCGCCCGAGGCGTACGGCCCGCGTGACGGGCTGGACCTGCCCGGTCCCGACCGATCCACCGCCCGGCACGACGGGAGCGCACCAGCCGGATGAGCACGGTCACCCCCACCCCCAGCGCTCCCGCAGATCTTCGTACCCCAAGGAGTCGATCCACCATGGCGAGCGATGCGCCGACCGGCCAGGTATCCGATCTCGACTGGCTGATGAGCGGCCTCGTGCAGCGCGTGCCGCACACCACGAGCGCGGTGCTGCTCTCCTGCGACGGGCTGGTGAAGTCGGTCCACGGCCTCGACCCCGACAGCGCCGACCACATGGCCGCCCTGGCCTCCGGCCTGTACTCCCTCGGCCGGAGCGCCGGCGTCCGGTTCGGCGACGGCGGGGACGTGCGACAGGTCGTCGTCGAACTCGACTCGACGCTGCTGTTCGTCACCACCGCCGGCTCGGGCGCGTGTCTCGCGGTGCTCGCCGGCCGGGAGGCCGACGCGGCCGTGCTCGGTTACGAGATGTCCATGCTCGTCAAGAGCGTCCGGCCGTATCTCATGACCGCGCCCCGGCAGCACGCCGTCGAACCGTCGGTGATGGGGCCTTGAACGTGGCGGCGGCCGGCGACGGGCCCTGGCTCGACGACGCGGCCGGGCGGCTGGTGCGCCCGTTCACGGTCAGCGGCGGCCGGACCAAGCCCAGCGTCGCCCTCGACCTCATGTCGCAGGTGATGGCCACCGGCGCCACCCCGCTCGGCTACCTCGGTCCCGAACACGCGACCGCGCTCGAGCTGACCCGCGCACCCGTGTCGGTGGCCGAGATCGCGGCCCATCTGAAGCTGCCGGCGGCGGTCACCAAGGTGCTGCTCTCGGACCTCCTCGACTGCGGGGCGCTGACCACCAAGCCCCCCGAGTACCACCACATCCCCACCGACCGGGCCCTTCTGGAGGCAGTGCTCGATGGACTACGACGACAGCTCTGACTACGACGAGCACGACGAGCACCGCGAGCACGGCGCCCCTGCCGGCGGCGGCTCGGACCCCTTTCCCACGGCGTTGAAGATCCTGGTCGCGGGCGGTTTCGGGGTCGGCAAGACGACCTTCGTCGGTGCCGTGAGCGAGATCGCGCCGCTCAGCACCGAGGAGCTGCTCACCACGGTCAGCGCCGCGACCGACAACCTCGACGGCATCGAGAACAAGGTCGAGACGACCGTGGCCATGGACTTCGGCCGCATCACCCTCGATCCGAGCCACGTCCTCTACCTGTTCGGCACGCCCGGCCAGGAGCGGTTCTGGTTCATGTGGGACGAACTCTCCGAGGGCGCCCTCGGCGCGGTCATCCTCGCCGACACCCGCCGCCTGGAGGAGTGCTTCGCGGCCGTCGACTTCTTCGAGGAACGCGGACTCGCCTTCATCATCGCCATCAACGAGTTCGACGGCTCCCACCGCTACAACCCCGAGGAGGTGCGCGCCGCCATCGACCTCTCCCCGGACGTCCCCGTCGTGCGCTGCGACGCCCGGATCTCCGCGTCCGGTGTCCAGACCCTCCTCACCCTCGTCAAACACCTCATCGCCCACGCACCGGCCGCACCCCAGCCGAGCCGCGGCGCCCACATGTGATCCCCGCACACAACGCCCCGGAGCCGTATATGACGTACGTCCACAGCGACGGAACCCGGCCATGAGCTACGACCCGCCGCGCCCGGCCGGTCGTCTGCTGCTCACGCCGGAGGACAGGGAAGCTCCCGCCCGCGCCCGCAGGCTGCGCCGACTCGGCCTCGGGAAACAGCCGGAGCCCGCCCTGGACGCCTTCGCGGACCGCCTGGCCGAGGTGGCCGGAGCGCCGTACGCCATGGTCAACTTCCTCGACGAGGAGCGGCAGTTCTTCGCCGGGCTGCACACCCCGCAGGGCGGCCGGGCCGCGCGCGGCGGCAAGCCCGAGGTGGGCCGCCGACTGCCCCGCGACTACGGCTACTGCCCCCATGTCGTCGTGCGACGCAAGGCGCTGGTGCTGGAGGACGTGGGCGACTACCCGCGCTTCGCGGGCAACCCGGTCGTCGACGAGTACGGCATCCGCTCCTACCTGGGCGCCCCGCTCATCGACACGAGCGGCATGGTGCTGGGCACGGTGTGCGTCGCCGACCTCACGCCCCGGCCCTGGGGGAAGGCCGGCCTGGAGACCATCAAGTCGACGGCCGCGGAACTCGCCGGACAGCTGCAGCGGCGGGAGGCCGACGGGTTCCCGGCGCCGTGAGGCACGCCGGTCAGGGGGCCCGCCAGATGTTGTCGAAGGCCGCGTCCTCGATGGACCGCCGCTGTCGTACGGCCTCGAGCTCCGCCGTCGCGTCGCCGACCGCCGCCAGGACCGTCACGACCGTCTCGCCCGGGAGGTCCGGGAAGCCGTCGGCGGGCTCCTCGCGCAGACCCACGGCGGCGGCCAGCGTGGCGAGGACCGGCTCGTCCGCCTCCCAGCGCCCGGTGGCGTGGCGACGGGCCGGTGAGTCGAGCGGCTCCGTCCCCGCGGACCGGAAGGGGAACCGGCCGTGGCGCGGCCTGCCGACCAGCCCGTCCGCCTCGAGACGGGCGGAATAGGCCGCGGCCAGACCATTGCCGCGCCGCCACAGCCAGTCCTCGACCGACTCGTACGGCGTCGACCGTACGAGTGACGCCGCGGCCTCGGCGAGCAGGCGGTCGTCCGGCGCCGGCGCCAGGCCTGGCACGAGGAGATCGCCGTCGAGGGCGACCGCTTCGGTCCCGACGAGATCGATCACCTCGGCGCCCGCGAGGGCGAGCGACAGTTCGCCCTGCCCGACGGGGCGCACCGGCGCCACGTCCATCGCGACGAGCATCAGGTCCCATGCTGTGGTCATCGAAGACTCCACGTCAGTCGGCCGGCCTTGCGAGGGTTGCGGTCCAGGGTGGCACGCCCCACCGTGGTGTGCGGGAAGCCGGTCCGGGCGAGCGGGGCCACCCGTGTGAAGCGGAGCTGTGACGGCGCTTAAGAAAAGCTCGATGGACCGGGCCGGGTGACGTGCGGCAGATTGCTGGGCGAATCCACATGTCTTCCCGGACGCGGGGCCCTTCGGGCTGCCCGCGCCCGGGCCTCACCACAGGAGCCGTAGCGTGAAGGCGCTGGTCAAGGAGAAGGCGGAGCCCGGACTGTGGCTCGCGGACGTCCCCGAGCCGGCCGTCGGGCCCGGCGACGTGCTGATCAGGGTGCTGCGCACCGGGATCTGCGGCACCGATCTGCACATCCGGTCCTGGGACGGCTGGGCGCGGCAGACGATCCGCACCCCGCTCGTGCTCGGGCACGAGTTCGTCGGCGAGGTCGTCGGCACCGGCCGTGACGTCGCCGACATCCAGGTGGGGGACCGGGTCAGCGGCGAGGGGCACCTCGTCTGCGGCAAGTGCCGCAACTGTCTCGCCGGGCGCCGCCATCTGTGCCGGGCCACCGTCGGGCTCGGCGTCGGCCGCGACGGCGCCTTCGCGGAGTACGTCGCCCTGCCCGCGTCCAACGTGTGGGTGCACCGGGTGCCGGTGGACCTCGACGTGGCGGCGATCTTCGACCCGTTCGGCAACGCCGTGCACACCGCGCTGTCCTTCCCGCTCGTCGGCGAGGACGTCCTGATCACCGGCGCCGGACCGATCGGGCTGATGGCCGCCGCCGTCGCCCGGCACGCGGGCGCCCGCAACGTCGTCGTCACCGACGTCAGCGAGGAGCGGCTGGAGCTGGCCCGCAAGATCGGTGCGAGTCTCGCGCTGAACGTGTCGCAGACGTCCATCGCCGACGGGCAGCGTGAGCTGGGGCTGCGCGAGGGCTTCGACATCGGCCTGGAGATGTCCGGCCGGGCCGAGGCGCTGCGCGACATGATCGCCAACATGACGCACGGCGGCCGGATCGCGATGCTGGGGCTGCCCGCCGAGGAGTTCCCCGTCGACTGGGCCCGGATCGTCACCTCGATGATCACGATCAAGGGCATCTACGGCCGCGAGATGTACGAGACCTGGTACGCGATGTCGGTGCTGCTGGAGGGCGGCCTCGACCTCGCCCCCGTGATCACCGGCCGGTACGGCTACCGCGACTTCGAGGCCGCCTTCGCCGACGCGGCGAGCGGTCGCGGCGGCAAGGTCATCCTCGACTGGACCGCGTGAGTCATCCGCTTTCGAGTGCTTTTCTAGGAGCTTTCTGATGTTCGACTCCGTGCGCGACGACCTGCGCGTCACCCTCGACGAGATCCGCGCCGCCGGTCTGCACAAGCCCGAGCGGGTCATCGGCAGCCCGCAGTCGGCGACGGTCGCCGTGACCTCGGGCGGCCGCTCCGGCGAGGTCCTCAACTTCTGCGCCAACAACTACCTCGGCCTCGCCGACCACCCCGAGGTCGTCGCCGCCGCCCACGAGGCCCTCGACCGCTGGGGCTACGGCATGGCGTCGGTGCGCTTCATCTGCGGGACGCAGGAGGTGCACAAGGAGCTGGAGGCCCGGCTGTCGGCCTTCCTCGGCCAGGAGGACACGATCCTGTACTCCTCCTGCTTCGACGCGAACGGCGGGGTCTTCGAGACGCTTCTCGGCCCCGAGGACGCGGTGATCTCCGACGCTCTCAACCACGCCTCGATCATCGACGGCATCCGGCTGTCCAAGGCCCGCCGGCTCCGTTACGCCAACCGTGATCTGGCGGACCTGGAACGGCAGTTGAAGGACGCGTCCGACGCGCGGCGCCGCCTCGTCGTCACCGACGGCGTCTTCTCCATGGACGGCTACGTGGCCCCCCTCGCCGAGATCTGCGACCTCGCCGAGCGCTACGACGCGATGGTCATGGTCGACGACTCGCACGCGGTCGGCTTCGTCGGCCCCGGCGGCCGCGGCACGCCCGAGCTGCACGGGGTGATGGACCGGGTCGACATCATCACCGGCACCCTGGGCAAGGCGCTCGGCGGCGCGTCGGGCGGCTATGTGGCCGCCCGGGCGGAGATCGTCGCCCTGCTCCGCCAGCGCTCCCGCCCGTACCTCTTCTCCAACACCCTCGCCCCGGTCATCGCCGCCGCCTCGCTGAAGGTCCTCGACCTGCTGGAGTCGGCCGACGACCTGCGGGTGCGGCTCGCCGAGAACACCGCCCTGTTCCGCCGCCGGATGACGGACGAGGGCTTCGACATCCTGCCCGGCGACCACGCCATCGCGCCCGTGATGATCGGCGACGCGGCGAAGGCGGGCCGGCTGGCCGAACTGCTGCTGGAGCGCGGGGTGTACGTGATCGGCTTCTCCTACCCGGTCGTCCCGCAGGACCGGGCCCGCATCCGGGTCCAGCTCTCCGCCGCGCACTCCACGGACGACGTCGACCGCGCGGTCGACGCCTTCGTCGCGGCGCGGGCGGAGCTGGAAGCGGAGTCCCCGGCGGCTTGAGCCGCCGGCCGGTTGGGCCGCCGGCGGTCCGGGGCGGAGTCGGTGGTGCAGGCGGTGGCGGTTCGGGGGGCTCGGGCATATTGCGATAATCGATCCATGATCGAAGCGCGGCGGCTCCACATCCTCCGTGCGGTGGCCGACCACCGTACGGTGACCGCGGCTGCCGCCGCGCTGTATCTCACCCCGTCCGCCGTCTCCCAGCAGCTGACGGCCCTGGAGCAGGAGACGGGCCACCGGCTGGTCGAGCGGAGCGCCAAGGGCGTACGGCTCACCCCGGCCGGCGAGATCCTGCTCACCCACACCAACGCCGTCCTCGCCCAGTTGGAGCGGGCCGAGGCGGAGCTGGCCGCCTACAGCTCCGGAGCGGCCGGCACGGTCACCGTCGCCGCGTTCGCGACGGGGATCGCGCTGGTCGTGGCGCCCGCGCTGGCCCGGCTGGCCGACACCGCCCCGGGGATCCGGATCCGCGTCCAGGACGCCGAGGGCGACGCCAGCCTGCCGATGGTGCTCGACCGGCAGGTCGATGTCGCGGTGGCCGTCGAGTACCGCGGGGCCCCGGCCGCCGACGATCCGAGGCTCGCGCACGTCCCGCTCTACGCGGAGCCCTTCGACGCGGTCGTCCCGGTCGGCCACCGTCTCGCCGACGCCCCCGAGGTGCCGCTCGCCGAACTGGCCAAGGACCCGTGGATCGGCCCCTACCCGGGCAACCCCTGCCATGACGTGGTCGTCCTGGCCTGCGAGAACGCCGGCTTCCAGCCCCGTCTGGAGCACTCCTCGGACGATTTCCGCGCGGTCGTCGCCCTGGCCTCGGCCGACGCGGGAGTGGCGCTCGTCCCGCGTTCGGCGCTGCGCGGCATGGACCTCACGGGGGTGGTCGTACGGCCGGTCGACGGGGTGGCGCCGACCCGGAGGGTCTTCGCGGCCGTCCGCCGGGGAGCGGAGGGGCATCCGCTGATCCGGCCGGTGCTGGAGGCGCTGGGCGAGGCCGCCCGGGTGTGAGCCTTCCGTAACAGCACCGTCTCATATCCGGGATAGATTCCCGGATATGAGGCACGAGGCAGGCGGAGCGGAGACGGTCGGGTCGCCGGACCCCGTCGATGTGCGGATCGCCGGACGGCTGGCCGAGTTGCGGGCCGAACGCGGTTGGTCGCTGGGGGAGTTGGCGGAACGCAGCGGGGTCAGCCGGTCCACCCTGTCACGGGCCGAGCGGGCGGAGACCAGTCCGACCGCCGCGCTGCTCAACCGGCTCTGCCGCGTCTACGGGCGGACCATGTCCCGGCTGCTCAGCGAGGTGGAGGCGGAGCCCGCGCCGCTGGTGCGCGCCGACGAGCAGTCCGTCTGGGAGGACCGGGCCTCCGGATTCGTCCGCCGCTCCGTGTCGCCGCCGCATCCCGCGCTGCGCGGCGAACTGGTCGAGGGCCGGCTCGCCGTGGGCGCCGACATCGCCTACGACCGGCCGCCCGTCGCGGGCCTGGAACAGCACATCTGGGTGCTGGAGGGCGCCCTCGAGGTGACGGCGGAGGACATCGGGCATCACCTCGACGCCGGGGACTGTCTGCGCCTGCGGGTGTGGGGCCCCACCCGGTTCCGGTGCGCGGGCGACGAGGACGTGCGGTACGTGCTCGCGGTGGTGCTGCCATGACCGTGACCCGACTGGACGCCCCCCGGCTGCGCGCCCGCGCCGCGGAGTTGGCCGACCTGCTGATCGACGCGGTGGACGACGGCGCCTCGCTCGGCTTCCTCGCCCCGCTCGACCGGGCGGCCGCCGAAGCCTGGTGGGAGGAGCGCGCGGAGGGCGTGGCCGCCGGGCGGCTCGCGGTCTGGACGGCGGCCGACGGGGGCCGTCTCGTCGGCACCGTCGGGCTGGCCTTCCCCGACAAGCCCAACAGCCGCCATCGCGCCGAGCTCGTCAAGCTGATCGTCCACCGGGACGCCCGCGGGAAGGGGCTCGGCCGCACGCTCCTGACCGCCGCCGAGGAGAGCGCCGTCGCGGCCGGTGTCACCCTGCTGCACCTGGACACCGAGACCGACAGTCCCGCCGAACACCTCTACCGCACCGCCGGGTGGACCAGGGCCGGGGTGATCCCGGACTACGCGGCGAGCCCGGCCGGGGTCCTCCGCCCGACCACCCTGTACTACAAGCAGGTCGCCGTCGGGTGACTGTCAGTGGCAGCGGCTACGGTGCGGAGCATGCCGGACGCCGAAGACGTACGCCGTATCGCCCTGTCCCTGCCGGACACCACGGAGAAGATCTCCTGGAACATGCCCACCTTCCGGGTCGCGGGGAAGATGTTCGCCACGCTGCCCGAGGAGGAGACCTCCCTCGCCGTGCGCTGCCCCAAGGAGGAGCGCGACGAACTGGTGCTCGCCGAGCCCGGGAAGTTCTGGATCGCCGACCACGAGGCCCAGTTCGCCTGGGTGCGGGCCCGCCTCGCCGCCCTGGAGGACGAGGACGAGCTGCGGGACATCCTCGCCGACTCGTGGCGGCAGGCCGCCCCCACGCGGCTGCTGGACGCGTACCCGGAACTGGGGGCGACCACGGGGGACTGACGGTGCCCGGCGGTCGGGGCGCGGGAAACGGGTGCGCGACCATCGACCCGAGTGCGGTATGGTTTCCATGCGTGTTCGGCCAGGGGAAACCCCAGGTCAGACGGGCAACGGGACGTGGCGCAGCTTGGTAGCGCACTTGACTGGGGGTCAAGGGGTCGCAGGTTCAAATCCTGTCGTCCCGACCAGCTTCATCGCAGGTCGGAAGGTCGTTTCCACGAAAGCGTGGAGGCGACCTTCGTCGTTTTTTCTCCCCGAGAGCCGCAGTGACGTGCGGTGACGTGCCAGCGCCGCCCACGCGGACCGTGCCGCCCACGCCGACTGTGCCGTCCGTGCCGTCCGTGCTGTGAGTCGGCCGGACTACCTGTGGATTCGCCCAACCCCGAGTGACGCCCCGCGGCCCCGCTGCCAGGATGAGGCGCCATGACCGCAGGGCACGGCAAGGCCGACAAGCACCGCAGCCTCCACGACGCCGCCAAGGCCGAGAGGCACCGGACAGCGCACGGCACGGGACGCGCGAAGCGGGCCGGCAAGGCGGCGCCGGCCGACGAGTCGACGACCGCGCTGGCGCTGGCCGCGCGGGGCGGGGACGCGGCGGCCGTCGAGGGGTTCGTGCGCGCGCTGCACCACGACGTGCTGCGGTACGTGGCCCATCTGAGCGCCGACCCGCAGGCGGCGGACGATCTGGCGCAGGACACGTTCCTGCGGGCGCTCAGCGGACTGCACCGGTTCGAGGGACGTTCCTCGGCGCGGGCGTGGCTGCTGTCCATCGCGCGGCGGGCGGTGATGGACAGCCTCCGGTCCGCCGCCGCCCGGCCGCGCCTGGCGGACCGGTCCGACTGGCAGACGGCCGTCGAACTCGCCCAGCCGCGCGGACTGCCCGGCTTCGACGACGGTGTCGTCCTGCTGGATCTGCTGGCCGCGCTGCCGGCGGACCGGCGCGAGGCGTTCGTGCTGACCCAGCTGCTGGGGCTGCCCTACGCGGAGGCGGCCGAGGTGAGCGACTGCCCGGTCGGCACCGTCCGCTCGCGGGTGGCCCGCGCCCGCGCCACCCTGGCGGGCCTGCTCGCCGAGGCGGGCGAACCCGCGGTCACCGCAGCCCCGGCAGCCGCCGCAGCTCGTCGACCTTCGCCAGCCGGGCCAGTGCGAGATAGACCAGGACGAGGGTGACGGAGCCGGCCGCCAGAGCGGTCGCGGTCGGCAGGGTGCCGCCGCCCAGCGCGACCGCGCACGCGGCGTCGGCCGCCCACCCCGCGGCGGCGGCGAGGCCCGCCGCGCCCAGCAGCTTGGTGTACGTGCGCCGCAGCGCGCCGTCGTCCAGGCGGCCGCCGGTCCGGCCGCGCAGCCGGCGCGCGGTGAGGGCCAGCCCCGCCAGGTACGACAGCGCGTAGGCCCCGGCCATGCCGGTCACCGCCCAACGGTCGGGCAGCAGCAGCCGGCAGGCGGTGGCCAGGGCGATGTTCAACGCCGCGATCCACAACGCCATGAAGAACGGCGTGCGGGTGTCCTCGAAGGCGTAGAAGCCACGCAGGAGGACGTACTGCGCGGAGAACGGGATCAGCCCGAGGCCGAACGCCTGGAGCATGTGGCCGAGCGGCTGCGCGGAGGCGGCGTCGGCCGCGCCGTGCGCGAACAGCAGGGTGGCGATCCGTGGACCGAGGGCCAGGAACAGGAACGCGGCCGGAACGACGACGACTCCGCTCACCCGCAGCCCGCGCGACAGATCGGCGCGCACGTCCGCGATCCGGCCCTGCGCCACGGCCCGGCTCATGCGGGGCAGCAGCGCGGTCACCAGGGAGACGGTGACCACCGACTGCGGCAGCATCCAGATGGTCTGCGCGTACATGTACGCCGTGTAGCCCGCGCCGGCGTGAGGCAGCCGCTGGTCGACGGCGTTGGCGTAGTTGGCCACCACCGTCAGCGAGACGAGGTTCGTCAGGACGAGCAGCAGCGTCCACTTGGCGGCGTGCACGCCGGAACCCAGGCCCGAACCGCGCCAGTCGAAGCGCGGCCGCAGCCGGAACCCGGCGCCCCGCGCGAACGGGACCAGCGCGAGGGCCTGCACCGCGATGCCCGCCGTCGTCCCGACGCCCAGCAGCCGGACCTGGTCGGCGGTGATGTCCGCCACCCCTTCCGGCACGGTCATGAGGCCGAGGTAGGCGCCGAACATGCCCAGCAGTACGCCGTTGTTGAGGACCGGCGTCCACATCATCGCGCCGAACCGCTCGCGGGCGTTGAGGACTTGGCCGTAGATGTTGAACAGGCCGTAGAAGAAGATCTGCGGGAGCAGGAAGCGGGCGAAGACCACGGTGAGCCGGTACGCCTCGTGGTTGTCCGGGGTGTCGCGCAGGTACACGGAGACGATCTGCGGTGCCGCCCACACCGCCAGCGCCGTCCCCACGGCGAGCACGGACACGACGAGGGTCACGAGCCGCTGCTCGTAGGCCCGCCCGCCGTCCGGGTGGGTCGCCCTCGCCCGCACCAACTGCGGCACCAGCACGGCGTTCAGCGCGCCGCCGATCAGCAGCGTGTAGAGGCTGGTCGGCACGGTGTTCGCGGTGTTGTACGTGCTGGCCAGCAGGCCGGTGCCCAGGGCGGCGGCCTGCAGGACCTGGCGGATCAGCCCGGTCGCCCGGGACACGATCGTGCCCAGGGCCATCAGCACCGACGAGCGGGCCGCCCCGCCCTCGCGGACCTCGCGCTTTTCGGCCTGCCGTCGTGTCGTCGCCCCCATCGGGCCAACCTACGGCATCAAGATCGGAGCCCCAACCGCCCTGCTCGCAGAGGCGGTTGGGGCCCAGTGGGTCACCGGCGGCTGCGTACCCGACCGGCGCGCGGCGGGCTGATGAACTGGAGCTCCAGCGTGACCGGCGGTGCGGCGATCCCCGGGCCGCCGGCCGTCGCCCAGGCCAGGATCTCGTCCGTGCAGTCGTCGTCCATGGCGAAGCCGACCCAGGTGGCCCGGCCGCCGGCCCGGCGTCCGTCGGCCGAGGGCTGGACCACGATCACGTTCGCCTGGTCGCAGGGGCCGAGGCAGTCCGTCGTCCGGACCTCCAAGGCCCCGGCGGAGTCGGCGGCGGCCGCCCGCAGCCGCTCCAGCTGCCAGTCGTGGTCGTAGCCGGGGTGTTTGCCGGCGTCGCCGCAGCAGCAGCCCCTGCACACCACGAGTGTGCAGGGACGGCTGCGGGCGGCGCCGACCAGGGCGCGACGGCCGGTCGGCGCGGGTATCACGCTCAGGAGGCCGAGAGGCCGACGTGGGCCAGGGCCTGCCGCAGCAGGAACCCGTGCCCGCCCGGCATCTCGCTCTGCACCGCGAGCGACGCCGCCTCCTGCGGGCTGAACCACAGCAGGTCCAGCGCGTCCTGCCGGGGACGGCAGTCGCCGGTCACCGGCACGATGTAGGCCAGCGACACCGCGTGCTGACGGGGGTCGTGGTACGGGGTGACGCCCTGCGTGGGGAAGTACTCCGCCACCGTGAACGGCTGGAGCGAGGTCGGCACCCGGGGCAGCGCCACCGGGCCGAGGTCCTTCTCCAGGTGGCGCAGCAGGGCGTCGCGGACGCGCTCGTGGTGCAGGACCCGGCCGGAGACCAGGTTCCGGCTGACATTGCCGTCCGGTCCGATCCGCAGCAGCAGGCCGACGCTGGTGACTTCGCCGCTGTCGTCGACGCGCACGGGCACGGCCTCGACGTACAGGATCGGCATACGGGCGCGTGCCATCTCGAGCTCGTCGGAGCTCAGCCAACCCGGCGTGGTTTCGGTCAAGTCAGACATTGCTTGATCATACTTTCAGTGTCCGTCGGGAAGCCGGTAGACCCGGCGGGCGTTGTCGGCTCCGGCCCAGCGCGCCAGGCGCAGCGCGTCGGGCAGGCCCAGTTCGTCGGCGTCCACCCGGTCCTGGAGCAGATCGCCCAGTCCCCTGCGGAACGCCAGCGCGCCGAGCCCGTAGAACTCCGCCACACCATAGGCGTCCGAGCTGTACAGCAGTTTGCGGAACGGTGTGATCTCCAGCGCCTCCTCCAGGACCGCCCGCGCTCGTGGCGGACCCACATGATGCAGGGTGAGCCCCACATCCAGGTAGACCTGCTCGAACACCGCGGCCAGATAGGCGGCTTGCCGCTGGTAGGGCCAGCAGTGCAGGAGCAATACCGAAATGGTGCCCGCCGTCAGGTGCAGCCAGTCCGTGAGAAGGCTCGGGTCCACCCGGTGCAGCCGGATGTCGTTGTCGCCGAACCCGGTGTGCAACTGGAGGGGGAGCCCCAGGTCGACGGCCGTCCACAGCAGGTGCCGGACCAGCACCGGGTCCGCCAGCCGTCCGCCGCCCGCCAGCCAGCGCCGCGCGGCCCGGGTGACGTCGGCGTCCGTGGGCCGGGCCGGATCGAGGTCGAAGCCGGTCCGGTAGGCGGCCACCGACTTGACGGCCACCACCCCCGGCAGCCGTACCGCGTCCAGGGCGGCCGCCCGGAACGCGTCGGCGTACCCGTCGGCCTCGACACCCCGCTCGGCCACGGCCTCCGCGACGGACTCCAGCCGGACGACCTCGCGGGCGAGGGCCGGTCCGCCGGCGCCCGCCGCCCAGGCCAGCCCGGCCAGCTCGGCGGGCGTGGTGACGCGGTGCGGGGCGAACCCGGTGTCGACGCAGAACACGCCGGTCCGGGCGGCGCCGAGGAAGCGCCGGTTCACCTCCCGGGGGCCCAGTTCCGCGCGCCGGGCCAGGTAGACGTCGGCCGGGGCGTGCCGCTCCAGGTCGAGCAGCGGCGCGCAGTGGCGGCGTACGGCCACGCCGGCGGGCGTGTCGAAGGCCGAGACGCCGGGCCACCGGTCGCCCTCGGTGAGCAGCGCCTCGAAGGCCGGCCGGTCCAGGGAGTCGACGACGACGCCGTGACAGTGGTGGTCCACCAGCTCCAGCTCGGCGAGCGCCTCGTGGACCGGTCCGCCGGTCATGTCAGTACTTCCAGCGGTAGGCGGCGGCCACCCGCTCGTCGTCGAGCCCGTCGACGGCGTCGATCTCGCCCTGCCGTACCGCGCTCACCGCGTCGGCGAGGACCGGGCCGAGCGCGGTCCGCAGCACCTCGTCCCCGCGGAACTCGGCGAGCGCGCCGGCGAGCGAGGTCGGCAGCTGGCGCACGCCCCGGGCGGCGGCCTCCCCGGCGCCGAGCCGGGCCGGATCCCCGGTCGTCTCCTCGGGCAGGACGGCGCCCGACGCGAGCCCGGCCAGTCCGGCGGCGATCAGGGAGCCGAGGGCGAGGTACGGGTTGGCGGCCAGGTCGACCGGCTTGACCTCCAGATTCGCCTGCTCCGCGCGCCGGCCCGCCGTACCGCGCACGAGGCGCAGCGCGCACTCGCGGGTCTCCAGGCCCCAGGCGGTGAACACCCCGGCCCACTGGGACGGCTTGAGGCGCAGATGGCTCGCCGGGCTGGGCGCGGTCACCGCCGTGAGGGCCGGGAGCCGGGCCAGCACACCGGCCGTGAACGCCTCGGCGTCGGCCGTCATGCCGTGCCGTCGGCTGCCGCCCGTGTGCAGGTTCGTGCCGTCGCGCCAGGCGGAGAGATGGACGTGCCCGCCGTTGCCGACCCCTTCCGCCGCGACGGAGGGGGAGAAGGACACCCGCAGGCCGTGGCGCCGGGCCAGCGCGCGGATCGTCTGGCGGACGAGGACGCTGCGGTCGGCCGCCGCCACCGGGTCGAGCGCGCCCACGGAGATCTCGAACTGGCCGGGCGCGTACTCGGGATGGACCTGGTCGACGTCCACGCCCTGCGCCGCGCACGCGGCCAGCAGATCGGCGGTGTAGTCGCTCAGCTCGACCTGCCGGGTCGCGCCGTACGCCGGTCCCGTGGCCGCCGGGACGAACTCCCCCGCGGGCGCGGAGTCCAGGCCTACCGCCCACTCGATCTCGATGCCGGCCTTGAAGACGAGAGCGTGGTCGTGGACCGCGCCCGCGACGACGCGGCGCAGGAAGGTGCGGGAGCAGCCGGGGTGCCGTTCGCCGTCCTGGGTGAGGCGGTCGACCGGCGCCCAGGCCCAGCCGGGCTGCCCGGCCAGGGCCACGAGCCGGTCGAGGTCCGGGTACAGGCGCAGGTCGCCGTCCGGGGAGCCCAGCACATCGGTCGCGACGATGTGGTCGTTCGCCAGGAACGTGTCGAACACCGGTGACATGCCGACGCCCCAGGCCACCGCCGAGGCCAGCCCGGCCGTGGGGATCGTCTTCACCCGGCCGATGCCCGCCGTGTCGACGTAGGCCAGGACGATCCCGTGCACGCCTCTCGCCGACAGCTCGCCGCCGAGCGCGTCGGCCCGCTCGACCTCTCCGGGACGTCCGCCGGGGACGGGATCGGCAAGGGTCGTCATACGTCCTCCACGGTCGGTACGTCCGTTGCGTGCCGTACGTCCGTCAGGGTTTCACGGCCACCGCGCCGTACTGCGGCACCACCGCGAGGGAGTCGGCCTCGCCGCGCCAGCGCGAGCAGGACACCAGGCCCGGCTCCAGCAGTTCAAGGCCCTCGAAGAACGCGGCGATCTCCGCGCCGCCGCGTGCGGTGATCGGCGGGGTGGCGTTCTCGTTCCAGAACTTCATCGCCGGGATCTGGCCCTCGCCGCCCACCTCGCTGTCGTGGGTGGGGTGGGTCAGGACCAGGAAGCTGCCGGAGGGGACGTCGGCCATGACCTCGCGGACGATGTTCCGGGCCGCGTCGAAGTCCAGGACGAAGTTCAGGATGCCCAGCATCATCACCGCGACCGGGCGGGTGAAGTCCAGGGTGCCCGCCGCGCGTTCGAGGATCTGGGCCGGGTCGTGCACATCGGCGTCGATGTAGTCGGTGACGCCCGCGGTGGTGCCGGTCAGCAGCGTACGGGCGTGCGCCAGCACGATGGGGTCGTTGTCGACGTACACGATCCGCGACTCGGGCGCGACGCGCTGCGCGATCTCGTGGGTGTTGTCGGCCGTCGGCAGCCCGGTGCCGATGTCGAGGAACTGCCGCACCCCGCGCTCCTCGGCGAGGAACCGCACGGCCTGCCCGAGGAACCAGCGGTCCGCGCGCGCGATCTCCCGGATGAGCGGGAACATCCCGGCGACGTGCTCGCCGACCCGCTGGTCGACCTCGTAGTTGTCCTTGCCGCCGATCCAGTAGTTCCAGACCCGCGCGTTGTGCGCCACGCTGGTGTTCAGCCGTGCCGACCCGCTCACCCGACCGCCCTCTCGCTCACGTCCTGCCCGCGTCACGGGCCTCCGCCCGCCATTGTGCCGCCGGATGATCACCGTTGTCCCCGGTAGGGTGAAAATCCGGTGATCCCGTACAGGAAGCAGGCCATGCCCTACTCGCACGCCCCCCGCCCGACCGCGTCCGCGTCCCCGGCGGGTCCCGTCGACATCCGGCTGGTCGTCACCGACATGGACGGCACGCTCCTCGACGACGACAAGAAGGTGCCCGAGGGTCTGTGGGAGACGCTGGTTCGGCTGCGGGAGCGCGGGGTGCTGTTCACCCCGGCGAGCGGGCGCCAGTACGCCACCCTGGCCGCGGAGTTCGCCGAGGTCGCCGACGGCATGGTGTTCATAGCGGAGAACGGCACCTATGTGGTGCGCGACGGGGAGGAGCTGAGCTCCGATCCGCTGGCGCCGGGAGTGGTCGCGCGGGTGATGGAGGCCGTGCGCGGGCTCACGGCCGACGGCGTGGACGTGGGCGCCGTCGTCTGCGGGAAGCGGTCCGCCTACGTCGAGCGGGCCGACGAGGCGTTCCTGGCCGAGGTGGGCCGGTACTACGTGCGGCACCGGGTCGTCGAGGACGTCACCGCCGTCGACGACGACGTCATCAAGGTCGCCCTCTTCGACTTCGGGTCCGCCGAGCGGACCACCGCCCCGGCTCTCGCGCCCTTCGCGCGCACCCACCAGGTCGTCGTCTCCGGTGAGCACTGGGTCGACGTCATGAACCGCACCGCCAACAAGGGCGCCGCGCTGCGCGCCCTCCAGCGGGAGCTGGGCATCACGCCCGCGCAGACCATGGTGTTCGGCGACTATCTCAACGACCTGGAGATGCTGGACGCCGCCGACTGGTCGTTCGCGATGGCCAACGCCCACCCGGAGGTCGTCCGCCGGGCCCGCCACCTCGCGCCCTCCAACAACGACAACGGGGTCCTGCGCACCGTCGCGCGTCTGCTGGACCTCTGACGCGCCGGACGGTCCCGGACCACGGGCGGGGCCGCGCCCGGGCAGCCCTCCGCGGGAGTGCGTGCCGGGCGTCGCGAGCCGGGCGGGACTTCGCGGACACGGCCTAGGCTGCGCTGTATGAGCGAACCGGTCGTCGTCGCCCGTCTGACCCGCGAGATCACCTCGGGACTCGAACCCGGCCGGCTGGCGGGCTTCTACCAGGACCTGCACCGGCATCCCGAGCTGTCGTTCCAGGAACACCGCACCGCCGCGAAGCTGGCCCTGCGGCTGCGCGCGGCCGGGTTCGAGGTGACGGAAGGGGTGGCCCGCACCGGCGTCGTCGGGGTGCTCGCGAACGGTGACGGGCCGGTGGTGTGGCTGCGCGGCGACATGGACGCGCTGCCCGTGCGGGAGGCGACGGGGCTGCCGTACGCCTCGACCGTCGACGGGGTGATGCACGCCTGCGGTCACGATCTGCACGTCACCTGGCTGGCGGCGGCCGCCGAGGCGCTCGCCGCCGCCCGTGACGTCTGGTCCGGGACGCTCGTCGTGGTCGGGCAGCCCGCGGAGGAGGCCGGGGGCGGCGCGGCGGCGATGGTCGCCGACGGGATCCACGCCCGTTTCCCGCGCCCGGACGTGCTGTTCGGCCAGCACGCGGCGCCGGGCCTCGCCGGGTTCTACCCGCACACGCCCGGCCTGACCCTGTCGGCCTCGGACGACGTCGACGTCGTCGTGCACGGTGTGGGCGGGCACGGTTCACGGCCCGAGTCGACGGTCGACCCCGTCGTGACGGCCGCGTACGTCGTGACCAGGCTCCAGACCGTGGTCGCGCGCGAGGTCGCGGCGAGCGAGTCGGTGGTGCTGACGGTGGGGAGTTTCCACGCCGGTACGAGTGCCAACATCATCCCCGCAGAGGCCCGGCTCGCGCTGAACGTGCGCACCCAGGACGTCCGGGCGCGGGAGCGGGTCCTCGCCGCGATCCGGCGGGTCGTCGAGGGGGAGTGCGCCGCCGCGGGCTGCCCGGTGCCGCCCGAGGTCACCGTCCACCCCGGCTGCCCGAACACCGTCAACGACACGGCGCTGGACGGGGAGATCGCCGCCGTGCACGGTGAACTCTTCGGCGAGCACACGGTGTTCGACTTCGGGCAGGCGCTGGGCAGCGAGGACTTCTCCCTGCTCGCCCCGGCGGGCGTGCCGTACGACTACTGGTACGTGACCTCGACCCCGGCGCCCGTGTGGGAGGCGGCGCCGGGGGAGGAGGTGCGGGAGAAGTTCGCGGGCGTGCCGGGAAACCACAGCCCGTTGTTCGCGCCGGACCTGTCCGTGCTGGTGCCGGGAGTGCGCACGCTGGTGTCGGCGGCGCTCTCCCGGCTCACCGGCTGAGGCGCGGGGGCGCGGGCGGCCCGCGCGGGGCTTCAGGGCTTGAGCGGATCGTGGCCGATCGTCATCAGACGACGGCGTCCGCGGGTGTCCTCGGCCCGGGGTTCGTTCTCCAGGTCCGCCTGCGCGGTGACCGTGTCCACGACCGTGTACATCACGCGGACGTCGTCGTCGGTCAGGTCGGTACGCCGTTTCTGCAGGATCGCCAGCACCTGCTGCCCGGTGGTGGTCCCCGCCTCGTCGGGCAGGGGCTCGGCGTTCTCCTCGGCGTCGCGCACCCGCAGCCAGGCGGCCAGCTCCTGTGAGGTCATGTTCACCACGCGGTGGAAGTCCTCCCACAGCGCGTCGAGTTCGAGTGCGTCGGGCATGACGGATTCCTCGTTCCTCGCGTCGATCAGTTCCCTCGCGTCGATCAGTTCTCGCGCGGCCAGTTCTCCGCCTCGAACATCCACCGCTGCTTCTCCAGCTCGGCGGTGATGCCGATCAGCAGGTCCTGGGTGACCGGATCGGCTTCCTCGGTCGTCGTGATCCGCTCGCGCAGCCGGGTGATGGCCGCCCCCAGCGTCTCCGCGATCACCTGGACGACGTCCTCGTCGCGCAGCCAGCCGTCCTTCGGGGACGGCAGGGTGAACGCCGAGGCGATCGTCTCCGGGCGGCCGTCGGGCGGCAGGCCCAGGGCCGCCGCGCGCTCCGCGACCGTGTCGGCGTACGAACGGGCCGTCGCGACCACCTCGTCGAGCTGGAGATGGATCGAGCGGAACCGGGGTCCCACGATGTTCCAGTGCGCCTGCTTCCCGATCAGGGAGAGGCCCAGGAGATCCACGAGGGTGGTCTGCAACGCGTCGAAGGTGACCTGGCGGGCCGGTTCGGGCAGGGGGCTCTTCACGACAGTCATGCGGTGCTCCTCGTCGTCGCGTCGTCTCTGGCGGTACGGAGCAGTTCCGCGCGTTCCTCCTCGCCGGTCCCGCCCCACACGCCCGAGGTCCGTCCGATCGCGAACGCGTAGGACAGACACTCGGCGCGGACCGTGCAGCGGGCGCAGACGCGTTTGGCCGCCGCGACGTCGCGCAGGGCGGGTCCGCTCGTGCCCACGGGGAAGAACAACTCGGGGTCCTCGCCCACACAGGCGGCACTGCGCAACCACTCCATGCAGGCGCGGGTGCCCCGGTCACACCACCGCAAACAGGCGCATCCGCGTCCGTCTCAGCGAGCGAGCACACCGTCCAGGAAGCGGGTCACGTCCGCGAACACCTCGGCGCGGTTCGTCTCGTTGAAGACCTCGTGACGGGCTCCCGGGTAGATCCGCTCGGTCGGCGCGCCGCCGCTCAGCCGCTCGACGCCGGTCCGGCTGCCGGGCAGCGGGACCAGCCGGTCCTCGTCCCCGTGCAGCCACAGCAGGGGCAGCGGGCCGATGTCGCCCTCCTCGGCCACGGTCCGCAGGGTGCGTGCGAACGCCTCCAGCGTCGGCCGCTTCATCGGCCCGTGCCAGACCAGCTCGTCCGTCGCGTAGGCCGCGCCCACGGCGGGGTCGCGGGAGAGGGCGGCGGGCGAGACGGGGACGTCGGGGATCTCCGCGTGCGCCAGCAGCCGCGCGGGCAGCTCCCAGCCGCCGATCACCGGTCCGGACAGCACGAGCGCGGCGAGCGTGTCGCCGTACCGCTGGGCGTACCGGGCCGCGATCAGGCCGCCCATGGAGTGCCCGATCACGATCAGGGGGAGGTCCGGGTGCGCGGCCCGGGCGAGCCGCGCCACGGCGTGCGCATCGGTGACCACGTCCTCGAAGTCCTCGATCATCACGCGCTCGCCCGCCGACCTTCCGTGACCCATGTGGTCCGGGGCGAAGACGGCCGCACCGTGCCCGGTGAGCACACCGGCGAGTTCCCCGTAGCGGCCGGCGTGCTCGCCGTAGCCGTGCACCAGCAGGGCGAGGAAGCGGGGCCGCGGAGCGGACCACTCGTGCACGGCGATCGTGCCGCGGGTCCCGGTGAGGACGTGTTCGGTCATCGCTCCTCCAGCTGCGTCGGTGAAGGCCGGTGAAGGCTTGCGGGGATCTTCCCAGGGGGTCGGGCCGGGGTCTATAGTCCAAAACTAGCAGTGCTAATCAAGGAGTCCTGACGTGCGTCCCGTCCACTTCGCGGCCGCCCGCCGCACCCCCGTCGGCAGACTGCGCGGGGCCCTGTCCCACGTCCGGCCCGACGATCTCGCCGCGACCGTCATCCGCGGCCTCGTCGCCGAGGTGCCCGCACTCGACCCGGCCCGTATCGACGACGTCTACTGGGGCGCCGCCAACCAGGCGGGCGAGGACAACCGCAACGTCGCCCGGATGGCGGCCCTGCTCGCCGGCCTCCCCGAGACCGTGCCCGGCGCCACGGTGAACCGGCTGTGCGCCTCCGGGCTCGAGGCCGTCACGACCGCGGCCCGCATGATCGCCGCGGGCGAGGCCGACATCGTGCTGGCCGGCGGCTCCGAGTCGATGAGCCGCGCCCCCTTCGTCCTGGCCCGCCCCGACGAGGCCCTCCCGCACCGGATCGAGACCGTCGACACCCGGCTCGGCTGGCGCCTGGTCAACCCCGCCATGAAAGACCTGCACGGCATGCTCGCCATGGGAGAGACCGCCGAGGAGGTCGCCACCCGGTACGGCATCACGCGCGAACGCCAGGACGAGTTCGCCCTGCGCAGCCACCGACTGGCGGCGCTGGCCCGCGCGAACGGCCACTTCGACGACGAACTGCTGCCCGTGCGGCGCCCGGACGGCGTGGTCGTCGACGCCGACGAGGGCATCCGCGAGGACACCTCGCCGGAGAAGCTCGTGCAGCTGAAGCCCGTGTTCCGCGCGGGCGGCACGGTCACCGCGGGCAACGCCTCACCCATGAACGACGGCGCCGCCGGACTCCTCCTCGTCAGCGAGGAGGCACTCAACGAGCTGGGCCTGGAGTCCCTGGGCCGCTATGTCGCCGGGGCCTCCGCCGGGGTCCACCCCGACGTGATGGGCATCGGACCGGTCCCCGCCACCCGCAAGGCGCTGGCCCGGGCCGACTGGAGCGTCGACGACGTCCAGGAGGCCGAGTTCAACGAGGCGTTCGCCGCCCAGGTGCTCGCCTGCGTCGACCAGCTCGGCATCGACCCCGGCCTGGTCAACCCCAGCGGCGGTGCGATCGCCCTCGGCCACCCGCTCGGCTGCTCGGGCGCCCGCATCCTCACCACCCTCCTGCACCGTATGCGCCGCACGGGAGCGGAGCGCGGGCTGGCCACGATGTGCGTGGGCGTCGGACAGGGCAGCGCGGTACTGGTGGAGAGGCACTGAGAGGTACCGGGACCGCCGGCCGGGACCGCCGGCCGGGACCGCCGGCCGGGACCGCCGGGCGAGAGGCTGCCGAGCGAGAGGCTGCCGAGCGAGAGGCCTTCGGGCGGACAGAACCGGGAGGCCACCAGGCGAGACGGCCTTCTGGCCGTCCGGTAGGTGTGCGTAGCATCGGTCTCCGCATGAACACGATGAACTTGTGGCACATCACCGGCTGGGAGTTCGCGGCGCTGGCCCTCGCGGCCCTGCTCGTCGGCTTCTCCAAGACGGCCGTCAGCGGGGCCAACACGGTCAGTCTCGCGATCTTCGCGGCGATCCTGCCCGCCCGCGCCTCCACGGGCGTCCTGCTGCCGATCCTGATCGCCGGCGACGTCCTCGCCGTCCTCACCTACCGGCGGCACGCCCACTGGCCCACGCTGTGGCGGCTGTTCCCGGCGGTCGCGGCCGGAGTGGTCTTCGGGACGCTGTTTTTGGTCTGGGCCGACGACGGGATGGTGCGCACCTCGATCGGCGCGATCCTGCTGCTGATGGCGGGCGTCACGATGTGGCGGCGCCGCACGGCCGACGCGGGCGACGAACCCGACGCCGTGGTCACCCGGGCCGGCCGCGTCAAGGCCCGCTCCTACGGCGTCCTCGGCGGCTTCACCACCATGGTCGCCAACGCCGGCGGTCCGGTGATGTCGCTGTACCTGCTCTCGGCGGGCTTCCGCAAACTCGGCTTCCTCGGCACCTCCGCGTTCTTCTTCCTCATCGTCAACGTCTCGAAGGTGCCGTTCAGCGCGAGCCTCGGGCTCATCGACGGCGCATCGCTTCTCCTGGACGCGGCGCTCGTCGCGTTCGTCGTCCCCGGCGCGCTGCTCGGCAAGTGGGCCGTGCCCCGCATCAACCAGCGGCTCTTCGAGCGACTGGTGATCGCGGCGACCGTGGTGGGCGGCCTCCAACTGCTGCTGCGCTAGGGCCTTTCTTTCGGATCAGGTCGGCTTGGAGCGGCGGTGCCTTGTTCGCGACCCGAGTGGGGTCTGGTGCGTGCAGCTGCAAGGCGGAGGAGGGAGTCGACGCGATGGGGGTCCCCCCGCGCGAGCGCAGTCGAGCGTGGGGGAGTTGGCGACCGACGACAACGCCGCAGATGTGCGTGCCAGACCCCGCGAGCGACGGCAAGATCCGAAAGAGAGGCCCTAGCCGTACGGCCCGGCAGCCGGTGCTCAGGGGGCCGCGACGGCCGCCTGCTCCGGCTCCGGTTCCGGCCGGTGTCGGGGCAGACCCTCGTTGAGGTCCTCGACCAGAAGCCGCTTGGCGATGGTGTCCACCGCCGCCCGCAGGTCGCCGCCCGCCGGGCGGCCGATGTCCTGCGCCACGCGCTCCTCCAGCCACTCGCCCCACGCGTGGGTGATCACCCAGGCCTCGCGCGTGCCCGCCTCCGTGTGGGACAGCAGGGAACCGTGGCGGGTCAGATAGCCCTCGTCGACCATGCGGTCGAACACCGGCAGCAGCACCTCCGGCGGCAGCCGCCGGCGGGCGGCGACGAGTCCGAGGCTCGTGTGGCCGACCATCCGGGTGAACAGCTCGACCTGCATCACCGCCCACGCCCCGGCCACGTCGAGGCGAGTGTCGGAGTCCTCGACGATCCGGCGCGCGGTGTCCGCGTCGGTTCCGCCGATGATCTTCGCGACGGATGTCTCCAGCACCCGCCGGGAGTCCGCGCCGGACGGCTGGCCGAACCCCTCGCCCATGTCGGTGGAGCTCATCCGCGCGCTGTCGCGCAGCTCGACCTGCTTCAGGAAGAGGGCGACGACGAAACCGACGGCCGCGACCGGCACCGTCCACAGGAACACCGTCTGGATGGTGTCCGCGTAGGCGTGCACGATCGGTTCGGCGACCGCGGAGGGCAGCCGGTGCAGGCCCTCCGGGCTGGTCGCCGCCCGTGCGATGGTCGCCGTGTCGACGCTGCCCGCCGCCGCCGAGGCGGCGGCCTCGACGCCGTCCTTCAGGTTCGGGGTGAGGGAGTTGGTGTAGAGGGTGCCGAAGACCGCCGTGCCGAACGAGCTGCCGAGCGTGCGGAAGAAGGTGACGCCGGAGGTGGCGGTGCCCAGGTCGGCGTACTCGACGGTGTTCTGCACGGCGATCGTCAGCACCTGCATGCACAGGCCGATGCCGGTGCCGAGCACGAACATGTACAGCGATTCCAGCCACGCGCCCGTGCCGGGGCCCATGAGGGACATCAGGTACAGGCCGACGCCCATCACCAGCGAGCCGACGATCGGGAAGAGACGGTACTGCCCGGTCTTGCTGACCACGTTGCCGCTGAAGACCGACGCGATGAGCAGACCGAGCACCATCGGCAGCGTGCGCACGCCGGAGACCGTGGCCGAGTCGCCGTCGACGTACTGGAGATAGGTCGGCAGATAGGTCAGCGCGCCGAGCATCGCGAAGCCGACGATGAAGCTGAGGATCGAGCAGACGGAGAAGACCGGGTTGCCGAACAGCCGCATGGGAAGCATGGGTTGCCGCGCCCGCGTCTCGACCAGGCAGAACAGGGCGAGGGCGACGACGCCGCCCACGAACAGGCCGATGATGACGCCCGAGTCCCACGCGTACTCGTTGCCGCCCCAGCTCGTCGCCAGGATCAGCGCGCTCGCGCCGACCGCGACCAGCGCGATGCCCAGGTAGTCGATGACCGGCCGGACCGCCGACTTCACCACCGGGATGGTCTTGGCGGCCGCGATGACGACGACGATCGCGATGGGCACGTTGACGTAGAACGCCCACCGCCAGGACAGATGGTCGGTGAACAGCCCGCCCAGGAGCGGTCCGATGACGGTGGCCACGCCGAACACGGCGCCGATCGCGCCCTGGTACTTGCCCCGCTCCCGCAGCGGGATGACGTCGGCGATCAGCGCCATCGCCGTCACCATCAGACCGCCCGCGCCGACGCCCTGCATGGCCCGCCAGGCGATCAGCAGCGACATGTTGGTCGCCAGGCCGCACAGGAACGATCCCGTGATGAACACGATCGCCGAGACCTGGAAGACCACCTTGCGGCCGAACAGGTCACCGAACTTGCCGACCAGCACGGTCGCGACGGTCTCCGCGAGGAGGTACGCCGTGACCACCCAGGACATGTGCGCCGCCCCGCCGAGGTCCGACACGATGGTCGGCAGCGCCGTGCCCACGATCGTCTGGTCCAAAGCCGCGAGGAGCATCCCCAGCACGATCGTCCCGAAGACGATGTTCCGTCGGCGCGAGTCCAGGACGGGCGGCTGGGCGGCGGCCGGAGCGATTTCCTCGGTGACGGTCACGAGGTCACGATCACACCGGCACCCGCCGCGCGCACGCGGGGACGAGCCGCCCGGGGGAGCTACTCCCGCCCCGGGTCGCGGCGCAGCAGATAGGTGTCCATGATCCAGCCCTTGCGTTCGCGTGCCTCGGCGCGCAGCCGCTCGATGCGGGGGCCGGCCTCGGCGATCGGACCGGAGACGAGGATCTCGTCCGGGGTCCCTATGTAGGCGCCCCAGTAGATGTCGACGTCCTCCTCGGCGTACTGCCGGAAGGTCTGGTGGGCGTCCAGCATCACCACCACGTCGTCCACCCCGTCCGGGAAGCCCTCGGCGAGCCGCCGGCCCGTCGTGATCTGCACCGGACGCGCCACCCGGTTCAGGCCCGTGCGGTGCCGGGCGACGAGCGCCGAGACGCTGCTGATGCCGGGGACGACGTCGTACTCGAAGGTCACCGCGCCCCGGGCCAGCACCTCCTGGAGGATGGCCAGCGTGCTGTCGTAGAGCGCCGGGTCGCCCCAGACCAGGAACGCGCCGCTCTGGTCCTCGCCGAGTTCCTCGGTGATCAGCCGCTCGTAGATCTCGGCGCGGGCGCTGCGCCAGTCCCCGACGGCGGGGGAGTAGGCCGTGCCGCCGGCCCCGCGGTCCCGCTCCGGGTCCCGGGCCTCGACCACCCGGTACGTACCGTCCGGCAGATGCGTGTCGAGCATGTCGTGGCGCAACCGCGTCAGGTCGCTCTTCACCTCGCCCTTGTCCAGGACGAAGAACACGTCCGTGCTCCGCAGCGCCCGGACCGCCTGGAGGGTCAGCTGGTCGGGGTCGCCCGCGCCGATACCGATGACATGAATCTTTCGCACGCCACGAGTCTGCCGTACGCCACTGACAGTGACCGTGCCGGGTCAGCGCAGCCGGGGCGCCCGGGTCCTCGCGTCCACGGCGGCGCCGGTCCGCTCCACGGTGTCCGCCAGCTCCCGCGCCCAGCGGGCCAGACCGGCGAGGTCCATCCCGTACGGCCGGTCCTGCCCCGCGTCGGCCGCCCACTCCCGCAGCGCCCCGGCACCGCGTCGCAGCAGCCGCGCCCCGCCCGTGAGGTTCCCCCGGGCGGCGTGCGTCAGGCCCACCGCGAGCTGCGCGAGCCCGCGCCACAGGGCGCGCTCCGACGCGGGACCCGACTTCCAGGCGTCCTCGAAGACCTCGTGCGCGTGGAACGGCTTCCCGGCGTCCAGCAGGGTCTGGGCCTCGGCGACGGTCGCCTCCGGGGTGCGGACGACCCCCTCGGGCTGCCGTTCCACACCGGGCGTGCCGTACGGCAGGGGCCGGCCGAGTCCGTCCCGCGGCCGGGCGTTGCGCGCCCGCCCCTCGCCGTCCCGGTCCCGGGGACCGCCGGACCGGCCGCCGTCCGTACCTCCTGCGCTGTCCACACCGTCCATACGGCGATTGTCCCGCGCCCGGGCCCGCTACGGCGCACCGCCCGGTGTGGGGTAAAGTGCTGTTCGCGCGATCGCACGGCGAACACCGTACGCAGCGCACCGGGACGTGGCGCAGCTTGGTAGCGCACTTGACTGGGGGTCAAGGGGTCGCAGGTTCAAATCCTGTCGTCCCGACCAGCTTCACGGCAGGTCGGAAGCCGCTTTCTCATCAACGGGAAGGCGGCTTCGGTGCGTTCAGGCGCGCCGTCGGCTCGACGGCCCGCTTCGCGGGCCGGTAAAAGCCCTTGCCCTGAAGCGCACTTCAAGCGGAAGACTCCCGTTCGAGCCGGAGGGCACCGGCCGAACGGGAGGATCCAGCATGAAGTACCGCACCATAGGCACCGACCCGGCCACCCGGCGCGAGGTCAGTGTGCTCGCGCTCGGCGCGATGCTGTTCGGGTCGGTGACGGACGAGGAGACGTCCTTCGCGATCCTCGACCGGTACGTCGAGGCCGGCGGGAACTTCGTCGACACGTCCGACAACTACGCCTTCTGGGTCGACGGCGGCCAGGGCGGCCAGAGCGAGGAACTGATCGGCCGGTGGCGGCGCAGCCGGGGCGTCGGCGACGAGATCGTCATCGCGACCAAGCTCGGCGCCCGGCCGCTGGCGCCGGGCACCAGTTACACGGACAACGCGGAGGGGCTGTCCGCGAAGGTGATCCGCGAGTCCGCCGAACGCAGCAGGGACCGGCTCGGCGTCGACAAGCTGGATCTGCTCTACGCCCACATCGACGACCACGCCGTCCCGCAGCGCGAGACCGTCGAGGGCTTCGCGGAACTCGTCGCGGAGGGCACGGTCGGCCTGCTCGGGGTGAGCAACCAGGCCATGTGGCGGGTGGAGCGGGCCCGCGCCCTCGCCGCCGTGGCGGGACTGCCCGGCTACGAGGTGCTCCAGTACCAGCACAGTCATCTGCGCCCGCGCTTCGACGTCCCCAGCGAGCTCTTCCCGGACGGCACCCTCGGTCACGCCGGCGCCGAACTCCTCGGCTATCTGCGGGCCGAGCCCGCTCTCACCCTGGTCGCCTACTCGCCGCTGCTCGCCGGCGCCTACGTACGCCGGGACAAGCCCCTGCCGCCGGACTACGACCACCCGGGCACCCCGGCCCGGCTCGCCGTGCTGCGCGAGGTCGCCCGTGAGACCGGCGCGAGTGTCAACCAGACGGTGCTGGCCTGGCAGTTGGGCGGGGAACTGCCGATCGTCCCGCTGGCCGGGGCCTCGTCGGTGGCGCAACTGGAGGAGAACCTGGCCGCCGTCGACCTGGAACTGACCGCGGAGCAGCGCGCCCGGCTGGACGCCGCGCACTGACGACCGGACGCCCACCGGACGCCGACCGGGGGGCATTCCGGGAGTAACCGGGGAGGCTACGCTGGGATCATGCCGTCCACCCGCCGCACCGCCAGACAGGCCGACCTGCTGGAACGACTCGTCGCGCTACTGACGGCGGAGGGGTTCTCGGACCTCACCCTGGACGATCTCGCCGAGCGGCTGCGCTGCTCCAAGACGACCCTGTACCAGCTCGCCCGCAGCAAGCAGGGATTGGTCGTGGAGGCGGTCAAGCACTACTTCCGCGGCGCCACCGAGGCGGTCGAGAAGCGGGTGGCGCAGACCGTCGACCCCTCGGACCGCGTCCGCGCGTACCTGACCGCCGTGGCCGAACAGCTGCGCCCGCTCTCGCGCCGGTTCCTCGACGACGTGGCGGACTTCCCGCCCGCCCGCGAGGTGTACGAGGCGAACACGCGGATGGCCGCGGAGCGGGTGCGCCGGTTGATCGCCGACGGCGTCTCGGACGGCGCCTTCCGCGAGGTGCACACCGCGTTCGTCGGAGAGGTCGCCGCCGCGACCATGCGCCAGATCCAGCAGGGCGAGCTCAAGACCCGCACCGGGCTGACCGACGCGGAGGCGTACGAACAGCTCGCGTCGCTCATCGTGCACGCCGTCTCCTCCTGAACCTGAAGCGGACACTTTCCCCCTGCGGTCGGATGCCGTGCGCCGCACGCGTGCCGTACTGTGAATGATACGTTCGTACGCACTCCAGTATCACTTCCAGTACTGACCGGTACTCCTACGTGGAGGTCACCATGCCTGCCACTCGTGCCCTGCCGACCGAGGAAGCCGTCGAGCTCATCCAGCTCACGCGCACCCTGGCCGCCAAGGAACTCGCCCCCCGCGTCGCCGACGCCGAATCGGACGGGGCGTTCCCCCGGGACGTCTTCCGCACCCTCGGGCGCAGCGGTCTGCTCGGGCTGCCCTTCGCGGAGGAGGACGGCGGGGCGGACCAGCCGTACGAGGTCTACCTCCAGGTGCTGGAGGAGGTCGCCGCGGTCTGGTCGAGCGTCGCCGTGGGCATCTCCGTGCACGCCCTGTCCTGCTTCCCGCTGGCCCGCTTCGGCACCGAGGAGCAGCGGCGCAGGTGGCTGCCGGACATGCTGGCCGGTGAGCTGCTCGGCGCGTACTGCCTGTCCGAGCCGCACGCCGGCTCCGACCCGGCGGCCATGCTCACCCGCGCGGTCCGCGAGGATGGGGGCACCTCCCGCTCGAGCGGAGCCGAGAGTGGGGGACACTACGTCCTGAACGGCACCAAGGCCTGGACCACGCACGGCGGTTACGCCGACTTCTACACGGTCATGGCCCGCACCTCCGACGACCGCGCGCACGGCATCTCCTGCTTCCTGATCCCGGCCGACACCCCGGGGCTCAGCGCCGATCCGCCGGAGCGGAAGATGGGCCTGACGGGCTCGGCGACCGCGACCATGCGGCTGGAGGACGTCCGGGTGCCCGTCGAGCGCCGGATCGGGCAGGAGGGGCAGGGGCTGAAGATCGCGCTCGCGTCCCTCGACTGCGGCCGGCTGGGCATCTCGGCCGTAGCCACCGGCCTCGCCCAGGGGGCTCTCGACCACGCGGTGCGCTATGCGCGCGAGCGGGAGACCTTCGGCAAGCCGATCATCGAGCACCAGGGGCTGGCGTTCGTGCTCGCCGACATGGGCGCCGCGATCGAGTCGGCGCGGGCCACCGCGCTGTCCGCCGCCCGGTTGAAGGATCTCGGCCTGCCCTTCACACGGGAGGCCTCGATCGCCAAACTCGTGGCCACGGACAACGCCATGAGGGTGACCACGGACGCCGTGCAGGTCCTCGGGGGGTACGGATACACCCGTGACTTCCCGGTGGAGCGCTATATGCGCGAGGCCAAGGTCATGCAGATCTTCGAAGGAACCAACCAGATCCAGCGCATGATCATCTCTCGTGCGCTGGACCGTGACGAGGGCGGTGTGCTCACCGTCCTCGGCAAGGAGTGATGATGCAGCTCGAGAACACCGCCGCCCTTGTCACCGGCGGTGCGTCCGGCCTCGGCGCGGCCACCGCGAAGGCCCTCGCCGAGGGCGGTGCCAAGGTCTTCGCCCTCGACCTCAAGGACGGCATCGACAAGGCGCCCGAGGTGCCGGGCGTGACCTATGTGCCGGCCGACGTCACCGACCCCGAGCAGGTCGGCGCCGCCGTCGCCACCGCGGCGGGCTCCGGTGTGCCGCTGCGCACGGTCGTCAACTGCGCCGGTATCGGCCCGTCCGCGCGGATCCTCGGCAAGCGGGGCGTCCACGACCTCGGCCTGTACGCCAAGGTGATCCAGATCAACCTGATCGGCACCTTCAACGTGCTCACGCTCGCCTCGGAGGCCATCGCCGGGACCGAGGCCGACGAGAACGGCCAGCGGGGCGTCATCGTCAACACCGCCTCCATCGCCGCGTACGACGGGCAGATCGGCCAGGCCGCCTACGCGTCCTCCAAGGGCGGGGTCGTCGGCCTGACCCTGCCCGCCGCCCGCGACCTCGCGCAGTACGGGATCCGGGTGTGCACCATCGCCCCGGGCATCGTGGAGACGCCGATGCTGGCGACGGTGTCGGAGGAGTTCCGCGCCTCCCTCGCCGAGGGCGTCCCCTTCCCGCGCCGTCTGGCGCGACCCGAGGAGTACGCCCGGCTGGCCCTGGCGATCGTCGACCACGACTACCTCAACGGCGAGACCATCCGTATGGACGGCGCGCTGCGGATGGCCCCGAGGTAGGTCCCCGGCGGCCTTCAGGGTCTGACGAGCAGCTGGAAGTCGAACGCGTACCGGGACGCGCGGTAGATGTGCGTCCCGTACTCGACCGGCCGACCGGTGTCGTCGTACGCCGTGCGCTGCATGGTCAGCAGGGCCGCCCCCTCCTTCTCGGCGAGGAGGCCGGCCTCCTCGGCGGTGGCGGACCGGGCGCCGATGGTCTGGCGGGCGCTGTGCAGGGTGATGCCCGCCGAGCGCAGCAGCCGGTACAGGCCGGTCGACTCCAGGCGTTCCGTGTCGAGGTCCAGGAGGGCCGGGGGCAGGTAGTTGCACAGGAACGCCACCGGCTGTCCGTGCGTGGCGCGCAGCCGCTCCAGGAGGGTGACCTCGCTGCCCTCCGGGACTCCGAGCGCGGCGGCCACGTCGGCGGTCGCCGGCACCTGCTCGTTGCGCACGACATGGGTGGTGGGTCCCTGACCGGCCGCCTCCAGGTCGTCGTAGAGGCTGCTCAGTTCCAGCGGCCGTTTCACCTGGCTGTGCACGACCTGGGTGCCGACGCCCCGTCGGCGCACCAGGAGCCCCTTGTCGACCAGGGACTGGATGGCCTGGCGGACCGTCGGGCGGGACAGGCCCAGGCGGGTCGACAGGTCGATCTCGTTGCCGAGGAGGTTGCCCGGGGTGAGCGCGCCCCGTTCGATGGCCCCCTCCAACTGCTGGGCGAGCTGGTAGTAGAGCGGCACGGGGCTGGTGCGGTCCAGGGCGAGGTGCAGCAGGTCGAGCGCGGAGCCGGGCACGGCACGGGATCGGTCGCCGGTCTTCGCCATCGGGGCGCCTCCTCGGGTCGGTGGGGGGTCGGGTGGGAGAGCGGCGGCGTCCGACAGGGTCAACTCCCGCCCGGCGAGGGCGACACGGTCCTTTTCGAACGTCTCCGTCCGCATGAGGGGTACGTCCGGTCGCAAGGGGTAGAGATCGATCCCGGTACGACCATCGTGATCACGCCCAGTGGCTGGGCCGACTCGGCCATGTGCGACGCTCCTCACGGTGATCGGGGCCTGGCGTCTCCCAGGTGTAGGTCCCGGGGACCCGCACTGTCAAGAGTTTGTACTTACATTCGGACCTGAACGTGAAATGATGTCTTAACAAAGTATTGACAGTGGGCCCGTCAAGGGATTGGATCCGGCATCAAGCAGCGCACGCCGGGTCCGAGACACCTGAACAGTCGCGGACCCGGCCCCATGGCCCCAATCTGAGTAGAAACGGGCCCCGGATCCCCACGATCGCCTCCCCTTTTCCCGTCGTTTTCTCCGTCGCACAGTGAGGTGCAGGAAAGATGGACAGCTCTTCTTTCTCCCGTTCGAGCAGAATCGCCCCGGTCGTGGCCATGGCCGCGGCGGTGGCCCTGACCCTCGCAGGCTGCTCCAGCAGCTCCGGCGGTAAGAAGTCCGAGGAGAGCGCGGACGGCGCTTCCGCGGGCAAGGCGAGCACTCCGCAGATGACGGTCGCCCTGGTGACCCACCAGTCGCCCGGCGACACCTTCTGGGACATCGTCCGCAAGGGCGCCGAGGCGGCCGCCGCGAAGGACAACGTCAAGCTGGTCTATTCGGCCGACCCGAACGCCGGAAACCAGGCCAACCTGATCCAGAACGCGATCGACCAGAAGGTCGACGGCATCGCGGTCACCCTCGCCAAGCCGGACGCGCTGAAGGACGTCATAGCCAAGGCGAAGACCGCGAAGATACCCGTGGTCGGCCTCAACTCCGGTGTCAGCGAGTGGAAGAACCTCGGCCTGATGGAGTTCTTCGGCCAGGACGAGACGGTGGCC
Organism: Streptomyces sp. NPDC102259; assembly: GCF_044766465.1. Classification (NCBI taxonomy): domain Bacteria; kingdom Bacillati; phylum Actinomycetota; class Actinomycetes; order Kitasatosporales; family Streptomycetaceae; genus Streptomyces; species Streptomyces sp. NPDC102259. The sequence goes on along the minus strand of NZ_JBIWMA010000007.1, from coordinate 295,070 downwards.
GGCGAGGCGCTCGGCAACAGGCTCAACACCGAGGGCGCCAAGAAGGCCGTCTGCGTCATCCAGGAGCAGGGCAACATCGGCCTCACCCAGCGCTGCGCCGGTGTGAAGAAGACGTTCTCGGGCACGACGGAGACCCTCTACGTCAACGGCACGGACATGCCGTCGGTGAAGTCGACCATCACCGCCAAGCTGAGCCAGGACAAGGCCATCGACTACGTCGTCGCCCTCGGCGCCCCGTACGCGCTGACCGCGGTGCAGTCGGCGTCCGACGCGGGCAGCAAGGCCAAGATCGCCACCTTCGACCTCAACAAGGACCTGACGACCGCCATCGACAAGGGCACCATCGCGTTCGCGGTCGACCAGCAGCCCTACCTCCAGGGCTACCTGGCGATCGACTCGCTGTGGCTCTACAAGAACAACGGCAACTACATGGGCGGCGGCGAGCAGCCGGTGCTGACCGGTCCGGCCTTCGTGGACAAGACCAACGTCGACGCGGTCGCCTCGTTCGCCGCGAAGGGCACCCGGTGATGAGTATGACCCAGCACGCCGAGCCGGCGGTGACCCCACCGCCGGCCCCCGGCCGCAAGGAAAGCGACGGCCGGACGACGCAACGCCCGCTGGCCCTGCGACTGTTGGCCCGCCCCGAGGTCGGCGTGTTCCTCGGCGCGGTCGCCGTGTACGTGTTCTTCCTCGTCGCGGCGCCCCCGGTGCGCGACGGCAGCTCGATGGCCAACATCCTGTACCAGTCGTCGACGATCGGGATCATGGCGCTGCCGGTGGCGCTGCTGATGATCGGCGGCGAGTTCGACCTGTCGGCCGGTGTCGCCGTCATCACCTCGGCGCTCACCGCCTCCATGCTCAGCTACCAACTCACCATGAACGTGTGGGTCGGTGTCGTCGTCGCCCTTCTGGTGTCCCTCGGGATCGGCTTCCTCAACGGCTGGATGGTCGTGAAGACCGGGCTGCCGAGCTTCCTGATCACCCTGGGCACGTTCCTGATCCTCCAGGGCGTGAACCTCGCCGTCACCAAGCTGGTCACCACCAACGTGGCCACCGACGACATCAGCGACATGGACGGCTTCGGCCAGGCCAAGAAGGTCTTCGCCTCGTCGTTCGACGTCGGCGGCGTGCAGGTGAAGATCACCATCGTGTACTGGCTGGTCTTCGCGGCCATCGCCACCTGGATCCTGCTGCGGACCCGCTACGGCAACTGGATCTTCGCGGTCGGCGGCAACAAGGAGTCGGCGCGGGCGGTCGGCGTGCCCGTGACGTTCACCAAGATCTCGCTGTTCATGCTGGTCGGTTTCGGCGCCTGGTTCGTCGGCATGCACCAGCTGTTCACCTTCAACACCGTGCAGTCCGGCGAGGGCGTCGGCCAGGAGCTGATCTACATCTCCGCGGCCGTCATCGGCGGCTGTCTGCTGACCGGCGGCGCCGGCTCGGCGATCGGCCCGGTCTTCGGGGCGTTCATGTTCGGGATGGTGCAGCAGGGCATCGTCTACGCGGGCTGGAACCCCGACTGGTTCAAGGCCTTCCTCGGCGTCATGCTCCTCGGCGCCGTCCTGATCAATCTGTGGGTCCAGCGCACGGCCACCCGGAGGTGACCCCCATGACCACCAACGGAACCGGCACACACGGCGCCATCCTCGCGGACAATGCCCCCGAGGGCGGTGACAGTCCACTCGTCGAACTGCGCAACGCGGGCAAGTCCTACGGCAACATCCGTGCCCTGCACGGGGTCGATCTCGCCGTCCATCCCGGCCGGGTGACCTGTGTCCTGGGCGACAACGGCGCCGGCAAGTCCACCCTCATCAAGATCGTCTCCGGGCTGCACCAGCACACCGAGGGCGAGTTCCTTGTCGACGGCCACCCGGTGCGCTTCTCCACCCCGCGCGAGGCCCTCGACAAGGGCATCGCCACCGTCTACCAGGACCTGGCGACGGTCCCGCTGATGCCGGTGTGGCGCAACTTCTTCCTCGGCTCCGAGATGACCAAGGGCGCCGGGCCCCTGCGCCGCCTCGACATCGAGAGGATGAAGAAGACCGCCGACGAGGAACTGCGCAACATGGGCATCGTCCTCGACGATCTCGAACAGCCCATCGGCACCCTCTCCGGCGGCCAGCGCCAGTGCGTCGCCATCGCCCGCGCGGTCTACTTCGGCGCCCGCGTGCTGATCCTGGACGAGCCCACCGCCGCCCTCGGCGTCAAGCAGTCCGGCGTCGTGCTGAAGTACATCGCCGCCGCCCGCGACCGCGGCCTCGGCGTCATCTTCATCACCCACAACCCGCACCACGCCTACATGGTCGGCGACCACTTCAGCGTCCTGCGCCTGGGCACCATGGAACTCACCGCCTCCCGCGCCCAGGTCAGCCTCGAGGAACTCACCAACCACATGGCCGGCGGCACCGAACTCGCGGCTCTCAAGCACGAGTTGGCGCAGGTGCGCGGTGTCGACGTCGAAGAGCTCCCCGAGGCGAAGGACCTCACCGCGCCCGTGGCGACCCCTGGGGACACGACGCCCTGACACGGCGAACGCCCTCGACAGCATCAAGGTCGGCTCGGCGTCGAGTCGTTCGCGAGCGGGGAGCAGGACATGTATCCGTGCGAGCCGGTCCGGCCGCTGCCCGTCGCGGTGCGCACCGGGAAGTTCCCGCGCTCCCGCGGGGCCTGACCCGGGGACCGGGTCGCCAGGCGCGTCGCGCCGTCGCCGACAGGCGGCGGCGCGCCCGCGCTCGTATGGTGGGGGTGATGGGCCGCATGCGGCCCGTGCCCCCTGGTGCGGCTGTGGCCTGCGGCGGAAACCTCCTCATACGGGAGCGAGCCCATGACACACCCGTGTATCCGACTGCGCAGGGGGATCGTCGTCGCCGCCGCTGTGGGGGCGCTGGTGGTGCCGGCCGCGGGCGGGACGGCGATGGCGTTGCCGTCCTCGGCCGCCTCTGCCGCCTCGGCGGCCACCGGCACCGAACCACCCTCGCCGTCCTCGTCCGGGGACGGCGTCGTCGAACTCACCCCGGCCGTGCAGAAGCAGGTCGACGACGCCGTGCAGCGGGTGATGAAGCAGGCGAGCATCCCCGGCGTGTCCGTCGGCATCTGGACGCCCGACGAGGGCCAGTACGTGAAGTCCTTCGGCGTCGCCGACAAGAGCACCGGCCGGGCGATGGACCCCGGCCTCTACATGCGCATCGGCAGCGAGACCAAGACGTTCACCGTCACCGCGGTCCTCCAGCTGGTCGACGAGGGCAAGATCGGCCTCGACGACACCATCGGCAAGTACGTCGACGGCGTCCCGAACGGCGACAAGATCACCCTGCGTCAGCTGGCCGGCATGCGCAGCGGACTGTTCAACTACTCGGCGGACGAGGACTTCTTCAAGGCGCTGACCTCCGACCCGCAACGGCCGTTCACCCCGCAGCAGTTGCTCGACTACTCGTTCAAGCACCCCGTGCTGTTCCCGCCGGGCGAGAAGTTCTACTACTGCAACACCAACCTGATCCTGCTCGGCCTGGTCGTCGAGCAGATGAGCGGTCAGCATCTCAACGACTACATCCAGGACCACATCCTGGACCCGGCCGGCCTGGACCACACCCTGTTCCCGACCGGCAACGAGTTCCCGACACCGCACTCCCAGGGCTACACGAACCAGACCGCGACCGGGAAGGTCGAGGACACCGCCGACTGGGACCCGTCCTGGGGCTGGGCGGCCGGCGCGATGATCTCCCAGCTCGATGACCTGCGGATCTGGGCGCGTACCGTGGCCACGGGCGTGCTGCCCGACGGTGAGCGGATGGTCAGCCCCGCCACCCAGAAGCAGCGGCTGATCACCCCGCCGACCCCCATTCCGGGCGCCGGCTACGGTCTCGGCATCTTCGACGTGCAGGGCTGGATCGGCCACAACGGCTCGCTGCCCGGCTACGAGTCCCTGACCATCTACCTGCCGTCGGCACGGGCGACCCTCGTCGTCGTGCTCAACACCGACATCAACTACAAGAACGAGGAACCCAGCACCCTGTTCGGCGACGCGATCACCACGATCATCTCCCCGGACCACATCTTCAACCTGCCGGCGGAACCAGCGGCGAGGTGAGGACGTTCAGACAGGTACCAGATGTGTGAAGTCGGGGACGGGGAGGGTGAGATGCAGGAGGAAGAGCAGGCCGGCACCGCGGAGGTCCGGCGCCGGGCCCGGTTCGGCGCGCTGCCCGAGCGTGTGCGCCCGCAGGACATGGTCGAGGAGCGGCCGGCCACGCCCAGGGACCCGGACCGGGACGCCTACGACCCGGACGAATTCGCGGTGCGCTACGGCCTCTGAGCCGGTGAGGACGCTAGCTGCCGGGTGAGGGCGCTGTGAGCCGGTGAGGGCGGCCGGGGAGAACCTCTCCCCGGCCGCCCTCAGGCTCGGACGCGCCGCGCCCGCGGGCTCACACGGCGCAGGCCCGTACGGCGTGGACTCACACGGCGCGGACTCACACGGCGCGGACCTCCGCGATCGTCACCGGCCGGTGCTCGTGCAGGGACAGCGTGCACGCCTCCGCGATCCAGCCCGCCTCCAGGGCGTCCTCGATCGTGCAGGGGGAGGTGCGCGTACCGGCCACGACCTCCGTGAACGCGGTGAGTTCGGCGCGGTAGGCGGCGGTGAAGCGGTCCATGAAGAAGTCGTGCGGGGTACCGGCCGGGAAGGTCACCCCGGGCTCCACCGAACGCAGCGGCAGCTTGTCCTCCAGGCCGACCGCGATCGAGTCCTTGAAGCCGTGGATCTCCATCCGGACGTCGTAACCCCGGGCGTTGTGACGGGAGTTGGAGACCACCGCGATCGTGCCGTCGTCGAGGGTGAGGATCGCGCCGGTGGTGTCGGCGTCGCCCGCCTCCTTGATGTAGTCGGCGCCCCGGTTGCCGCCGACCGCGTACACCTCCGTCACCTCGCGGCCCGTGACCCAGCGGATGATGTCGAAGTCGTGCACGGAACAGTCCCGGAAGATGCCCCCGGAGGCGGCGACGTACGCGGCCGGCGGCGGCGCCGGGTCGAGCGTGGTCGAGCGGACCGTGTGCAGCTTGCCCAGCTCGCCGGCCGTCACGGCCGCCCGCGCGGCGACGAAGCCCGCGTCGAAGCGGCGGTTGTAGCCGATCTGGATGGGGACGGCGCCGCCCTGGACGGCCTTGAGGACCGCGACGCCCTCGTTCATGGTCCTGGCGACGGGCTTCTCGCAGAAGACGGGGATGCCCGCCTGGACGGCGGCCAGGATCAGGCCCGGGTGGGCGTCCGTCGCCGCGGCGATCACGACACCGTCCACCCCGGCGGCCAGCACGGCCTCGGGGGAGTCCGCGACCTCGGCGCCGAACCGCTCGGCGGCCGTCTTGGCGGCCTCCGCGAACGGGTCGGCCACGACGAGGGACTCGACGGCGTCGAGTCCGGAGAGGGTCTCGGCGTGGAAGGCGCCGATGCGGCCGAGGCCTAGGATTCCGATGCGCATGCGCTCCGCTGCTTTCCTGGTGGTTTGGTTGGTGTCTGTTGCTGGGGCTCTGCCCCAGACCCCGTTCGCCCTGCGGGCTCGTCCTCGATCGCCGGACGGGCTGGAAATACCCGGGCCGGCTCGAAATGCCCGGGCGGGTTCAGGGTGCCCGGGCGGGCTCGAAGTGTGGGTTCAGTCCAGGCCGCCCAGGACGTTCTGGTCCCAGTCGATCACTGATCCGGTGACCACGCCCGACCGGTCGGACAGGAGGAACACCACGAAGTCGGCGATCTCGTCCGGCTGGCCCAGCTTGCCCATCGGCAGTCGTGCGGCGGCCTGCTCGCGCCAGTCGTCCCCGGCGCCGTGGAAGGCCTTCTGTGTCGTGTCCTCGCCCTCGGTGGCCGTCCAGCCGATGTTGAGGCCGTTGATCCGGACCCGGTCGAAGCGGTGCGCGTGCGCCGCGTTGCGGGTCAGGCCGACCAGGCCGGCCTTCGCGGCGACGTACGGCGCGAGAAACGGCTGACCGCCGTGGGCCGAAGAGGTGATGATGTTGACGATCGTGCCGGGCGCCTCGCGGGCCAGCATGTCCGCGACGGCCGCCTGCATGGCGAAGAACGGCGCCTTGAGGTTGATCGCGATGTGCTGGTCGAACAGCTCGGGCGTGGTGTCGAGCAGGGTGCCCCGGGAGGTCAGCCCCGCCGAGTTCACCAGGCAGTCGATGCGGCCGTACGAGGCCACCGTCTCGGCCACCGCCCCCTTCGCCTGCCCGGCGTCGGAGAGGTCGGCCCGGACGAAGAGCGCCTTGCCGCCGGCGGCGGTCAGCTCCGCCATCAGCGCCTCGCCGGGCCCTGGTCGCCGCCCGGTGACGGCGACCAGGGCGCCCTCGCGGACCGCGGCCCGTGCGACGGCCGCGCCGACGCCCTGGCTGCCGCCGTTGACGAGGACGACCTTGTCTTCGAGAAGTCCCATGTTCGGGGGTTCCTTTCAGCTCGTGCGCCGCACGGCGCCGGCCCGCAGCTCGTCCTTGAGTGCCTGCGGGGTCCACTCCTCGTGCAACGCGCGCCGTACGACGTCCGCCTGCGCGGGCGGGGCCAGGCCGTCGACGGGCGGGTCGCTGTCGAGGTTGGTGGGGAAGGGGTAGCCCTCGGCGCTCGCGGCGACGACATGCTCCAGCCACCTCTCGTCCGCGCCCTGCGCCCGGCGCCTCAGCAGCACGGGGTAGACCGCGTTCGTCACCGCCTCCCGGTCCACGGTCTCCATCGCGCGCCCGAAGGCCGAGGACACCTGGAGCAGATTGGCCGTCCGGCGCACGTCGGCGGTGCGGTTGGTGCCGGCGGCGTGGAAGACGGCGGGGTTGAAGAACGCGGCGTCGCCCTTCGCCAGCGGCAGTTGGACGTGGTGCTTCTCGAAGTACTCCTGGAACTCGGGCCGTCGCCACGCCAGGTAGCCGGGCTCGTACGTCTGCGAGTAGGGCAGATACAGCGTGGGCCCGGACTCCACGGGCATGTCGCAGTGCGCGACCGCGCCCTGGAGCGTGAGCACGGGGGAGAGCCGGTGGACATGCGCCGGGTAGGCGGCGGCCCGTTCGTCGGAGAGGAAGCCGAGGTGGTAGTCGCGGTGCGGGCGCTGTGCCGCACCGCCCGGGTTGACCACGTTGACCTGGGACGTCACCTGGTAGCCCGGACCGAGCCAGGCCCGCGAGACGAGCGCGAGGATGTCGTTGGCGTAGTAGTCGGCGAACGCCTCCGGGTCGCGCAGGGCGGTCTTCTCCAGGGCGTTCCAGACGCGGTCGTTGGCGCCGGGCCGGGCGAAGTGGTCGCCGGCGGTCGCGCCCGAGGCGTGCTGCTCGGCGATGAGCGCGTCGAAGACGGCGGTGGCGCGGTCGACGACCGACGGGTCGGGGAAGGCGTTCCGGAAGACGACGACGCCGGGACCGTCGCTCAGGGCCCGCACCAGTTCGGCGCGGACCGCGCGGCCCGTTCCGGGGGCGCGCAGGCGCTCACTGTCGTAGACGAGGACGTTCCCCCGCACCGCCGAGGCGTGGGGGAAGTCGGCGCGGTCGGTGGTGCGCTCGACGAGCGCGCGGAAGGTGTCGAGGTCGCAGTCCTGCTCGGTCAGCCAGGCGTGGTCCCGTACGGAGGTGAAGGACATCGTCGTCCCTTCGATGACAATGGCGGCTCAGCGCTGCCATTCTTGTCATGACAAACCCGTCGAACAACCAGCAGGCGGCCATCAAAAACCCCTCAAGCGGATCCCCTGGGAGCATGTCGTGGGCCACCCCTTCCCCATCCGAGAGATCGCACGTCAGGCGGGTCTGAGCGAGGCCACCGTCGACCGGGTGCTCAACGGCAGGGGAGGGGTGCGGGAGTCCACCGTGCAGGAGGTCCGGCGCGCCATCGCCGACCTGGACCGGCAGCGGACCCAGGTCAGGCTCGTCGGGCGCACCTTCATGGTCGACATCGTCATGCAGGCGCCGGAACGGTTCAGCACCGCCGTCCGGGCCGCCCTGGAGGCCGAGCTGCCGTCCCTGCACCCGGCCGTGCTGCGCTCCCGCTTCCACTTCCGGGAGACCGGTCCCGCGCAGGAGCAGGTAGCCACCCTCGACCGGATAGCCCGGCGCGGCTCGCAGGGGGTCATCCTCAAGGCGCCGGACGTACCCGAGATCAACGCCGCCGTGGGCCGACTGGTCGCCGCCGGCATCCCGGTCGTCACCCTGGTCACGGATCTGCCGGCCAGCGTCCGCCGCGCCTACGTCGGCATCGACGACCGGGCCGCCGGCGCCACCGCCGCCTATCTCATGGGCCAGTGGCTCGGCGACCGCCCCGGCAATGTGCTCACCAGCCTGAGCAGCGGCTTCTTCCGCAACGAGGAGGAGCGCGAGATGGGCTTCCGCAGCGTGATGCGGGCCCGGCATCCGGAGCGCACGCTGGTCGAGATCGCCGAGGGGCAGGGGCTGGACGCCACGCAGTACGAGCTCGTGCGGGCCGCGCTGGAACGCGATCCGGACATCCGTGCCGTCTACTCCATCGGCGGCGGCAACGACGCCACCCTGCGTGCCTTCGCCGACCTCGGCCGCGAGTGCGCCGTGTTCGTCGCGCACGACCTCGACCATGACAACACCCGGCTGCTGCGCGGCCACCGGCTGTCCGCCGTCCTCCACCACGACCTGCGCCACGACGTGCGCGAGGCCTGCCACACCGTGATGCGGGCGCACGGCGCGCTGCCGCCGGCCGGTCCCACGCCGCCGTCGGCGATCCAGGTGGTCACCCCGTACAACCTGCCGCCCCAGCCGGCGGCCGGCTGAGACCGGTCGCCGGCCAGGGCGCTGGATCCGGCCGGGGCGAGCGCCCCGCGGGCCGCTCAGTGCCGCAGAGCCGGTGTTCCGGCCGCCGGGGCGGGGCGCGCCGCCCCGCGGTACGTGCACACGCCCAGGGCCAGCAGCCAGTAGCTGAGGACGGCGCCCATCAGCGCGGTCGTGCCCCAGCCGTTCGCCGCGTAGAAGAACGCGGGGTCGTTGCCGAAGAACAGCGACGGCACGAAGGCCAGGTTGATCGCGGCCAGGACGTACGCCGAGCGGCCGGTCCAGCGCGGCAGCAGACGGGTGCGGCCGACGGCGAGGCCGAGCGCGGTAAGGAAGAGCGCCAGCATGAGCCGGGAGATCGACCCGTAGAGGATGTAGGTGCCGCTGACGTCGATGGTCGGGTCGATCGGGTGGTCGACGGCGATGACCGCGCCCGCCTCGAGGCCCATCGAGACCAGGGTGACCGTGGCGTAGACGAGGCCCGTGGCGAAGGCGATCGAGCCGATCCATTCATGGGCCGGGGCGACGCTCTTGACCAGCTCCCGGAACGCGGTCACGAACACGACCAGGGAGGCGAGCGCGACGATCCCGACGAGCAGCCGGGACAGCACGTTGGCGTCCGGCGGCGGCCCCGAGTAGAGGAAGTACAGCGGGACCTGGACGATGAGGGCGAGCGCGGCGACGACGGCGGCGAGGCCGGTCAGGCGACGGGCGACGGCTTCGGACATGGGATCCCCCGGGTTCTCGGTGTGGCGGGTTCGGCGTCGGTGGCCGCGTGCTGGCGCACGTCGCGCACCGACCCTTGAAGCCTGCCGTTCCCGGGGCGCGCGGTCCCTGGGCCTGAGAGCCGGATCGGGGGTGGTCCTACCGCCACCCCTACGGGTGCACGTCCACCCAGGAGCCGCTCTGCGCGGACCGTGTCATCGCCTCCAGCGCGGTCGCGCTGTGCACCGCGTCCGCGAGCGTCGCCCCGTAGGGGGCGCCCTCGGCCACCGAGCGCAGGAAGCGGTAGGCCTCCACCACCTTCAGGTCGTCGTAGCCCATGGCGTTCGCCGCACCCGGCTGGAAGGCGCCGAACTCGCCGTCGCCCGGGCCGACGTACACCGTGCTGACGGGCTGGTCCTGGTACGTGGTGCCGCGGCTGACGCCGAGCTCGTTCATCCGCCGGAAGTCCCAGAACACGGCGCCCTCGGTGCCGTGCACCTCGAAGCCGTAGTTGTTCTGCTCGCCGACGGAGACCCGGCAGGCCTCCAGCACGCCCCGGGCGCCGGAGGCGAAGCGCAGCAGGCAGTTGACGTAGTCCTCGTTCTCGACCGGGCCGAGTTCGCCGCCGACGGCGAGACTGTGGCCCGCCGTCGCTCCCGTGGGGCGGGCCCGCTCGGGGACGAAGACCGCCGTGTCGGCCGTCAGGGACGTGATGTCGCCGAGCAGGAAACGGGCCAGGTCGACGCCGTGCGAGGCCAGGTCGCCCAGCACTCCGCTGCCGCCCCGCTCGCGCTCGTAGCGCCAGGTCAGGGCACCGTCGGGATGGGCCGCGTAGTCGCTGAAGAGACGGACGCGGACGTGGGTGACCGTGCCGAGCTCGCCGGCGGCGATCAGGTCGCGGGCCCTCTCCACGGCGGGCGCGTTGCGGTAGTTGAAGCCGACCGCGCCCTGCACGCCCGCCTTGGCCACCGCGTCCGCCACCGCCCGGGCGTCCGAGGGAGACAGGCCCACCGGCTTCTCGATCCAGATGTGCTTGCCGGCCTCGGCCATCGCGACACCGATCTCGCGGTGCAGGAAGTTCGGCGCGGTGATGCTCACGGCCCGCACGCGCGGGTCGGCGGCCACCTCGCGCCAGTCCCGGGTGGCCGAGGCGAAGCCGAACTGCTCCGCGGCCTCGTCGGCCCGGCCGGGCACCTCCTCGGCGACGACGAACAGCTCCGGCCGCAGGGCCAGCCGCGGGTAGTGGTGCCGGACGCGGGCGTACGCCTGGGTGTGCACCCGGCCCATCCAGCCGAACCCGACGACGGCCACTCCCAGCGCATCCACCATGGCAGTCACTCCAGCCCTTCCTTGGACCGCTCCATCCGATGACCAGGCCACCCTGCGGGCCGTTTCCCCAAGGTGTCAAGGGGTGCTGGGCCCTTTGACAACCGCTGCCTCACATGGAACGGTCCAATCATGAGACCACCGACCATCCGTGACGTCGCCGACCGGGCCGGCGTGTCCAAGTCGCTGGTCTCCCTCGTCCTGCGCGGCTCCGATCAGGTGCGTGCCGAGAAGCGGGAGGCCGTGCTGCGGGCCGTGCGTGAGCTGGGGTACCGGCCCAACGCGGCCGCGCGCAGCCTCAGCGAGCGGCGCACCCTCCCCGACCCCCGGCCGCGCCCGGGCGGAGGGACCGGCGCCCCCGTGGTCGGCGTCCTGCTGCACGACCTGCGCAATCCCTGGTACGTCGACCTCCTGGACGGCCTCAACTCCCTGCTGCACGCGAGCGGCCTGCACATGCTGCTGGCCGACGCCCGGCTGCACCGGCGCGTCGGCCAGGACCCGGCCGGGCCCTTCCTGGATGTGGGGGCGGACGGGCTGGTCGTGGTCGGCACGCTGCCCGACCCGGCGGCGCTGGAGACCGTCGCCGCCCGGATGCCGGTCGTCGTCGCGGGGGCCCGCGAGCCGGTGCCGGCCGGGGTGGACCTGGTGGCGAACGACGACGAGCGCGGCGCCCGCCTGGTCACCGAGCACCTCGTGGGGCTCGGCCACCGTCGCATCGCCCATCTGGCCGGCTACGGCGCCGTCGCCGACCTGCGCCGGCGCGGCTTCGAGGCCACCATGCGGGCGGCGGGACCGGACCGTGCGGCGCTGGTCGAGGCGGGGGACATGACCGAGGAGGGCGGATACCGGGGCTTGGTGCGGCTGCTCGCCCGCCCCGACCGGCCCACGGCCGTGTTCGCCGTCAACGACATGACGGCGGTGGGGGTGCTGTCGGCGGCCGAGGAGCTGGGTCTGCGGGTGCCGCGCGACCTGTCCGTGGTCGGCTACGACAACACCGGCATCTCCCGGCTGCGCCATGTGTGGCTCACGACCGTCGACGGCGCCGGCCACGAGGTCGGCCGCCGTGCCGCCCGCTGTCTGCTCGACCGTCTGGAACGGCCGGGCGGAGCGGGACGGCTGCAGCTGGCCCCGCCGGTCCTGGAGGTCCGGGGGACGACGGCGCCCCCGCCCTCGGTCACAGCGTGATCGCGTAGGCCTTCCGCAGCGTCTCGTGGACGGTCCAGGTCGTCCGGTCGCCCGCGCGCAGTACCGCCATGTCGCCGGGGCCGACGTCGAGCGTGGGGCCGCCCTCGACCTGGACGGTCGCCGATCCGCTGATCACCACGAACAGCTCGTCCGCCTCGGTGTCGGTGACGACGCCCGGGGTGATCTGCCAGATCCCCCTGACCTGCCGGCCGTCCGCCGACTCCCACACCACCCTGCCGGTCACCTCGGGGGTCCCGGCGACGATCTGCCGCGGATCGAGCGGCTCGGGCTCGAGGTCGGCGTCGGGGATGTGGACGACGAAGCTCTGGGGCAGCGGGTTGCCGGGCCTGCCGGGGCTGCTGTCGGGGCTCATGGGGCGACCCTAGCGAGGCCGTACGTCCGCCGGGCGTGGACACTGTGTGGGCTGTCGGCCCAGGTGGGAGGACACTTCGTCACGACTGGCGGCCCGTGCGGGACGGGGTGATCGTGGAGCCCATGGCGGACGACACCGCGGCCGTGCGCGAGCCGCACCGGCACGATCTGCGCGAGGCGCTTCTCTTCGGCGGTGTCTACGGCGCGGTCCTCGCGAGCTCGATGGTCGCCGCGCTCAGCCAGCACGGGCACACCTCCCAGGACAGCCGCCGCTACGACGCCGCCTGGCTGCTGGTGACCGCGTTCGCCTCGGCGCTCGCGCACGGGTACGCCCACTACATCGCCGAGCGGGGCCGGCACCGCCGGGGGGACGCGCTGCGCACCCTCGTCGAGGAGTGGCCCCTCGTCGCGGCCGTGCTGCCCACCGTCCTGATCCTCGCGGGCGCCGGCTGGGGCTGGTGGCCGGCGAGCGGGGTGGAGTACGCCGCGTTCGTCTTGAACATCGCCCTGTTGTTCGCCCTCGGCCTGGTCACGGCCCGCTGGTCGCGCCGCCCGTGGGTCGTCGCGGTGCTGATCGGGGCGGTGGACGCGCTGCTGGGCGTGATCGTGGTCGTGGCGAACGCGTTGATCAAGTAACCCGCGCGGTCCTTCACCGTGCCCGTCCGATGGGACCATGGCGCGGCGGCAGCACGCGCGCAATACGGCGGACAAAATTGTTGACAATCTTGTTTCGCTAGATTTAGGTTCGACAGGCACTCACTCAGGGAGGGCAACCATGCCGAAAGAAGCCCGTCCGAGCACCGGGGAGCAGGCCAAACAGCATGCGCTCGCGCAGCTGCGGCAGGCGATCCTGCACGGCGAGATGGCGCCGGCCCAGCGGCTGGTGGAGAACGAACTCGCCGAGCAGTTCGGTGTGACGCGGGCCAGCATCCGCGCGGCACTCATCGATCTGGAGTCCCAGGGACTCGTCGAACGGATCCGTAACCGCGGTTCGCGGGTGCGGGTGGTGACCGTGGACGAAGCGGTCGCCATCACCGAGTGCCGCATGGTCCTCGAAGGACTGTGCGCGGCGAAGGCGGCCGTCGCGGCCAGCGACGACCAGCTGAGCGAGCTCACCGACCTCGGCACGGCCATGACCAAGGCCGTCGCCGACGGCGAGCCGGTCACCTACTCCGAGCTGAACCACGAACTGCACGTCCGCATCCGGGAGTTCTCCGACCAGCGGACCGCGCAGCAGCTGCTGGAGCGGCTCAACGCCCAACTGGTGCGTCATCGCTTCCAGTTGGCGCTGAGGCCGGGGAGGCCGCAGCAATCCCTGAACGAGCACCTGACCATGATCGAAGCGATCCGGGCCAGGGACCCCCAGGCGGCCGAGACGGCCGTCCGCGCCCACCTCACCAGTGTGATCGAGGCGCTGCGCGACTGATCACGGCTGCGCGGGACTGATCACGGCTGCGCGGGGCGGGCGCCCACCTGTCACCAAGGAGATCTGAGAATGACCCAGGCCAACGCGCCCGCCAGCCCACCACGATCGACCCTCGTCGTCACCGCGCACGCCGGCGACTTCGTGTGGCGGGCGGGCGGCGCCATCGCCCTGGCCGCCTCCCGCGGGGAGAAGGTGACCATCGCGTGCCTGACCTTCGGCGAGCGCGGTGAGTCCGCCAAGGCGTGGCGCGAGGGCAGGAAGCTCGACGAGATCAAGGCGATACGCAGGGACGAGGCCGAGCGCGCCGCCGCCGCCCTGGGCGCCGAGGTCCGCTTCTTCGACGCCGGGGACTACCCGCTCGTGGCCACCGCCGAGCTCACCGACCGGCTCGTCGCCGTCTACCGGGACACCCAGCCGGACGTGGTGCTGACGCACCCCACGGAAGACCCGTACAACGGCGACCACCCGGCCGCCAACCGTATGGCGCTGGAGGCCAGGGTCCTCGCCCAGGCCATCGGCTACCCGGGCGAGGGCGAGATCATCGGCGCGCCGCCGGTCTTCTACTTCGAGCCGCACCAGCCGGAGATGAGCGGTTTCAGGCCCGAGGTGCTGCTCGACATCACCGAGGTGTGGGAGACCAAGCGCAAGGCCATGGAGTGCCTCGGCGCCCAGCAGCACCTGTGGGACTACTACACCGACCTCGCCGTGCGCCGGGGCGTCCAGCTCAAGCGCAACGCCGGTCCGAACCTGGGCCTGGCGCACAAGACCATGGCCGAGGCGTTCATGCGTCCCTACCCGCAGATCGCGAAGGAGCTGGCATGAGCGGCGTGATCGTGACGAACCCGCCGAAGGCGGAGCTGAAGGACGTCGACGCGCTGGCCGGTTTCGGCGTGGCCACGGTCGGCGAGGCGCTGGGCCGGACCGGACTGCTGAGTCCGGAGATCCGCCCGATCCAGCAGGGCGTACGGGTCGCCGGCACCGCCGTGACCGTGCTCAGCTGGCCCGGCGACAACCTCATGATCCACGCGGCCGTCGAGCAGTGCGGTGAGGGTGACATCCTGGTCGTCACCACCACCTCCCCGTCCACCGACGGCATGTTCGGCGAGCTCTTCGCGACCGCGCTCCAGCGGCGCGGGGTGCGCGGCGTGATCACCAACGCGGGCATCCGCGACACCCAGGAGCTGCGGGACATGGGCTTCGCGGCCTGGTCGCGGGCCGTCTCCTCGCAGGGCACCGTGAAGGCCACCGGCGGCTCGGTCAACGTGCCGATCGCGATCGACGGCCAGGTGATCCGTCCGGGCGACGTGATCCTCGCCGACGACGACGGTGTCGTGGTCGTCCCGCGCGAGCGGGCCCGCGCCACCGCAGAGGCGTCCGAGGCCCGCGAGGCCAAGGAGGCCCGCTCCCGTGCCGCCTTCCTCGACGGCGAACTCGGCCTGGACCGCTACGGGTTGAGGGAGACCCTGAAGCGGCTCGGCGTCGAGTACAAGACGTACGACACCTACGCGGGGGAGTCGTCGTGACCTCCGTGCCCGAGGAGCTGCCCTGTCTGCTGATGCGGGGCGGCACCTCCAAGGGCGCGTACTTCCTCGCCGACGACCTCCCCGCCGAACCGGCCCTGCGCGACGCGCTGTTGCTGCGCGTCATGGGCAGTCCGGACGCCCGCCAGATCGACGGGCTGGGTGGCGCGCACCCGCTCACCAGCAAGGTGGCCGTGGTGTCGCCGTCGGCCGACCCGCACGCCGACGTCGACTACCTCTTCCTCCAGGTCGGCGTGGACCGGCCGGAGGTGAGCGACCGTCAGAACTGCGGCAACATCCTCGCCGGCGTCGGCCCGTTCGCCGTGGAGCGCGGGCTCGTCGCCGCGGGGGAGGAGGAGACCGCCGTCCGTATCCGCATGGTCAACTCCGACGACCACGCGACGGCGACCTTCCCGACGCCGGGCGGTCGCGTGGACTACACCGGCGCCGCCGAGATCTCCGGGGTGCCGGGGGCGGCCGCGCCCGTGGTGATCGAGTTCCCGCCGGGCGCCGGGGCGCTGCTGCCGACCGGCAACGTCCGGGACGAGATCGACGGTGTCGCGGTGACCTGCGTGGACAACGGGATGCCCACGGTGCTCATCGCTGCCACCTCCCTCAAGGTCACCGGCTACGAGCTGCCCAGGGACCTGGAGGAGGACGTGGCGCTCGCCGACCGGCTCCGGACGATCCGCCTGGCGGCGGGCCGGCTGATGGGCCTCGGCGACGTCTCGGACTCCACCGTGCCCAAGCTCACGCTGCTCGCCGCGCCCCGCGACGGCGGCGCGGTCACCACCCGGACCTTCATTCCTGTGCGCTGCCACCCCTCGATCGGGGTGCTCGGCGCGGCCAGCGTCGCGGCCGGCCTGCGGATCGAAGGCAGTGTGGGGGCTGATCTGGCGAGGGTCGACGCCGGAAGTGACCGAATTCGCATAGAACATCCCGCTGGATTCCTGGATATCGAAAGTAGCCTCGGGGCAACCCCCGACGGTCTGCCCTCCGCCCGCCGCACCGCCGTGGTGCGCACGGCCCGAAAGATCTTCGACGGCACCGTCTTCCCCAGGTCCGCCGAGACGGCCCCCCTGCCCGCACGCTCCCTTGGAGGTCAACGATGACTCCGCCGCTCGGCGACATCGCCCACATCGGCCACGCCCAGCTCTTCACCCCGGACCTGGACGCCAGTGTCGGCTTCTTCACGGACTACCTGGGGCTCACCGTCAACGGGCAGGACGGCGACACGGTCCATCTGCGGACCTTCGACGACTACGAGCACCACAGTCTGGTGCTCACCGCCCGCGCGGAGCCCGGTCTCGGCCGGCTGGCCCTGCGCACCTCCAGCGAGGAGGCCCTCCAGCGCCGGGTCGCGGCGATCGAGGCGGCGGGCGGCACCGGCCACTGGGTCGAGGACGAGCCCGGCCTCGGCAAGCTGTACGTCACCACCGACCCGGACGGCCACGAGCACGCCCTGTACTGGGAGAGCGAGTACTACCGGGCCCCCGACGAGCTGAAGCCGGCGCTGAAGAACCAGCCGCAGGCCAAGCCCAACCGGGGCGTGGGCGTGCGGCGTCTGGACCACATCAACTTCCTCGCCGCCGACGTGCTCGCCAACTCCGAGTTCCAGCAGAACCTGCTGGGCGCCCGCCCCACCGAGCAGATCCGTCTCGACACGGGGAGGATCGCGGCGCGCTGGCTGACGTACACGAACAAGTCGTACGACGTCGTCTACACCTCGGACTGGACCGGCAGTTCCGGGCGGCTGCACCACATCGCGTTCGCGACGGACACCCGTGAGGACATCCTGCGCGCCGCCGATCTCGCGATCGACTCGGGCGTGTTCATCGAGACGGGTCCGCACAAGCACGCCATCCAGCAGACGTTCTTCCTGTACGTCTACGAGCCGGGCGGCAACCGCATCGAGCTGTGCAACCCGCTCACCCGCCTCGTCCTGGCCCCCGACTGGCCGCTCGTCACCTGGACCGAGGAGGAGCGCAAGAAGGGGCAGGCCTGGGGTCTGCGGACCATCGAGTCGTTCCACACGCACGGCACACCGCCCGTGAGCTGAGTCTGTTTTTCGGGTGCGCAGGGCGTCGGACCAGCGGAAAAGCAGCGGTCCAGTGGATTGTCGATGAGATTGTTGACAAAAGTGTTGACTCTCTCCGGGGCGATCCTTAGCGTCTTGCGCACACCGGGTCAGCCGCACGAGCCGCGCCGGCCCTCTTCACTCGTCCCCTCCAGGGTTCGCCTCCTGGACGAGAGGAAAACAACGATGTCCTCCTCCCCCGCTCTGTCCGCCCGCGGCAGCAGACTGGCCCTCCTGGTCGTCGGTCTGTGCTGGCTGGCCGTGCTCTTCGACGGCCTCGACATGTTCATCTACGGCTCGGTGCTACCGCACCTGCTGGAGACGAAGACCTTCGGCCTCACCCCGGACACGGCCGGCGACCTCGGCAGCTACGCCACCTTCGGCATGCTGATCGGCGCCCTGACGGCGGGCACCGTCGCCGACCGGATCGGACGCAAGAAGCTGATGGTCGGCTGCGTGATCCTCTTCTCGCTCGCCTCCGGCGTGTGCGCGACGGCGGGCAGCGTCGAGGTCTTCGGCCTCGGCCGGACCCTGGCGGGCGTCGGCCTCGGCGGCCTGCTGCCCACCGCGATCAGCATGGTCTCCGACTACGCCCCGCGCGGCCGCGGCGCCATCGTCATCGGCCTGCTGATGACCGCCCACCACGCCGGCGGCATCCTCTCCGCCTACGTCGCCAAGTGGCTCATCGACCCGGTCGGCTGGCGCGCCGCCTTCTGGGTCTGCGTGCTCCCGCTGCTCTTCGCCCCGGTGCTCGCCAAGCTGCTGCCCGAGTCGCTGAGCTTCCTCGTCGCCAAGGGCCGCGCCGACGAGGCCCGCGAGCTGGCCACCCGCTACGACGTCGAACTGCCCGCCGCGAAGTCCGGCAAGCAGGGCGCGGCCGACCGCTGGAACGCCCTGCGCAACCTCTTCCGCGGCGGCGAGTGGACCCAGACCCTGCTGTACTGGCTGGCCTCCTTCGGCGGTCTCCTCCTCGTCTACGGCGTCGCCACCTGGCTGCCCACCCTGATGCGCGCCGAGGGCTACGAGCTGGGCTCGGCGCTGTCCTTCGTGGTCGTCTTCAACCTCGGCGGCATCGTGGGCATGCTGGTCGCCGGGCGCGCCGCCGACCGGTTCGGCGCCCCGCGCATCTCCGCGATCTGGTTCGCGCTGACCGCCGCCGGCGTGTTCCTGCTCAGCGTCCACATGCCGATGAGCGTGACGATGATCGTCGTCTTCCTCACCGGCGTCTTCCTCAACAGCGCCCAGACGATGATCTACGCGACGGTCTCCATCCGGTCCCACGCGGGCGACCGGGCCACCGCCGTCGGCTGGACCTCCGGCATGGGCCGCTTCGGCGCCGTGTTCGGCCCGTGGCTGGGCGGTCAGCTGCTCGCCTCCGGACACGGCGACTGGGGCTTCACCTCGTTCGCGATCGCCGGCCTGTCGTCCATGGTCTTCATCGGCATCGCCGCACTGCGCAGCGCGAAGCAGACCCCGCGCGGCGCCGACCAGGAGCTGGTGGGCGCGCACTGAGCGAGCGCGCGGCGCACGACCGACACCGGGGGCGAGGACGGACGCCGGCCACCGCACGAGGTGCGGGGGCCGGCGTCCGGCGTCTCCGGCGCCCGCCCCTGGCGGCGGGTGCGGGGGTTCGTCGGCCGCGGGCCGGTGGGGGTTGGCCGCGCAGTTCCCCGCGCCCCTGGGGGGTTGTGGTCGCCTGTGCTGTCTGGTGCGGGCGGGGCTCGCGTCCGGGCTGTCCGGCGTCGGTCTTCTCGGGGTGCGGCCGGCCGCTTCCGGCGTCACGCTCGTCGTATGGGTGAGCGGTGGGAGGTCCGTCGGGCGGGGCCGAGGGACGCCCCGCACCGGGTGCTGATGATTCCGGGCGGGCTGTGCACGACCGAGTTCTACGCCGACGTCATGGCCGAGCCGGCGGTGGCGGGGCTGGGCCTGGTCGCGGCGACCCTGCCGGGCTTCGGCCGTACCGAGGCGCCCGAGGACGTGTCCATGGACCACTACGCCCGGCTGATGGCCGGCTTCGCCGCCGACGCCGGCTGCGAGACGGTCGTCGGGCACAGCCTCGGCGCGAACGTGGCGCTGGAGATGGCCGCGCAGGGACTGTTCAACGGCCCGCTGGTGCTGCTGTCGCCGACCTTCTCGCGGGGCGACGAGGCGACGTTCCTGACCGTGCTGAACGCGGTGGGCCGGGTGCCCGTGCTGGGCGGCGCGGCCTGGACGGCCATGGTCAGGCTGCTGCCGCGGTCCATGAAACGCGAAATGCCGCCGCACCGTGCCGAGGCGCTGGCGGCGGTGATGGGCGGCAACGATCCGGCGGTCTGCCGTCGGATCGTCCGGGGCTACTACGCGTACCTCGACCGGTATCCGTCGCTGGTGCCGAGGCTGTGCGGGTCCGGGGCGCCCGCCTGGGTGGTGCGCGGCGACCGCGACGTGATCGGGCTGACCGCCGACGAGCGGCAGGGCCTGGAGGCCTGCCCGCGCGTGCGCATGGTCACCGTGCCCGACGCGGGGCACCTCCTCCTCGTCGAGCAGCCGGCCGCGGTCGCCGAGGTCATCGCGGAGGCGGCCACGGCGTCGGTGCGCTGACGGCCGTCGCCCGGCCGTCGCGCGGCCGTCCTCAGTCGTCGGAGCCCATCTGGTCCTCCGCCGACAGGTGTTCCACCGTCCGGCCGGTCTCGGTGAACGTGCGGGTCACATGGCCCGAGGAGTACACCCACAGGATCCGCAGCGGACGGTCGCCGATGTTGCGGAACAGATGGGGGATCGGGGACGGCACGTACGTGGTGTCGAACCGCTCCAGCTTCGTCACCTCGCCGTCCACCCACACCTCCGCCTCGCCCTCGAGGATCGTCACGTGCTCGTCGCAGTTGTGCGAGTGCAGCGGGGCCCCGGAGCCGACGGGGTAGACGCTCATCCCGCTGGTGATCCGGTTCTCCCCGTTCGCCGACGCGGTGGTGACGAGCGGGGTCGTCACCACCGCGCCGCCGCGGTCGAGCAGCGGGACGGACGCGGCCTTGATGATGGTGGTCATGTCGGACGACGTTAGGTCGCCGCCCGGCGAATGGGGGGCCTCCGGCGTGCAGTTTTACGTTGCGCTCCGAGGTGGGTGAGCTTCTCGGACACGGCTGTACCTTCCTGGCACCGCACGGATTCACGACCCGTGCCCGTAATGCGCCGGAAAGAAAAGGCAGGTAAGGCCGGATGAGGCTCCCCGTTCTCGACGAAGAGGAAATGGATGCGCGGCAGCAGGAGCTGGCCGCGCGGATCGCCGGCCGCCGTGGCGCGGTGCGCGGTCCCTTCCGGGTCTGGCTGCACAGCCCGGAGATGTGCGAGCGGGCCGAGTCGCTCGGCGCGTTCGCCCGGTTCGACTGCTCGCTGCCGAAGCATCTGCGCGAGCTGACCCTGTTGATGGCCGCCCGCAACTGGGACGCGCAGTACTCCTGGAACGCCCATGTGCACCAGGCGATCGAGGCGGGCGTCCCCGAGGCCGCCGTGCAGGCGATCGCCGAGAAGCGCGAGGCGGTCTTCGACAACGAGGCGGACCAGGTCTTCTACCGGTTCTGCCGGGAGATCCTCGAGGACCACTTCGTCACCGACGAGACCTTCGCGGCCGCGCATGCGCACTTCGGCTCCAAGGGCCTGGTGGACACCATCGGCGCGCTCGGCAACTTCACCATGCTCGGCATGTGCCTGAACACCTTCCAGGTGGACCTCCAGGCCGACAAGGAGCCCCCCTTCCCCGACATCCGCGGCTACGGACGTGTGGCCCCCGAGGGCGACCGGCCATGACCGCCGTACTGCGCGCCCGGGGCGTCACCAAGAGCTTCGGCGGGGCGGCCGCGCTGCGAGGCGTCGACCTCGATCTGTACCCCGGCGAGGTACACGCCCTGATGGGCATGAACGGCGCCGGGAAGTCGACCCTCGTGCAGGTGCTGTCCGGCGTCCACCAGGCCGACGCCGGCACGATCGAGGTCGACGGACAGGAGCAGCACGGGCTGAGCGTGCGCAGGGCGCGCAGGCTGGGCATCTCCTCGGTGCCGCAGCGCCGCGAACTGGCGATGGGCCTGAGCGTCGCCGAGAACATCCTGCTCGGCGACCTGCCCACGCGGGGGCGCGCCGTGCGGTGGAGGGCGGTCAAGGAAGAGGCCCGCACGGCCCTCGCCGCCCTGGGCATCGCCATCGACGTGGAGCGCGCCGCCGGTTCGCTCACCGTCGCCGAGCAGACCATGGTGGAGGTGGCCCGCGAGGTCCGGCGCGGCGGCCGCGTACTGATCCTGGACGAGCCGACCGCGTGTCTGAGCGCCAAGGACGCCCACCGGATCCGCGCCCTGGTGCGCACCCTGCGCGACGAGGGCGTCGCCGTCGTCTACATCTCGCACTACATCGACGAGGTCATGGCCGTCGCCGACCGGCTCACCGTCCTGCGGGACGGGGCCGTCGTGACGAGCGCGCCCGCCGCCGAACTGGACGACGCGGGACTGGTGCGCGCCATGGTCGGCCGGGACGTCGTCTCCACCCGCCCGGAACGCCCCATGCCGAAGGACGAAGTCGGCCTCGCGGTGCGGGGGCTGAGTCAGGGCCGGGCCATCCGGGACTTCACCGTCGAGGTGCGCAGGGGTGAGATCGTCGCCGTTCTCGGGCCCGCCGGGGACGCCCAGTCCCGGCTGTTCGACCTGCTGTCCGGGCGGCAGCGCCCGGACAGCGGCGATCTGCACGTCGACGGCAGGGCCGTGCCCTTCGGCCGGGTCCCGGCCTCGCTCGCCAGCGGGCTGCGCTGTGTGACCGGCGACCGCCGCTCACTGGGCCTGGTCCCGGGCATGTCGCTGGACGAGAACCTGATGCTCGCCGACGACCGGTTCGCGCGCCGCCGGCTGCACCGCCGCGGTCAACTGGCCCGTCGGGCCGCCCCGTTGCGGCACAGCTACGGAGTCAGGGCACTGGCCGGGAACCCGCCGGTGAGCGCGCTGTCGGGCGGCAACCAGCAGAAGGTGCTGCTGGGCAAGTGGCTGGAGACCTCACCGGCCGCGTGCTTCCTGGAGGACCCCACCAACGGCGTGGACATCGCGGCCATGGCCGACATCCACACCCTCCTCGACGATCTCGCCGCCCGGGGGGTGGCCGTACTGCTCGCCTCCTCCTCCGCCGAGGAGGTCATGCGGCTGGCCGACCGGGTCGTCGTCGTGAGCGCCGGCCGCACGGTCGCCGAACACGACATCACCGCCATCACCCGCGACGAACTCGTCGCCACCGCCCTCGGAGGACAACCGCAGTGAGCGTCAAGACACTTACCGATGCCCCCGGCGTGTCCGACCCGCCCGAGGCGCCCAAGTCCCGCTTCTCCCTGGGCAGGGTGCGCGATCTGCCGCACGCCGGTCTGATCGCCGTGCTCGTCCTCGTCGTGGTGTTCACCGCCGTGCAGAGCGAGACGTTCGCCACCGACCGCAACATCGTCAACATCCTCGGCCAGGTGAGCGTCAACGCCGTACTCGCCGCGGGGCTCACCCTGTTGATGACCGCGGGCGGCATGGACTTCTCCATGGGCAGCAACGTCGCCGTCACGGCCGCGGTCGCGGCGAAACTGCTCGCCGACGGCCGGCCGACCGGCTACGCCGTCGTCGTCGCGCTGCTGCTCGGCACCGCCATCGGACTCGTCAACGGGCTGGTGGTGACCTTCACCAACGTGGCGCCGTTCGTCGTGACGCTGGCCTCGGCCACCCTGCTCGACGGCGTCGCGCTCCTGGTCCACGACGGCTCCACCATCTCCATCGGCACCCGGATGTTCGCCCTCGGCAACGACAAGGTGCTCGGCGTGCCGTATCTGCTGATCGTCGCCGTCCTGGTGCTGATCGCGACGGCGCTCGTCATGCGGTTCACGGTGTTCGGCCGGGACGCCTTCGCCATCGGCGGCAACGAGCACGTGGCCCGCCTCAGCGGCATCAACGTGACCGCGCGCAAGCTCACCCTGTACGGCCTCACCGGCACCCTCTCCGGACTCGCCGGCCTGATGCTGCTGTCCCGGCTCGGCTCCTCCAGCCCCGGCGGCACCGCCGGCCTCTCGCTCCAACTGGCCGTGGTCGCCGCGGTGGTCATCGGCGGGACCTCGCTGGCCGGCGGGCACGGCACCGTCGTCGGCACCGCTCTCGGCCTGGTGCTGCTCGGTGTGGTGGCCAACGCGCTGAACCTCCTGGACTTCTCCAGCAACTACCAGCCGGTCTCCGTCGGCGCCGTGCTGCTCGTGGCGGCCGTCGCCAACGAGATGCACAAGGCCCGCTCGGGCTCGGCGCGTCACTGACTCTCCCGCTCGTTCCCGCCTCGTCCTGAAAGGCGTTTCACCATGAGACTCTCCGCCCGTTCACGCAGGGCGCTGTTCGCCACCGTCACCGGCTCCACCCTGGTGCTGACCGGCTGCGGCAACGGCGACACCGGCAGCGGCAGTGCCGACAGCGTCTCCCTCGGCTTCGTCAACGGTGGCGACACCAACTTCCACAGCTGTCTCCAGAAGGCCGTCGAGGGCCAGGCGAAGACCGCGGGAGCGAAGGTCTCCACGGCCAACTCCCACCAGAACGCCGGGACGGAGCTGTCCAACATCGAGGACATGATCTCCCGCGACGTGAGCGCGCTGATCGTGCAGACGGTCAACGTCGACGCGCTCAAGGGCGACATCGCCAAGGCGAAGGCCTCCGGCATACCGATCTATCTGACCTCCGTGTCCACCAGCGACGCCGCCGACATCCTCGGCGCGGCCGTCGTCGACCTGAAGAAGGTCGGCAGCCTCGACGCGGGCTGGATCGCCCAGGACGCGGGCACCGAGCCGGTGCAGGTCGGCATCGTGGCCGGGGCTCCCGGCGCGGCCTCGGACCTGCTGGTGGGCGGTTTCAAGGGCGCTCTGCCGGCCACGGCGAAGGTGGTCGCCAACCAGCCGGGCATGTTCAATCCGGCGAAGGCCCAGGACGTGGCGGAGAACATGATCCAGGCCCATCCCGACCTGGACTACGCGTTCGTCGCCAACGAGGAGATGGCCTTCGCGGTGCGCAAGGCGTTCGACGCCGCCGGCGCGAAGGACGTCAAGATCGTCACCGTCAACGGGACCGACGAGGGCCTGGCCGCCGTCAAGAACGGCGAGTTCTCGGCCACCGTCGCGAACTCGGCGAAGACGATCGGCGAGACGGCCGTGAAGAACGCCGTCGCACTCCTTGGAAAGGAAAAGGTTGACAAAATTGCCAACATTCCTCTTCTGTTGGTCACCAAGGACAACCTGAGCGAGGCACCCCAGTACTGCCCGAAGTGAGGGCCCCACCGGGAAGCGGTGCCTGCCTGCGCCCCGGTTGTCCCGAGCCGCAGGAATGCTCCCGTTCTCGACGCCGCGGGCGGGAGCCGCAATCGGAGGAAACATGGACCGCTTGCTGCTGATGCACAGTTTCGTCACTGTCGCTCAGGCCGGAAGCTTCAACGGAGCCGCCAAGAAACTCGGCTCCTCCGGATCACTGGTGTCACGGCACGTGGCCGAGCTGGAGCGGCAGGTGGGGGTCCGCCTGGTCAACCGCACCGCCCGCTCGGTGAGCCTCACCGAGCCGGGGCTGAGGTACGCGGAATTCGCCGCCCGCATCCTCGACGAGATCGACGCGCAGGACGCGGCACTCGCCGACTCGCACGACCGGGCCGAGGGCACCCTCAGCATCATCTGTCCGAAATGGATAGGCAGCCTGGACCTGGGTGACGCGATCGCGGCCTTTTCCGCCGCCCACCCGAAGATTCAGGTCCGTTTCGAACTCGGCGGCATGTCCGACCGCACCTACGATTTCCTGGACAGCGGATTCGACGTGGCTTTCCACACGCGCGACCTCCGCGATTCCAGCGTCCGCCTGAAGAAGATCTCCTCCCTGCCGTTCGTGCTGTGCGGCTCGGCGGACTACGTCAAACGGCAGGGCGGCCTCGCGCATCCCAACGACATCGCGGGCCACGACTGTCTGGTGCACGTCAACGACCCGGTCTGGCGCATCGGCCACGGCCACGCCAGCACCCTGCACAAGATCCGCAACATCGCCTTCTCGTCCAACTCCTACCTGGCCCTTCAGAAGGCCGCCGTGCACGGCCGGGGCATCGCCCTGCTCCCGCAGCGCCCGGCCTACGACGACCTAGTCTCCGGCGCCCTCCAGGTGCTGCTGCCGGAACTCGCCGTACCCGACCGCCCGCTGTACGCCATCTACGGCCCCGGACAGGACACCCCGCGCAAGATCAGCGTGTTCCTGGACTTTCTCTCCGAATGGTTCTCGCAGAACCCGATTCCCGCGATCCGGTAGCCCCGACGGCGGGCGAAACCAAGAGTTGCGCATTTGGTGGAGCGGGGGCCATTGAGGCCCCGGCCACCCCAAACCTACGCTCACCTGGCGACCCGGAAACGAGGAATGCATGGGAATCCAGAGAATCGAATCGGTCACCTACGGCATCGACGACCTCGACGCATGCGTCCGGTTCTTCGAGGACTTCGGCCTGTTCCTGGTGGAGCGGACCGAGGAACACGCCGTGTTCGAGACCCTCACCGGGCAGACGCTCCACCTCGACACCGCGCCGAACCCCCTGCTGCCCCCGCCGGTGGAGGACGGACCCACCCTGCGCGAGGTCGTCTGGGGCGTCGACACCCGCGAGGAGCTGACCCGGCTGGCCGAGGCCGCCGGCCGGCGGCGCGCGGTGCGCGAGAGCGCCGACGGCGTCTTCCACACCGTCGACCTCAGCGGCTTCGGCGTGGGCCTCACTCTCGCCCGGCCGAAGCCGGTCGCCGTCGACCCCCGTCCCGCCAACGCGACCGGCAGCGTCCACCGGTGGAACACCGCCCTGGAGCCGCTCACGCGCGCGTTCCCGCTGCGCATGTGCCATGTGGCGCTGAACATCACCAAGGCCGGCAAGGACGAGGCCGTCGCCTTCTACACCGACGTCCTCGGCTTCCGGCCGACCGACATCGTGGCGCCGATGGGCGTCTTCATGCAGGCCCCGGGCGACGACGACCAGCACACCATGCTGCTGTGCCACCGCCCGGACCGGGTCGGCGTCAACCACATCGCCTACGAGGTGCCCGGCTTCGACGATGTCGTCGAGGGCGGCAACCACATGATCGAGAAGGGCTGGCGGGAGGCCCGCCGGCTCGGCCGCCACACCGTCGGCTCGAACGTCTTCCGCTTCCTGCACGCCCCGTGCGGGGGCCGCGTCGAGTACGCCGCCGACATGGACCGGGTCGACGACACCTACGAGACCCGCGTCCACGAGACCACCCCGCCGCACCACATCTGGGCGCTGCGCACGAACCGCGACCAGGACGCCGCAACCGCTTCCTGAGCCGTTTCAGCCTCATCGACTCTCCAGCCTGAGAGGGCACCCACCCATGACCACCGACCACGGCTACCCCGCCGTCCGCCTCCACATCGCGGGCGAGTGGTGCCAGGGCGGCACCGGACGTACCGCCCCGATCGTGAACCCCGCCACCGAGGAGGTGATCGGGGAAGTACCCCTGGCCGCCCCCGCCGACCTGGACCGCGCGCTCGAAGCCGCCGCCGCGGGCTTCACGGCGTGGCGCGCGACGCCCGTGGCCGAGCGCACCGACATCCTGCACGCCGCCGCCGGCCTGCTCACCGAGCGCGCCGCCGAGATCGGTCGGATCATGACCCTGGAGCAGGGCAAGCCGCTCGCGGAGGCGACCGGCGAGGCCCGCCGGGTGGCCGGCACCCTGCGCTGGCACGCCGACGACGCCCGTCGCGCCTACGGCCGGATCATCCCGGCCGAGCCCGGCACGGTACTGACCGTCCGCCGCGAGCCGATCGGTCCGGTCGCCGCCTTCGTTCCGTGGAACTTCCCGGCGGGCGGCCCGATGCGCAAGATCTCCGCCGCGCTCGCCGCCGGCTGCTCGATCGTCGTCAAGGCCTCCGAGGAGACCCCGGCGACCGCCATGGAACTCGTGCGCTGCTTCACCGACGCGGGGCTCCCGGCCGGCGTGCTGAACCTCGTCTTCGGCGAGCCCGCCGAGGTCTCCGCCCACCTGATCGCCTCACCGGTGGTCCGCCTGGTCGCCTTCACCGGCTCGGTGCCGGTCGGCAAGCTGCTGGCCGCGCACGCGGGCCGGGTCATGAAGCCGTCCCTGATGGAACTCGGCGGCCATGCCCCGGTGATCGTCTGCGCGGACGCCGACCCGGTACGGGCCGCCCGCAAGGCCGCCCGGGCGAAATTCGTCAACGCCGGCCAGGTCTGCACCTCGCCGAGCCGCTTCTTCGTCCACGACAGCCTCGTGGCGGAGTTCACCGCCGAGTTCGTGAAGGCCGCCGAGGCGGTGGTCGTCGGTGACGGTCTCGAGCCCGGCACCACCATGGGCCCGCTGGCCAACGAACGCCGGCTGAAGTCCCTGGAGCGGCTCGTCGCCGACGCCGTCGCGCGCGGCGCCAAGGTCCTCACCGGCGGCGAGCGGCCCGACCGGCCCGGCTACTTCTTCGCGCCGACCGTCCTGACCGACGTACCCGAGGACGCGGAGCTGCTGCACGAGGAGCCGTTCGGGCCGATCGCGCCGATCGTGCCGTTCGACGACCTCGACGAGGCCCTCGCCGCCGCGAACGCGCTGCCGTACGGCCTCGCCGCCTACGGCTTCACCGGCTCCGCCGCGACCGCCGAGAAGCTGTCCGCCGAGCTGGAGGCCGGGATCCTCTCCCTCAACCACTGCGGCGGCTCCGTCCACGAGGCGCCCTCCGGCGGCGTCAAGGACAGCGGGTACGGCCGGGAGGGCGGGCCCGAGGCACTGGACGCCTACCTGGTCACCAAGCGCGTCTCCCACCAGCTGGTGCCATGAGGTACGCACGGCTCTCGGTCGACGGGCGGGCACGGTGGGGCCGGGTGGGGCAGACGGACGTCGAGCTGCTGTCCGGCTCCCCGCTGGAAGGCGATCCCGACGTCGTCGGCACCGTCCGGCGCGACACGGCCGACTGGCTGCCGCCCGTCGTCCCGCCCGTGTTCTACGCGGTCGGCCTGAACTACCCCCGGCACATCGAGCACGCGGCCCGGCTCGGCAACCCGGCCGCCGTCCTGCCGGACCGCCCCGAGGTCGGCTACCGCGCCAACAACGCGCTCACCGGCCACCGTTCGCCGATCCGGAAGCCGGCGGAGGTCGAGGGGCGGTTCGAGGCCGAGCCCGAACTCGTCGCCGTCATCGGCCGGACGATCCGGCACGCCTCGTACGAGGAGGCTCGTCAGTCGGTCTTCGGCTGGACCATCGGCAACGACGTCAGCGCCCGCACCTGGCAGCACCGGGACCGCACCTTCTGGCGCAGCAAGAACAGCGACACCTTCAAGCCGATGGGGCCGTGGATCGACACGGACGTCGACGCCCTGGCGCAGACCACCACCCTGCGGGTCAACGGCGAGGAGCGGGCCTCGTTCCCCACCGGCGACATGGTCTTCGACCCCTTCGACTACATCGTCGAGATCACCAGACACATCACCATGCGGCCCGGGGACGTGCTGTGGATGGGCGCCGAGTCGACCTGCGGGATCGAGCCCGGGGACACCGTGGAGATCGAGATCAGCGGCATCGGTGTGCTGTCCAACCCCGTTCACCTCGAAGGGAACCACCAGTCATGAGCGCGGAACCCCGCTACATCCACCACGTCAACTTCCCGACCACCGACTCCGACCGCACCGCCGAGTGGTACACGAAGGTCTTCGGCATGAAGCGGATCATGCCCAAGTCCAACACCCGGGTCGTGCTGATGACCCGTGGCAACTTCGACCTGCACTTCACCCCGGTCGAGGAGATGGAGCGCATGGCGCCCTACCACTTCGCCGTCGAGGTCGACGACTGGGACGACTTCCTGACGCACCTCGACGAGCTCGGCATCCGGCACACCCGGACCATCGAACGCCCCGAGAACCAGTCGAAGTTCTGCTACATCCATGACCCCGACCACACCATGATCGAGATCGTCCACCACGCCAAGCGCCGCGCCTGAGCGCCCCCGCTGAGGAGTCACATCCCATGCCTCTCGCCGATTCCGACGGCACCTCCCTCTACTACGAGCGCCACGGCAGCGGTCCGGCGATCCTGTTCGTGCACGGCAGCGGCGGCCACCACGCCGCCTGGTGGCAGCAGGTCGCCGCCCTGCGCGAAGAGTTCACGGTCGTCACCGTCGACCTGCGCGGCTTCGGCAAGTCCGACTCGTCCATGGCGGAGTTCGACGGCCAGGACTTCCCCGGTGACGTCGTCGCCGTCCTCGACCAGGAGGACCTGACCGACGTCATGCTGGTCGGGCAGTCCATCGGCTCCGTCGCCGCCCTGCGCGCCGGCCTGCTGCGCCCCGAGCGCGTCTCGTCCGTCGTCCTCGGCCACTCGCTGGGCGGCATCAGTCACCCGGAGCTGAAGGAGCTGGCCGCCGCCGACCGCGCCGAGGCCGTCCAACTCCCGGTCATCGACCGGCTGTTGACCAAGCCGTTCCAGCGGGAGCGCGCCGACCTCACCTTCCTGTTCCAGCAGATGGGCACCTTCAACGTGGCCAGGATGCAGGATCTGCGCAACCTCGACACCAACGGCCCCTCCCTGGAGGAGGTCGAGGCGTCGGGCGTCAAGGTCGCCTTCCTCGCGGGCGAGAAGGACGCCGTGCTGAGCGTCAAGACGGTGACCCGTGCCCACGAACTGCTCGCCGGATCGCACCTGGAGATCGTCCCGGGCGCCCCGCACTCCATGTACTGGGAGACGCCCCAGGCCTACAACGAGGCCGTCGCCCGACTGCGCCGCACCCTCACCGCACCGAAGGAAGCAGTATGAGCAGCCTGACCCTGGCCGCCGCCGAGGAGATCATCGAGGCCGCCACCCAGCGGGCCCGGGCCGTGGGCAAGGCGGTGAGCGTCGCCGTCGTGGACGCCGGCGGCTTCCCCATCGCCATCCGCCGCCCGGACGGGGCCCGCCCCCTCACCCCGGACATCGCCCGCGCCAAGGCGTACACCGCGGCCGTCATGCAGCGGCCCGGCAAGATGCTGAAGAAGTGGCAGGAGAGCCAGCCCGTCTTCTTCGCCCAGCTCTCCCAACTCCCGGGCGCCGCCATGCCGATCATGGCCACCGAGGGCAGCGTCACCATCAAGAAGGACGGCGAGATCATCGGCGGTCTCGGCATCGCGGGCGGCACCGCGGACGAGGACCAGACCATCGCCGACGAGGTGCTCGCCGCCCTCGGCTACGAGCTGGAGTTCGCCGCCTGGGGCGTCGCGGGCGCGGCCGGGCCCGGAAAGGACGCGTGACCCATGGCGGACACGTTCAACTACCGCATCGACCACCACGGCAGCCTGGTCCGTCCCGCCGAGCTGGTCGCCGCCCGCGCGGCCGGCGACCCAAAGGCACGGGCGGCCGCCGAACGGACGGCGGTCGAGGAAGCGGTCGTCTTCCAGCGCAGACTCCGTTCGACCGTCGTGACCGACGGCGACTTCCCCCGCGAGGACTTCCGGGGCGCCGTCCTCGACGCGGTGACCGGCTTCCGCCGCACCGACGAGGTCGGTGCGGACGGACTGGTCGGCTGGGTCGCCGAGTCCCTGCCCAAGGCGAGCGGCCCGCTGCTCGCCGACTGGGCCGACCGGCTCACCACGCTGACGGTGATCGCGCCGAAGGCCTCGCTGCCCTCCCCGGCGTACCTCGCCGCGACCACCTACCGGCCCGGCCTCGGGGTGTCCTCGGCACGCGAACTGGGCGAGGCCCTCGCGGAGATCGTGCAGGCGGAGATCGAGCTGCTGGTGTCGAAGGGCGTACGCCTGATCCAGCTCAACAATCCTTTGCTGCTGGACCAGTTGGCGACCGAACCGGCCGACCCGGGCGCCCTGTCCTTCGAGGACGCCCTCGCCGTCGAGGCCCTCGCGGTACGTCTCGACGAGCGTCCCGAGGGCGTACGGATCGGGGTCGCCCCCGGCTTCGCCGCACCCGGGGCCGTGGACCGGGCGCGCGCCGAGCGGCTGTACGGCGCGGTACCGGCCGACCGCTGGATCCTGCCCCTCGACCAGGGCACCGACGCCGAACTGGACCTCGTCCGGGCGCTGCCGGAGGACCGGGACGTGTGCCTGGGCGTGGTCGACGCGACCGTCCCCGAACTCGAGGACATCGACACGGTGATGGCCCGCATCGACGCCGTCGGTGCGTTCAAGGACCTCGAGGACGCGGCCGTGTCGCCGTCCCGGGGCTTCGCCGACGTGGCGAACCGGCCGCTGCTGACCGCGCAGGAGCAGCGCAGGAAGCTCGTGCTGGTGGAGACGGTCGCCCGCTACGTGTGGGGCAACGAGTTCTGACAGCGGCGCACGGACAAGGGCCGGGCGACTCAAGCGAGTTGCCCGGCCCACGCCGTACGGCCACGACACCCCACGGCAGATGCTGCAAGGCACGGCAAAGCACGGCAAGGCACGGCAAGGCGCCGTGCCGTGCGCCCTACAGCACCTCGGCGAAGGTGACCGTCCGGTCCGTCAGCAGCGGCCACACGGTCGCCACGATCAGCTTCTGGAAGTGCTCGGCCGCCTTGTGCGCCTCGAACCCGGCCCGGTCGGCGTACCGCTCGTACAGCAGGAAGCCGCCGGGCTGCGCCTCGACCGCGTGCACCTCGTACCCCTCGTTCGCCGGCTCGGCACGGGTGTGCTCGCGCACCTGGAGCAGCGCGGCGCGGACGCTCGTCCCGTCGGCGGGGGCGCAACGGTAGTGGGCGACGACGGCGTAGGACATGTCCGGTTCTCCTCGGCGGGTGGGCGGAGACCGCGGTCAGGCCTCCGGCCCGCCGATTCCAGCATGGATCAGGCCCGCGCCGACCCGCGCGCGGCGCAACCAATGCCTGCTGCCGCAGAGCTGGCGGCACCGCCCTGACGTGGTGTGTCGTCACAGTCCGCACCCTGGCCGACAAAGGAAGTGACCCGACATGCGTACCCTGGAAACCCTCGTGGGCGGGGAGTGGGTGGCGAGCGCCGAGTGGATCGACGTCCTCGACCCCGCCGACGTCCGCACCCCCGTCGCCCGCGTTCCGGCCCTCACGGCCAAGGACGTCACCCGTGCCTTCGACCACGCCGAGCGGGGGTTCGCCGTCTGGAAGCGCACCAGCCCCTTCGAGCGGGCCCGGGTCTTCACCGACGCGGCCCGGCTGATCCGCGAACGGGCCGAGGAGATCGCCGCCGACGTCACGGCGGAGAACGGCAAGACCCTCACCGAGGCGACCGGCGAGACCCTCAAGGCCGCCGACTTCCTGGAGTACTACGCCGGTCTCTCCCGCCAGGGCTACGGCACCCTCCTGCACGACGTACGGCCCCACCACCGCACCCACACCCAGCGCGAGCCGATCGGCGTGATCCTGGTGATCAGCCCGTGGAACGACCCGCTGATCACGCCCGCCCGCAAGCTCGCCCCGCTGCTCGCGACCGGCAACGCGGCCGTGTTCAAGCCGGCCACCGAGACCCCGGTCTCCGGCCTGCACTTCGCCCGCGCCCTGCACGACGCCGGACTCCCCGCGGGCGTGCTGAACGTCGTGACCGGCCGGACCGCGGAGATCGAGGAGGCCCTCCTCGACGACCCGCGGATCGTCGGCATCACCTTCACCGGCTCCAACGCCGTCGGCAACCGTATCCGTCGCCGTCTCGCCGACCGCAACGTCCGTTTCCAGGGCGAGTTGGGCGGCAAGAACGCCTCGGTGGTGCTGAAGGACGCCGATCTGCCGGCCGCCGCGAAGGCCGCCGTGGCGGCTTCGTTCGGGCAGGCGGGCCAGCGCTGCACCGCCACCAGCCGGGTCGTGGTCGAGCGGCCGGTGTACGAGGAGTTCACCCGGCTGCTGGTCGCCGAGGTCGAGCGGCTGAAGGTCGGCCCGGGCAGCGACCCGGCGACCACCCTGTGCCCGCTGTCCAGCCCGAAACAGCGCGACAGCGTCCTCGCCGACCTGGCCGGGGCGGTCGGGCAGGGCGCCACCGTGCTCACCGGCGGCCACGCGGACACCGAGGGCGAGCGCGCCCACGGCTGCTATGTGCGGCCGACCGTGCTCGGGGACGTCACCCCCGAGATGGCGATCTGGCGCGAGGAGGTCTTCGGGCCGGTCCTCGTCCTGCGCGCGGTCGACGGCTTCGACGCGGCCGTCGAGGCGGTCAACGACTCCGGCTTCGGCCTCGCCGCCGCCGTCTTCACCCGCGACCTCGCCTGCGCCCACCGATTCGTCGACGAGGCCGAGTGCGGACAGGTCGCGGTCAATTCCACCACCACCGGCTGGGACGTCCACCTGCCTTTCGGCGGGTTCCACGACTCCGGCACGGCCTACAAGGAGCAGGGCGAGGAAGTCCTGCGCTTTTCCACGCGCGTCAAGACTGTCGCCGTGCACTTCGGCGGCTGACGATCGGGAGCAGTGGACAAGAGAGAGGAGGCGTTCGATGGCTGATGAGACGATCGGCATCGTCGGTGCCGGCATCGTGGGTCTGGCGACGGCCCGAGAGATCGCCCTGAGCAGGCCCGGCACCCGGGTCGTGGTCTTCGAGAAGGAGCGGGAGGTCTCGCTCCACCAGACCGGCCACAACTCGGGCGTCGTGCACGCCGGCATCTACTACACGCCCGGCAGTCTCAAGGCCGAGCTGACGGTACGGGGCGTGGCCCTGCTGCGCGCGTACTGCCAGGACCGCGAGCTGCCGTACCGCGAGATCGGCAAGCTGGTCGTGGCGGTCCGCGACGACGAACTCGGCCGGATGAACGCCCTCTACGACCGGGCCAGGAACAACCACGTGCCCGATCTGCGCAAGGTCTCCCGCGAGGAGATCCGGGAGATCGAGCCGAACGCCGGCGGTGTCGCGGCCCTCTACTCCCCGCGCACCGCGATCACCGACTATCCGGCGATCGCCCGGGCCTTCGCCGACGACGTCGTCGGCTCCGGGGGAGAGGTGCGGACGGGCTTCCCGGTCACCTCCCTCACCGAGGTGCCCGGCGGCATAGAGGTGGTCTCCGGACCGCGGCGCGTGCGCGTGGACCGGCTGATCCTGTGCGCGGGCCTGCACTCCGACACCGTGGCGGGCCTCGCGCAGGACCGGCGAGAACCGCGGATCGTCCCGTTCCGGGGCGAGTACATGCTGCTCAGGCCGGACAGGACCGACCTCGTGCGGGGCCTGATCTACCCGGTGCCCGACCCCCGCTACCCGTTCCTCGGCGTCCACTTCACGCCCCGCGTCGACGGCTCGGTGGAGGTCGGCCCCAACGCGGTCCTGGCGCTGGCCAGGGAGGGGTACACCCGCACCCGGGTCTCCCCGAAGGACCTGCTCGGCCTCGCCGCCTACCCCGGCGTCTGGAGGATGGCGGCCCAGCACTGGCGCACGGGCGTCAGGGAGTACCGCGGGTCGTTCTCGGCGAAGGCCTTCATGAAGGACGCCAAGCTGTACGTCCCCGCGGTCGGCGTCCAGGACGTCGTACGCGGCGGGGCGGGCGTGCGCGCCCAGGCCCTGGACCGGGACGGCACCCTCGTGGACGACTTCCGAATCCACCGGGTGGGCCGGGTCACCGCCGTCCGCAACGCGCCCTCGCCGGCCGCCACGGCCTCCATGGCGATCGCCGAGCACATCGTCGAAGCCGTTTTCGACCGCGCTTCCGGCAGCAGCTGAGAAACAGGCCGGGAAACCGGCCGAGAGACAGGACGGCCGAAGCAGGCCGAGAAGCAGGCCGGGAACCGGTTGCGCAACAGGGCGGCCGAAGCGGGCCGGGAACCGGTTGCGCAACAGGGCGGGCCGATGCAGGCCGGGAAGCGGTTGTGCAACAGGCCACCGAAGCGGGTCGAGAAACCGGTTGCGCAACAGGCCGAGAAGCCTGCTGCGCAACCGGTGGCGCAACAGGCCCGGAAACCGCTTTCGGCGACCGCGCGCGCAACCTGAAAGTGCCCTGCGAACAGGGCGCTTTCACGCAACAACAGCTTGCGCTCCCAGGGGCTCCGCAAGGCCTTTCCGGCCGCCTAGCGTTCCCTCCGCAACGCCTCACCACGTGCCCTACCGAGAGAAAGAAGTACGGGACATGTTCGTCGTCGACACGCAGATCCACATCTGGCTGGAAGAGACCCCGGACCGCCCCTGGGTCCCGGGCGCCCGGGAGCGGATCCGCCTCAACGGCCACCGCGAGGACCCCTTCTCCTACGAGGAGGCCCTCGAGCTGATGGACGAGGCCGGCGTGAACCGCGCGCTGATCCTGCCGCCCTCCTGGGAGGGCGACCGCATCGACTACGCCCTCGAAGCCTGTGAGGCGCACCCGGACCGCTTCGGCATCATGGCCCGCATCCCGCAGAACAAGCCCGAAGAGGGCAAGGCCATGCTGAAGGACTTCGCGCAGAACCCGCACATCAAGGGCACGCGACTGACCTTCCACCGCCCGCAGGACCGCAACTGGATGATCGACGGCACCAACGACTGGTACTGGCCCGTCGCCGCGGAGCTCGGCATCCCCACCATGGTCCACGCCCCGATCTGGAAGCGTGAGCTCGGCGAGATCGCCGCCAAGCACCCCGAGCTGAAGATCATCATCGACCACATGGGCATCATGGCCCGCTGCGTCGACGACGCGATCGGATACTGGGTCGCGGAGACCGCGGACCTCGCCGCCCACCCGAACATCTACGTCAAGGTGTCCGCGCTGCCCGGCTACTCGACGCAGCCGTTCCCGAACAACAACATCCAGAAGTACGTGCGCGAGATGGTCGACAAGATGGGTCCGCAGCGCTGCTTCTACGGCACCGACATCACCCGCCTGCTGGGCCACGGCATCACCTACACCGACACCATCGAGCAGTTCACCAAGCACTGGGACTTCACGCCCGAGGAGCTGGAGTGGATCATGGGCCGCGGTATCTCCGAGGTCCTGAACTGGCCGATCGAGGGCTGAGGAAACACGAGAGATGACCGACACCACCACCTCACCGCGAGCCGACGGCGGAGACGCTCTCGTCACCGCCTTCAACGCCGTCGGCGCCGACTACCTGTTCTGCTCGTCCGGGTCAGAGTGGGCCCCGGTGTGGGAGTCCCTCGCCCGGCGCCACCGCGACGGACTGCCCTGCCCGCGGTACCTGGACCTGACCCACGAGACCGTCGCCGTGGGCATGGCCACCGGCTACGGCCTGGTCAGCCGCCGGCCGCAGGGTGTGCTGCTGCACGCGGCCCCCGGCCTGCTCCAGGGCTCGATGGCCGTCCACGGGGCGCTGCTCGCCGGCGTCCCGATGGTGGTCAGCTCCTCGGAGTCGACCACCTACGGCGACGGCCCCGGACAGGACCCGGGCGGCCAGTGGTACCGGAACCTGTCCATCGTGGGCGGCCCGCACGGTGTCGCGACTCCGTTCACCAAGTGGTCCACGGAGGCCGCCAGCGTCCACACGCTGCCCACCATGGTCACGCGGGCGGCCGAGCTGGCCTGGCGGGCCCCGGCGGGCCCGGCGTACCTGAACGTCCCGCTGGAGATCCTGCTGGAGGAATGGGACGGCCGCGAGGCCAAGCCCCTCGTGCCGCCGGGCTCCACGCACAGCTCGCCCGAGGAGGTCGACCCGGTCGCCCAGCTGATCCGCGAGGCGAGGAACCCGGTCATCGTGACCGAGACCGCCGGCCGTGAGGCGGGCGGCTTCGAGGCCCTCGTCGCCTTCGCCGAGGCCTGGAACATCCCGGTCGTCGAGCCGGACTCGGCGGTGTGCGGCAACTTCCCGCGCACCCACCCGCTGCACGCGGGCAACGACATCGGCCCGTGGATGGACGAGGCGGACCTCATCCTCCTCGTCAACTGCCGCGCCCCGTTCTACCCGCCGTCGCGCCGCCCCTCGAAGGCGCAGGTCGTCGTCATCGACGAGGTGCCGCAGCGTCCGCATGTCGTCTACCAAGTCCTGTTCGCGGACAGGTACTTGGAGGGCAACGTCACCAACACCCTGCGCCAGCTGGCCAAGCGGGCGAAGGACCTCGACGAGGCCGCCGTCGCCGTACGGCGCACCGCGCAGGACGAGCGGCACGCCGCCGAGCAGGCCGCCGTCGCCGACGCCGAGCACAGGGCCGGGGCGCAGCAGCAGGCCGAGGGCGTCGACCCGGTGCTGGTCGCGGCCACGCTGCGCGAGCTGCTCGACGGCGCGCAGGGCATCGTCGTCGACGAGACCATCACCCACAGCCGTGTCGTCAAGCGGCACCTGCGCACGGCCGCCCCCGACTCGTACTTCTACGTGCAGGGCGGCCTCGGCCAGGGCATCGCGGTGGCGCTCGGCGTCAAACTCGCCGCCGGGGACAGGCCGGTGGTCCTCACGATCGGCGACGGCGCGTTCGCCTACAACCCGGTCGTCCCCTCGTACGACGCGAGCAAGGCGTACGAACTCCCGCTGCTCATCGTGGTGTTCAACAACCGTGTCTACAAGTCGATGAACCTCAACCACCGCAGGTTCTATCCCGACGGAGCGGCCGCCGACACCGGTGAATGGCTCGGCACCGACCTGCACCGTCTGCCCCGACTGGCCCAGTTCGCCGAGCCGTTCGGCATGCACACCGAGACCGTCGACACCGCACAGGCGCTCGGGCCCGCCCTCGAGCGCGCCCTCAAGGCCGTGGCGGAGGGCACCACCGCCGTCGTCGACGTCCTCGTCACCCGCTGAACCAGGAGGCACCGCCACCATGTCCACCCCCGCTACGAAGATCCTGGTGCCCGCGGAGGACCTGCGCACCTTCTCCGCCGCCCTTCTCGAGAAGGGCGGCCTGAGCGCCGAACACGCCCGCACCACCGCCGACGTGTTCGTGTGGGCCGCGCTGCGCGGCGTCGACTCGCACGGCATCGCCCGGGTCCCCGCCTACCTGGACCTGCTGGAGAAGGGCGTCGCCAACGCGGACGCCCGGATCACGGTCGAGTCCACCACCCCGGCCGCCGCCGTCCTGGACGCCGACCGCGCACCCGGCCCGGTGGCGCTCAGCGCGGCGGCCGAGGAGGCCGTGACCAGGGCGAGGACGACCGGCATCGCGGCGGTGGGAGTGCGCCGCACGGTGCACACCGGCGCGATCGGCTACTACGTGTCGAAGATCGCCGAACAGGGCCTGGTAGGCATCGGGTTCGTCGCCGGGATGCCGAACATGGGCTACACCGGAGTCAGGGGAGCGGCGGTCGCCACCAGCCCGCTCGCCATCGCCGTCCCGACCGACTCCTCGTCGGCGCACGCGCCGCTGCTGCTGGACATGGCCACCGCCACCATCGCCCTCGGCAGGATCCGGCAGGCGAAGGCGAGCGGCACCCCGCTGCCCGAGGGCGCGGCCGCCACCGAGGACGGCACCCCGACCACCGACCCCGAGCGGGCGGTCATGCCGCTGCCGCTCGGCGGGGCGAAGGGCTCCGGCATGTCCCTCGCCTTCGAGCTGCTGACCAGCGTGCTCGTGGGGGCGCCGATCTTCGCGTCGTTCCACTCGGACGACCCGGCCGGCCGCAAGCACCGCCAGAACGCCCTGCTCATCGCCGTCGACCCGGCCGCCTTCGGGGGGACGGACGCCTTCACCGAGTCCGTGGACGCCACGCTGGACACGCTCAAGGGCCTGCCGGCCGCGGACGACGCGCAGGGCGTGTTCTACCCCGGCGAGCGCAGTGCAGCCGTGGCCGCCGGCCGCGGGGAGAAGGGCGTACCGGTGGCGCCCAAGGTGTGGCGCGACCTGGCCGAGCGCGCCGAGAAGCTGGGCGTCGCCCTGCCGGCAGCCGCTGGATAGGGGACGGCGGCTGCCCGGGGCGACGACCGGGGCGGGGGCAGGTGGCCGGGGCGCGCCGGTGCGGCGGACTGCGCCTGCGGGCCACCCGGGGGGCGTCCGGTGCGGCGGACGCGCCCTCCCGCCCTCTCCCGCCCCGTCCCCCCCGGCCTCGCCTCAAGAGGGCTGCGGCGTACCGGCGTCGGTCGCCCGTCGAAGATGACGGGCGATCAGCGCGTAGGTGGTCCGGGCCCTTTCGTCGTCCTTGGTGTCGTAGCCGTGGTCGGCCCCGGCGAGGTCATGGTGCTCGACGAGGGCACCGGCCGCGCCCAGCCGCTCCGCGTACCGCACCGCCTCGTTCCTGAGCAGGTCGTACTCGGCCGTGATGACCAGCGCCGGGGCGATGCCCGTCAGGTCGGCGGTGTCGGAGGCATGGGCGGGCGAGACGAGCCGGTGGGCGCGCTCGCGCGGATCCGGCACGTACGAGGTGTCGAAGATCTCGGCCATCCAGGGCCGCAGCATGGGCTTGGCGACAGCCGCCTTCTTGTCCTTCGCGCTGGTCGCGAGATCCAGCGGCGGGTAGTGCAGCACCTGGAGGGCGATCGCGGGTCCGCCCTGTTCCAGGGCCTGGCGGGCCACGGCCGCCGCGAGTCCGCCGCCCGCGCTCTGTCCGCCCACGGTGAGCCGCCCGCCGTCCCAGCCCTGCTCCGCGCCGTGCTCGGCGACCCAGCGCACCACCTCGAAGGCCTGCGTCGGCGGGGCCGGGAACGGGTGCTGCGGGGCGACGACGTACTTCACGTTGACCACGACCACCCCCGCCTCGGCGGCCAGCCACCGGCAGAGCCCGTCGTCGAGTTCCGGCATCGACACGACGTAACCGCCACCGTGGAAGTTGACGTGGACGGGCGCGGGCGTCGCCGTCCCGGCCGGGGGCGCGTACACCGTGACCTGTGCCGGGGCGACGGAGGTCGGCACCGTCAGCTCGCGCACCGCGCGGGGGTACTCCGGGAAACGGGCCTGCCCGTCGGCCGTGGAGCCGGGGCCACCGGAGCGGCGGCTCGCGAGCCCGGTGAGGCCCTGCATCGTCTTGGCGGCGAAGGCGGCCACCGCCGGTCTGGCCAGGAGGGACATGCGCGTTCCGTTCGTCGAGCCGTGCCGTCGATCGTCAGGATTCCTGTTGAATAGAACGGGGCGAAGCTAGCATGGCGGAACCCGCGCGCGCACCGGTCGGTCAGTCGCGCCGGGCCACGATCCGGTACGCGTTCGACACCCCGAGCCGGTGCGAGAGCGGACGCACCGCGAACCGGTCGAGCAGGGTGCCGACGATCAACGCCGGGATCCCGGCGAGCAGCAGCGCCCCGCGCAGCGTGCGGCGCAGCGCGCCCGGCGCCTCGGGCAGCCACGGCGCGTCCTCGCGCGGCGCCACGTGGTCCAGCGCCAGCCATACGGCGGCCAGCAGGTCGACCGGGTCGTGCGGCTCGGCGTGCTGCTCCGCGACCACCGTGAAGCCCAGCCGCGTGAGCCGTTCCCGCAGATTGGCCACCGGCACGAAGTGCAGATGCTGCGGCTGGAGCCAGGGCAGCCACCAGCGGCCCAGCAGCCGCGCGTAGCGGCTCTCGGGGTCCGGCACCTCGATGAGCAGATGGCCGCCGGGGCGCACCGTCTCGTGCGCGGCCCGCAGTTCGCGGTCGGGGTCGGTGCTGTGCTCCAGGTAGTGGAACATGCTCACCACGTCGTAACGGGCGGCGAGTTCGGGTGCCAGCTCGGGGAACGCGCCCCGGTAGCCGTGCTCCACCCGGCCCTCCCGCTCGGCGAGTTCGACGCCGTCGGTGAAGTCCAGCCCGTCGAACGTCGTCCCGGGCAGCACCTCCCGGGCGGCCGCGCAGAAGTGACCGTGCCCGGTGCCGACGTCCAGCCAGGTCTTCGGCGCGGGGTC
This sequence comes from Streptomyces sp. NPDC102259, assembly GCF_044766465.1. Taxonomy (NCBI): domain Bacteria; kingdom Bacillati; phylum Actinomycetota; class Actinomycetes; order Kitasatosporales; family Streptomycetaceae; genus Streptomyces; species Streptomyces sp. NPDC102259. Next base: position 254,109 of record NZ_JBIWMA010000007.1, on the reverse strand, counting down.
GTGCGGCAGCATCGACCCGGCCCGCCCCCGGTACATCTTCGTCCGGCCCCCGAAGGTGTCCCCGAGCTTCTTCTCGCCCAGCCCGTCGTAGAAGTCCCGGTAGTAGAACTCCAGCCCCTCGGCGCTCAGTCGAGGGTTCTGGAAGGTGTGCCCGCAGCCCTCGCAGCGGTCCAGGACGAAGCGGCCCGGCTTGTGCTGGAGCAGGTCGGTGGTGCGCAGCCGGGTGGTCAGCGCCGCCGAGTCGCACCAGGGGCAGGTGGTACGCCGGGGCTCGAAGAAGCGGGCCGGGTCGGCGGCGAGGTCCGCCTGGTAGGCGGGCCGGGCCTCGGCGATCCGCTCGGCGCGCGTGCTTTCTTCGCTCATCTGAACTCCCCTGCCAGGTCCTCGAGATGGGTCGCCGCGGCGGACGAACCGCCCGCGGCGCGGAACGCCGTACGGATCCGGCCGGCGGCGGCGCGGTGTCCGGGTCCGGCCAGGACGGAGTCGATCGCCGCGCCCAGCTGTCGCGGGGTGACGCGGCCGAACCGCACCCGCACACCGGCCCCCGCGTCGGTGACCTGCCCGGCCACGACCGGCTGGTCGTCGCGGATCGGGGCCACGACCAGGGGAAGGCCGTGCCACAGGGCCTCGCACACGCTGTTGTGCCCGGCATGGCAGACCACCGCGCCGGATCCCCTCTCCAGCCGCTCCAGCAGGGCGAGTTGAGGCACGGACGGCAGGATCAGCAGGTCCTTGTCGTCGCCCTGTGGCTCCAGCGCGCCGCCCGGATCGACGATCACGCCCTGCACCCGGTCGGCCCGCTCCCGCAGCACGTCCCGGCAGACCTCGAGGAACCGTCCGCCGACGTCGGTGTTCGCGGTGCCGAGCGTGACCAGCACGGTGGCCCGGCCGTCGTCGAGCCACTCCCAGGGGAAGGCGGCGGCCGAGGGCCGGGCCGTGATCGACGGGCCCACCCAGCGGACGCCACCGGGTCCGTCGCCCGCCAACTCCGGGGTGCTGAAGGCCAGGACGAGATGCGGCGAGAAGCGGGGGTCGGCGTCGCCCGCCGGATCGCCGATCGCGGACCGCAGTGCGGCCAGCCGCCGGTCCAGCCACTCCCGGACCTTGGGCAGCCCGGCGAGGGGGTCGGTGAACTCGGCCGAGGTGGTCGCCGAGGTCGCCCACGGCAGACCCAGCCGCTCCGCGACCAGCGCGCCGGCGAAGGCCTGCTGGTCGGCGACGACGACGTCCGGCCCGAACTCCTCGACGGCCGCCCGCACACCGGGCGCCATCGCCTCGGCGAGCGGCAGCAGGTACCACTCCCACAGGAACTTCAGCGCCTCCGGGCCGCGCAGGTCGGCGGGCCGCTCGCCGCGCGGCGCCCCGCCGCAGGCGAAGACGGACCCGGCTCCGGGGCCCGCCAGCCGGCCGACCAGCTCCGGATCGGGGCAGGCCCACGCCACCCGGTGGCCTCGTGCGGCGAGTTCGGCGGCGACACCGATCGCCGGGTTGAGGTGACCCACCAACGGCGGCACGACGAACAGGAACCGGCTCATCCGGCCGCCTCCGCCGCCACCCGCCCGGCCTCGTCGACGAGGGTCAGGATGTGCCCGCCGACCGTTCCTGAGGCCTCCACGAGGACCGAGTGCTCATGCCCCGGGATCACCACCGTCCGGCAGTGCGGCAGCACCGCCTCGAGCCAGGGCGCGAGTTCGGCCAGATCGGAGTCGCCGCCGTACAGACCGAGCACCGGGCAGCGCACCGCGGCCACCTGGTCATCCGTCAGCACCCGGCTGGCCGGGATGTCCTGTCCGAGGGTGGTCTCCCGGGCGAGCCGGGCCGCGCCCTTGGCCAGCCGGGCGGTGTTGTGACCGCGGTGGGCGGTGATCCACGCGATCGCGTCGGACTCGTTGTGGGCGAGCTGCGTCACGACCCGGTCCAGGATCCCGCCGAGTTTCACCGCCCAGGCTGCGGTGGCCGGTTCGGACTCGACGAGGGTGACGCTCGCCGCACGTTCGGGGTGCCGGGCCGCGTAGCCGAACGCGATCGTGCCGCCGTAGGAGTTGCCGACCAGGTGCACCGGACCGGTCACCGCCAGCCGGTCGAGCAGCGCCTGAAGGTCGTCGACGTTGTCGTCCAGCGTGTAGCCCCGGGCGGGGCGCTCGCTGCGGCCGTGGCCCCGCAGGTCGTACATGACGACGTCGAGGCCCGCGGCCGCGAACGCCGGGGCGATGGTGAAGTAGTAGCTGGCCAGGCTGTCGGTGAGCAGACCGTGCACCAGCACCACGGTGGCGGTGGCCGGCCGGCCCTGCCGGGGGCCGAGCCGCTGTACGTGCAACCGGACGGAGCCGGTGTCGACCATCGCCATGACTCAGCTCGCCTCCGCGGCCTTCAGGCTCGTCACGACGTACTCGACGAGCCGTCCGACGGTCAGTTCGATGATCTCGTCGAACTCCATGCCGGCCAGGAACTCGGCGAAGTTGACCCGGTCGCCGTACCGCTCCTGGAGCAGGCCGGCCAGGGTGACCAGGTCGATGCTCTCCAGCTCCAGGTCGCGGTTGAAGGTGGTCTGCATGTCGATCTCGATGTCGTCGAGGCCGTACTCGTCCTGCAGGAGCCGCGTGAGCATGCCGGTGAGATCGGCCAGGACGGACTTCTCGTCGGCGGTGACGGGGATGCGGGGGGTGGGGGGTGTCATCGGGCGTCGTACTCCTCTGCGGTCGGGTGTCCCGTCGTCCAGGCCACCACGTACGAACGGTCGGGCAGCCGGGGCGGATTGGCGGCCGGTGCGCAGTGCACGGCGTAGGCGCGTTCCAGGCGGCCCGCGACGGTCAGCCGGTCGCCGGCCGGTGTCGCGTCGAGCACCGTGAAGTCCCGTGGCCTGCCGCCGAATCCGGTGCCCTCCGCCTTGGCGACGGCCTCCTTCGCGGCCCAGAAACGGGTGAACCACAGGGCCTCCGAGCCGCCGGAGCCGCCAGAGTCGCCGGAGCCGTCGGAGCCGGCCGACAGGGCGCGCAGCAGCCGTAGTTCGCCCTCGCCGAGGGCGGCGGCGAGGGTTTCCGGGGTGCGGTCGGTGACCTCCTCGATGTCGATCCCGGGGCCGGGGCCCGGCGTGTGCGGCCGGACGATGGCGACGCCGGCCTCCGCGCAGTGGGCCAGCGAGACGTCCAGCGGAGGCAGGACGCGGCCGTGCACGCCGGTGACGTACGGCCGGCCGGCCTCGTCGTTGCGCACCCGCAGCTCGGCCGGGAAGACCGGGCCCTCGCCCTGGTCCCACAGCCACCGCCGTACCGCGTCCTTCGCCGCGATCCGGCCCAGCAGCCACTGCCGACGCCCGCGCGGCGGGTGCTCCGCGTACTGCGAACGCTCCGCTCCGCCGAGGGAGTTGCGCATGATCAGCTCGCGCGAGGCCAGGTCCGGCCACCGCTCGTGCAGCAGCTGCCAGCCGCCCGGACGAGTCTCGGACAGGGTGTGGCGCTCCGGGAAGCGCTCGACGGGCCGGGTCTTCGGGTCGTTGTCGAACCGGCGGTCCTGCCAGCCGTACAGCTCCGCCCACACCGTGCCCCCGGCCGTCAGCTGGACGTCGGCCTCCAGGAAGGCGTCGGTGAGCGAGGTGATCCGCACCAGACACCCCACCTCGGTCCCCGGCGCCGGACGCGGTCCGTGAAAGCGCATCTCCCGCATCCCGACCGGGAACACGACGGTGCGCTCGGCGCGGGTCGCCATGATCCAGTAGCCGAGGATCTGGCCGACGTTGTCCAGCAGCGCGCCGGGCGCGGACGGGGTGGTGATCACCCCGCGCACATGGCGGTCGCCGATCGCGGTGAGTTCGGTGACGCCCTGGAACGCCGGGCCGTGGAACATCCAGCGCTCGTCGTAGAGCTGGGCTGCGGTGTGGTCCGGAGCGCGCTCGGCGCCGGGGTCGGTGGGCCACGGGGCGGGGGGCGGCAGGTGGGCGGCGGCCAGTTCGACGGTGGCCCTGGCCCGGGGGCCGAAGGAGACGGCCAGCCGGTCGGGGCCCTCGGGGGTCACGGTCACCGGCACGTCGACGGCGGGGGTGGCGGTGAGCCACTCCTCGAACCGCGCGCCGTGCACGGCGACCGGCACCCTGCCGGGAGCCCACTCCCGGGCCGCCTCCACCGCCGCGTCCACGATGTGCCGCACGATCGTCGTCGCCGGGACGACCGGCCACCGGTCGGCGACCTCGGGCCAGCCGGGCCGCTGCGGGAAGAAGCAGTGGTCCAGCAGGTAGGGCATGGTGTCGGGGGAGACGTGGACGCTGCTGTGCCAGGGGCCCGTCCGCCGGGCGGCCGGGGGAGCCGTGGCCCGCGCGGTCATGAGGGCGGCCGCCGTGTCCGCCGTCTCGTGGAGCAGGGCGGACAGTTCGGCGGCCATCGGTGAGCCCTCGACGAGGGCGTCCAGCGGCGACGCACCGGCGGGGCCCGCCGCGCGGACCGGGGCGCGGAGCGGGGCGCGGAGCGGGGTGCGCAGTTCGGCCCGCAGTGCGGCGAGCCGCTGCGGCGCGAGGGACACCAGGGCGCCGCCCAGGTCCAGCCGTACCGGCGGCCGTGCCGCCCGCGCGGCCGCGGCCGGCGACGCGGGGGAGGCCAGGGAGGGCGTCACCGCGGCCCCCGCCGTCCACAGCGCGGTGGCCACCCGGCGGAGCTGGGCCAGGCCCGAGCGGTGGGGGGAGTTGGCGGCGACGACCAGGTGATCCCGGCCGCCCAGGGTGTCCCCGACGAGGGAGCCGAGCTGACCCGGGCCGACCTGGACGTACACCCGGTGTCCGGCCGCGTACAGCGCCTCGGTCAGCTGCCGGAAGCGGACGGGTTCCAGCAGATGGCGGACGAACAGGGACCGTATCCCCGCCTCGTCCTCGGGGAAGGGCGCGGCGGTCGTCCCCGACCAGAGCGGGGTGTGCGGCGGATACAGCCGGAACCGGTCGGCGGCCTCCTTGATCGGGCCGAGATGCGGTTCCAGCATCGGGGTGTGGAAACCCGACCGGAACGGCAGCACCTGGCTGAGGACCCCTTGGGCGCGGAAGGCCCGCACGAACTCCTCCACCGCCGCCTGCGGACCGCACACCATCGACTGGCCGGGCGCGTTGTCGTGGGAGAGCACCAGGCCCGCCGTGGCCGGGCCGCCGTCCCGCAGGGCGGCCAGGACCCGCTCGGCGGACGCGCCGATCGCACCGAAGGCCAGCCCCGCGACCGTCACCGAGTCGGGGTCGAAGCCCGCCATGAACGCGTCGACCTCGTCCCCGGAGTACAGGCCTGCCGTCGCCATCGCCGTCCACTCGCCCACGCTGTGCCCGGCGACCGCGTCCGGCACGATCCCGCTGCGGCGCAGCGCCGCGTCGAGCAGCCGGCCGACGGCGACGACGCCGAAACCGTGGCGGCCCACGTCACCGGGCCGGTCCCCGGCGACGGACGGGGCGGGCAGACCGAAGTGGGCGGCCACGTCGTCGACCTGCGGAGTGAAGTCGCCCTCCAGACCGGGGAACAGGAACGCCGGTCCGCCCCGGCCGGCGCCCAGCAGGGGGCTCGGCCGGAACCAGACGTCGCTGCGGCCGTGCCAGGCGCGCTGCTTGGCGACCGTGCGGCGGGCCAGAGCGAGCCGCTTCGCGGTCGGGTCGACGATGCCGAGGCGGGCGGGTCCCGCGTCCGGGTGCGGATGCGTGGGGGCGAGCCCGGCGGCCCGCACGCTGTCGTCGTCGGCGTCCAGAAGGGCGGCGAGGCGCGCGGGGGAGTCGGCGGCGAGCAGCAGGACCCGCTCGGGTTCGGCGACCGCCAGGAGCTGACGGGGCGGGGCGCTCGCGCGGGATCCGCGGGCCCCGGGCGCCTCCTCCAGCACCACGTGCGCGTTGATCCCGCCGAACCCGAACGCGTTCACGGCGGCCCGGCGCACGGGCTGCCGCTCGGTGGTCTCCCAGTCGGCGGCCTTCTCCAGGGTGCGGAACCGGGTGCGGGCCAGGGCCGGGTGCGGGTCGTCGCAGTGCAGCGTCGGCAGCAGCGTGCCGTGGTGGACGGCGAGCGCGGCCTTGACGAGGCCGGCGACCCCGGCGGCGGGCATGGTGTGCCCGATCATCGACTTGACCGACCCCAGCACCGCTTCGCCCTCACCGGGGCCGAACACCTCGGCGAGGGTGGCCAGTTCGGCTTCGTCGCCGGCCGGGGTCGCGGTGCCGTGCGCCTCCAGCAGCCCGATCGAACCGGGCTCGGCCGGGTCGAGTCCGGCGGCCCGCCACGCCTGCCGGACGGCCTGCGCCTGACCGCCCGGATCGGGGTTGACCAGCCCGGCGGCCCGGCCGTCGCTGGCCACCCCGGTGCCCCGGATCACCGCGTAGATCCGGTCGCCGTCGCGCTCGGCGTCGGCCAGCCGCTTGAGGACGACGACGCCCGTCCCCTCGCCGATCAGGATGCCGTCGGCGTCCCGGTGGAAGGGGCGGCTGCGCTGGCTGGGGGAGAGGGCGCGGAGCTGGGAGAAGACGCTCCACAGCGTGATGTCGTGGCAGTGGTGGACGCCTCCCGCGAGCATCAGGTCGCAGCGCCCGGAGCCGAGTTCGCCCACCGCCTGGTCCACGGCCACCAGCGAGGAGGCGCAGGCGGCGTCCACGGTGTACGCGGGACCGCGCAGGTCCAGCCGGTTGGCGATCCGGGAGGCGGCGAGATTGGGCACCAGGCCGATCGCCGACTCGGGACTGTCCGGACCGAGCCGCTCGGTGAACGCCGCCCGCACCCGGCCGAGTTGGTCGGACGTCAGGTCGGGCAGCAACTCGCCGAGCGTGCGCACGAGTTGACCGGCCGTCCGGACCCGTTGGTCGAGCCGGGCCAGGCCGGGTCCGAGATAGCCGCCCCGACCGAGGACGACGCCGACCCGCCCCCGGTCGGGGAGCCGGTCCGCGCCGCCGGCGTCGTCGAGGGCGGCCGAGGCCACCTGCAGGGCGATCAGCTGGTCCGGCTCGGTCCCGGCCACCGAGTGGGGCATGATCCCGAACCGGGTGACCTCCACCTGCGCCAGCCCGTCCACGAACCCGCCCCGCCGCGCGTACACCCGGTCCGCGACAGCAGGGTCGGAGGCCGTGCCGGGGCGGTAGTACTCGGGGTCCCAGCGCCCCTCGGGCACCTCGCCGATCGCGTCCACGCCGTCCCGCAGGTTCCGCCAGTACGCGTCCAGGTCGGCGGCGCCGGGCAGCAGTACCGCCATGCCGACGATGGCGACGGGCAGGTGACGCGCGGCCACGGGCGCCGTCACCAGCCCGAGGCGGTGTGGACGACGGCGGTGGCGGACTCGTCGCCCCAGGCCAGCTCCCGCAGCAGCGCCGCGGTCCCCTCCTCGGGATCGATCAGCCGGATGCCGCGCCGGGCGTACTCCCGGGCCAGCTCCACCCCCACCATGCCGGCGTGCCCGGCCGCGGGCGCCCACGGCCCCCAGTGCACGGTCACCGCGCGGTGACCGGTACGGGCGGCGAAGGCCGCGCCGAGGGTCTCCAGCGCGTCGTTGGCGGCCGCGTAGTCCACCTGGCCCCGGTTGCCCAGGACGGCCGAGATCGAGCCGAACAGCACCGTGAACGCGGGTGCGGCGGGCAGTTCCTCCAGCGCGGTGAGCAGGGCGTCCGCGCCGGTCGCCTTGGTCCCGTAGACGCGCTGGAAGGACTCGGCGCTCTTCTCCGCGACGAGCCGGTCCTCGATCACCCCGGCCGCGTGCACCACGCCGTCGAGCCGGCCGTGCTCGGCGTGGATCTCCTTCACCGCCTGGAGCACCGCCCCGGGTTCGCGGAAGTCGACGGAGCGGTAGCGGGCCCGGCCGCCGAGCGCCGTGAGTTCGGCGAGGGTGGCGGTGATCTCCCGCTGGGCCAGCAGGAGTTCGGCGGCGCGGTTGATCTCCGCCGGCTTCATGCCGCCGCGCGCGGCGAGCGCGGCACGCAGCTCGGCCGGGGTGCGGGCGGCCGCGGTGTCCGCGTCCTCGGGACCGTCCGGCGCGGGGGTCCGGCCGAGCAGCTCCAGACGGCAGCGGGCGGCGCGGGCGAGCGCGGCGGCGAACTGCGCGGTGATGCCCCGCGCCCCGCCCGCGAGCAGGACCACCGAGTCCCGGTCGAGACCGAGCGCCGCCGCCTCGGCGGCCCCGTCCCCGGCCGGTCCGGCGCCCGTGCTGCCGAGCGCGCCGAGCGGCGCCTCGACCAGCTCGAAACCGTGCCGGCCGGCCGGCGTCCGCCACACGACCGGGGTACGGTCCGGCGCGAGGGCCTCCGCGACCACGGCGTCCGCGACGGCGGCCGGCGCGGCGTCGGCGAGGTCGACGACCCGGGCGACCAGCTCCGGGTACTCGCGCGCCACCGTCCGGAACAGACCGCGCAGCCCGGCGGTCCGGGGGTCGGGTGTCCCGCCCTCGACGGTCCGCACGGCCAGCAACCAGCGCGGGCCGCGTGCCAGGGCCGCCTTCAGGACGGGGAACGCGTCCGGCAGGACGGGGCCGTCGTCGTCGAGGGCGCCGAGGTACAGCACGCCGTCCACCGGCCCGTCCGCCTCGGTCAGGACGTGGTCCCGGGCCCGTACGGCGACGTCGGCGCCGTGGGACGCCAGACGGGCCGCCACCTCGGGGGCCTCCCCGAGAAGGGTCCATCGGGTGCCCGAGAGCGTGGTGGAGGGGGCGGCGGAGGCGTCGGCGCCCGCGTCGAGCAGGACCGGCCGCAGTACGTGCCTCCTGGGCGGCACGCCGGTCACCTCCTGCGCGGCCCGCACAGGCGTCCCGGGCTCCGAGTCCGCCACGGCCGCCGCCGCCACCGCCGCGTCGGGCTCGGGGGTGGGGGTGGGCGCCGCCGGGGCGGCCGGTGCGCCCAGCCGGGCGGTCAGCCAGTCGGTCACCGCGGCGGCCGTGCGCGCCTTGGCCAGCTCCTCCAGCTCGTCGTCGTCCATCGAAGCGAGGTCCGCGCCCGTCCCGGCGCCCAGGCGCTTGGCCAGCTCACCGGCGATCTCCGCCCGTTTGATGGAGTCGATGCTGAGGTCGGCCTCGAGGTCGAGGTCGGGCTCGATCATGTCGACGGGGTAGCCGGTGCGTTCGCTGATGATCTCCAGGACGACCTGCTGGACATCGGCGGGCCCGGTGGCCCGGGGTGGAGCGGCGTCCTGGGTCGGTTCCGCCGTCACGGCGGCCACCGCCGTTTGCGCCGTGGCGAGTTGGGGCACCGCCTGGATCACCTGCGGCACCGCCGCCACGGGCGGTGCGGGCGGCGCGCCCGCGGTGGCGCCGAAGTAGGTGAGCAGTACGTCCCGTTGGGCGGCGATCATCTCCCGGCTGGTGCGCAGGAATTCGGAGACGAGTGCGTCCCGGTCGGACGGGACGCCGTGCGGGGGGTTCGTCGGCACAGTCGCCACGGTCCTCTCGGGGGATTCCACGACTCGTCGGGCCGGTGCGAGCGCACCGGGAAGGAGGGCGCCGGCGGCGGTGCGGACCAGCTGTCCGTCGACCGTCCAGCCGGGCCGCTTCGGCACGGGGGTCCGTACCGCGTCGACCGCGTCCCGGCCGCGCAGCAGCCACCCGGCGCGTACCGGCAGGCCCGCGACGGCGAGCCGGGCCAGGGCGTCGAGCCAGCCCTGCAGACCGCCGCCGGGGCGCGGCTCGCAGGCCACCGTGTGGTGCGGACGGTCGCCGAGGATCTGCCCGACCAGCCGGGTCAGCACCGACCCGGGACCGGCTTCGACGAAGATCCGCGCGCCCGCCGCGTACATCGCCTCGATCTGCTCGGCGAAGGCGACCGGGGCGCCGATCTGGGCGGCGAGTCCGGCCCGCACCTCGTCCGCGTCGGCGGGGTACGGCGCGGCCGTGCGGTTGGACCACACCGGGAACTCGGGCGGGTACACCGGCCGGGCCGCGAGCGCCTCGGCGAACCGGTCGCCGGCGCCGGCGACCAGCGGGCTGTGGAAGGCGCAGGCCACGGGGATCCGCTTGGCCCCGAGTCCGGCCTCGCGCAGCAGCCGTACGGTCTCGGTGACGGCGTCCGTGGGGCCCGAGATCACCGTCTGCTCGGGCGAGTTGCGGTTGGCGACGACCACCGAGTCCGGCGCCCGCGTCTCCGCGAGCGCCCGCGCCACCTTGTCGGCGCCGGCCGCGACGGCGGCCATGGTCCCGGGATCGCCACCGGCGGACGTGGTGGACGTGGTGGACGTGGTGGATGTGGCGGACGTGGTGGATCCAGTGGGAGCGGTGGATCCGGTCGGCGCGGCCGCCCCGGCGGCTTCGAGGATCGCCGCCGCCCGTTCGGCGCTCAGGTCCAGCAGCGTCTCGGGGCTCAGCGCGCCGGCCGCGCAGAGGGCGACCAGCTCGCCGTAACTGTGTCCGGCGGCCATGTCCGGCCGTACCCCGGCCGCGGTGAGCACGGCGTGCGCGGCGAGCCCGGCGACGCCGAGGGCCGGCTGTGCCACCCGGGTGTCGGTCAGCGCGGCCTCCTGACGGCCGCGAACCGCCTCGTCGAAGGCGGCCGGCGGATACAGGGCGTCGGCGTGGGCCCGTCCGAGCTCCAGGTAGGGCCGCAGCTCGGGGAAGGCGACGAACAGGTCGGCGAGCATGCCGGTGCGCTGGCTGCCCTGGCCGGGGAAGAGGAAGGCGACCTTGGAGTCCCCGAGACCGTGCCCGTCGCCCGGTCCGGCCCGGTGGATCCCCCGCGCAGGGTCGTGTCCGGCCGGATCGGCCGACACGCGTCGCAGCTTGCCGACCAGGTCGTCGACGTCCGTCGCCACGACCGCTACCTGCGCCGGTTCCCCGCTCGCGTCCGACCGCCGCGCGGCGCCGAGCGCCAGGTCCCGCAGCCGCCACGGCCGGCCCTCCGCCTCCGTGGCCCTGAGCAGTTCGTCCACCGCACGGCCGGCCGCGGCGGCGTCCCGTCCGCGGAAGACGAACAGTTCGGCCGGCCAGGCGTCCGCGCCCCGCACCGGCGGCACGCCGTCGGCGTAGGCGCTCAGCACCACATGGAAGTTGGTGCCACCGAAGCCGAACGCGCTGACCCCGGCGATCCGTTCACCGGCGGGCGTCGCCCAGGGCCGGGCCCGCGCATGGAAGGCGAAGGGGCTGTTCTCCGGGTCCCAGGCCGCGTTGGGGGCCTCGACGTGCAGCGTGGGCGGCCGGACGCCCGTGTGCAGGGCCAGCAGGGTCTTGATCAGGCCGGCCAGTCCGGCGGCGCACTTGGTGTGTCCGATCTGCGACTTCACCGAGCCGATCGCACAGCCGCCCGGCCGCGCCCCGGCCTCCTCGAACACCTCGCTGAGGATGCGCAGTTCGGTGCGGTCGCCGACCACCGTCCCGGTGCCGTGCGCCTCGACGAGCCCGACGTCGGCCGGGGAGACGCCCGCGTTGCGGTAGGCGCGCTCCAGGGCCGAGCGCTGGCCCTCGGGCCTGGGCGCGGTGAGGCCGAGCGAGCGGCCGTCGCTGGAGGAGCCGAGGCCCTTGATCACACCGTAGATCCGGTCGCCGTCGCGTTCGGCGTCCGCGAGCCGCTTGAGGACGACGCAGGCCACGCCCTCGCCCAGGGCGATGCCGTCCGCCGAACCGTCGAAGGCGCGGGAGCGGCCGGTCGGGGACAGGGCGTGCACGGAGGAGAAGAGGACGTAGTCGTTGATGCCGTTGTGCAGGTCGGCTCCGCCGCAGAGCACCACGTCGGAGGTGCCGCCGACGAGTTCCTTGCAGGCGACGTCCACCGCGGCCAGCGAGGAGGCGCAGGCGGCGTCGACGGTGTAGTTGGCGCCGCCGAGGTCGAGCCGGTTGGCGATCCGCCCGGAGATGACGTTGGCGAGCATGCCGGGGAAGGAGTCCTCGGTGAGCTGCGGGAGCTGGTCGTCGAGGCCCGCCGGGACGCTGCCGTAGTAGGAGGGCAGGACCGCCCTCAGCGTGGCCGCGTTCGACAGGTCGCTGCCCGCCTCCGCGCCGAACACCACCGAGGTGCGGGAGCGGTCGAACTCCCGCTCCCCTTCGCCGTATCCGGCGTCCTCCAGGGCGCGCCGGGCCGCCTCCAGGGACAGCAGCTGCACGGGCTCGACGCTGCCGAGCGACGTGGGCGGGATCCCGTACCGCAGGGGGTCGAAGGGGATGCGGGGCAGGAAGCCGCCCCACTTGGACGGGGTCGACGCGCCGTGGTGGACGGCCGGATCCCAGCGGTCGGCCGGGACCTCGCCGACCGCGTCCACGCCGCCGACCACGTTCGCCCAGAAGGCGGGCAGGTCGGGCGCCTGCGGGAACATGCACGCCATGCCGACGACGGCGATGTCGAGCGGGGCCGGGGCGGCCGGCTCCCGGACCGGCTCCTCCTGGCCCAACTCCGCCGCGCGCAGGGCGAGATGCTCGATCGCGCCGGTGGTCACCGACGCGTGCAGCGCGGCGACCGTGGTGGTCGTCGAGCGCAGCACGGCCACCTCCCCGGCCATGAACATCCCCTCGTCGAGCTGGCGTCGCTCGTCGACGGGGGCGAGGGAGCCGTCGGCGTCCCGGGTCACGCCCTTGCTCGCGATGCGCAGCCGGCCGACGTTGAGCCGCTCCAGGGCCTCCCAGATCCGCCGGTCCGCCACGCCCTCGGCCCGCAGCCGGGCCTCCTCGTCGCGGTAGCCGGCGGCGAACGGGCTCGGCACGCAGCGGGTGGCGTGTCCCGGCGCCGACTCCAGGAGCGTGGTGCGCTCGGCGGCCATGACCTGCCGCTGGAAGAGCGGCCGGATCGCGCCGCGGGACACGGCCTCGTCGGTGAACAGATACGCGGTGCCCATCAGCATGCCGACGGCCGCTCCGCGCGCGGTCAGCGGCGCGGCGAGCGCGGCGACCATCGCCGCCGACCGCTCGTCGTGGACTCCGCCCGCGAAGAACACCTCGACGTCCTCGGCCCCGTGACCCGCCGACCAGTCCTCCAGGACCGCCAGTTGGGCCTCCCAGAGCGGAAAACTGCCGCGCGGTCCGACGTGCCCGCCGCACTCCGAGCCCTCGAACACGAACCGGCGCGCCCCTGCCTCCAGGAACTGCCGCAGCAGTCCCGGCGACGGCACGTGCAGGAAGGTCCGGATGCCGTCCCGCTCCAGGGCCTGCGCCTGGGACGGCCGTCCGCCCGCGATGATCGCGTGCGTCGGCCGCAGTTCCCGTACGGCCTCCAGCTGTGCGGCGCGCACGTCCTCCGGCGCGAAGCCGAGCACGCCCACCCCCCAGGGCCGGCCGGCCACCGCGTCCCGGGTCTCGGCGAGCATGGTCCGGGTCCGCGCGCCGTCCGCCAACGCCAGGGCGAGGAAGGGCAGCGCCCCGTCGGCCGCCACCGCCGCGGCGAACGCGGCCCCGTCGCTCACCCTGGTCATCGGCCCCTGGGCGAGGGGGAGCCGGGTGCCGAGCGCCCGGCTCATCGGTGACCGGTCCCGCAGCGCCCGTACGGCCGTGTCGTCTCGTACGGCGTCCAGGACCGCGTCCCGCAGCGCCCGCAGGGTCCGCCGCACGTCACCCCAGCGCTCGGCGAACCGCGCGGCGAGGAAGCCGTCCTGGCCCACCGGGAGCAGCTGTCCGTGCGGGTCCTGCGCGCCCAGCAGCGCCGCCACCGCCCGCGGCTCCGCGTGCTGCGCGAGCCGCGGGGCGTCCGGGCCGCGCCGCAGCAGGACCCGGTGTCCGGCGAGGACGACGGTCTCCGAGCCGTCCAGGGTGCGCAGCGCGGCGGCGGCGGGTTCGGGCAGCGCCGACTCGGCGAGCAGCGCGAGCTGGCTGTCCAGGACGACGCCCGCCGCACCGCCGGCCACCGCGGCGGCGGCCGTACGCGGGCCGATTCCGCCGCACGCCCACACCGGCGAGGTCACCTCGGGGGCGGCGAGGAGCTGCTGGAGCAGGACGAAGGTGCTCAGTTCGCCGATCCGGCCACCGCTCTCGGCGCCGCGGGCGATCAGGCCGTGCGCTCCGGCGCGTAACGCGTCCCGCGCGCCCGCCAGGTCGGTGACCTCGACCAGCACGCGGTGGCGCGCCGAAAGACCGGCGATCGGCCAGGGCGCCTCGTCGGGCTCCGCGGCCCGCGCGGCCTGTGCCGCCTCCGTGGAGAGGACCACCGTGTGCGGGCCGTCGGGGCCCAGGTCGGCGGGGGTCAGCCGACAGTGCGCGTCGACCCGGACTCCGAAGCCGCCCGGGGAGGCGCGGCGCAGACGGGACAGGGCCTCGCGGGTTCTTCGGTCACCGGATCCCAGGTCGAGTACGCCGAGCCCGCCGGCCCGGTTGATCGCCAGGGCGAGCCCGGCATCGGGTTCGCCGAAAGGAGTGATGCCGATGATCATGTCCTCGGAACGCACAGCAGACGTCATGATTCTCCGAATCAAGGGTGAGACTGCACGGTGGGGGGTTCGGGACAGCAATGGCGGCTCACCGGATTCCCGCGGGCAGAGGGCCACCGCGGAACGCCGTTCTAAAGCGCGTGCTCGAAACGCGTTGAAAGGTAGTGCGCTTATTACTCACTGGTCAACGTTCGAACGATCGGCCGGTACCCAGCCGCAATGATTCGGTCAGTCGCGGGGGGAGGGCCAGGGCGTAGGAAATCGGATGAATTCCTTGTCGGTCCGGCCCCGTTCACCCTCCACTCACACTGTAGAAACATGAACGAACGCAGGAAATGGGTTCCTGTGGACCGCTTGTCCGAATCGCTACGCACATTCCCGGCGTCGGTCGGGCGGCGGGGAAAATTCTGTGTGTCGTTCCGGGAGTGACCGGGAAAGGCTTGTGCTGACGACGGTGCCCGAGTCGCCCCGTGAGACAGGCCTTGACGCCGGCCGACCTCCCACGAAGACTGGAACGACCGCGGAGTCGAGCCGGTCCTCGGGAGGTCGTCGACCGGCTTGACTGCGTGGTCACCCACCCCCCAGGCGGCCGACGACGGGGGAGTCCCGGGCGCCTCACACGCTGTAGCCGCCGTCCACCCCCAGAGCCTGGCCCGTGATGAATCCGGCCCGGTCCGAGGCGAGGAAGGACACCGCCTCCGCGATGTCCGCCGCCTCTCCGAACCGGCGCAGCGGGATGTTCCGCCGGGTGACGGCGAGCGCCTCGTCGTCCAGTTCGCCCGACTCGATCAGCCGGCCCGCGTTGCCGTCGGTGAGCATGCCCGGCGCGACGCAGTTGACGCGGACCCCGTAGCGCCCCTCCTCGGCGGCCAGCGCGCGGGCGACCGCCTCGACCGCTCCCTTCGCCCCCGAGGACAGTCCGTCGCGTACCGGGAAGCGCCGGGTGGCGACGGTGGTGACCGCGACGACGCTGCCCCCGCTCCGGCGCAGGACGGGCAGCGCCGGATGGACGAGATTGAAGAACGCCACAGTGTCCGCCTCGAGTTGGGCCCGGTACTCGCCCGGGGTCACCCGGCTCAGATGCCGCATCGGCACCTGCGGACCGGCCGCGTACACGAGCGTGTGGATGCCGCCGTACGCCTCGGCGGTCGCGGTCACCGCCCGGGCCGTCGCCGCCTCGTCGGTCAGGTCCACCGGGAGCGGCGCGAGCCCCTTCGTCCCTTCGGCGAGGGCCTCGGCCGCCTCCCGCCGGGACCGGTAGGTGAACACCACCGCGCTGCCGCGGGCCGCGAGCGTCCGTACGACCGCCGTGCCGATGCCGCCCGTGCCGCCCGCGACGAACGCCACCCCCGGCCGGCCCGAGAAGTCCTCCACGCCCACCGTCCTCCCTGTCCCCGCGCCCCGGTGGCCCCGCCTCCTGTCCCGCAGCCCCAGGGGCTTGGCGACGACCACCTTCACGACCTGGCTCGTCCCGGCGTGGCTGTCCCTCGCCTCGCGGGTGGGGACGACGGCCCGCGGCCCGGGGTCGTCCGCGAGGCCGTGCCACGCCTCGAAGAGCCCGCGGGTCTGACCGTCTGACCGCAACTGTCAGTGGTGTCACGGCTGTTCGGGAATCACGTTCTCACCGGGCATGTTCCGGGGCAAGGGACGTGCGCCGATCCATCTCGGCCGCGGCCCGGGCGAACCCGCACGCGTGCCGGGCCCTGCCGAGGCCATGACCGCCGTACGGCTCCGGGATCGTGACGCCCAGTCAGCCGCCGCCCGCGACGTCGGAGCAGCACCCCTCGGGGAGAACGGGTGGTCGCGGTCCTTCCGTGCGACACAAACCGGGCGGGCCGGGCGGGCCGGCCGGGCGGGTCTCCTCCGGTGTGCCGAGGGGCCGTTCGGGTCCAGGGTGACGGCGTACGGAGTGTTGTCCCCGTGACCGATGTGACAATCAGCCCATAGTGCCCATATGACGCGTACCCGTACGGCGCTCCTGTGCGCCGCCGCTCTCCTCGCCTCGACCCTTCAGACGGCCGCCGCGGCCGCGACCGCCGACCCCGGCCACCATGACCGGGCCTGCGCCGCCACCCAGAAACCGGGGGGCCAGGCGCGCGAGGTCCTCGCCCTCGTCCGCGCGGCCCGTAAGGAGCTCGGTCTCAAGGCCGCCCTGGTCAAGGTCACCGTGGGCGGGCGTGAACTCGTCACCGGCGCGGACGGCGAGTCCCTCACGGACGTGCCCGCCACGCCCGCGGCGCACTTCCGGACCGGCTCGGTCGGCATCGCCTTCATGGGCACGGTGCTGCTCCAGCTCGTCGAGGAGCACAAGGCGCGCCTCGACGACCCGGTCTCCCGCTGGCTGCCCGACCTGCCGCACGGCGACGAGATCACCCTGCGGATGCTCGGCGACTCGACGTCGGGCCTGCACGACTACGTCACCGACCCACTCTTCCTGAAGAAGCTCTACGCCGACCCCTGGCAGCACTGGGCCCCCGAGGAGGTCGTCGGGATCTCGCTCAGCCACCCCCTGTGGTACCGGCCGGGCACCAACTGGAGCTACTCGCACGCCAACTTCGTCCTCCTCGGCCGCGCCCTGGAGGAGATCTCCGGCACCTCGCTCGACCGCCTCCTGCGGGAGCGCGTCATGAGGCCCCTGAAGCTGCGCAACACCCGCAACAACGACACCGCGCTCATCCCGCCGCCCGTGCTGCACGCCTATGACGACGAACGCGGGACCTACGAGGAGTCCACCTACTGGAACCCCTCCTGGACCACCGCCCCCGGTGCCATCCTGACCCAGAACATCTGCGACCTGGCGCGCTCCGGACAGGCCATCGGCTCGGGCGAGCTGCTCTCGAAGCGCTCCTTCCGCACCCAGCTGGATCCGGGCACGGTCGGCCTCGGGCACCAGACCGCGAACTGCCCCGCCACGGTCTGCCTGCCCATGACCGAGGACTTCCACTTCGGCCTCGGCGTCGTCGTCAAGAACGGCTGGGTCGTGCAGAACCCGTCCTTCTTCGGCTACGCGGCCGTGATGGCGTACGAGCCGCACAAGCGGCTGTCCATCGCGGTGTCCACGACGGTGGGCCCGGACGCCCCCGCGGGCAACACCGCCCAGACGATCACCGAACGGATCGCGGACCTGCTCGACCCGCAGCACCCGCTGGCCGGCTGACCCGCGCGGTCAACGCCCGGCGCGCACCCCGTCCAGCGCGATGGCCAGGACGCGGTCGCGCTGGGCGTCGTCCACGAAAACCGTCGCGGTGATACCCGCGACCAGTCGCACCAGATCGCCGAAGTCCATGTCCGCGCGGGCCAGCCCGGCCCGCTGGGTCCGCTCGAACAGCGGGCCGCCCGCCGCGTACATCGAGTCACGGCAGGCCTGGAAGATCTCCGACTCGTCCTCCAGCGCCTCGCGCACCGCCCGCTTGGTGACCATGTAGCCGGCGAACCGGTCGAGCCAGGCGGTGAGCGCCTCCCACGGCTCCAGGGCGGCGAGCTCCACGGCCGACCGGCACAGCGCG
Source organism: Streptomyces sp. NPDC102259 (assembly GCF_044766465.1). Lineage (NCBI taxonomy): Bacteria > Bacillati > Actinomycetota > Actinomycetes > Kitasatosporales > Streptomycetaceae > Streptomyces > Streptomyces sp. NPDC102259. Next base: position 236,357 of record NZ_JBIWMA010000007.1, on the reverse strand, counting down.
TTGACCTCGTCCGCGTACACGCTCTCGAACAGTGCCCGGCGGGTCGGGAAGTTCCGGTACAGCGTGCCGATGCCCACGCCCGCGCGCCGGGCGACGTCCTCCAGGGACGCCTCGGAGCCGTGCTCGGCGAACGCCTCGCGGGCGGCGGCCAGCAGCGCGTCGTAGTTGCGGGCCGCGTCCTTACGGGCCGGGCGCTGAGCCGCGACGATCTCGCTGATGGGGAACTGCTGAGCCGGCACTGCTGCCTCCTGGGCGGGGACTCGGTTGAACCGGAGGGGTGCCTCCGCTACAGTGGAGGGGTGCCTCCACTTTAACAGTCCGAGGCCTCTTCTCCTCTTTCCGGGTCTTTCCGAGAGGCTTGTCATGCCCCGCAAGTCCACCCGCCTCACCTTCGCGGTCCTCGCGACCGGTGCCGGCGTGTTCTCCATGCTCCAGTCGCTGATAGCGCCCGCGCTGCCGACCGTGCAGCACGCGCTGCACACCTCGCAGTCGACCGCGACCTGGGTGATGACCGCGTATCTGCTGTCCGCGTCCGTCTTCACGCCGATCCTCGGCCGGGTCGGCGACCTGATCGGCAAGAAGCGCACCCTGGTCGGAGTCCTGCTCGCCGTCCTGGCCGGCTGTCTGCTCGCCGCGCTCGCGCCGAACATCGGCGTCCTGATCCTCGCCCGGGTCGTCCAGGGCATCGGCGGCGCGCTGTTCCCGCTCTCCTTCGGCATCATCAGGGACGAGTTCGCCCCGTCCCGGGTGCCCGGCAGCATCAGCAACCTGTCCGCCGTGATCGCCGCCGGCGGCGGTGTCGGCATGGTCGCGGCCGGACCGATCGTCTCCGCACTCGACTACCGCTGGCTGTTCTGGATCCCCGTCGGCATCGTCGCGGCCGCCACGCTGATCGCCGTGCGCTACGTGCCCGAGTCGCCAGATCGGGCGGAGGGCAAGGTCAGCTGGCTCGGCGCCGTGCTGCTGTCCGGCTGGCTGGTCGCCCTGCTGCTGCCGCTCAGTCAGGCGGGCAACTGGGGCTGGGGCTCGGTCCGGGTGATCGGCCTGTTCGCCGTGGCCGTGGCGCTGTTCGCGCTGTGGCTGTTCACCGAGGCCCGCTCCCGCAGCCCGCTGATCGACCTGCGCATCATGCGACTGCCGGCCGTGTGGACCACCAACCTCGCCGCCCTGCTGTTCGGCGCGGGCATGTACGCGATCTGGTCCTTCCTGCCCGGGTTCGTCCAGACCCCGAGCACGGCCGGGTACGGCTTCGGCGCGAGCGTCACCGCCTCCGGGCTCCTCATGCTGCCGATGCTGCTCGCGATGTTCGTCTCCGGCGTGCTCAGCGGCCGACTCGAGCCCCGCGTGGGGGCCAAGGCACTGCTCACCGCCGGGGCCGCACTCGGCGCGGTCGCGCTGGGCTTCCTCGCCCTCTGGCACGACGAACAGTGGCAGGTCGCCCTCGTGGCAGGCGTGTTCGGCCTCGGCATCGGCCTGGCCTTCGCGTCGATGGCCAACCTGATCGTCGGCAGCGTGCCCGCCGCGCAGACCGGCGCCGCCACCGGCATGAACGCCAACATCCGCACCATCGGCGGGTCCATCGGAGCCGCCGTCACCAGCGTCCTGGTCACCGGCCGCCTCCAGCCGTCGGGCCTGCCCTACGGCTCCGGCTACACCCACGGCTTCACCCTGCTCGCGGTGCTCTGCCTGGGCGCCGCCCTCGCCGCCCTGCTCGTCCCGGTCCGCCGCGCGAACCGTCTGCCGGAGCCGGCCGCCCACCAGACGCCGACCGCCGCCCCCACCCCCGTACGGTAGGCTTTGCCTGCGCGTTCCCGCGGCTCACCGCCGCGGCAACGCCTCGGGACGTGGCGCAGCTTGGTAGCGCACTTGACTGGGGGTCAAGGGGTCGCAGGTTCAAATCCTGTCGTCCCGACTTTTCGAAGTCGTCGTGAGCCAGAGGCCGTATCGGAGTCGTTCCGGTACGGCCTCTCGCTTCAGGACTCGAGGATCCTGCGCTTCTGCTCCTCGAACTCGGCCTCGGTGAGGACACCCTGGGCCTTGAGCTCCCCGAGTTGCTTCAGCTGGTCGATCTTGCTGCTCATGTCGGCGGGCTGGGCGGGTGGGGGAGCGGCGGCCGGTGCCGGCTGCGGCGCGGCCTGCTGAGGATCCTGCTGGGCCCAGCGCCCTTGCTGGCGGCGTGACACGCGGTTCGACACGGCGGTCGCGGTACCGGCCACTACGGCTGTGCGGGCGACCCCGCGGAGGAGACCTGGCACGGCGGTTTCCTTTCTCGCCGGAGACCTGCGAGAGAGACGGCCTTCGACCGCTTCCCGGCCGACGCGCGACGGTCGGCGCACCGGACACCCCCATTGGACCACCGCCGGATTTCCCTCGCACGTCGGCCCGGGCGCTGAACTGCGCGAATACCGGTCTTCTGCCGGTTTGTGCTTCTCATGGCAAGCTGATATCGGGCGACCGAACGGCCACCTGTCAGCGGCGATACGCAGTGGCGAGACGTATGTGGGAGGAGCCCAGATGACCGCGACCGGAGTGCACCACGGACACGGACACGGGACGGCGAGCGGCGGCGGGGCATGGGTGTCCGGCTGGACCGGTTTCGCCGGGGTCATGATGATCTTCGGCGGGCTGATGGCGATATTCCAGGGAATCGCCGCCATCGCCGAGGACGACGTCTTCGTCGTCACCCGCGACTACGCGTACAACTTCAATCTGACGAGTTGGGGCTGGATCCACCTCGTCCTCGGCGTTCTGGTCGCGCTCGCGGGCGTCGCGCTGTTCCGTGGCGCACTGTGGGCGCGCGTCGTCGGCGTCGCCCTGGCCGGCCTGTCGATGCTCGCCAATTTCATGTGGCTGCCGTACCAGCCCGTCTGGGCCATCGTGCTGATAGCCGTGGACGCCTTCGTCATCTGGGCGCTGTGCATCGGAACGGGCCGCGAGGCCCGCACCGACTAGCCCTCCGCGCCGCCCGCGCGCGCCCCTGTGACCAGCCCGTTCGAGCGGTCAGCGCCGTCGCGCGCCACCCGTCCGGCGGGCATGGGGCCGTTCGGTGCGGGCAGGCGCCCCGGGCGGCTGACGGCAGACGCGCCACCGTGCCGTACCGGTTCCCGCGTGTTTCTGTTGTCGGGCGGACTCCTCTGTAAATCCGCCGAATGTCCGCGCCGGCACGCACAGGGAGACACGAGTGGAAACCAGCGGCATTGACGGTCGTCAGCCCCTTGCCCCGCTGCTCCTCAAAGGGCAGAAGGCGCTGGTGACGGGCGCGAATTCCGGCATCGGAAAGGCCACCGCGATCGGCCTCGGGCGGGCGGGCGCCGATGTGGTCGTGAACTATGTGGCGGGGCGGGAAGCCGCGGAGGAAGTCGTGCGCGAGATCGAGGGCTTCGGCGTCCGCGCCTATGCGCACGAGGCCGATGTGTCGCGGGAGGACCAGGTCGTCGACATGGTCTCCCGCATGGTCGAGGAGTTCGGGACCATCGACGTCATGGTCGCCAACGCGGGGCTCCAGCGGGACGCCCCCGTCACCGACATGACCCTGGAACAGTGGCACAAGGTACTGGACGTGAATCTGACCGGACAGTTCCTGTGCGCACGCGAGGCGACCAAGGAATTCATGCGGCGCGGGGTCGTGCCGGAAGTCTCCCGGTCCGCCGGGAAAATCATCTGCATGAGCTCGGTCCACCAGATCATCCCCTGGACGGGCCATGTGAACTACGCGTCGTCCAAGGGCGGGGTGCAGATGCTCATGGCGACCCTCGCCCAGGAGCTCGCGCCGCACCGGATCCGGGTGAACGCCGTCGCTCCGGGAGCGATCCGCACACCCATCAACCGCAGTGCCTGGGACACCCCCGAGGCCGAGGCCGACCTGCTCCGGCTCGTCCCCTACCACCGCGTCGGCGACCCGGACGACATCGCGAACGTGGTGTCCGCGCTGGCCTCCGACCTCTTCGACTACGTGGTGGGGACGACGATCTACGTCGACGGCGGAATGACGCTGTTCCCCGGATTCGCCACCGGTGGCTGAGACCCGCCACGCCTCAGCCATCCGGGACGAGCCACCGAGGACCATGTGAACAGCGCGATCGACCACTTTCTGGCGGACGGCCCCGCACAGCTGCTGCCGGCCCGGGAGCTGATGGCCTTCACCCTGGGCTCGCACATCCTGCTCGTGCCCTTCGGCGTGGCCCTGCCCGCCATCACCCTGCTGATGCACTACCGCGGACTGCGCAAGGGCGACGCCGTCGCCCTGCTGCTCGCGCGGCGCTGGTCGGCGGTCATGGCCGTCCAGTTCGCCATCGGCATCGTCACCGGCACCGTCCTCTCCTTCGAACTCGGCCTGCTGTGGCCGGGGATGATGGGCCGGTGGGGCGATGTCTTCGGCCTCGGCTTCGGGGTCGAGGCCTGGGCGTTCTTCCTCGAGGCGATCCTCATCGCCGTCTACCTGTACGGCTGGCGCCGGCTCACACCGTGGACGCACTTCTGGCTCGGCCTGCCCCTGCCGCTGGCCGCCCTGATGGGGGCGTTCGGCATCATCGCCGCGAACTCCTGGATGAACACCCCGCGCGGCTTCACCCTCGACGCGTCCGGCGACCCGGTGGACGTCGACGTACGCAGGGCGATCTTCACGCCGATGTTCGGCCCGGAGTACTGGCACTTCGTGGTCGGAGTGGTGCTCACCGCCGGTTACGTCGTCGCCGGGGTGTACGCGGTCGGCTGGCTGCGGGGCCGCCGGGACCGCTACCACCGGCTCGGCTTCACCGTGCCGTTCTCCGTCGCCGCGATCCTGACCCCCGTGCAGTTCATGCTGGGGGACTCGATCGCCCGCTCCGTCTTCCACAAGCAGCCGCTGAAGTTCGCGGCCACCGAGATCGTCTGGAAGACCGACACCCACGTGCCGGAGTACATGTTCGGGCGTCTGCATGCCGACGGCACGATCTCCGGCGGGATCAGGATCCCCCAACTGGACTCGATCCTCGCCGGTTTCAGCCCGGACACCAAGGTGACGGGCCTGTCCTCGGTCCCGGCGAGCGAGCGCCCGACGGCGACTCAGGCCACGATCGCGCACTGGGCGTTCGACATCATGGTGACCGTCGGAAGCCTGCTCGCCCTGCTCGCGCTCTGGTACGGCTGGTGCTGGCTCCGCCGCCGTGACCTGCCCGGGTCACCGTGGTTCTTCCGGTGCGCGGCGCTGGCCGGCGGGGCCTGCCTGCTGACCGTGGAGTGCGGCTGGATCACCACCGAGGTGGGCCGCCAGCCCTGGATCGTCTACCAGAACATGCGGGTCGCGGAGGCGGTGACGGACACCCGCGCCTCGACCCTGTGGGCGATGCTCGGCATCGTCGTGGTGCTCTACGTCCTCGTGTTCGGCGCCTTCCTGACCGTCCTGCTGAAGATGAGCGGGCGGTGGCGGCTGGCCGACGAGAGCGTCGGCACGGCCGCCTCCACCGGGGACGTGGAGGGCGACACCCCCTACGGACCCCGGCCGTTGTCCACCACCACCATCACCGGCGGACGGGACGGGGGCGGCACATGACCGAGGCCGCCGTCGCCTGGGTGCTGCTGGCCGTGGTGGCCGCCTACGCGTGTGCCGGCGGCACGGACTACGGCGCCGGATTCTGGGACCTGCTGGCGGGCGGCGCCGAGCGGGGCAGGCGGCCCAGGTGGCTCATCGACCACGCCATGGAACCGGTGTGGGAGACCAACAACGTCTGGCTCGTCTTCGTCCTGGTCATCATGTGGACCGGCTTCCCGGTCCTGTTCCAGACGGTCTTCACCGCCATGTGGCTGCCGCTGGCGCTGGCGGCCGTGGGACTCGTCCTGCGCGGCGCCGGGTTCGCCCTGCGCAAGCCCACGCAGCGCCTCGCCGGGCGCAGGGTCTACGGCGCGGCCTTCGCCGTCTCCTCGCTGCTGACGCCCTTCTTCCTCGGCGCGGCGGTCGGCGGGCTGGCCACCGGCCGGGTGGCTCCCGGCACGAAGGCGACGGCCGACGCGTGGTCCAACGGGACGTCCGTGATCGCCGGTCTGCTGACCGTCGCCGCGACCGCCTTCCTCGGGGCGGTGTTCCTGACCGCCGACGCCCGCCGCTTCGACGCCGCCGACCTGGTCGGATACTTCCGGCTGCGGGCCTGGTGCAGCCTCGGCGTCCTCGCCGTCCTTGCGGTCGTCGGCCTCGCCGTGACCCGCGACGACGCGCGCTACGTCCACGACGGACTGACCAGCGGAATCGGTCTCGCCCTCGTCCTGGTCGCGGTCGCCGCCGCGTTGGCCACCGCCGGGCTGCTGTACCGCACCGCCACGGGATGGGCGAGGATCACCGCCGTCGGCAGCGTGGCCCTCGTCGTCGTGGCGTGGGGGCTGGCCCAGCGGCCCTATCTCGTCCCCACCTCGCTGACCGTGTCCGAGGCGGCCGGCGCGCCGACGACGCTGCGCTGGCTGCTGCTGGTCACGGCCATCGCCGTGGTGCTCGTCGGACCGCCCCTCGTCCTGCTCTACCGGCTGGACACCGCCGGCGCCCTCCAGCCCCTCACCGAGGCGGACCTGCGGCGGACGGCGGCCGGACGGGAGCCCGAGAGCCCGTGACCGGCGGCGGGGAGTCGATGCGCGGGGAACCGGTGCGTGGGGAGCCGGTGCGTGGGGAGCCGGTGCGCGGGGCCGGGCAGGGACCGCCGATCGTGCTGGTCCTCGGTGTGTCCGGTTCCGGGAAGACCACCGTCGGCACGGCGGTCGCCGAGCGGCTCGGAGTGACGTTCGTCGAGGGCGACGGCTTCCACAGCGCCGCCGACGTCGCCAAGATGACCGCGGGCCACCCCCTGGACGACGCCGACCGCGAGCCCTGGTTGCGGGCCCTCGCCGACCGCGTCCGGCGCTCCGCCGAGGCCCGCGAGGGGCTGGTTCTCGCCTGCTCGGCCCTCAAGCGGGCCTATCGCGACGAGCTCCGGGCAGCCGCGGGCGGCCGGCTCTGGTGCCTCTACCTGGCCCTGGACCGGGACACCGCACGGGACCGCGTGTCCCGGCGCACCGGCCACTTCATGCCCGCCCACCTGGTCGACTCGCAGTTCGCGACGCTGGAGCCGCTGCAACCGGACGAGCCGGGCCTGACCCTGGACGCCACCGCCGGTCTCCCGGCCGCCCTCGACCGGGTGCGGGCCGCCGTCGCCTCCTTCGCCCGGACCACGGACCGCTGACGGGTCAGCCGCTCAGCAGCACGGCGACGTCCCCCGGCCGCGGTGCCGGGCCGCCGGTACGGGTGACGGGGAGGAGCCGGCCGTCGTCCCGCACCAGGAACAGCGTCCGGTGTCCGGCCGGAAGCGCGCCGTCGAAGCGATGGGTCACGACGCGGGCGCCCCGGGCGTGACGCCGTGCCAGTTCGGGCCCGGTGAGGTCCGGATCGAAGAGCACCTCGCCGCCCGCGTAGGGCGTGATGACGCCCTGGCTCCCCGCGGGCGGCCGCAGCCGGTGGACCGTGCCCTCGACGCCGCCCTCGAGATGCGTGGCCGCCAGCGCGTTGAAGTCGTCCTCGCCGGTGAGCAGCAGGACCCCGGTGAGGCCCTCCAGCTCCGCGCCCTCGCCCGTCGCCGCGGCGAACAGTTCCCCGGGGGCGAGTTCGATCCCGGCGGCCCTGATGCTGTCCCGCTCCGTCTCGCGCCCCGCCCACATCACCACCTCAAGACCGGCCGACCGCAGGGCCCGCCCCAGATCGACCACCCAGGGATCCCCGCCCACGAGCAGCGGCCGGGAACGCGTCGAGCGCACCACGCCCAGCCGCCCGGCCACCGGCGCCGCGCTCAGCCCGTACAGCGTGACGGTGGCGACGATCACCACGAACGTGGCCGGCAGGATCTTCGCGGCGCCGCCGACGCCCTGGTCCACCAGCGTGGCCGAGAACGTCGAGGCGGTGGCCGCGGCGACGATGCCACGCGGCGCCATCCACCCGAGGAAGCCCCGCTCCCCGGCCGTCAGGTCGGTTCTCCACGCCGACGCGGCCGCCACCAGGGGGCGGGCCACGAGCACCAGGACCGCCACGAGCCCCAGGGCCGGCAGCAGCACGTGCCGCAGGGACCGGGGGCTGACGGTGGCCGAGATGGAGACGAACAGCAGTCCGATGATCAGATCCACGAGGGTCTCGAAGAACGGCCTGCGGGCCGTGACGCCCCCGTCGGACAGGTTCGCCACCGCCAGCCCCATCAGGACGGCGGCGATGAGTCCCGTGTCGTCGCGGACGATGTCGCAGGCGGCCGCCACGCCGACCACCGCGGCGAGCTGCACCGTGGTGGCGAGCACCTCCCCGAGCCACAGCCCGCGCAGCGCCACCGTCAGCACGGCCGCTCCGACGACGCCTCCCGCCACCCCCACCGCCGTGCTGACGGCGAAGGGGCCGATCCGGCTGCCGAAGCCGCCGGCCCCGCCGGCCGTGACGGCGTGGAAGACCAGCGCGCCCAGGATGCCGCCCACGGGATCGATCAGCGACCCCTCCCAGACGAGGATCCGCCGCAGTCGTTCCGTGGGGCGGACGAAGGCGAGCAGCGGGCCGACGACCGTCGGCCCGGACACGACGAGGATCGCGCCGAGCATCACGGCCGCGCCCTGTGACATCCCGAGCAACGGCATGGCCACCAGCGCCGTGGAAGCGCCGGTGACCAGCGCGCCGAACCAGATCAGCCGCACCACGACCCGGCGGGTGTGGGCTCTGAAGTTCCTCAGGTCCAGGCCGAGTCCGGCGTCGTAGAGGATCACCGCGACGGCCAGCGAGACCAGCGGGGAGAAGGCGCTGCCCAGGAGCCGCTCGGGGTCGACGTCGTCGGTCAGCGCGCCCGCGGTGAATCCGACGGGCAGCAGGACGATCAGCGCGGGGACGCGCAGCCGGCTCGCCAGCACCTGGGAGCCGACGGCAAGCACGACGATCAGGCCGAGGCCCAGGAATACGTGGTCCTCCGTCACCGCGACGGAACTTCTACGCCCTCGGCGGCCGGACGTCGTCCGTCTCGTCCAGCGCGGCCAGGACGGCCGGTACCGGGATCCTTCCGGAGGCGACGAGCTGCGCGCCGCCGCGGCGCAGGGCGGTGGCGAAGGGCGCGGCCCACAGGTTCTCGTAGACCAGGATCGCCGCGGAGTTGCCGGCGCCCAGAGCGCCGCCGGCCTCCTCGATGTCTTCCTGGCCCAGCAGACCGGAGGACGCGCCCTCGAACACGGCCAGGTCCAGAACTCCGTCGCCGGTGAGGTCGGCGATCTCCAGGCCGACCACGGATCCGTCCTCGTCCTTGCGGACGAACAGCAGATCGAGGATCCGGATGAGGCCGCGGTCCACCAGATCGACCAGCAGCGGGAAGCCCTCGCCGGTCATGCGGTTCCCGGGGAACTCGACGACGACATAGTCGATCGGTCCCATTTCGACGAATTCATCGCTCACGGCTTCACCCCTGGTGTGGTCACGGCGTTCAGCGTTCGCCCGTCCTCGGATCTCATTGCAGCATCGGACGGAGGCGGCCGCACTTCGGTGCGCCACCGACACCCGGACTCCCACCCGGCCTCCTACGTGGTCCGCCCGATCGCGCGCCCGTACCGGCGTTCGCTCACCCGGCGCCAGATGGCCCGCTGGCACTTGAGGGTGCCGGTCCCGACCAGGATCAGGACGACGATGTTGAGCAGCAGCTGGAACAGCGAACCCCAGGCCTCGTCCCAGCTGCCGAACGCCACGGAGACCCCGATGTCCGCCCCCGCCGGGATCGTGGTCACCGAGATGAAGACGCCGAGCAGCGCGCTCGTCCGGGCCTCCGTCAGCGAGACGATGCCGACGACCCCGGCCAGCACCGCCACCACGGCCGAGAAGAAGTTGGGGGTGTTGATCAGATTCGAGACGGGCCGCACCCCCCGCTCGAAGGCCTCCGGCTGAAGCCCGAAGCCGCGGACGAGGAGGGCGAAGAGCAGGGTCGCGGCGACGGCCAGCAGAAAGCCCACCAGCAGCGCCAGCAGGCCCTGCCGGATCCTCGGCAGGGCCTGCTGGTCGATGCCCAGGGCGACGCTGGTGATGGCCCCGTACTCGGGGCCGACCACCATGGCCGCGACGATGAGGATCTGGGAGTTGGTGATGATGCCCACCGCGCCGATGAGTCCGGCGATGACCAGGAAGAGGTAGAAGCTCGGGGGGTAGCTGCCCTCGGCCCGGATCCGGGCCTCCACCTGCTCCCACACCGGCGCGCGCAGCCGTCCGCCGAGCTCCTTGGCCCAGACCCGGGCCGCGAGGTCCGAGAACGCCGTGTCCACCGGATCGAGGACGATGGAGCCGCGGCGCTCGAGCCCGAGCTCCCGCAGCCCGTGCAGCACCTCGTTCGCGGCTCCGGTCAGGACGTCGCACTGGATGGCGTCACCGTCGGGGTTGCGTACACGGCCCGGCTGAAGGTGCAGGTTCAGGACACACGGCTCGGCGCCGAGCAGGGCCATGGCGCGTTCTGTGAGGTCCGGCGGGCACACCGCCCGGACACGGATCATGTCCATCCGGACCTCCGCGGGATCGGTTCGCTCACCTATTAACGCGGCGGTCCCCGAGCCCGGCAACTCGGCGTGCGGGGGCCCGGCGCCTGCCGGAGGGTGGGGGGATGCGGACGACCGGCGAGCTGAGCGAGGCCGCCTTCCGGCGTCTCTACCGGCACCTGCGCGACACGTCCCCCGGCGGCGCCGCGCCCCGGGGCGCCCTGGACACGATCACCGGGGACCGCGTACGGGCCGCCGTGCGCGAGGTGCGGTCGGGGCGCACGGTGTCGCTCGCCGCCCCCGTGAACACCCGTACCGGACCGGACGACGCCGACCCGGCCGAACACCGGCTCACCGCCCCGGCCGACGGCGAACCCGGCACGAGCGGCCTGGAGTTCGCCCGGGACCGCTTCGCCATGAACATCCACGGCGACGTCGACAGCCACCTCGACGCGCTGTGCCACGTCGTCTACGACGGCACCCTGCACGGCGGCGTACCGGCGGCGGACGTGCTGTCGCCGGCGGGAGCGAGCGCCCTGTCCGTCGATCTCGCCCGCGACGGCATCGTCGGACGCGGGGTCCTCCTCGACATCCCCCGGCTGCACGGCGTCCGCTGGCTCGAACCCGGAGCGCGGGTGCGGGCCGAGGACCTCGCCGCCGCCGAGGAACGCCAGGGCGTCCGGGTCGGCCGTGGCGACCTCCTGCTCGTACGGGTCGGACACCGCCGACGCCGCGAGGAGCTCGGCCCCTGGGACGTGGCAGCCGCCCGCGCCGGACTCCATCCCACGGCCATGGAGTTCCTGGCCGAGCGGGAGGTGGCCGTCCTCGGCGGTGACGGCAACAACGACAGCGCGCCCAGCGCCGTCCAGGGGGTCGGCTTCCCGGTCCATGTGCTGGGCATCCACGCCATGGGACTGCATCTGCTGGACTACCTGCGGTTCGAGGACCTCGCGCCGCTCTGCGCGCGGGAGGGCCGCTGGTCGTTCCTCTGCGTCGTCGCCCCGCTCCGGCTGCCCGCGGCCACCGGCTCTCCCGTCAATCCGCTCGCGATCCTGTGACACCGGTCGAGCCGCCCACGCACGCGGCGGTCCCGGGACCCGGCGCCCCGGTTCACCCGACCGGCCCAACTCGCCGCGAACATCGCCCGGAGATACGTTGGTGGTCGGGTCCGACGGCCCTTTCACCAGGCAGGACCGGCGCATGCTCCGAGGACGGTGGCCGGCATGACCGACGCGCGGCACTACGACGTCATCATCATCGGCACAGGTGCGGGCGGTGGCACCCTCGCCCATCGCCTGGCACCCACCGGAAAACGGATTCTCCTTCTCGAACGCGGGGGCTATCTGCCCCGTGAACGGGACAACTGGGACTCCACCGCGGTCTTCGTCAAGGGCAAGTACCGTGCCGCGGAGTTCTGGTACGACAAGGACGGGAAACAGTTTCCGCCCGAGGTCAACTACTACGTGGGGGGCAACACCAAGTTCTACGGCGCCGCGCTCTTCCGGCTGCGCCCCGAGGACTTCGGCGAACTCCGCCACCACGACGGCGTGTCCCCCGCCTGGCCGGTGAGCTACGAGGAGTTCGAGCCGTACTACACGCAGGCCGAACACCTCTACCTCGTCCACGGCCGGCACGGCGAGGACCCCACCGAGGGCCCCACCAGCGCCCAGTACGCCCATCCGCCGGTCCAGCACGAGCCGCGCATCCAGCAACTCAGCCATGACCTGGAGAAACAGGGACTGCATCCCTTCCACCTCCCGATCGGGGTGAACCTCACCCAGGACGACCGGGGCCGGGCCACCCGCACCAGCGCCTGCATCCGCTGCGACCGGGTCGACGGATTCCCCTGCCTGGTCGGCGCGAAGTCCGACGCACAGGTCATCTGCGTCGACCCCGCTCTCGAACACGCCAACGTCGAGCTGGTCACCCACGCGGACGTGCGGCGGCTGGAAACGGACGCGACCGGCCACAGCGTCACCTCGGTCGTCGCCACGGTGGGGGAGCCGGGAGACGGGGACCCTTCCACCGTGGAGTTCCGCGCCGACATCGTGGTGGTCGCCTGTGGCGCCGTCAACTCCGCCGCCCTGCTGCTGCGTTCGGCCGACGATCGGCATCCGCGGGGGCTGGCCAACAGCTCGGACGTGGTGGGCCGGCACTACATGCGGCACAACAACCTGGCTCTGATGGCCGTGTCCAGGGAACCGAACGACACCAGGTTCCAGAAGACCCTGGCGCTGCACGACTGGTATCTGGGATCCGACGACTGGGACCATCCCCTCGGCGGCATCCAGATGCTCGGCAAGTCCGACTCCGAGCAGATCCACGGCGAAGCGCCCCGCTGGGCCGGGGCCGTGACCCCCGACCTGCCTTTCGAGGTACTCGCCCACCACGCCGTCGACTTCTGGCTGTGCGGAGAGGACCTGCCCGCCGCCGGCAACCGCGTCACCCTGGACCGGGACGGCGGCATCCACCTGGCCCTCGACGAGAAGAACAACATCGCCGGACTGAACCGCCTGCGGCACAAACTCCAGGGCATGCTCGGTCACTTGGGCATGCGGGACCACCAACTCCTGTCGCACAGCATCTATCTGCACAAGGGCATGCCCATCGGCGCCACCGCGCACCAGACGGGCACGGTCCGCTTCGGCGACGACCCCGGCAGCTCCGCCCTCGACGTCCACTGCAAGGCCCACGACCTGGACAACCTCTACGTCGTCGACACGAGCTTCTTCCCGAGCATCGGGGCCGTCAACCCCTCGCTGACCGCCATCGCCAACGCCCTGCGCGTCGGCGACCACCTCGCGGAGCGGCTGCGATGACCCGCGGCCACCCGCCGACGGCAGCGGCCGAGGCCGCCTGAGGAGAACGTCATGGACCGTTACCCGCCCATCGCCGACCACGGGCTCGTCGGGGACCTCCAGACCGCCGCGCTGGTCTCGTCCCAGGGCGTGATCGACTGGTTCGCCGCGCCGCGCTTCGACTCGCCCAGTGTCTTCGCCGCGCTGCTCGACCACGACGGCGGAGGGTACTTCCTCCTCGCGCCCGACCATCCCGAAGGGTCCTGGAGGCAGCTCTACTACCCGGACACCGCCATAGTGGTGACCCGGTTCATGTCCCCCGACGGGGTCGGCGAGATCATCGACCACATGCCCGTCCTGCCGGGCCCGACGGCCACCGACCGGCACCGGCTGGTGCGCGTCGTACGGACCGTGCGCGGCACCGTCCGCTTCCGCCTCGAATGCCGCCCGCGGTTCGACTACGCGCGGGCGTCCCACGAACTCGACCTGACGCCCGACGCGGCGACGTTCCGCGCCCCGGGGGCGACGGCCCACCTCCAGGGGACCATTCCGCTCGAACGGGACGGGTCCGACGTCCGCGGCGCCGTCACCCTTCAGGCCGGGGAGTCGGCGGCCGTCGTGTTCACCGTGTGCGCGCCGGGCGGGGAGGCGCCCCCGCGCCCGACCACCGAGAGCGTCACCGACGGACTGTGGGAGAACATCGACTTCTGGCAGAAGTGGGTGCGCACGTCCCGCTACCGGGGCCGCTGGACGGAGATGGTGCACCGCTCGGCCATCACCCTCAAACTCCTCACGTACGCGCCCTCCGGCGCGCCGGTCGCCGCCGCGACGATGGGGCTGCCCGAGCAGGTCGGCGGGGAACGCAACTGGGACTACCGGTACACCTGGGTGCGGGACGGCTCCCTGTCGGTGCGGGCCCTGCTCGACCTCGGCTTCGTGGAGGAGGCCACCCGCTTCACCCACTGGCTCGGCGACCGCCTGGCGGCCCGCGAAGGACCGGACGAGGAACCCCTCCAGATCATGTACCGGGTCGACGGCGACCCTCGTCTGACCGAGGAGATCCTGGAGCACTTCGAGGGCTACCGCGGCTCCTACCCCGTCCGGGCGGGCAACGCCGCCTCCGACCAGTTGCAGCTCGACATCTACGGCGAGGCCCTCTACGCCATGGCCGAGAGCCGCCGGATCGGCGAACAGGCGGGCTACCACGGCTGGAAGGGTCTGTCCCGCATGCTGGACTGGCTCGCCGACTCCTGGGACCGGCCCGACGAAGGGATCTGGGAGACCCGGGGCGGCCGCAAGGACTTCACCTACAGCCGGGTGATGTGCTGGGCCGCGTTCGACCACGGTCTGAAGCTGGCCGCCGCGTTCAGCAGGCCCGCGGACACCGCGCGCTGGACCCGGGCCCGCGACGCGATCCTCGAACAGGTCATGGAACGCGGCTGGGACGACAAGCAGCAGGCCCTCGTCCAGCACTACGGCGGTGACGTCCTGGACGCCTCCCTGCTGCTGGCCCCCCGGGTCGGGTTCATATCGCCGCGCAGCCCCGGCTGGCTCAACACCCTCGACGCGATGGACCGCGTCCTCGTCTCCGACAGCCTCGTCTACCGCTACGACCCCGAGGCGTCCCCCGACGGACTGCGCGGCTCCGAGGGCACGTTCAGCCTCTGCACGTTCCTCTACGTCGACGCCCTCGCCCGCGCCGGGCGTCTGCCCCAGGCCCGCTACACCTTCGAGAAGATGCAGACGTACGCCAACCATGTCGGCCTGTTCGCCGAGGAGATCGGCCCCAGCGGGGAGCAACTCGGCAACTTCCCGCAGGCCTTCACCCATCTCTCCCTCATCATGGCCGCGACGACGCTGGACGAGGCCCTCGACGCGATCCCGCGGTGAAGGCGGGGATCCCCGGCCCCTGCGGCAGCAGCTCGGTGACCACGAACGCCACCACCGCGGCCAGCACGATCACCGGCACCGTCTCCGAGCTGCCCACCATGAGGACGACCAGCACCACACAGCTGACGGGCAGCCGGAGCGCGGCGGCGGACGCGGCCGCCATGCCCGCCGCCATGCCCGGCACCACGCCGAGCCCGGGCAGGGGCGAGAGCAGCACACCCAGCGCGCCGCCCAGGAACAGCGAGGGGAAGACCGGACCGCCGCGCAGGCTGCCCAGACAGAGCGCGTACGCGAGGGCCTTGAACACCAGGACCGCCACCAGGCTGCCGACCGGCCACGCGTGCGGGTCGGCGGCGAGCTGGGTCAGGGTGGTCTGGCCGGACAGTGAGACCTCCGCCGGCGAACGGCCGGTGACGACCGCGTAGAGCGCCGCGCAGCCGGCGGCGGCGAGGGCGCAGAGCACCGTGTTGCGCAGCGGACGCGCGGCGACGAAACCCGCCGCGATCCGTCCTCCCACGATGACCCAGTGGATGACGGCCCCGATGACGACGGCCATCAGGACGGACCACACCACGTCCCCGGTGTCGAGCCTCGGGGGAGCGGGCAGTCCGATGCTGAGGCTCCCGGTCTGGAACCCGGTCCAGTGGCCGAAGCCGGTGAAGACGATGGCGCCGATTCCGCTGGCCAGCAGGGCGGGCAGCATCACGGCGAACAGCTGGGGCCCGCCCACCCCGGCCACCTCCATGAGCAGCACGGCCGCGATGAGCGGGTTGCCGAAGATCGCGGAGATGGCCGCGGCGGAGCCGGCGGCACCGAGCAGGGAGGTGCTCGCCTCGGTCGCGGGGGCCCGGGCGAGATCCCTGAAGACCAGGGCCAGAGCGCCGCCGAGGGCGATCATCGGGGCCTCGGGTCCGAGCGCGGCTCCCAGCGGCAGGCTGGCCAGCGCGGCGAGCATCACACCGGGGAGGGCGGCTTTCGTCGCCCCGCCCGGGTGGAGGCCGGCCGCCGGGATGTGCCCGCCCCTGCCGGGGAGCCGGATGACGACCAGCGCCACGACCACGCCCGACACCAGGGCCGGCGGAAGCGGCCACCACCAGGGCGGATCCGTCCACCCGAGATCGTGCGGCCAGTCCACCCAGAGCAGATTCTGCAGTTCATGGAGCAGGACGAGAAACCAGAACGCCGCCAACGACACCGGGATCCCGATCACACCGCAGAACACCAGCGCCCGCCGGTACCCGGGCCGGCGCAGCATCTCCCGCAGCTGATCGGCCTCCTGGGGCTGGTTTCCCGGAGCGGTCCCCGTGTCTTCGCGCTTGGGCTCGCTGATGGGTCTTCTCCTGGTTCGGCTCGGAGACAGTGCGGCGTGGGGCAGCGCGAGATTACTCACCGGATCGCGCGATGCCCCCGCGAGCCACGCGGCATCGCCGGGAAACCCTCCGGGCCGGTGCACCGACCGCGGCCGGTCGGCGGC
Source organism: Streptomyces sp. NPDC102259 (assembly GCF_044766465.1). Classification (NCBI taxonomy): domain Bacteria; kingdom Bacillati; phylum Actinomycetota; class Actinomycetes; order Kitasatosporales; family Streptomycetaceae; genus Streptomyces; species Streptomyces sp. NPDC102259. The sequence goes on along the minus strand of NZ_JBIWMA010000007.1, from coordinate 219,731 downwards.
GTCCTCGGTCCGGCGGGAGCGGGGTGTCCGCGGCAGACGTCCGTCACGGCGACCGCTGCTCGTAGCGTGCGACGACCTCGGTGAGGTAGCGGCGCAGCATCGTCTTCGCCTCGTCGAGCAGGTCGGTGTCGCCCTCCGGGGCGCGGCGGAAGGCCTCCTGGGCGAGGGCGTCGGCGGCGAGGATCGCGGCGTGGCAGGCCCGCGCGAGCGTCTCGTCGTCGCGGGCGACGCCCAGCGCGAGCAGCACCCGGCGGATCCCGTCGGCCATCCGCCGCTTGTGCTCACGGTCGGCGGCCCGCGTCCGCTCGGTCAGTCCGCTGCCGAACCACAGGGCGCGGAAGCCGTGTTCGGTGCGGTAGACGCGGGCGAACGTGTCGATGAGCACGCCCACGGGATCGTCCCAGCGCTCCCGCCCCGCCGTGCGGACCAGCTCGTCCATGACGTCCTCGAGGCGGGCGAAGTAGCCCGTCGCGAGGGCGTCGATGATCGCGTCACGGTCGGGGAGGTACTGGTACAGCGAGCCGACCGACACCTTCGCCTCGGCAGCGACCCGCGTCGTGGTGAGCGCCTCGACGCCGTCGTCGACCAGGATGCGCTCGGCGGCCTCCAGCATCAGGGCCAGACGGGCCTTGCTGCGCGCCTGTCGCGGCGTGCGGCGCAGGGGAGTGCCGCCGTCGGAACCCGTGGTCGTCCGGTCCAAGGAACTGCCTCCAAACCTGAACGTGACTTTGTTTCATGTTTACGCTACCTTCGCGCCCATGACCGCCTCAAGCTCGGCGCTGAGTCAGGAGCGGGCCGCCGTCGCGGACGCCTGCCGGCGCCTGGGGGCCGAAGGCCTCCTCATCGGCACGGCCGGCAACGTGAGCGTACGCGTCGAGGACCGGGTCGCGATCACAGCGACCGGAGCGGTCCTCGCCGAACTCACCCCGGATCAGGTGACCGTGGTCGACCTGGACGGCGAGGTCGTGGCCGGAAGCCTGCGGCCGACCTCGGAGTGGGAGCTGCACCTCGGGGTCCACCGCCGCTACGGAACCGGCGCCGTCGTCCACACCCACGCTCCGATGGCCACCGCGGTCTCCTGCGTGCTCGACGAACTGCCCTGCATCCACTACCAGTTGCTCGCCCTCGGCGGTACGGTGCGGGTCGCGCCCTACGCCACGTTCGGCACCCCCGAACTCGCCGAGTCGGTGCTCGCCGCGCTCGACGGCCGCAGCGCCGCCCTGCTGGCGAACCACGGCGCGGTCACCCACGGGACGACCCTGGACAAGGCCGTCGAGAACGCGCTGCTCCTCGAATGGGCCTGCGGCCTCTACCAGCGCGCGGCCGCCATGGGCCGGCCCCGCTTCCTCGACGAACAGCAGCAACTCGCCGTGATCGAGGCCGCGATCGCCCGCGACTACGGCACCACCCACCCCGTACCACCCGCGCAGTGACAGAGCCGATGAAGTCGACGAAGGGGGAAAGCCGATGAAGGTCTTCACCATGGGCGTGCACGTCCTGGACGTGCTGGTGCGGCCGGTGCAGGAGATACCCGAGGGCCAGGGCGCGACGCTGGTCGACGACATCCGGATGACCGCCGCCGGGACCGCGGGCGGCACCGCGCTCACCCTCGCCAAGCTGGGCGCGCGGGTGCGCAGCGCCGGCGCCATCGGCTCCGACCCGACCGGTGACATGCTGGTGCAGCTGCTCGGCCGGGCCGGCGTCGACACCGAGTTCCTCGTCCGCCGCACGGACACCGCCACCTCCGCGAGCGTCCTGCCGATCCGGCCCAACGGCGACCGTCCCTCGCTGCACCTGCTCGGCGCCAACATCACCTACGGCCTCGACGACGTGCCCTGGGACGCCCTCGCCGAGGCCGATCATCTGCACCTGGGCGGACCGGAGCTGATCGGCGTCGAGGTCGCCACACGCATCCTGTCGTACGCCAGGGAGCACGGCGTCGTCACCTCCGTCGACCTGCTCGCCCCCGGTGTCCTCGGCAGCTTCGAGCAGATCGAGGCGGCCCTGCCCTACATCGACCATCTGCTGCCCAACGAGGACCAGGTCCTCGGCTTCAGCGGCGAGAGCGACCTGCTGACGGGGGCGCGCAAGCTCCTCGGCGCCGGGGCGGGCGTCGTCGCCGTCACGCGCGGCGGCGACGGAGCGCTCGTGGTGACCGCGGACGGCGCGGAACCGGTCCCCGCCTTCGTCGTCGACGTCGTCGACACCACCGGGTGCGGCGACGCCTTCTCGGCCGGCTATCTGCGGGGCGTGAGCCTCGGCCGTACGCCGAGCGACGCCGCCGTCCTCGGCAGCGCCGCCGCCGCACTCGTCGCGCAGGGCCTCGGCAGCGACCACGGCGACTTCGACCTCGCGGCCGCCGACTCCTTCGCCACGACGGCCAAGTCCCGCACCTGAGGCAGACCGGTGCCCTTCGACTACGAGCGGGTGCGGGCGAACGGCCCCGCCGGGCCGGCAAACCTCGCTTCCATGTTCACCGGAGCCCCACGGGTGGTACGCCACGAGCAGGCGGGCGCGGGCCACGACACCTGCGTCGGCCGTACCGCACCCGCCCACCGCCCGCAGGCGCTCGCCTTCGTCGAGGAGTGCGCGCCGGGTGTGCGGGCGCCGCCGACGGAGAAGGGGACATCGCGATGAGTCAGGCTTCGGACACCGCACTGCTGCTCGTACGGGTCGTGCTCGGCGTGGTGATGGTGGCGCACGGCTGGAACCACTGGCGCGGCGGAGGCGGCATATCCGGCACCGCCGGCTGGTTCGGCGGCCTCGGGCTCACCCGCCCGAGACTCCAGGCCTGGCTCAGCGTCCTCACCGAACTCGGCGCGGGCGTACTGCTGTTGGCGGGCTTCCTCACCACGCTGGCCTGCGCGGCGGTGCTGTCCGTGATGCTGGTGGCGGGCCTGCTCGCGCACCGCCGCAACGGCTTCTTCGTGTTCAAGGAGGGCTACGAGTACGTCCTCGTCCTGGGCGTTCTCGCGGTGGCGCTGGGAGCCTGGGGGCCGGGGGAGTACGCGGTGGACGAGGCCGCGGACATCAGTGTGACCGGATGGACCGGCGCCGGTGTGGTGCTCGGGGTGGGCGTCGTCGCGACGGCCGGTCTGCTGGCCGTGTTCTGGCGCCCCCGGAACGAGAGCTGAGCGGGCGGCCCCTGCGCGTCGGCCTCAGGGGTGAGCCGTCGACCGTCGAGGCGCCCGGGGCGCTGCCCGCCCCAGGCCGGGCGTCCCCGAGCAGCACACGCGCCGGACGCTCTCCGCGGGCCGCCCCGTACCCGCCCGGTACTCACCTGGTGGACGCCCCCTTGACGGAGGACCGAGGCGGATCGACACTCGATCCGGGAATCCTAGTGAACGGGTAGGGAAACAATGGGGCGACAGGAGCCGATCACCGGCCGCGCGAGCCGCACGGCCCGGTCGTCGCCCCTTCTCACCTCCCGCCGTCACATCGACCTGAAGCGCGTCTGCAGCGCCATCAGGTTCCAGGACTGAGCCGGACCCGTCCCCGCGCCGAACCGCACCGGCGGCGTCCCCTGGACGCGGCCGCACCCGGCACGAGCGGACGAGGTCCGCACCTCCCTCTTCGACGTCGCATCCGCCGCGCGCACGTCCCTCGTGCGTCCCGCCCCTGGGGAGAGTCATGTCCGTCACACCACTGGCCGCCCACCTGTCCGCCCGACCCGCCGCCGCCTTCCGGGGCCGGATCGGCCGGGACGCCCGCAGCGGCCACTACGCGGTGCCGCGCCGCTACCGCCTCCACCTGGCGGCGGCCGACCCCGACTGTCTACGCATCGCCGTCACCCACAGCCTCCTCGGCCTGGAAAAGGCCTGCCCGGTCACCTTCCTGCCCGCCGTCGCGGACTGCCCCGACGGAGGCCACTCCGCGCTGCGTCCGCTGTACGACGCCAGCGCGCACCGGTACACCGGACCCGCCCTCGCGCCGGTGCTCAGCGACGACTGGTCGGGGCGCATCGTCAGCAGCCACGGCCCCGACATCGCCCGCGACCTGGCCCGGCGGTTCGGCGGCGGCCGGCCCACCCTGTATCCGTGCGGCGCGGAGTCGCAGATCGAGGCCGTCGAGCGGATGTGCGCCCAGGGCATCGAGGAGGCGGCCCAGCGCGCCGGAGCGGCCGACGCCGAAGAGGCGGAGCGGGCCGCCGCCCTCGACACGCTGCTCGCCACGCTCGGGGTGCTGGAGCGCGGACTCGGCGCCCACGAGTTCCTGATCAGTGATCAGATCACCGCCTCCGACGTCGAGTTGTGGGTCGCCCTGGTCCAACTCGACACCGTGCACCGCTACCACCTCGACGCGGCCGCCGTGCACCGCATCGCCGACCATCCCGCCCTGTGGGCCTACGCCCGCCGTCTGGCCGCCCACCCGGCCTTCGGCGCCCACCTCGACCTGGACGCCATCGCCCGCCGTCACCACGCCCGTTGCCAGGGCCTGGAGGCCGCCGGCGCCGCCGTCCAGATCCTGGACTGGGAGACCCACGCGGCAGACGGATCGGCGGTCCGACCGCAGGTCAACCAGCCGTGACCCGGTCCATCCACTGGACCGCCGTTGACATACGTTCGGGCAACTGTCTTACTTACGGCCCAGAACGGTCATGAGCGTCAGCGACAAGCCCTGGCTCGCTGACCGGCAACCCTCGCTCCGCGGTGGGGTGCCCCAGGTGACGACCGGACCGACGTTTCGGTAATGACGTATCGGTAAGCGCGAGGGCCCCTCAGGGGCCGGAACAGTGACGGTGACGGACATGTACGCAGCTCATCGGACGGCGCCGCGTCGCCCCCGGGGCTGCGTACGGCCGTACCTCGACATCCTCGTCGCCAACCGCGCCGTCGACCTCCTGCGTGTGAACAGCGCACTGTGTACCGCACCGGGCCGTGCCCGCTGTCGGGGCTGAACGAACCCCTCGCACCTCAGCCCCGCCTCCGCGTTCCTGACGAACACCGCCCGAGCGGTGTGCCGTTGTCCGCCCCACCCCGGTCTCCCGTACGCATCCGTGAGCCATGCCCTGTTCGCGCCCGCCGAGCGGTTCCCGCCGCCCCGCCCCGGCGCGTCAGGCCACGCACGTCCGCCGTGACCCGGGGTGTCCGACTCCCGCCGGAGCCCCTTATGAGTGAACCCCCAGGCGCCGTGACCCTCGCCGAGGCCGCGCCCGCCATCGACGTCCCGTCAGCGAAGCCGACCGCCCAGCGCGTCCAGCCGCTGCGCAAGCCCGGCCGCTGGATCGCCACCGCCGTGGCCCTGGTCCTGGTGGCGCAGTTCACGCACGGACTGATCTCCAACCCCTTCTACCAGTGGGACCGCTTCGGCTACTGGTTCCTGCGGCCGGTGATCCTCGACGGACTGCTGATCACCCTGGAAGTGGCCGCCTACAGCGCGGTGCTGGGCCTCCTCGGCGGCATCCTGCTCGCCCTCGCCCGGCTCTCGAAGAGCCCGGTGCTGCGCGCGGTGAGCTGGACCTACGTATGGGCGCTGCGCTCCATCCCGCTGATCGTGGTGCTGCTCTTCCTCTACAACTTCAGCGCCCTGTACCAGACCCTGAGCGTGGGGGTTCCCTTCGGTCCGGCGTTCTTCCGCTTCGACGAGTCCCGGCTGGCCACCGACATGGTGATCGCCGTCATCGGCCTCAGCCTCAACGAGGCGGCCTACGCCGCCGAAGTGGTCCGCGGCGGCATCCTCTCCGTCGACCAGGGCCAGCACGAGGCGGCCGCCGCGCTCGGCCTGCCCAAGCGCTACCAGTTCTGGAAGATCGTCTTCCCGCAGGCCCTGCGGTCGATCACGCCGAACTACGTCAACCAGCTGATCGGCCTGGTCAAGTCCACCTCGCTGGTCTTCTACGTCTCGCTGCTCGACCTGTTCGGCACCGCGCAGACCATGGGGGCCACCTACCCCGGCGACATCGTGCCGCTGCTGCTGGTCGTCACCGTCTGGTACCTGATCCTGACCAGCCTCGTCTCCGTCGTCCAGTTCTACGTCGAGCGGTACTACGCCCGGGGCGCCACGCGTTCCCTGCCGCCGACGCCGTTGCAGAAACTGCGGACCGGTCTCACCGACCTGCGGGGCCGCATCCGCCAGGAGGCCGCCGTATGAGCACCGAGACCGTGCAGAGCGCCGACGCCACCGGGATCGTGCCCGCCGCCGTCGAGGTGCACGACGTGCACAAGTGGTACGGCGCCCACCGGGTGTTGGACGGGGTGAGCCTGACCGTGCGGCCCGGCGAGGTCACCGTGATCCTCGGCCCGTCCGGCTCCGGCAAGTCCACCCTGCTGCGGGTCATCAACCACCTGGAGAAGCCCGAGATCGGCTACGTCAGCATCAACGGCGAGCTGATCGGCGTGCGCCGGCACGGCGAGCGGCTGCGCGAGCTGAGCGAACGGGCCATCCTGACCCAGCGCGGCCGGATCGGCTTCGTCTTCCAGAACTTCAACCTCTTCCCGCACCTGACCGTGCTGGACAACGTCGCCGCCGCACCGGTCGCCACCGGGAGGCTCGCCAAGTCCGCCGCCCTGGAACTGGCCCGCGAACTCCTGGACCGGGTGGGCCTCGCCGACAAGGCCGCCGCCTACCCCCGGCAGCTGTCCGGCGGCCAGCAGCAGCGCGTCGCCATCGCCCGCGCCCTCGCGCTGCGCCCCGGCGTCATCCTCTTCGACGAGCCCACCTCCGCCCTCGACCCCGAGCTCGTCGGCGAGGTCCTCGCGGTCATCAAGGACCTGGCGACCAGCGGCACCACGCTCGTCATCGTCACCCACGAGGTCGGTTTCGCCCGCGAGGTCGCCGACCGGGTCGTCTTCATCGACGAAGGGAAGATCGTCGAGCAGGGCCCGCCCAGCGAGGTCCTCGACAAACCGCGGCACGAACGGACGCGGGACTTCCTCAGCAAGGTGCTCTGACACCGCGCCCCGCGCCTTCGCCCCACGACTTCCCCCCACGACACCATCACACCAGTCACAAAGGACGCCCATGTCTGCCCACTTCACCCGACGCAGCCTGATTCGCGGCATCACCGCGGCGACCGCGGTCGCCACCCTCGCCACCGGGCTCGCCGCCTGCGGTGGTGACAGCGAGGCCGCCACCACGACCGGCAGCGCCGCCGACAGCGTGACCATCGGCCGGGCGTCCAACGGCGCCGCCGAGGAGAGCGCCCTGAAGGTCTCCGAGGTCAAGTCCATCAGCGCCGAACTGCCCGACGCGCTCAGGAAGAGCGGCAAGCTGAACATCGGCATCGGCGCCCTGCCCTCCGGCTTCGCCCCGCTCGCCTACGTCGGCGACGACCAGAAGACCCTCACCGGTGCCGAGCCCGACCTCGGCCGCCTGGTGGCCGCGGTCCTCGGCCTGAAGCCGGAGACGAAGAACTTCACCTGGGAGAACCTCTTCGTCGGCATCGACAGCGGCAAGGTCGACGTCGGCTTCTCGAACATCACCGACACCGAGGAGCGCAAGAAGAAGTACGAGTTCGCCTCCTACCGCCAGGACAACCTCGGCTGGGAGGTCAAGAAGTCCAGCACGTGGAACTTCGACGGCAACTACGAGAACCTCGCCGGTCTGACCGTCACCGTCGGCTCCGGTACCAACCAGGAGAAGATCCTCCTGGAGTGGAAGAAGAAGCTGGAGTCCGAGGGCAAGAAGCTCACCGTCAAGTACTACCCGGACCGCAACGGCATCTACCTGGCGCTCGCCAGCGGCAAGATCGACGCGTACTTCGGCCCCAACCCCGGCATCGCCTACAACGTCTCCCAGACCGCGGGCAAGGCCAACGCCACCCGCAACGCGGGCACCTTCTCCGGCGCCGGCGAGACGCTCCAGGGCCTGATCGCCGCCACCGCGAAGAAGGACAGCGGCCTCGCCAAGCCGGTCGCGGACGCCATCAACTACCTGATCGAGCACGGTCAGTACGCCAAGTGGCTGGCGGCCTACAACCTCTCCAACGAGGCCGTCGCCAAGTCCGAGATCAACCCGCCCGGGCTGCCGCTGGACAACTCCTGATCGGTCGTCACCACAGCTGTGACGTACGCGGGTTGAGTGAGAAACAACAGCAACGACAGCAACACGGCAACGAAAGCAACACGGCAACGACAGGAAGGGACTCCGTCTCCGTGGCCACCTCGATCGACCTCCGCGGAGGCGGAGCTCCGACCACCACCCGCCCGCACCCCCTCGACAACGCCGTGTGGGCCGCGCTCGACGGCCCGCACGCCCACCTCGCCGACCGGGTCGGCCGCGCCGCCCGCTACCCGGCCGACGTCTACGCCTTCGCCGCCCTCGCCGACCCCGGGGACTCCGCCGCCTGGGCCGACCTGCTCACCCTCGTCGGCCCCGGAACGGCCGTACGCATCAAGCCCGTCGACCGCGTACCCGACGGCTGGGAGGTGACCGGCGGGGGAGAGGGCGTCCAACTCGCCGCCACCGAGGCGTTCCGCACCGAACCCGAACCCGAGGCCGTACGCCTCGGCCCCGACGACGTGCCGGAGATCCTCGACCTCGTCGCCCGCACCCGCCCCGGCCCCTTCCTGCGGCGGACCGTCGAGCTCGGCGCCTACCTCGGCATCCGCCACCGGGGCCGCCTGATCGCCATGGCCGGCGAGAGGCTGCGACTGCCCGGCTGGACCGAGATCAGCGCCGTCTGCACCGACCCCGACCAGCGTGGCCAGGGCCTCGCCACCCGGCTGATCCGCGCGGTCGGCGCCGGCATCCGTGAGCGCGGCGACACCCCGTTCCTGCACGCCGCCGCCGGCAACGCCCCCGCGATCCGCCTGTACGAGTCCCTCGGCTTCGCCCTGCGCCGCCGCTCGACCATCGTGTCGGTGCGCACGCCGGGAACATCCGCCGAGATCGGGGCGTTCTGAGTCATGACGAGATGTGTGGGGCGCCGTCCGGCGCCCGGAAAGAGGGAGGTGCGGACGTGACCCACATACGCCATGCCGTGCACCTCCACTCCCGGCCCCACATCGACCTCCAGCGCGTGGCCGGCGCGCTCTGTCGCTCCTGACGCTTCCCCTGCCCTGGGCCGGGGGCCCCGTTTCCCCGGGCTCGCCCCCGCCCTGTGCCCGCCCTGTGCCCGCGCAGTCCCTGCGCGCAGGCCGGCGCTCTCGTTCGGACCTCCAGGAAGGCACCTCGTGTCCCCGACCCCCTCCTCCCCGTTGCATCTCGCCGTCGCTCTGGACGGCACCGGCTGGCACCCCGCCTCCTGGCGCGAGCCCGTCGCCCGACCCCGTGAGCTGTTCACCGCCGGATACTGGGCCGACCTGGTCGCCGAGGCCGAGCGCGGACTGCTCGACTTCGTGACGATCGAGGACGGCCTCGGCCCGCAGTCCTCCCACTTCCTCGACCCCGACGACCGCACCGACCAGGTGCGCGGCCGGCTCGACGCCGTGCTCGTCGCCTCCCGCGTCGCTCCGCTCACCCACCACATAGGTCTGGTGCCGACCGTGGTGGCCACGCACACCGAGCCGTTCCACCTCTCCAAGGCGATCGCCACCCTCGACTACGTGAGCGGCGGCCGCGCCGGCCTGCGCGTCCAGATCACCGCCCGTCCCACCGAGGCCGCCCACTTCGGCCGCCGCACGATCCCCCGGATCGAGGCCTACGACGCCCCGGCCACCCAGGAGCTGGTGACCGACCTGTTCGACGAGGCCGCCGACTACGTCGAGGTCGTGCGCCGCCTCTGGGACAGCTGGGAGGACGACGCGGAGATCCGGGACGTGGCGACGGGCCGTTTCGTCGACCGCGACAAACTCCACTACATCGACTTCGAGGGCCGCCACTTCAGCGTCAAGGGGCCCTCCATCACCCCGCGCCCGCCGCAGGGCCAGCCCCTGGTCAGCGCCCTCGCCCATGACACGGTCCCCTACCGCCTGGTGGCCCGCGCCACCGACGTCGGGTACGTCACCCCGCACGACACCGACCAGGCCCGGGCGATCGTCGCCGAGATCCGCGCCGAACAGGAGCGGGCAGGGCGGGCCGCCGAGCCGCTGCACGTCTTCGCGGACCTGGTGGTCTTCCTCGACGACGACCCGGCCGAGGCCGCCGCCCGGCGCGACCGCCTCGACGCCCTCGCCGGCGAGGAGTACCGCAGCGACGCCCGCATATTCGCCGGCTCGCCCGCCCAACTAGCCGACCTGCTCCAGGACTTCCAGGCGGCCGGACTGACCGGGTTCCGGCTGCGCCCCGCCGTCGTCGGCCACGACCTCCCCGCCGTCACCCGGGGACTCGTCCCCGAACTCCAGCGCCGCGGCGCCTTCCGCCAGGCCTACGAGGCCGACACCCTGCGCGGGCTGCTGGGCCTGCCCCGCCCCGCCAACCGCTACGCCGCCGTCTGAGCGGGAGGGAGACCCACCATGAGCAAGCCCCAGAAGCAGATCCATCTCGCCGCGCACTTCCCCGGCGTCAACAACACCACCGTATGGAGCGACCCGCGGGCCGGCAGCCATATCGAGTTCAGCTCCTTCGCCCACTTCGCGCGGACCGCCGAACGCGCCAAGTTCGACTTCCTCTTCCTCGCCGAGGGACTGCGCCTGCGTGAACAGGGCGGCGAGATCTACGACCTGGACGTGGTCGGCCGCCCCGACACCTTCACGATCCTCGCCGCGCTCGCCGCCGTCACCGAGCGCCTCGGCCTGACCGGCACCATCAACTCCACCTTCAACGAGCCCTACGAGGTGGCCCGCCAGTTCGCCAGCCTCGACCACCTCTCCGACGGCCGCTCCGCGTGGAACGTCGTCACCTCCTGGGACGCCTTCACCGGCGAGAACTTCCGCCGCGGCGGCTACCTCCCGCAGGACGAGCGCTACGCCCGCGCCAAGGAGTTCCTGGCCACCACCGGCGAGCTCTTCGACTCCTGGCGGGGCGACGAGATCGTCGCCGACCAGAGCAGCGGCACCTTCCTCCAGGACGCCAAGGCCGGCGCCTTCGTCCACGAGGGCCGGCAGTTCGACATCCAGGGCCGGTTCAACGTCCCGCGCAGCCCCCAGGGCCGTCCGGTGATCTTCCAGGCCGGCGACTCCGACGAGGGCCGCGAGTTCGCCGCCTCGTCCGCCGACGCGATCTTCAGCCGGTACGCGGCCCTCGACGCCGGCCAGGCCTTCTACACCGACGTCAAGTCACGCCTCGCCAAGTACGGCCGGCGCGCCGACCAACTGCTGATCCTGCCCGCCGCGAGCTTCGTCCTGGGCGACACCGACGCCGAGGCCGAGGAGATCGCCAAGGACGTGCGCCGCCAGCAGGTCAGCGGCGCCACCGCCCTCAAGCACCTGGAGTTCGTCTGGAACAGGGACCTGTCCGGCTACGACCCGGAGGGCCCCCTGCCCGACATCGACCCGGATCTCGGCGAGAGCCACATCGCGCGCGGCCGCGCCCAGGTCCGGATGTACCGCGACCCGCTGGCCACGGCCCGCGAATGGCGGGAGCTCGCGGAGGCCAACAACTGGTCGATCCGCGACCTGGTCATCGAGACCGGCAACCGCCAGAACTTCGTCGGCTCCCCGGCGACCGTCGCCAGGACGATCAACGAGTACGTGCAGGCCGACGCCGCCGACGGCTTCATCCTCGTCCCGCACATCACCCCGAGCGGCCTCGACGCGTTCGCCGACCAGGTCGTCCCGCTGCTCCAGGAACAGGGCGTCTTCCGCACCGAGTACGAGGGCACCACGCTCAGGGACCACCTCGGCCTCGCTCACCCGGACGAGGCGGGCGGCGCCGAGCGGGTGGCCTCGTGAAGTTCCTCGCCATCACGCTGATCGTGCACCGCCCGGACCCGGTCACCGGCGTCCTGAAGACGACCCGGGACCGCTTCCGCGAGGTGCTCGACAACGCCCTGCTCGCCGAGGAACTCGGCTTCGACGGCTTCGGCGTGGGGGAGCGGCACGAGCGGCCGTTCATCTCCTCCTCCCCACCGGTGGTGCTGAGCCACATCGCCGCCCGCACCCGCCGCATCCGGCTCTTCACCGCCGTGACGACCCTCAGCCTCCTCGACCCGGTCCGCGCCTACGAGGACTACGCCACCCTCGACCACCTCTCCGACGGCCGCCTGGAACTGATCATCGGCAAGGGCAACGGCGCCGCCCAGCGCGAGCTGTTCCAGGTCACGCCCGACGACCAGTGGGAGCGCAACGCCGAGAGCTACGAGGTGTTCCGGCAGATCTGGCGCCGGGACAAGGTCACCGCGGCCACCCGTTTCCGTCCGGAGCTGACGGACGCGGAGGTGTGGCCCCGGCCGTACCAGCGGCCCGTCCGGGTCTGGCACGGCAGCGCCACCAGCAAGGAGTCCGTCGACCTGGCCGCCCGCTACGGCGACCCGCTCTTCTCGGCGAACGTCACCCACCCCATCGAGCCCTACGCCGAGCTGATCCGGTACTACCGGGAGCGCTGGGAGCACTACGGCCACGACCCCGGCGCCCTCGCGGTCGGCGCCGGCTCGGCGGGACTGTACGTGGCACGCACCTCCCAGGAGGCCGTCGAGGCCTACCGGCCGGTGTTCGAGGGCACGCTCGCCTTCCAGAGACAGGCCGGACTGCCCGTCGTCTTCGAGACGCTGGAGGACTTCGTCGAGCGCAGCTCCGCCCTGATCGGCAGCCCGCAGCAGGTCGTCGACAAGGTGCACCGCTACCACGAGCGGTTCGGCCACACCGTGCTGCATGTGCAGGCCGACGCCGGCGGCCTCACCGAACCGCAGCACCGCGACTCGCTGGAACTGTTCCGGTCGGAGGTGGCGTCCGTGCTCCGCAAGGACATACCGGACCCGCCGTTCGCCTGGGGGCCGGTGCTTCCCACACCGTCGAACACCGAGGAGCCGGCCCGTGTCTGAGATCCCCCTCGGCGTGCTCGACCTGGTCCCGATCTCCTCGGGCTCGACGGCCGCGGACGCCCTGCGCAACTCCATCGACCTGGCCCGACACGCGGAACAACTCGGGTACGCCCGCTACTGGTTCGCCGAACACCACCTCAACCCCGGTGTCGCGGGCACGTCCCCGGCCGTCGTCCTGGCCCTGACCGCGGCCGCCACCTCCACCATCCGGCTCGGCTCCGGCGCCGTACAGCTCGGCCACCGCACCGCCCTGTCCACGGTCGAGGAGTTCGGCCTGATCGACGCGCTGCACCCAGGCCGCTTCGACCTGGGCCTGGGCCGATCGGGCGGCGGTCCGCCGGGGGAGCGGGCGAACCCGCCGGCCACGGCCACCCCGGTCGTCGACGGCCGGGCCCCGAACGGCCTGCTGATCCCGCCCCGCTTCTCCTTCGCACGCCTCCTCGGATCGCCCCGGGTCGCCCTCCAGCGCAGGCTGCTGCTCCTGCCGGAGGCCACCTCGCAGGACTACGCCGAGCAGATCGACGACATCCTCGCCCTGCTGGCCGGTACCTACCGCTCCCCGGAGGGCGTCGAGGCGCACGTGGTACCGGGCGAGGGCGCCGACCTCGACGTGTGGATCCTGGGCAGCAGCGGCGGTCAGAGCGCCGAGGTCGCGGGCGCCCGGGGCCTGCGGTTCGCCGCGAACTACCACGTCAGCCCGGCCACCGTCCTGGAGGCGGTGGACGGCTACCGGGCCCGCTTCAAGCCCTCCGCGGCCCTCGACGCGCCCTATGTCAGCGTCTCCGCCGACGTCGTCGTCGCCGAGGACGACGCCCGGGCCCGCGAACTGGCCACCGGCTACGGCCCGTGGGTGCGCAGCATCCGCACCGCCGAGGGCGCGATCCCGTTCCCCACCCCGCAGGAAGCGCGCGCCCACACCTGGACCGACGAGGACCGGTCGCTCGTCCAGGACCGGCTCGACACCCAGTTCGTCGGCTCCCCGGCCCGGGTCGCCGACCTCCTGGAACAACTCCAGGAGGCCACCGGCGCCGACGAACTGCTCGTCACCACCATCACCCACGACCACACGGACCGTGTCCGCTCCTACGCACTTCTCGCCGAGGAGTGGCGCCGCAGGGGCCACACCGGCCGGGTGAGTTGACCCACCGGCGTCCCCGCGGAGCGCCCGTACGTGATCGCCTCGGCGCGGCCGGCCTCGTCGCCGCGCCGACGGCGGCACACCCACCCCTGCCGCGGGGCGCCCGCCGTGGACGCCCCGCGCTTTACCCCGGCGGCATGGGCCACGACGTCCAGCAGGCGTCCGCCGTCGTCGGTCGCGAACCACTCGGCGTGCCCCACGCAGTACTCGTACGCCAGCCGGGTGTTCTCCGCGGACCGTGTGACGCCGTGGAAGTAGCCCAGCTCGGACAGCGCGAACTCGGCGTGCACCAGCGGCAGCAGCTCGGGGAGCGCGGCCGATTCGGCGGGGGAGGGGGAACGCGGGGTGCGGGGCGGTGCGCGGTCAGACGGACCGGCGACAGCGGCACGCGAGCCAGCCGCACGTGCGACAACAACAGGAGCTGCTCGCCGGGGCGGGATCTGGGCGGCCCGGCTGTGGTGGACGCTGCGGGCGATCTCCGTGCCGGCGGCCGTGCTCGACGGGGGTCTGGCGGCCTGGGAGTCGGCGGGACGGCCGCTCGCGTCCGGCGACGACACGGTGCCGGCACCCGAGGTGACGCCCGTGACGCCCGTGACGCCCGTCCCGCGTCCCGGAATGTGGACAGACGTCCACGAAGTAGGAGCCATCAGCCGGGGCGAGCAGCCCGGCACGCTGGTCTGCGCGCTGCCCACGGCCGGCTTCGACGGCTCGGTCCCCACCCGGTACAGCCGACGCGGACACATCCCCGGCAGCCGCAGTCTTCCCGGTCGCGAACTCCTGGACGCCGAAGGACGCCTGCTGCCCGCCGCCGACCTCGCCGCGCGCGTCGGCGCCGGTCTCGACACCACCGACACGCCGGTCGTCCTGTATTGCGGCGGCGGTGTCTCGGCCGCCGGGGTGGCCCTCGCCCTCACCCTGCTCGGGCGCGAGGACGTGTCCCTCTACGACGGTTCCCTGGAGGAGTGGTCGAAGGATCCGGCACGACCGCTGGAGCTGGGCGGCGCGGCCAGGCCTCGGCCCGGACGGGGCGACTGACCCGCCGACGGCCTACGGCGCCTCGCTCGACGTACGGTCCGCAGCCCCCGCCCGGCCCCGCACCCGCCCCGCACCGGACGGAACACGCGACAGCGCCGCGCTCACCGGCAGGGCCCCCGCCAGCAGGCCCGCGCAGACGACCGACGCCACCGCGAACGCCGTCCCCGGCGGGGACCGGGTGTGGCCGGGGACGCGTCCCCCTCCCCCGAAGGCGACGCGTCCCCGGCGCTTCCCCCGGCGCCGGACTGTGGTGTGTGGGCGGCCTCCCGGCTCACCAGCACATGACCGCGGTCTCGCCCGAACCCCAGCCGGAGTACAGGCGCACGCGGACGAAGTAGCGGCGGTCCCTGACGAGCCGGACCCTGATCGTGGCGTTGTGCGGAGTGCCTCCGTCGTCGTGCCCCGCGAGGAAGCGGGGCTCGCCGTCCCGCTCCTCGAAGACCACCACCAAGGAGTCGCACTCCCCGAAGGTGGCGATGGTGTACTCGCGGGTCTCGCGCGGCTCGACGGTGAAGTCGACCTGCTCGCCCGGACCCAACGAAAGCGGCGCCGAACGGAACGGCTCCAGGGCGGGCGGCCCTGCCGCGTCGGGCGGCGGATACCAGCCGAGGACGAACTCCTTGTCCAGCGGCGACAACCCGCCGGACGGACGCACACCCCCGCGGAACTGCTCCGGCTCCAGGATCAGACCCGCCGAGAACGGGTACTCCATGACGGACTGCGAGTCCCACACCGACCCGTTCACCTCGGCCGGGTCCAGCTTGCGCAGGATGTTGAACCAGGTCCGCTCCCGGCTCCAGTGGTGGGGCGGGCCCGCGAGATCGGCGTACACGGCCTCGTCGTCCCAGTGCAGGCCGGCGAAAGGGCTCTGGTGCTCGTGCTGCATGCCGAGCGCGTGTCCGATCTCGTGCAGGGCCGTCGCGCGCTCCCCGGGCGCGGTCAGATCCCAGCCGAAGTTCATCGTGCGCTCGTTGAGACCGGCCGACAGCGCGTCGCGGCCCACCGCCGACCAGGAGCCGTCGCCCGGCTGGAACCCGATGCGCAGCTCCGCCTCCGAGCGGTCGGCGACCTCGGCGAAGGACACCCCGATGCCCAGCTCCCGCCACTCGCGGAAGCAGTCCCGCACGACCTCCCGCTGACTCGCCCCGCCGACCCACGACACCCAGCGGGTCGTGCTCGAACCCGGCGGGGCGATGACCGACCCGTCGCTTTCGCCGTCGAGGAAGCAGTAGTGCAGCACGGTGCCGTTGACCCACATCCGCCGCCCGCTCAGCAGCGCGCCGAGCCGCTCGACGGCCAGCCCCGGCGCGAACGCGGGGGCCGACTGCTGGGCGAGCGAGCAGTAACGGGCGGTCATGGGCTCCAGGTTGCCGTGCGGGACCACCGTCCGGCCTGAGTCGGGGGCTACTCAAGTCGCCCTGTATCAGGCGTGAGTATGCCGACTCTCCTTGAGGTGACGACCTTCGAACCGCGAGCCGGGACCCTGCGACTGCCGTGGCCGTTCACGGGCCGGGACGAGGAACTGGAGCTCGTCCGCCGCTCGTTGTCGGGAGGACGGCCCGGCATGGTGATCACCGGACCGGCGGGCTGCGGCCGTACCCGGCTGGCCATGGAGGCGGTCCGCGGCACCGACTGCGCCCGAGCGGCCGGCACCCCCGGGACCCGGGACCTGCCGTTCGCCGCCTTCGCCCATCTGCTCCCCGAGGGCGTCACCCTGCACAGTGCGGTCCAACTCCTGTCCGGCGTACGGCAACTGCTCGTCGACGACGCGCATCTGCTGGACGACGCCTCCGCCGCCCTGCTCCACCAGCTGGCCGTCCAGGGCCGCACCCGGCTGCTCGTCCTCGTCACCGACGAAACCCGCCCGCCCGGCGCCGTCTCCCGACTGTGGACCGGCGAACTGCTGCCCCGCCTCGCCCTGGAGCCCCTGACCCGCGAGGACACCACCCCACTCCTCGACGCCGGCGCCGGCGGCCCCGTGGAGCCCCTCGCCGGCAACCGCCTGCACCGGCTGTGCGGGGGCGACCTGCGCCTCCTGCGCGACCTGCTGGACGCGCTGTGCGAGCGGAGCCTGCCGACCAGGGACGAGGACACCGACGAACGGACCTGGCGCGGCCCGCTCCCGGTGACACCGGCCCTGCGGGAACGCGCCGCCGCCGTCCTCGGCCGCGCCTGCCCCGACGAACGCGAGATCCTCGACCGGCTCGCCTTCGCCGAACCGCTGCCGCTCGCGGCGGACTCACTGGACCTGCGGATCCTCGAACGCCTGGAGGCGGACGGCCTCCTCGACGTCGACGACGACGCGACGGTCCGCCTGGCCCACCCCCTGCACGGCCCGGTGCTGCGCGCCGAGACCGGCCGGCTGCGCGCGAGACGGCTCACCGGCCGACGACGGTCCACCGCGTCCGCCCTCGACGCCGAGGCGGCCGAGCTGACCCGCCGCATCGGGCGGGCGGACGTCCGCACGACGCCCACGCCCGTGGGGGAGTGGCTCGTCGCCGAGGGGGAACCGGTACCGGCGCGGTACGCCGCCGTCCGCGCGCGGTTCTCACGGCTGCGGGGAGAACTGCGCGAGGCGGCGGCCTGGGCGAGGGAGGGCCTCGCCACCGCCCCGCAGGACCGCGCCTGCCGCATCGAACTCGCCCTGGCCGCAGCCCAGTCGGGCGAGACGGGCCCGCCGATCGACCTCCTCGCCGAACACCCCGGCACAGCGGCATGGCCACCGGCCGCCCGCGGAGACCTCGACACGGCCCTGAAGACACTCGAAGACACCGAGGCCGACCCTGTAACCGGCCCCGAACCCGGCCACGACTCCGGAACCGGCGCCGGTGACCCCCGCGAGGCCCACGATCCCTGCGTCGCCCATGACCCCTACCTCGCCCACGACGCCGTACGCCTCGGCGCTCCTCAGCGCGCCGTCCGGCTCCTCCCCTCCGACGGGCCGCTCGCCCGGCACGCGCGGGCGCTGGCCCGGGGTGACGGACCGGCGCTGGACCTGGCGGCCGCCGAACTGGAGGAGCGTGGGTTCCTGCTCTTCGCGGCCGAGGCGTACGCGCAGGCGGTACCCGTCCACCGGGACGCCGGCGCGGCCCGCACCGCCCGTACGCGTGCCCTCGCCCTGGCCCGGCGCTGCCAGGGCGCCCGCACCCCGGCCCTGTCCGGTCTGGTCCTGGGCGAACTCACCGCCCGGCAACGGCAGATCGTCACCCTCGCCGCGGCCGGCCTCAGCAACCGGCAGATCGCCGAACGCCTCACCCTGTCCGTCCGGACCGTCGGCAACCACCTCTACGGCGCCTACACCCGGCTCGGCGCCGGCGACCGCGGGGCCCTCCCCTGGCTGGTGGAGCAGCCGGCCTGAACCGGCCGGCCCCGGGACCGTCTCACGCCGCGCCGAACGCGGTGAACGCCCAGCCCGTCGCCTGGTGCAGCGCGTCGTCCGGAAGCGCGGCACGGGCGTCCCGCAGGGCCTCGGCCAGCGAGAGCCCCGCGCTCGTGCCCTTGTGCAGGGCCAGCATCAGCGGGACGACCGCCGCGTCGTTGACCGGTGCGCTGCTCGCCACCACACCGGCCGTGCCCAGCGGCAGCAACGCCGTTACCAGGCCGAGGAGTTCGTCCGCGCCGACCGAGGCGAGCCGGGCGGTGTCGCAGCTGGAGAGGATGATCCGGTACGGGCTGCGGGCGAGCCGCTCGAAGTCGTGGACGATCAGCGGCCCGTCCGCCATCCGCAGCGACGAGAACATCGGGCTGTCGCCGCGGAACGTGCCGTGCGCGGCGATGTGCGCCAACGCCGCCCCGTCCAACTCCTTGAGCACGCGCGACACATGGGCGTCGTCCTGCTCCAGCACGATCGGCCTGCCGTACCGCCCGGCGACCTCCGGCACCTCCGCCCCGCAGGACGCCAGCCCCGGACCCCGTACGAGGACCTGCCGGCCGCCCGGAGGCGGTTCGGTCTCCCGCGCGCGCAGCCAGCCGCTGGCCGACGGCGACACACTGACCACCCGCTCCCGCAGCGACGGCAGCAGCGCCCACGGCACCCGGTGCAGCCGGGCCGGCGGCACCACCACCAGCGGCCCCGGGCCCAGGTGCCTCGCCGCCTCGCCGAGCAGCAGTTCCTCCAGCTTCCGCCCCGCCGCCTCCACCACCGGCAGCCGGCCCTCCGCGCCGGGGTGGGCCAGCCGCCGCAGCCCGGCCTGTACGTGTTCGGCCTCCCGCTCCGCCTCGGCCAGCAGCCCGCCCGCGAACCGGCGCACCCGCCCGTCCCCGCACAGCAGCACCTGAACCCGCCCGTCCAGTACGGCCAGTTCGACCAGCCGACCGTCGCCGAGCCGCTCCAGCAGCCGGCCCGCGTCGAACCGGTCGCCGCCGAACCGGTCGCCGCCCCAGGGCGTGACCCCGCGGATGTGCAGGGTCCGGGAACGGATCTCCCGCTCCAGGCGCCGCTGTTCACGCTCCAGCGTCGGCATCGGCCGGCCGTCCATCCGGGCGGCCTCCGCGCGGGCCGCGATCACCCGGAAGGCGGTCATACCGCTCAGCAGCGCCGGGTCGGCCGGCGGCCGGGTGGGCGGCGTCGACAGCGCCGTGGCCCGCCACCGCTCGCTCCACACCAGCAACTGCCGTGGCCCGCCCCGCTCCAGACTGACCTCCTGGGCCAGTGCGGCGAGTTCGGCGCCCTGCGCGGTGGCCCGGGCCCGCAGCTCCGAGGCGCCCAGCGTCGTGCGGTGGTCGTCGAGGACGTCGAGCCCGCGCCGGCAGGCCTCCAGCACGCCCCGGCCCGAGCCGGTGGCCCGCGCCCACAGTGCCTGGGCCGCCCAGCCCGTCATCCGTGCCAGCGGCGGCCCGCTGCGCCGGCTGCGGGCAGCGATCTGGAGATACCGTTCGGCGTCCGTGGTCCAGTTCAGGCCGAGCGCGATCCGGCCCGCCAGCAGCCAGGCCTCCGGTGCCGCCGGCGCCTGGAAGGCGGCCAGCCGTTCGGCGAGTCTGGCGGCGTCCGCGACCAGCCGCCCCGAGCCGCGTCCGGTGGCCACCCGCGCCTCGATCAGCACCAGCCGGGCGTGCGTCTCCCACCAGGTGCGCCGTTGGCCCGCGAAGAGCCGCTCGGCCACCGCCGCGCGCGCGATCGCCGTCCCCGGATCGCCCGCCAGTCGCGCCGCCCTCGCGGCCGTCAGCAGCAGTTCCGCCTTACGGGTGGACTGGCCCCCGATGCCGTCCAGGACCCCGATCGCCGCGTCCGCCTCGGCCAGCGCCTCCGGCGCGAGACCGGCGGCCATCAGGACCTCGCAGCGCCGGATGTTGAGCATGAACGTCGGCGTGCCGAGCTTGGCGTACCGCTCCTCCGCCTCGTCGAGGAGCCGCAGCGCGGCCGGCACGTCGCCGGAACGGAAGGCGGCCAGCCCCCGGCTCTCCACCACGTCCGCCTTGTCGTGCTCCTGGCCGGTGGTGTCCCACAGGGTCTCGGCCGCCGTGAAGTCCGCCTCGGCCCGGTCCACCGCCCCGAGCGCCAGGTGCACGGTGGCGCGCAGGGTGAGGGCGCGCGCCGTCCAGATGACGTCGTCGGCCTGACGCAGCACGGGGATCGTCCGGCGTACGTCCTCCAGTGCCTCGCGATGATGGCCGAGGACCCACAAGGAGTAGGCCCGCCGGTACATCACGCGCGCGCGGGTGTGACCGGTCCCGCGCTCGACCCCCCGCTCGAAGGCGGCGAGTCCCTGCCGGGTGCGGCCCGCGTGCACCAGCGCCACACCGAGCGTGCCGAGGACGTCCGCCTCGCGCTCGGCCGAGTCCGCGCGCGCCGCGAGGTCCCGGGCGCGCCGCAGATGGTCCAGGGCGAGACGCATGTCGCCCCAGTCCCGCTGCCAGATGCCGATCACCTGGTGGGCGACCGAGGCGTGCAACGGCGTCGGATCGGTGTCGAGCACTCCTTGCGCCCGCGACAACGCGTCGCCCGGGGCGGCGAACACCATCGGCAGCAGTTCGAGAACCGAGTCGTTTCCCGCTGTCACTCCACGGATGGTAGTGCTCCGGCCTGCGTGCCACACCGGTTCGGCACCGTATCCACCAGTAACAATTGGACGTCGTGTCAACGGACTCGGCAGCGTGAGGGGGCGCGCGGACGCAACCGCACCACCCCCATCCGCCGTCGCACCACCTGTATCAGACGGCCGTCCCGCGGGTCTTGCTGTCGACCACCGGCCGTAGGGGGAGGACACGCCATGGCACCACAGCGATTCCACGAGCAGTTCGACCACATCCAACGCTCGCTGCCCGACGTCCCGTTGGCGATGGGACCGGACGACTCCGCCGAGTTCATCTACGAGAAGGGCGTCGTCCTCGCACGCGACGGCGAG
Source organism: Streptomyces sp. NPDC102259 (assembly GCF_044766465.1). Classification (NCBI taxonomy): domain Bacteria; kingdom Bacillati; phylum Actinomycetota; class Actinomycetes; order Kitasatosporales; family Streptomycetaceae; genus Streptomyces; species Streptomyces sp. NPDC102259. The sequence goes on along the minus strand of NZ_JBIWMA010000007.1, from coordinate 198,415 downwards.
GAGGCCCGGGTCGTCGAGGACGCCGTCCGCTCGCACTTCACCGCGACCGAGGGCCTGGTCCCGGACCACGTGCGCCGGGCGGGCCCGGAGACCAACCGCTCGGGCATCACCCGCATCCGGGTCGGCGACGCGGGCGAGGGCGGCCGCGGCGCCGACCGCACCGTCGCGGGGGCCCTGCGCGCGCTGCGGGAGACGGAGGGCCGCGCGGGCCGCCGCCTGGTCAGCCGCAACCACCTGGTGTCGATCGCCGTCAACGCCTGCCCCGGCGACGAACCGGTGCCCGCCGCGCGCAGCGCCCGGCCGAACCCCGCCGCGGCGCCGGCGGCCCAGGCCGCGGCGGGGGGAGAGGGCGCGGACGCCGTCGGCGTGCTCGTCGTCGACACCGGCCTGACCCACGACTACCGCTCCTACCCGCTGCTGGCCCGCACCGAGGGCGACGCCCAGGTCAGGGAGACCGACGAGGACGGGGTCCTCCAGCAGTACGTCGGCCACGGCACGTTCATCGCCGGTCTCGTCGCGGCCGTCGCCCCGCACACCGACGTCACGGTGCGGGGCACCCTCAACGACGCGGGCGCCATCCTGGAGTCCGAGTTCGGCGAGCGGCTCTTCGACGCCGTCGAGGACGGCTGGCCCGACATCCTCAGCCTCTCCGCGGGCACCTCCAACGGCCGGGTGGACGGCCTGCTCGGCGTGGCCGCCTTCATGGAGGAACTGCGGTCCCGGCCGACCCTGTTGGTCGCGGCCGCCGGCAACAACGGCAGCGCCGCGCCCTTCTGGCCCGCCGCCTACGCCGCGCTGCCCGAGTACGCCGACGCGGTGCTGTCGGTGGGCGCGCTGCGCGGCGACGGCGAGTTCGGCGCCTGCTTCAGCAACCACGGCCCCTGGGTGAAGGTCTACGCCCCCGGCGAGCGCCTCACCGGCCCCCTCACCGGCTTCGACACCCCCGTCCCGTACGTCTACCAGCACTCCACCTACGAGGACTGCCGCTATGGCTTCAGCTACTCCTGCACCTGCCGATCCCCGCGCCACACCGGCGTGTTGAGCGAGGCGCAGCAGGTCACCCCGGGCAAGCCGGACCAGGTGATGTTCGAGGGACTGGCGTCCTGGAGCGGCACGTCCTTCGCGACCCCCCTGGTCGCCGGGCTGGTCGCGGCCCACATGACCGCGCACGGACTGACCGATCCACGGGCCGCCGCCCGTCGGCTCCTCGCCACCGGCTCCGAGTTCGCGGAGGTGCGGGGTGCGCACGTACCGGCTCTGCTTCCGCCCACCTGGCAACCGGCCCAGGTCGGTCCGGCGTGAGGGCGGCATGACGTCCGAGAGGGGCCCCGCCACGGCGTACGATGACAGGCCGTACACGAGGGGTGGGGCCGTGGACCGTACTGATGTCGGCGCGCTCGTCCAGTCCGCCGTCGACGGTGACACGGCGGCCTGGAAGGCGCTGGTGGACGGGCTGAGCCCATTGGTGTGGTCGGTCGTACGCGCGCATCGGCTCTCCGACGCCGACGGGCACGAGGTGTACCAGACCGTGTGGTTCCGGTTCGCCCAGCATCTCGGGCGGATCCGCGAGCCGCACAAGGCCGGTGCGTGGCTCGCGAGCACCGCGCGCAACGAGTGCCTGAAAGTGATCAAGAGCTTGCGGCGGCTGACCCCGACCGACGATCCTCTGCTGCTCGACCGGGCCAGCGAGGAGCTGACCCCTGAGCAGTCGGTCCTCGACTCGGAGGAGGCGGCCGCGCAGAGCGAGCGGGTGCGGTTCCTGTGGCAGGAGTTCGAGGCGCTCGGCGAGCGCTGCCGACAGCTGCTGCGGGTCCTGATCGCCTCGCCGCCGCCCAGTTATCAGGAGGTGTCGGCCGCCCTGGGCATCGCCGTCGGCAGCATCGGACCGATGCGCCAGCGATGTCTGCGCCGCCTGCGCGCCCGACTCGACGCACGGGGAGCCCTGTGAACGGCATGAACGGTATGAACGACGACGAGCCGGACGACATCTTCGGCGAAGTCCCCTTCGTCGACGAGGAGTTCGACCACGACCGGCTGGAGGAGGAACTCCGCCAGGCCGCCGCCATCCTGGATCCGGTCCCCGTCGAGCTGCGGCGGGCCGCCATCGAGGCCTACGCGCTGCACGACCTGGACGCGCGGATCGCCGAGCTGACCTTCGACTCGCTGGTCGACGCCATCCCGGTGCGGGGCGCGCTGGACGTGCCGCGGATGCTGACCTTCCACACGGGTGGGCTGACGGTCGACGTCGAGGTGACCGACGAGGGGCTGATGGGCCAGCTGCTGCCGCCCCAGTCGGCCGCGATCGAGGTCCTGCACGGCCCCCGGGCCGGCGCCTCGCTCACCGCCGACGACATGGGCCGCTTCGCCTGCGACACGCCTCCGGGCGGCCCGTTCGCCCTGCGGCTGCGGACCCGCGCGGAGGTGGTCGTGACGGAGTGGCTCCGCGCCTGAACCCGAAGGCGACGGGCGGGCGTCGCGGCCCCCGGCGGTCTCCACGGCCGTCCCGACGGCCGTGCCACCCGTCGGCACCGGGCTCCGGCGGCCTGCCCGGTACGGGGGTGCGGCCCGCGGTTCAGTCGGTGACGGCGTCCACGAGGGCCGCGAGCGCCGAGGCGAGCCGGGGGAGGCCCGGCCCGACCGGTCCGCCCGGCTCGGTCATGTACGTGTCCCGCCGGATCTCCACCATGAGCGCGCTCACCCGCGGCTCCTTCCCGTAGTGCTCCAGGGGCACATAGGCCCCGGCGAACGGGCTGTCGAGCCCGACGTCCCCCACCGCCTCCCCGAACGCCTTCCGCGCGGCGGCGAGCAGCTCGGGCGGGGTGTGGAAGGCGTCGGTCCCGAGGCAGACCGGCGGCCGGGGTCCCTCGCCGTGCAGCTCGTAGGGCAGCGGCTCGGTGGGGTAGGAGTGCACGTCGACGATCACGGCCCGTCCGACGGCCGCCAGCCGCTCGGCGACGGCATCGGTCATCGCCTGCGCGTACGGCCGGAAGTAGCGGGCGACGAGCGGCTCGGGATCGGTCTCCCGCGGCCGCAGCACCTCGCGGTGCGTGGTCCGCGTGTACACGGCCCCCATGCCGACGGCCCGCATCTCCTCGCGCTCGTCCGGGAACCGCTCCGGATCGACGACCAGCCGCGACAGCCGGTTCACGAACCGCCAGGGCGTCACTCCCGCCCGCCGCGCCGCCGTCTCGGCGATCTCCGCGGTGTGCGAGTCGGTGATGTGGTCGAGCTCCCGCTCCAGCGCCCCGTCGTCCAGCACGATGCCCGCCCGCACCCCGGCCGGTATCTCCCGGGCCGAGTGCGGCACATGAAGGATCACCGGCGAGTCGGCGGCGCCGGGGAGGAAGGAGAAGGACGGTGCGGCAGGGGTCACGAGGCTGCTCCGGAGCTGGTCGACGGCGTGGCGCACGATCAAGATGCCATACCGGCACGTCGGGCGACGTGTACGCCCGGTGCCGTCACGAAAGGCCGTTTCCCGAGGTCCGCAGGAGCGGCGCCGGGTGGGCGGGGTCGCGCGGTGACGGTGCGGCGGTGCACTGGACCCGCACGTCCAGCAGCGAGTGGCTGCAATCGTGGGTGGGGACCGTGTCGACGAGCACGTGGTAGGTGACGGTCGTCCCGGAACCGATCCGGCCCGGACCGATGCTCAGCTCCGCACCGCGCAGCCGGGCCGGCGGCGCCTGGGCGTCGCTGGGCCGGGACTCGGTGTCGAGCAGCTCGGCGTAGGGAACGGCGAGGCGCACTCGGAACGGCTCGCCCCGGTCGAAGGCGCTGCTGGGGATGTCCCGTCTGCCGGGGTTGGTGAGGACCACCGTGACCAGATGCGGGTTGATCAGCTGGGTGCCGTTCCGGCTGATCTCCAGGCTGCCGTCGATGGGGCGTCGCACCAACGGGGCGTGTCCGACGGTCCAGTTGAGTCGGCGTCGGGGGTGCGCCGCGCGGAACGCGGCCCAGATCGCGCCGCATCCCACGACGACGGCGACGGCGACCCCGGCCGCCGTCCAGAAGGTCTCCGTGGCGTAGAAGGGGCCGGACGCGACGGATCGGGCGGACAGGACGTCGTACACGGGCAGCCCCCTGGCGAGTTACTCAGCGGCGGTGCGGTCGGCCGTCGCCGGCCGCATGGAGGAACAGGCGCCACTCGTGCGGCGAGAACACGAGAGCCGGCCGACCGGGGTCCTTGGAGTCCCGGACCGCGACCACCTCCTCCACCACCGTGATCTCGACGCACGCTCCGTTGCCCGTGCTATGACTGCTCTTGCGCCACACAGCGTCCTGGAGGCCGACCCGCGGCGCAGGCCGGCCGTTCTGCGTGCTCATGAGTTCTGCATCTCCCTCGTGATCTGCTCCAGCATGGCGGGTGCCTCCAGCGGATCCGGAGCCGCCGCCCGGAGCAGGTCGAAGGTCTGGATGAAGGTGCGGACGTCGCGTTCCTTCTCCAGGTAGACGTTCCCGGCGATGGAGTCGACGTAGACGACCGTGGGCGTATGGGGTTCGAACTCCAGCAGGGAGAAGGCGCCGGCCAGGGCCGCGTGGGCGCCCTTGGCGGACGGCATGACCTGGATGGTGACGTTCGGCAGGGCCGCCGCCTCGGCCAGGTGCCGCAGTTGGGCCACCATGACCTCCCTGCCGCCGACCGGACGGCGCAGTGCGCTCTCCTCCAGCACCACCCACAGTTCCAACGGGTCGGGCTGCCTGCTGAGAAGGGTCTGGCGCTCCTTGCGGAAGCGCACCAACTGGTCCGTCTCGTGGGGCTGGTTGGGCCGCACCGCGGCGATCACCGCCCGGGCGTAGTCCTCGGTCTGGAGCAGACCGTGCACCAACGTCGACTCGTACGAGCGCAGGACGCGGGCATCGGCCTCGAGGCCCGCGTAGGTGGCCATGCCCGAGGGCAGCACCTCCGCGTAGTGCGCCCACCAGCCCTGCTGCTGTGCGTCCTTGTGGATCTGCATGACCGTCTCGACCCGCAGAGGGTCGGCGACTCCGTACCAGTGCAGCAGGTCCCGCACGTCCCGGGCCTTGATCGGGGCCTGTCCCGTCTCCACCCGGCTGATCTTGGACATCGAGCACTCCAGGTGGGCGGCGACGTCCTCGATCCGCTTGCCCGCGTGCTCGCGCAGGCGTCGCAGTTCCGCGCCGAGTTGACGCCGCCGTACCGTGGGCCCCCCGGCCGTGGCCATCGCCTCACCCCTCGCAATCAACGCTGTGGAGTATTGCTCGACGCAAGTGTGCCGCATCCCCAACGTGCTTGTCTCGCAGAAGAGTTGGTTCGAGACATTTGGTTCACGCAATTGCGTGGAGGAAGTCGCTTTGCCGTCCGGAGACCGGGTCGGCCGCTTCGGGGTCCAACGGCGGCGTCGGACGCACGGCCGCCCCGGCCGGAGAGGATCCCGGTCGGGGCGGAGGTGGGTGGCGCGGTGCGTCAGCTCAGGGAGGCCAGCGCCTCGTTCCAGGTGGTCGACGGGCGCATGATCGCCGCCGCCTTCGACGGGTCGGGCTGGTAGTAGCCGCCGATGTCGGCGGGCTTGCCCTGGACGGCGTTCAGCTCGTCGACGATGGTCTGCTCGTTCGCCGCGAGGGTCTCGGCGAGCGGGGCGAAGGCCTTGGCCAGGTCCGCGTCGTCGGTCTGCGCGGCCAGCTCCTGCGCCCAGTACAGGGACAGGAAGAAGTGGCTGCCGCGGTTGTCGATGCCGCCGACGCGACGGGTCGGGGACTTGTCCTCGTTCAGGAAGGTCGCCGTGGCGCGGTCGAGCGTGTCGGCGAGGACCTTGGCGCGGGTGTTGCCGGTGAAGTCGGCGTACTGCTCGAGGGAGGGCACGAGCGCGAAGAACTCGCCCAGCGAGTCCCAGCGCAGGTAGTTCTCCTTGACCAGCTGCTGGACGTGCTTCGGCGCGGAGCCGCCGGCGCCCGTCTCGAACAGACCGCCGCCCGCCATCAGCGGGACGACCGACAGCATCTTGGCGCTGGTGCCCAGCTCCAGGATCGGGAACAGGTCCGTCAGGTAGTCGCGCAGGACGTTGCCGGTGACCGAGATGGTGTCCTCGCCGCGGCGGATGCGCTCCACCGACAGCTTGGTGGCCTCGACCGGCGCGAGGACACGGATGTCCAGGCCCTCGGTGTCGTGCTCCGCCAGGTACGCCTCGACCTTGGCGATCAGGTTCGCGTCGTGCGCGCGGGTCGCGTCCAGCCAGAACACGGCCGGGCTGCCGGTGGCGCGGGCGCGGGTGACGGCCAGCTTCACCCAGTCCTTGATCGGCGCGTCCTTGGTCTGGCAGGCGCGGAAGATGTCGCCGGCGGAGACCGTCTGCTCGATCACCACGTTGCCGGCCCCGTCGACGAGGCGGACCGTGCCGGTGGTCGGGATCTCGAAGGTCTTGTCGTGGCTGCCGTACTCCTCGGCCTTCTGCGCCATGAGACCGACGTTCGGGACCGAGCCCATGGTCGACGGGTCGTATGCGCCGTGGGCGCGGCAGTCGTCGAGCACGGCCTGGTAGACGCCGGAGTACGAGGAGTCCGGCAGCACCGCGAGGGTGTCGGCCTCCTGGCCGTCCGGGCCCCACATGTGGCCGGAGGTGCGGATCATGGCCGGCATCGAGGCGTCGACGATCACGTCGGACGGCACGTGCAGGTTGGTGATGCCCTTGTCGGAGTCGACCATGGCCAGGGCCGGGCCCTCGGCGAGCTCGGCGTCGAAGGAGGCCTTGATCTCGGCGCCCTCCGGCAGGGACTCCAGGCCCTTGTAGATGCCGCCCAGACCGTCGTTCGGGGTCAGGCCGGCCGCGGCGAGCGCCTGGCCGTACTGCGCGAAGGTCTTCGGGAAGAAGGCGCGCACCACGTGACCGAAGATGATCGGGTCGGAGACCTTCATCATCGTGGCCTTGAGGTGCACGGAGAACAGCACGCCCTCGGCCTTGGCCCGGGCGATCTGCGCGGTGAGGAACTCGCGCAGCGGCGCGACGTGCAGGACGGAGGCGTCGACGACCTCGCCCTCGAGGACCGGTACCGACTCGCGCAGCACCTTGGTGGAGCCGTCGTCGCCGACCAGCTCGATCCGCAGGGAGCCGGCCTCGGAGATCACGACGGACTTCTCGGTGGAGCGGAAGTCGTTCTCGCCCATGGTCGCGACGTTGGTCTTCGACTCCGACGACCAGGCGCCCATGCGGTGCGGGTGGGTCTTCGCGTAGTTCTTGACCGACGCGGGGGCGCGGCGGTCGGAGTTGCCCTCGCGCAGGACCGGGTTCACGGCGGAGCCCTTGACCTTGTCGTAGCGGGCCTGGATCTCCCGCTCCTCGTCGGTCTTCGGGTCGTCCGGGTAGGCCGGCAGCGCGTAGCCCTGGGCCTGGAGCTCGGCGATCGCGGCCTTGAGCTGCGGGATCGACGCCGAGATGTTCGGCAGCTTGATGATGTTGGCCTCGGGCGTCTTGGCCAGCTCACCGAGCTCGCTCAGCGCGTCCGGGATCCGCTGGTCCTCCGCCAGGTACTCCGGGAACAGGGCGATGATCCGCCCGGCCAGCGAGATGTCCCGCGTCTCGACGGCGACACCCGCCTGCGAGGCGTACGCCTGGACCACCGGCAGGAAGGAATACGTCGCCAGGGCCGGGGCCTCGTCAGTGTGCGTATAGATGATGGTCGAGTCAGTCACCGGGTGCTCCGCTCCACGTCTGCAACATTGCTCGACATCAAGATATCTCGTGACCGGGATCGGCTCGACAGGGGTCTCCTCCTGTCTCGGCATGTACATGTTTCCTTTACGGGGCAACCGAAGCTCCGCTTTCCGTAGTCCTGCAGGTAGATCGTCGACCTGATCCGACGGCCGGACCGACCACCCGGCCGCCCGAGCGAAAGCGGACCATGAGATATCGCACCAGAGTGACGGCCCCGGCGGCCGCGCTGATCGGCACGGCAGCAGTCCTGGCCGGGGGAAACACGGCGTACGCGGACACGGACACCAAGCCCGTCGACGCCCCGGGCGCCGAGACCCTCGGCGACCCGGTCTTCCCGGCCCTCGGCAACGACGGCTACCGCGTCGGCGCCTACCACCTCGACTTCTCCTACGACCCCTCGATCACCCTGGTCGACGCCACGGCGACCCTGGAGCTGCGCACCACCGAGGCCCTGACCCGTCTCTCGCTGGACGCCCTGGGCCTGGACATACGCACGGTCCGCGTCGACGGCCGCACCGCCGCGTTCGAACAGGTGGACGAGAAACTGCGGATCACCCCGGCCCGGGCCCTGCCCGCCCGGGCCCAGGTCACCGTGTGCGTGACCTACACGGCGGACCCGCGCCGCGCGCTCGCGCACACCGCGTGGGTCCCGACGGCCGACGGGTTCGCGATCTGTCCCCAGCCGGACTCCGCGCACACCGTCTTCCCCTGCAACGACCACCCGTCGGACAAGGCGGACTTCACCTTCCGCATCACCGTCCCCGCCACCCTGCGGGCCGTCGCCAGTGGCTCGCTCGTGTGCACCGAGGACCTGGCCGGCGACCGGACCGCGTACACCTACCGCTCCCGCTCGCCGATCGCCACCGAACTGGTGCAGATCACCGTCGGCGACTACGTCGTGAAGCAGCGCCAGGGGCCGCACGGACTGCCGCTGCGCGACGTCGTCCCGGCCGCGCGCGCCGAAGCCCTGGGGCCCGCCCTCGCCCTCACCCCCGGCCTGGTCGAGTGGCTCGAGGCACGGCTGGGCGCCTACCCGTTCGAGACGTACGGGCTGCTGCCCTGCAACTCCGACGACCCGAACGCCTTCGACTTCACGGGCCTGGAGACCCAGACCCTCACCCTGTACAAGCCGAACTACCTGCTCCAGGCGGAGCCGAAGATCGGCTCGCACATGATGCACGAGCTGGTCCACTCCTACTTCGGCAACAGCGTCAGCCCCGCCACCTGGGCCGACCTGTGGCTCAACGAGGGCCACGCCGACTTCTACGGGCTGCTGTACCGCTACGAGCGGGGCTGGCCGGACTCCCTGGGCCTGACCAGCTTCGAGGCCCGGATGAAGGACACCTACGCGCGCGGCGACCAGTGGCGCAGGACCTCCGGCCCGGTCGCCGCGCCGAACGCGGCCAACCTCTTCGACAGCCAGCGCTACCTGGGCGGCGTCCTCGTCCTGTACGCGCTGCGGCAGCTCATCGGCGAGGACGCCTTCCACGCGGTCGAGCGGACCTTCCTGGACCGTCACCGCAACTCCTCGGCGTCGACGGAGGACTACATCGCCCTCGCCTCGCACACCTGCGGCCAGGACGTGTCCGGCTTCCTGCGCGACTGGCTGTACGGCACGACGACCCCGAGGATGCCCGGCCATCCGGACTGGACGGTCACCCCGGCGACGCCGACCCTCACCGCCCCGCGCCGGCAGGCGGGAGTGCGTTGGCACGAGAACTCGGCCACGCTCTGACCCGGCGGCCGACGCCCTCGGCCGCCGTCAGTCGTGCAGGGCGGGCAGCCCGCCCTGCACGATGTCGTCGCCGGTCCGCTGTTGCGGGATGACGACCGTGCCCGACTGCAACGCCACCGTGCGGGCGGGCGCCGGGATCCGGATGCCCTCCTCGCGGTAGCGGCGGTGCAGACGCTTGATGAACTCGTGCTTGATCCGGTACTGGTCGCTGAACTCGCCGACGCCCAGGATCACCGTGAAGCCGATCCGCGAGTCGCCGAAGGTGTGGAACCGGATGGCGGGTTCATGGTCCGGGAGGGCGCCGTCGACGTCCGTCATGACCTCGGCGATGATCTCCGAGGTCACCCGCTCCACATGCTCCAGGTCGCTGTCGTAGGCGACGCCCACCTGCACCAGGATCGTCAACTGCTGCTCGGGACGCATGTAGTTGGTCATGTTCGTCTTGGCGAGCTGCCCGTTGGGGATGACGACGAGGTTGTTGGAGAGGGCGCGCACGGTCGTCTGACGCCAGTTGATGTCCTCGACGTAGCCCTCCTCGCCGCTGCTCAGCTTGATGTAGTCACCGGGCTGGACGGTCTTGGAGGCGAGGATGTGGATGCCCGCGAAGAGGTTCGCGAGGGTGTCCTGGAGGGCCAGCGCCACGGCCAGACCGCCGACGCCCAGGGCGGTGAGCAGCGGGGCTATGGAGATGCCCAGCGTCTGGAGCACCACCAGGAAGCCGATCGCCAGGACCAGGATCCGGGTGATGTTCACGAAGATCGTGGCGGACCCGGCGACTCCGGAGCGCGAGGAGGTCACCGACTGCACGAGCCCGGCGACGACCCGCGCCGCCGACACGGTCACCACGAAGATCAGCAGCACCGTCAGGCACTGGTTGACGGTGTGCTGGACGGTCTTCGTCAGCGGCAGCACCGCGGCCGCGGCCGCCGCGCCGGCGGCGATCATCGACCAGGGGACCACGGTGCGCAGCGCGTCCACGACGACGTCGTCGCCGCTCCACTTCGTGCGCTTGGCGTGCTTCGCCAGCCAGCGCAGCAGCGTGCGGGACAGGAAGGCGGCCAACAGGCCGGTGGCCAGGGCGATTCCGGCGATGGCACCGTCGTCCAGGGTCAGGGCGCGGTTCACCGGTCACCTCCGGGAAGTCGGTCCGCGGCACGGGGGGCCGCCGACGGCCGGATGTGAAGTCTCGTCACGATGTCACCTGTTCGGTTCCGGGATGTGCGGTCGCGCCGCCGTTCGCGGAGGGGGCGCGACCGCTCATCCTGCCGTATCCGGCACGGGAGTTCGTACCCGAGGATCCGGTCGCGGTGGCGGGATCCCGCAGCTCAGACGATTTGCTCGGCCAGTTCGGCCTGCTCGCGGTCCGATCCGTAGGCCGCGGTGGTGGGCGTCCCGTACGAACGGCGGGCCACGAACCACCACACCGTGGCGAGGAGCAGTACGACGGCCAGGGCCACGGACGCGTAGTTCATCGTGTCCACCGTCACCGGCGACGACTGGGGCAGGCAGAACAGCACCGTCACACAGGCCACCCACGCGACGGCGACCCACCCGATCGGACGGCTCCAGCGGCCGAGATGCCACGGACCCGGCTGGAACCGGTCCCCGGCGCGCAGCCGCAGCAGCACCGGGATGGCGTACGCGGGTGTGATGCCGATGACGTTGATGGCGGTGACCGCGCCGTACGCCGTCGCCGAGTACAGGGACGGCAGGGCGAGCAGACCCGCGACCACCACCGACAGCCACACGGCCGCGACCGGGGTCTGGGTACGGCTGCTGACCTTGCGCCACAGATCCGAGCCGGGCAGGGCCCGGTCCCTGCTGAACGCGAAGACCATGCGGCTGGCGGCGGCGACCTCGGCGTTCCCGCAGAACAACTGGGCGGTGATCACCACGACGAGCAGCGCGCTCGCGCCGTTGGTGCCGAGCCCGTCGAGGAGGATCTGCGCGGGCGGCACGCCGGTGTCGGTCGCGCGGGTGGCGGCGTAGTCCTGGATGGCGAAGGTCAACCCCGCCAGCAGCGCGAAGCCCGCGATCCACGACACCCAGATGGAGCGCACGATGCCCTTGGCCGCCGACACCGAGGCGTTGGAGGTCTCCTCGGAGAGGTGGGCCGAGGCGTCGTAGCCGGAGAACGTGTACTGGGCCAGCAGCAGCCCTATCGCGGCCACGTACACCGGGTTGTGCCAGCCGGTGTCGTCGACGAACTCGGTGAACACGAAGGACGGCGACCGATGGTGGTCGGGGACGATCCACAGGGCGCCGACGATCAGCGCCACCCCCGCCAGGTGCCACCAGACGGAGACGGAGTTGAGGACGCTGACCAGGCGGACGCCGAACAGGTTCAGCACGGCGTGCAGCAGCAGGATCGCGATGAAGATCAGCATCGTCTTCTCCGGCGTCGGCTCGAAGCCCCAGCGGAGGTTGGCGAACGCGCCCGCGAACAGTGCGGCGCCGTAGTCGATGCCGGCGATCGCGCCGAGCAGGCCGAGCAGGTTCAGCCAGCCGGTGTACCAGCCCCAGCGCCGGCCGCCGAGCCGGTCGGCCATGTAGTACAGGGCGCCGGACGTCGGGTAGGCGCTGGTGACCTCGGCCAGCGCGAGCCCGACGCACAGCACGAACAGGCCGACGCCCACCCAGCCCCAGAGCATCACCGCGGGGCCGCCCGCGCCCATGCCGAAGCCGTACAGGGTCATGCAGCCGGACAGGACCGAGATCACGGAGAAGCTGATCGCGAAGTTGCCGAATCCGCCCATCCGACGGGCCAGCACCGGCCGGTAACCGAGTTCGCGCAGCCGCTGTTCCTCGTCGGGACGGGGCACCGCGGACACGGCGGGTGTCGCGGACGCGGCGGACGGAGCCGCAGGGTCGGGGATGCTGGACATGACAAACCTCCGAAGGGGAGAAGGGCCACGAGCGGAGCCGGGGACGAGAACGCGGGGGCGGCAGCACGGGGAGGCGAGCACGAGGGGGAGGGGACGGAAGGGGGGCGGAGGGGGACGGTGGCGTGTGAGGGGATCCGCGGACGGCGTCAGGAACCGGGACCCCGCGCCCCGGGCCGGCTGCGCGTGCGGGCCTGGAGGAACACCTGCACGGCCTCCGCGTGATCGCCCGGGGTCGGGGTGCGGTACGTCCAGGGCAGCGGCGTGCAGTACGGGCCGATCGCGTCGAACACCTCGGCCGCGTCGGCGAAGCGGAGCGCTCCCCACAGCGCGTGCGCCAGGTGGTTGAGGTCGAGCGGCGAGCGTTCGGCGGGACCGGCGCGGTCGAACCAGCCCTCCCGCGCCCGCAGCGCCTCCCGGGTCGCGTCCTCGGCCACCCAGTGCAGGTCGAGGGCGGCGCCCCGGCCGGCGCCGCGCCGGTACCGCTCGGCCCGGACGTACAGCGGCAGGACGTGCAGCGCGGAACCCGGCGGGGCGGTGCCCGCGACCAGCTGCGCGAAGCCAGCCGCCTCGGCCAGCCGCCCGGAACCCGCCTGCGTGTACAGGAACTGGAGCATGCGGTGGTGCGCCTCGCGGTTGTGCGGGTCACGTCGGCCGGCCTCGTCCAGCAGGCCCCACGGGCCCGGCGGGAGGGTCGGCTCGGGCGGCGCCGCCCGGTGCTCCTCCCACAGCAGCTCGCGGTCCAGCTGGGCCAGCGCCAGCAGGCACACCCACGGCACCGGGTCCGGCGGCGCGGTGCGGGCCGCGGACTGGCTCAGGTCCCAGGCCTCGATCCACAGTTCGTGCGTACGGAGATGGTGCTCACGGCGCGCCCGCAGCGCCCGCTCGACGGCGACCCGGGCCTGCATCACCGTGGCCGGCACGCTGTGCGGCTCCTCGGCGAGCCAGGCCCGCACCACGTCCGTCCCGGCCGCCGCCGCGGCCAGCACCTGGGTGCGCCGCGTCCACTGCCACCACGCCGTGGTGCGCTCCAGCAGGAGGCGCATCGACAGCCAGCGCCCGGTGCGCACCTCCTGGAGAGCGGCCCGCAGATCACCGTCGTGCCCTGCGGGGTCGTAGGCCGGCCGTACTCCGTCTCTGGCCATCAGCCACCCGCCCGCGGGCGTGGCGCCGGCACGACGGCGGGGTGGAGTGACAACAGCCCTCCTCGGGGCGGCGGACGGAGTGGCGGGTGAGGAGATCGCGTGGGACGGCCGTCACTATAGGGGGGCGGGAAAGGCATCACACTCGTTTCTCGCTCGATCCAACTCACCTTCTGAACAACGGAATTGACTGGCCATCAGCCAGTGAACGAAGAGTGGACGAAGACCGGTCGCCGCTGGTCGGGGGCCTCTTGACGCGACCCGTGGGCCGACGGCAGGCTGTCGCTCCGTGATCACCCGACCGATCACCGAGGGAGGGCACGATGACGGGTCCGGTACTCGCCGTCGACCAGGGCACCTCCGGCACCAAGGCCCTGGTGATCTGTCCCGAACGCGGGGTGATCGGCGCCGGGTTCGCCGCCGTACGCCCCCGCTACCCACCCGGCGGTCTGGCCGAGGTCGACCCCGGCGCGCTGTACGACTCGGTCGTCGCCGCAGGCCGCCACGCGCTGGCCGAGGCCCGCGAGCCCGTCGTGGCGCTCGGCCTCGCCAACCAGGGCGAGACCGTCCTCGCCTGGGACCCGGCCACGGGCCGCCCGCTCACCGACGCCCTCGTCTGGCAGGACCGCAGGGCCGCCTCGGTGTGCGCCGGACTGGAGCCGCACGCCGACGAGCTGCGCCACCTCACCGGCCTGCCCCTGGACCCGTACTTCGCCGCCCCCAAGATGGCCTGGATACGACGTCACCTCACCACCGAGGGAGTCGTCACCACCAGCGACGCCTGGCTCGTCCACCGGCTCACCGGCGCCTATGTCACCGACGCGGCCACCGCGGGCCGCACCCAGCTGCTCGACCTGGACAGCTCGCAGTGGTCGCCGCGCGCCCTCGACCTCTACGGGCTGTCCGGCGAACGGCTCCCGGACGTCGTCGACAACGCCGGGCCGGTGGGCACGACCCGCGCGTTCGGCCCGGAGATCCCGCTCACCGGCCTCGTCGTCGACCAGCAGGCCGCCCTGCTCGCCCAACGCGTCACCACACCCGGCGTCGCCAAATGCACCTACGGCACCGGGGCCTTCCTCCTCGCCCCCACCGGCGGCACGGCCCGCCGCAGCGCCTCCGGACTGGTCGGCTGCGTCGCCTGGCGGCTCGGCGGACGCACCGCCTACTGCCTCGACGGCCAGGTGTACACCGCCGCCTCCGCCGTCCGCTGGCTCACCGGCCTCGGCGTCATCCAGGGCGCCGCCGACCTCGACACCGTCGGCGCCACCGTGCCCGACAGCGGCGGTGTCACCTTCGTCCCCGCCCTCGCCGGACTCGCCGCCCCCTGGTGGCGCGGCGACCTGCGCGGCTCCCTGACCGGACTCGGCCTGGACACCACCCCGGGGCACCTGGTGCGCGCCCTGTGCGAGGGGCTGGCCGCACAGGTGGTGGAGCTGGCCGAGGCCGCGGCGGCCGACCTCGGCACGCCCGTGTCGACCCTGCGGGTCGACGGCGGCCTCACGCGCTCCGCCCTGCTCATGCAGACCCAGGCCGACCTGGCGCAGTGCCCCGTCGAGGTGTCCCCGCTGACCGATGCGACGGCCCTCGGCGCGGGCGCCCTGGCCCGCCTCGGCGCCACCCCGGGGTTGAGCGTCGCCGACGCGCTGCCCGAGGGCGGGCCCTCGACGGTGTACGAGCCCCGCGTCCCTGCGGCGGAGGCCGCCCGGCGGCTCGGCGAATTCCGGTCCGCCGTGGGCGTGTTGCTGGAGCGGGAGCCGACGTGACGGTGACCGCCGAGGGGCCGCTGCCCACGGAGCCGTACGACGTCGCGATCGTCGGCGCCGGAGTCGTCGGCTGCGCCATCGCCCGCGAACTGGCCCGCCGGCCCCGCCTGAAGGTCGCCCTCGTCGAGGCCCAGGACGACATCGGCCAGGGCACGTCCAAGGCCAACACCGCGATCCTGCACACCGGTTTCGACGCGGTCCCCGGCTCGCTGGAGGCCCGCCTGGTCCGCGAGGGCGCCGCCCTGCTCGCCGCGTACGCCGCGGAGTCCGGCATCCCCGTGGAGCCGGTCGGCGCGCTGCTCGTGGCCTGGGACGAGGAGCAGCTCGCCGCGCTGCCCCGGCTGGCGGAGAAGGCGGAACGCAACGAGTACAGGGACGCGCGTCTGATCGGGGCCGCCGAACTGTACCGGCTCGAACCGCACCTGGGGCCCGGCGCGCTCGGCGCCCTGCACGTGCCCGGCGAGAGCGTCGTCTGCCCCTGGACGACCCCGCTGGCGTACGCCACCCAGGCCGTCCGGCACGGCGTGGACCTGCACCTCGAGGCCCCGGTCCGCCAGGTGGGCCGGCAGGGCGACACACACGTGATCGGCACCGCCCGGGGCGTCCTGCGCGCCCGCTTCCTCGTCAACGCGGCCGGTCTGCACGCCGACGCGCTCGACCGGCTGCTCGGCCACGACGACTTCACCGTCGTCCCGCGCCGCGGCCAGCTCATCGTCTTCGACACGTTCGCCCGCGATCTCGTCCACCACATCCTGCTGCCGGTGCCCACGGCCCTCGGCAAGGGCGTCCTGGTCGCCCCCACCGTGTACGGCAACGTCCTGCTCGGCCCCACCGCCGAGGACCTGGACGACAAACGGGCCACGCACTCCACGGCCGACGGCCTCGCCGGGCTGCGCGCGCAGGGCGGCCGCATCCTGCCCGGGCTCCTCGACGAGGAGGTCACCGCCGTCTACGCGGGACTGCGCGCCGCCACCGAGCACGACGACTACCGCATCACCGCCCACCCCGGCGAGGCCTGCGTCACCGTCGGCGGGATCCGCTCCACCGGTCTGACCGCGTCCCTCGCCATCGCCGCCCACGTCGTCGGCCTGCTCGAGACCGAGACCGGCCTCGACCCGGGACCGGTGCGCGAACTGCGCCCCGTCCCGGTGCACCGGCGGCCGACCGGCCCCGAGTACGGCATCCTCGTCTGCCACTGCGAAGGCGTCTCCCGGGGCGAGATCTGGGACGCCCTGGCCCATCCGATCCCGCCGCGCACCCTCGACGGGCTGCGCCGCCGCACCCGGGCCCGCGCGGGCCGCTGCCAGGGCTTCCACTGCGGGGCGGCCGTGCGGGCCCTGCTGGAGGAGGCCCGGAAACGACCGGCCCGGAAATGACCGGCCCGGAAATGACCGGCCCGGAAGTGACCGGAGCACGCCGGGTCGACGTCCTGGTCGTCGGCGCGGGCCCCGCGGGCCTCGCGACCGCCGCCCGGCTCGCCGCCGCCGGGGCGGGCCGCGTCGAGATCGTGGAGCGGGAGACACGGGCCGGGGGAGCGCCTCGGCACTGCGCGCACGGCGGCTACGGCACGCTGCTGCATCCCCTCACCGGCCCCGCGTACGCCCGGCTGTTGGTCACCGCGACCCGGCAGGCCGGGGCGACCCTCCGCACCGGTGTGACGGCCCTCGACTGGGCCGGCCCCCTGGCCCTGCGCACCCTCGGCGCCGAGGGACCCGGGACGATCACCGCACGGGCGGTGGTCCTGGCCACCGGCGCCCGCGAACGCCCCCGTGCGGCCCGTCTGGTGCCCGGCACCCGCCCGGCCGGCGTCTACACCACCGGGGAACTCCAGCAGGCCGTGCACCTCTACGGGCAGCGGATCGGCAGGCGCGCGGTGGTGGTCGGCGCGCAGGACGTCTCGTACGCCGCCGCCGACACCGTACGGGCCGCCGGCGCCACGGTCGTGGCGATGGTCACCGACCTGCCCGGCCCGCAGACCACCCCGGCCCGTGCCGCCGGCTCACGGCTGCGCCACGGCACTCCGCTCCTGGCCGGCACCACGGTCGCCGAACTGCTGGGCCACGGACGTCTGTCGGGCGTGCGGGTGCGGCACCGCGACGGCCGGACGACCGTACTGCCCTGCGACACCGTCGTGTTCACCGGCGACTTCGTCCCCGACCACGAACTGGCCCGGCGCGGCGGGCTCGTCCTGGACCCCGGCACCCGCGGCCCCGCCGTCGACGGCGCCCTGCGCACCTCGCGCCCCGGCGTCTTCGCCGTCGGCAGCGTGCTGCACGCCGTGGAGAGCGCGGCGACCGCGGTGCGGGAGGGCGCCCATGCCGCCGGCGCCGTCCTCGACCACCTCGCCCGCACCGACCACCTCGCGGACGCCGATCACCCGGACGCCGATCACCCCCCGGACGCCGACCGCGCCGCCGCCGTCCCGCTCCTCGTGGACCCGCCCCTGCTCTGGATCGCCCCGAACCGCGTCACCCCGGCCGACCGTCTCCCGTACGTCCTGCGCACCGCGACGCGACTGACCCGCCCGGTTCTGCACGTCACCCAGAACGGGCGCGTGCTGCACCGGGAACGGCTGTGGACGGCCGTCCTGCCGAACCGCACCCTGCGCCTGCCGGCCGGCTGGACGCACCGGGTCGACCCGCAGGACGGCCCCGTCCACGTGAGCGTCCGGCCCTGAGCTGTCCGGGGCCGGTGCCCGAGGCCCGACGGGCCCTCAGATGACCTTCATCCGCACCAGCGCACCGAGCGTCAGCGCCCCCGGCACCAGCGGCAGCCACACCGTGATGATCCGGTAGCCGAGCACCACGGCCGTGGCCAACGCCACCGGGCCGCCCGCCGCCACCAGCGCCACGACCAGCGCCGCCTCCACCGAACCGATCCCGCCCGGCGTCGGGACCAGCGCGACCGCCACCGTCGCCGCCAGATACGCGACCGCCATGTGCGCCACCGGCACCGGCAGCCCCAACGCCTGCCCCACCGCGGCCAGGCCGGCCGCCTGGAGCACCGGGAACGCCAGCGAGCCGCCCCACAGGGCCAGCGCCCGGGCCGGACGGGAGTGCACCGAGCGCGCCTCGCCGAGCGCGGTGCGCAGGAACGAGCACACCGCCGACCGCAGCCGCCGTACGAGGGCGAGCGCGCCCGCCACCACCAGCACGACCGCCCCGAGGACGCCCAGCAGCGGGCCGAGCGCCCCGCCGGGCAGCAGGGAGCCGAGCCGCAGCGCGTCGGGGAAGACGAGCAGCAGCACGGCCAGCAGGCCCACCCGGGACACGCCCTCCGCCAGCATGTACAGCGCGAGGGCCGCGGAGGAGCGGGCCAGGGGCACCCCGCACACGGTCATGAACCGCAGGTTGACCGCGCTCGCGCCCAGCCCGGTGGGCAGCAGGTGGTTGGCCGCGCCCGCCGCGAACTGCGCGGCCAGCAGCCGCCGTCCGGGCAGCCGCTCCACCACCGCGCCCTGCCGGGTGACGGCCGCCGCCACCCAGGTCAGGCAGGTCGCTCCGAGCGCGGCCAGCAGCCAGGGCCACTGCGCGCTCCGCAACTGTGCGAAGCCCTCGACGAGAACGGACCGGTGCCGCACCGCGACCACGGTGACGAGCAGGAGCGGAAGCAGACACAGGAGCTTGCGCACCGGCACCCGCCGGGCCGGCCTGCCTGGGGGAAGGGGACGGGGAAGGGGAAGGGGAACGGGAACCGCTGTCACACTCGCAGAGGTTCTCCGCACGGTGCCAACTGCGGGTTGCGGAAGCGGGGACGGAACATTACGTACGGTCATCGGGTCCTTCGTCTGATCCACTGCCTGAACCTCTGGCTGAACCTCTGCGGCGAGAAAGTTGACCTCAAGGTTGCTTGAGGTCCTACGGTCACTTCCATGAGCATGGAGAGCACCGCCTGGACGCAGCTTTACAGCGTCATGAACGCCCAGCAGGAACGCCGCCCCTTCGACCGGGTGACATTGCGCCGCATCGGCGCGTTCGCCCGCCCCCACCGCCGCCGGATCGCGCTGTTCGTCCTGCTGGGGGTGGCGACCGCGCTGCTGGCGGTCGCCACCCCGGTCCTCGCCGGGCGCGTCGTCGACACGATCGTGTCGCACGGCGACGCTGACGCGGTCGTCCGGCTGTCGCTGCTCATCGCGGTCATCGCGGTGCTGGAGGCGGCGCTCGGCATCCTGGGCAGGAGGCTCTCGGCGACGCTGGGGGAGGGTCTCATCCTCGATCTGCGGACGGCCGTGTTCGATCATGTGCAGCGGATGCCGGTCGCGTTCTTCACACGTACCCGTACGGGAGCGCTCGTCTCCCGACTCAACAACGACGTGATCGGCGCCCAGCGCGCCTTCAGCAACACCCTCTCCGGAGTGGTCTCCAACCTGGTCACCCTGCTGCTCACGCTCGCCGTCATGCTCACCCTGTCCTGGCAGATCACGCTGCTCGCGCTGGCCCTGCTGCCGGTGTTCGTGCTCCCGGCCCGGCGGATGGGCAGCCGCATGGCGGGCATGCAGCGCGAGGCGGCCACCCTCAACGCGGCGATGGGCACCCGGATGACCGAGCGCTTCTCCGCGCCCGGCGCCACGCTGGTCAAGCTGTTCGGCCGGCCCGAGGAGGAGTCGGCGGAGTTCGCGGCCCGGGCCTCCCACGTCCGCGACATCGGCGTCCGCACGGCCACCGCCCAGTCGGTGTTCATCACCGCCCTGACCCTCGTCTCCGCCCTCGCCCTCGCCCTCGTCTACGGTCTCGGCGGCCGTCTCGCGCTGAACGGCACCCTCGAACCGGGGGCCGTCGTCGCCCTCGCCCTGCTCCTGACCCGCCTGTACGCCCCGCTGACCTCCCTCGCCGGCGCCCGGGTGGAGGTGATGAGCGCGCTGGTCAGCTTCGAGCGGGTCTTCGAGGTGCTCGACCTGAAGCCGCTCATCGAGGAGAAGCCGGACGCCCGCGAGGTGCCGCCGGGCCCTGTCGCGGTCGAGTTCGACGACGTCCGCTTCGGCTACCCGTCCGCCGACAAGGTCTCCCTTGCCTCCCTCGAGGAGGTCGCCTCACTCGACTCCCGCGGCGGCGCCGAGGTCCTGCACGGCGTCTCCTTCCATGCCGCCCCCGGGCAGACCGTCGCCCTCGTCGGCTCCTCCGGCGCCGGCAAGTCGACCATCGCCCAGCTCCTGCCGCGCCTGTACGACGTCGACGCGGGCGCCGTCCGGATCGGCGGGGTCGACGTCCGTGACCTGAGCGCGGGCTCCCTGCGGGCCACCCTCGGCATGGTCACCCAGGACGGCCACCTCTTCCACGACAGCGTCCGCGCCAACCTCCTGCTGGCCCGTCCCGGGGCCACCGAGGACGACCTGTGGGACGCCCTGCGCCGCTCCCGCCTCGACGACCTCGTCCGCTCCCTCCCCGACGGGCTCGACACGGTCGTCGGTGAACGCGGCTACCGCCTCTCTGGCGGGGAACGCCAGCGCATGACCATCGCCCGGCTGCTGCTGGCCCGCCAGCGCGTCGTCATCCTCGACGAGGCCACCGCCCACCTCGACAACACCTCCGAGGCGGCCGTCCAGGAAGCCCTTGCCGAGGCACTCGTGGACCGTACGGCGATCGTCATCGCCCACCGGCTGTCGACCGTGCGCGCCGCCGACCTGATCCTCGTCGTCGAGTCCGGCCGGATCGTGGAACGCGGCACCCACGACGAACTCCTCGCGACCGGCGGACGGTACGCGGAGCTGCACCGGACACAGTTCGACCAGCCGGGGATGACGGAGGCGGCCGTGCGCTGAGGCGGGCGAGGCGGGCGAGGCGGGCTGCGGCGGGGGCGAGGGCGCCGCC